>CAJNCI010000001.1 GCA_905221215.1 bacterium
TAATTCCACCATAAAAATCCGTTTTAGACTAATTTCCACTTCGGTTGGGCAAGTGGAAGTTACTTTGAGAAGTTAGCAATTGAAGATAATATAAGTTTATGGCAGTTTTTTCTTGACAATTATTCCTTTTACGTGTAAAATAGAATAGATCTTGAACTTGAAGGGAGTGAAAAAAATGTCTAAAACAGTAGTACGTAAGAATGAATCTCTTGACGACGCACTTCGTCGTTTCAAACGTGCGGTTACTAAAGCTGGTACTCTTCAAGAAACACGCAAACGTGAATTCTATGAAAAACCTTCTGTAAAACGTAAACGTAAATCAGAAGCAGCTCGTAAACGTAAAAAATTCTAATTAGAACTGAAAGGCTAGAGAAATCTAGTCCTTTTTCTTTTAAATAAATACTCCAAAGCCTGCAAAAATCTGAAACTTCTAAGGACAATTTGATATAATAGTAAAAAGAACTCGATTGAAGGAGGAAATGATGTCGGTTTTAGTAAAAGAAGTGATTGAAAAGCTTAGACTAGACATTGTCTATGGCGAACCAGAATTGCTTGAAAAGGAAATCAATACAGCGGATATTACGCGACCTGGTCTTGAAATGACAGGCTATTTTGACTACTATACGCCAGAGCGGATTCAACTTTTGGGGATGAAGGAGTGGTCTTATCTGATCAGCATGCCTTCTAACAGCCGCTATGAAGTTTTGAAAAAAATGTTTCTACCTGAGACACCTGCGGTCATTGTTGCTCGTGGTTTGGTAGTTCCAGAGGAGATGTTAAAGGCAGCCAGAGAGTGTAAGATTGCCATTTTAACCAGCCGTACGGCGACTAGTCGTTTATCTGGAGAGTTATCTAGTTATCTGGATTCTCGTTTGGCAGAACGTACCAGTGTGCATGGAGTCTTGATGGATATCTATGGGATGGGTGTCTTGATTCAAGGTGATAGTGGAATCGGTAAGAGTGAGACAGGTCTTGAGCTTGTCAAACGTGGTCACCGCTTGGTGGCAGATGACCGTGTCGATATCTTTGCCAAGGACGAGATTACTCTTTGGGGTGAACCAGCTGAAATCTTGAGACACCTGATTGAGATTCGTGGGGTTGGGATTATCGATGTTATGAGTCTCTACGGTGCGAGTGCGGTCAAGGACTCTTCACAAGTCCAGCTGGCTGTTTATTTGGAAAATTACGATACACATAAGACCTTTGATCGTCTTGGAAACAATCCAGAGGAACTAGAAATTTCTGGCGTTGCTATTCCTCGTATCCGCATCCCAGTTAAAACAGGTCGAAATATCTCTGTTGTGATTGAGGCAGCTGCCATGAATTATCGTGCCAAGGAAATGGGCTTTGATGCGACCCGTTTGTTCGAAGAACGCTTGACAAATCTTATTGCTCAAAACGAGGTGTCTAATGCTTGATCCAATTGCTATTCATCTTGGCCCTCTAGCTATTCGTTGGTATGCCTTGTGTATTGTGACAGGCTTGATTCTTGCGGTTTATTTGACCATGAAAGAAGCGCCGAGAAAGAAGATCATACCAGACGATATTTTAGATTTTATCTTGATAGCCTTTCCTCTGGCTATTTTAGGAGCTCGTCTCTACTATGTTATTTTCCGTTTTGATTACTATAGTCAGAATGTCGGAGAAATTTTTGCCATTTGGAATGGTGGTTTGGCCATTTACGGTGGTCTGATTACAGGGGCTATTGTACTTTATATCTTTGCTGATCGTAAACTCATCAATACTTGGGATTTTCTAGATATCGCGGCGCCTAGCGTCATGATTGCCCAAAGTTTGGGTCGCTGGGGAAATTTCTTTAATCAAGAAGCCTACGGGGCTGCAGTGGATAATCTGGATTATCTACCTGCCTTTATTCGTGACCAGATGTATATTGAAGGGAGCTACCGTCAGCCGACCTTCCTTTATGAGTCTCTATGGAATCTACTTGGATTTGCCTTGATTCTGATTGCCAGACGAAAATGGAAGAGTCTCAGAAGAGGTCATATCACTGCCTTCTACTTGATTTGGTACGGTTTTGGTCGTATGGTCATCGAAGGTATGCGGACAGATAGTCTCATGTTCTTTGGCCTTCGAGTCTCTCAATGGCTATCAGTTGTTCTTATCGGTCTCGGTATTTTTATTATTCTATATCAAAATCGAAAGAAGGCCCCTTACTATTTTACTGAGGAGGAAAACTAAATGTTAGAAGTTGCATATATTCTTGTCGCCCTAGCTTTGATTGTCTTTTTGGTCTATCTGATTATTACTGTACAAAAACTTGGCCGTGTTATCGATGAAACAGAGAAGACGATTAAAACCTTGACTTCAGATGTGGATGTAACCTTGCATCATACCAATGAATTGCTAGCTAAGGTCAATGTCTTGGCAGATGATATCAATGTCAAGGTGGCAACGATTGATCCACTCTTTAGTGCTGTTGCAGATTTATCTCTTTCTGTTTCAGACCTCAATGACCATGCGCGTGTCTTGAGCAAGAAAGCTTCATCAGCTGGTTCAAAAACACTCAAGACTGGTGCAAGTTTATCAGCTCTTCGTCTTGCAAGTAAATTTTTCAAAAAATAAAAAAGGAGAATCCTTATGGGTAAATTATCCTCAATCCTTTTAGGAACTGTTTCAGGTGCAGCTCTTGCCTTGTTTTTAACAAGCGACAAGGGCAAACAAGTTTGCAGTCAGGCTCAAGATTTTCTAGATGATTTGAGAGAAGATCCGGAATATGCCAAGGAGCAGGTCTGTGAAAAACTGACAGAAGTCAAGGAGCAGGCTACAGATTTTGTTCTGAAAACCAAAGAACAGGTTGAGTCAGGTGAAATCACTGTGGACAGTGTACTTGCTCAAGCCAAATCATGTGCTCGCCAAGCGACAGAAGCATCAAAAAATCAATTCAATAATCTCAAGGAGCAATGGCAAGAAAAGGCCGAAACGTTTGACCAATCAGAAGAGATTGTTATTGATATCAAAGAAGAAAAAATCTAGATTTAAGAGAGTTGGATAAAAATCCAATAGTAGTCGCAAATCTAGTAAATTGTATAAGATAAAACGCATAGTATTAAGGGCTGTATGTCTGATATTATGTGTTTTTTTGATTTTGAAGACTTTTTGACAAACCTTTTTAAAAACACATGAGTGTCATGATTTTTTATGGTATAATGGCAGTGTTGGAAGTGAAATATTTATACTCTTCGAAAATCAAATTCAAACCGCGTCAACGTCGCCTTGCCGTACTCAAGTACAGCCTGCGGCTAGTTTCCTAGTTTGCTCTTTGATTTTCATTGAGTATTACATTTTTTTATATTTTACTGATATTTTATTAATATTAATCGATCCATTTTTCTATGATTAGAAATCAATGTGGTGGTTTATGATAAAGTAGAGGAAAAGCTCTAAAATTTTAGTTAAAGAAACGATTTAGTATTTTGTCAAGGGAAAATATTAGAACCCTCTATTTTGTAAAAACAGTTAGAAAGAAAGTTGGTAAAATGAAAGATATTTTTAATAAACGTCAACGTTTTTCGATTCGAAAATTTTCTGTTGGAGTAGCTTCTGTATTAATAGGAATTTCCTTGTTTACACCATCCCAGGGAGTACTGGCTTCTACAGAAAGTTCTCTATCTTCTGTGGAGAAAAGAGAAAAAGTTCAAAATTTACCAGATAATCAAGATAATCCTTCTTCTGAGTTAGATACCAGAGATGTTCCAATAGGATCTACAAGGACTACAGAACTCGGCACATCTGGGGATAAGGAAAATAACAGCTTGACCACAAGGGCTTTCGTAGCAGGTGAAGATAGATCAAGTACTCCAGAGGTGAGAGCAACATCAACTCCTTCCGAGGTTAAAAAGTATGAATTAACTGATGAGTACGCTAAGCAAATAAAAGCAGGAGTAATCGGTTCAGAAGGTAATAAGCTTGACAGTTTGTTATTAAACGGCCCTAAGTTAAGTCCAGAAGCTTATACAGATGATGATTACTTGAAGGATAAAGAAGAGCTTTATATTTATGAAAAAGGTGGGAAAAAGTATGTAGGCTATAATAGTCATCCCTTATTAGAAGATACTGATGGTGATGGTATTATTGATAGTAAAGAAAAGCCAGATGAAAAATTAAAATGGAATGTGAGTGAACGCGATATGATTATGTTCATGGAATTGTCTTACCGTGATGATAATTATATCGATAGAGTGTTGGATCATAAGAAACCTTTAACAGAGTCAGAGTTATATAAAAAGAATGGTGATAGGAAGCCGCGTTATGAATATATGATGATGAATAAGGAGTTGGGACCTTATTGGGAAAGGAAGAAAAGTTATCATACATCCAGTGGACTAGATGCTGTGTTGTATGAAACTAAGAGTGATTTTTTATATTTACCAAATGGAACTGCACAAGTATTAGCGTTTCGTGGAACAAGTGATGCGAAAGATATCGGAGCTGATATAACTCTGGGGACTGGAGGAAATCCTCAACAAGGGATAGATGCAGAAAATATCATGCGTGAACTAGCTAAAGATAAGAGTATTACCAATCTTTATTTGACAGGACATTCTTTAGGGGGATATTTAGTACAACGGGCAATGGTTGAAGCCTATCAGTTGGCATATTCTGACAGCAGAGTCATGTCTACTAAAGAACAGTTGGCTTATAGAAACTTTTATAATAATGTATTAAAAAAAGGAACAACATTTAATGCTCCAAAAGTTGTGACAAGTTTGGTTTCTGGCCGTGAATTTTGGCAGAAAGGTTTAGATAGCAAAAAAATAGCTAAGTCAGGGAAATTGACTCATTATATTGTTGATAATGATTCGACGATAAGAAAAGGTGTCAGTAATGATAGTGATGTTGTTATAAATGTTGGACGAACAAGCGGAGGTCATAGTTCACGTTCTTATTTTGAATCCGATATGATTAATAGACGATCAGAGTTTATATCTGGGAAACGAATCTCTTTAGATGGGACAGGTTATCAAGATAAAAAAATTACATCAATTAAATCTGTAGAAAAAGTTGGAGAAACTGCTGTATACAGTAAACGCGGAGATGACATCATTAAGTCAACAACTATCAGTATGAAAGATCCTGATACAGGACAGATTACTAAAAATACACTTGATGAAGTGTTCAAGAAAGATGGTGCCAAATCTAAGGTTGTTGTTACGCAAATACAGCCAAGTGTTCGTTATGAAAAAGACGCAACAAAATCCAAAGGTGAAACTAATGTAACAATAGCTGGTACTCCAGGCACTAGAACAGTCACTACCACTTATACTGTGAATCCTACAGATGGCAGTCTTATTCCGCATGAAGAACCGGCGGTAGTAGTCCCATCAACTCCTACAGTGGTCAAAGTCCCAGCTAAGGATAAAGTAGTAGAAACACCAATTGAACCTGCAGTGGTTTATGAAAAAGATGACACTCGTGACTTCGGTACACCAGACGAGCGTAGAGAAGGAACAAAAGGAAAATCTGTAACGACTACAAGGTATGATGTTAATCCAAATAATGGAACAGTCACAGAACAGGTTGGTAACCCAGTGGTCACACCAGCTGGTAAAACAATAGTTAAAGTTGGGGCTAAAACTAAGGTTGAGCGTAGCATGGATGAGCAAGGTCGTGAAGTTATCAACACTACAACTTATGAAGTTGATTCAGAAACAGGTAAGGTAACTCCTACAACAGTAACTACTTACGGGACAAGAAAAGAATCAACGGTTGAGAAGAGGGCAGTACCATCTCCAGTAGTTTACGAAAAAGACGATATGAAAGAAAAAGGTACTGAAGCAACTACCGTTAAAGGAGAAGATGGTGAAGATACAATCGTAACAACGTACAAAGTAAATCCAACAACAGGGGAAATTACCCCAACTGTAGGAAAACCGGTTCGTACGAAAGAACCAACTAATACGATCGTTAAAGTTCCAGCTAAGAATAAAGTAGAAGCAAGAGGAATTCCATTATCTAAGAGATATGTAAAAGATGCTAGTAGGGAAAAAGGTCAAGATGATATTACTATTCCGGGAAAAGATGGAAGTGAGACAACCACAACGACCTACACAGTAAATCCAACTAATGGGGAAGTTACTCCAAATGTAGGAGAGCCTGTAATAGTAAATCCAACGGATACAATTATCAAAGTAGCAGCAAAAGATAAAGTAGTATACTCTAAAGACGGAGATAACATTGTCAAAGAAGTTACTACATATACAGTAAATTCAAATAATGGAAACATTACAGAGAATACAATAAAAGAAACGTTTAAAGAAAACGGATTGAAGGATAAAGTAGACGTAGAAACAATCCCATCCCCGGTAAAATACGAAAAAGATGCTAGTAGGGAAAAAGGTCAAGATAATATTACTGTCTCAGGAAAAGATGGAAGTAAAACAACCACAACGACCTACACAGTAAATCCAAACAGTGGAGAAGCTATTGCACATGTAGGAGAGCCAGTAATAGTAAATCCAACAACTACTATCGTTAAAGTAGCAGCGAAAGATAAAGTAGTAACTTCTAAAGATGGGAATAACATTGTTAAGACAGCAACTTCATATACAGTAAATCCAGATAATGGAAACATACTAGAGCATACAATAAAAGAAACGTTTAAAGAAAACGGATTGAAGGATAAAGTAGATGTAGAAACAATCCCATCCCCAGTAAAATACGAAAAAGATACTAGTAGGGAAAAAGGTCAAGATAATATTACTGTTCTAGGAAAAGACGGAAGTAAGACAACCACAACGACTTACACAGTAAATCCAGACAATGGAGAAGCTATTGCACATGTAGGAGAACCGATAATAGTAGAACCAACTAATACTATTGTTAAAATTCCAGCTAAGGATAAAGTAGTAGAAACACCGATTGAACCAGAAGTGGAATACGTTAAAGATGCTGAAAAAGACTTCGGTACACCAGATCAGCGTACTGAGGGTGAAAAAGGTAAAACAGTCACTACAACCACTTACGATGTAGATCCAACCGACGGTCATATCACAGAACACGTTGGTAATCCAGTCGTCACCCCAGCTACTAAAACAATAGTTAAGGTTGGGGCTAAAACTAAGGTTGAGCGTAGCAAGGATGAGCAAGGTCGTGAAGTTATCAACACTACAACTTATGAAGTTGATCCAGAAACAGGTAAGGTAACTCCTACAACAGTAACTACTTACGGGACAAGGAAAGAACCAACGGTTGAGAAGAGGGTAGTACCATCTCCAGTAGTTTACGAAAAAGACGATACGAAAGAAAAAGGAACTGAAGCAACTACCGTTAAAGGTGAAGATGGTGAAGATACAATCGTAACAACGTACAAAGTAACTCCAACAACAGGGGAAATTACCCCAACTGTAGGAAAACTGGTTCGCCTGAAAGAACCAACTAATACGATCGTTAAAGTTCCAGCTAAGGATAAAGTAGTAGAAACGCTGATTGAACCAGAAGTGGAATACGTTAAAGATGTTGAAAAAGACTTCGGTACACCAGATCAGCGTACTGAGGGTGAAAAAGGTAAAACAGTCACTACAACCACTTACGATGTAGATCCAACCGACGGTCATATCACAGAACACGTTGGCACCCCAGTCGTCACTTCAGCAGGTAAGACAATCGTTAAAGTTGGTGCGAAAACTAAGGTTGAACGTAATAAGGATGACCAAGGTCGTGATGTGATTGATACCACTACCTATGAAGTAGATTCAAAAACAGGTAAGGTAACTCCGACAACAGTTCGAACTTATGGGAAAACGAAAGAACCAAAAGTAGAGTTAGAACAAGATCCTAAGACAGGTGACGTTACAGTCACACCTAAGAGACCAGATGGATCAACATACCCACCAGGAACTAAGGTAGAGATCCCAGGTAAAGGTGACAAGCCAATCATAGTCACAATCGGTGAAGACGGTAAAGGTAAAGTACTAAACAGTGAATTACCAGAAGGTAAAGTTTCAGGTACAGGTAAGATTACTGAACCAGGTAAACCAGCTGTGGAAGTTCCAGTAGAAAATCCAGCTAAGGTAACAATTTTTGAAAATGGTGTATTACCGGCTTCAATTGAATTGCCAGAGCTAATGATTGAGGTTCGATGGATTGATGAGGATGAAAATGTATTGAAACTATCCGTTAAGACAGGTAGTGAAAAGGATGCTGAACATGGATCAATTCTTGGATATGAATTTGTACAAACTGTGATTGATGAAAATGAACCAGTAATTACCCACATTTTCAGAAAAGTAAGTTCAAACACAAATACAATTCCAGTAATACCTGATACTAATGAAAATTCTGGTCACGATACACCTGCGCTAACAACTCCAATCCCAGTTGCACCAGTAACATCTGATGCTAATGGAAATTCTGGTCACGATACACCTGCACCAACAACTCCAATTCCAGATGAGGTTACTCCGAATGCAACTCATGAAGATAATACAGATGCTATTGACAATGGAGCTAAGTCAAATGATTCTCAAAATGTATTGCCAAATACAGGAACAGAATCAAATGCGACTCTTGCCTCTCTAGGACTTCTTGGTATTCTAAGTGGTCTCGGGCTTGCTCTTGGAAAGAAAAAAGAAGACTAAAAATTTAGTCAAAATATGTATGGTTCATTGTTAAGTAGACAATGAATAAAAAGATTAAACAACAGCCTTGCTCCTCGTTTTAAAAGAGGTGCAAGGCTATTGTTGTGTTTTAGAAAAAGTAGAAACTTGTACCAAAATACTCATACTCAATAAACATCAAAGAGAAAACTAGAAAGCTAGGCGCAGATAGCTTAAAACACTATTTTGAGATTGTAGATAAAACTGACAAAGTCAGCAATTATCCTACGCCAAGATGACGCTGACATTGTTTGGAGAGTATTAAAACATTGTGTTTCTTCTAATTCTAATGCTCAATTTTGGGATACCCCAATAAACTCTCCATCGCTGTGCTATTAGTCCATTTTTCGATACGTTTCACCTGACACGATATAGCTACTACTCGACATTCTTGAGAAATGTTTCAGGAGCTACAATGAATATAAATCAACTGATGTGATAGGTGATGATGGATTTATTTTATAGGTAGATGGGGCATCTCTTTTTGTATTTATTTATATAACATGATAACATTTTATTCAAATTAATGGTTTTTAATTTTATCTGATGGGAAAACCGGTTTATAGTTGTTTAAATATGTCAAAAATGGTATAATTGAGCTGTGATAGCTGTGATAGCTGTGATAGCTGTGATAGCTGTGATAGCTGTGATAGCTGTGATAGCTGTGATAGCTGTGATGTTATTAGCAAATACTAGTCATCATAGTGATTTTTATAAGTTAACTCTTTTTTTGAGTTGAAGTTATAAAAATTGCTTTTTCTATATTATATTGCCCTTAGGAGGGAACATGGAACATAAAAATAAGTCATTCAGTCGAATTAAACGTCATCAAAGCGATAAGGTCTTGCGCTTTTCTATTCGTAAATATAGCTTTGGTGCAGCTTCAGTAGCCGTAGCAGCACTGATGTTTTTAGGTACGCATGTCGTTAGTGCGGATGGTGTAGATGATAAAAACCAACCTGTCATAGGCGCACCGAATCCAAATGAGGAGGAATCGCCTCTGATAGAGCCTGCTCCGACAGCAAAAAATGAGGAAACTAAAAAAGTTGAGGTAGCCAAAGAAACTGAGGAAATAGAGAAACCATCTGAAAATAAAGAAGCCGTAGAGGCTAATTCTCTAAATAACGGCACATCTACTAGCACAATAACTGTAACGAAAGATGCTAGTGGTGATAAAGTTACGGAAAAACAAACACTAGATAAGTCTCAGTTACAAGCTAGTATTACAAAAGTTCAAGAACTCTTGGATAAAGTCAACAAGGAAAAAGCTCCAGCTTCAACCCTTGCTGCAATCCAAGCAGATTTAGAAAATGCTAAAAATGCATTAAATAATAATGAGTTGACACAAGCTGAAGTAGATGCGGCAGCTAAAAAACTTAATGAGAAAAGTTTTGTCTTATCTTCAATGCCTAAGGTTGATGCGCCTAAAAAGGTTGTAAAAGAAGGTGAAAATACGATTGCTAATACTGGATCTCGTGATTCACGTAATAATCGAAGTATGGGTGAAGGTGCTGGATTTAGAGCAACTACGACTGATGAGGGACGTGTTGAAGGTGCGTTAATTAACGTAAAAGAGTATATCTCAGAGGAAAAATTTGGTGGTGGTGGAGTATCTGCTGGACAACGTACCCGAACAATTGATAAAACATTCATGACGGCAAAATATAGTCAAGAAGACGGTAAGAAATATATTACTTATGATGTTTACTTCCAAAATGATGGTAAAGCTTTGAGTGGAACTACTGGAAATGCATTTTGGTTCTACCCACCTCGTGATCTTTTGTATTCAGGAGGTAGTTATCCTGTAGGAGTTGTTTCTGATGTTTACTACGAACGTTATCAAAATAATGCAGGAACAGGAAGACTTTCTGATAATCCTAACAATTTTACTAGAGTAGGTGATAGATATACAGTCCCATTGGGGAGATTGGCAAGTAATAGTTATCAGGATTCAGGCTCACAAGGACTATGGGGTGCTGCAGGTGGACTGTTTCAGATGAGTGGTGGTCCAACCAGAGATGATCAGAGACAACAAATGTTGAAACAATTGCAACATAATGAGGACCTAAATCGTATTATTAAATTAAATAATGATCCTAACGGCTCTTATCCTGGTGCGTCTTATTCTCATATATTAACTGTATCACCTAATCAAAATTATGCTTATAAATTTCATATTAAGGTTCGTTTGAAAGATAATGTTACGGATGCACAAGCCCAAAAAGCAGGGGCTTTAGCTGTAACCGCTAAAGAAGGGAAAGCTTTCAATGCGCTTCAGGCATATGTGTATGCTGCTACTGGAACGAAATTGGAAAGTAGACCAGATAAGCAATTATATCCTATAAAGGGGAAAGAAGTTACAAAAACAGTTGGGGATTCTCTTGGAGATGTAAGTAATCCTGTAGCATCAGATTTTGTAGTTCGAAATGATGATACTAAAAACTTCCCTGAGGGAATGCGTTGGAGTTGGACAAATGGACAACCGAATACAAGTACTGCAGGAATATTTAAGTATAATGTTACTGCAACATATTCTGATAATTCATCAAATTCGACAACTGCAACACTAAAAGTTAAACCTAAAACACCTGTAATTGAGCAAAGTTCAGTCAATGAAAAAGCAGGAAAAACAGGACAAAATGTAGTTGTAACTGTACAAGATGGAGTTCCTAATGGCTCTACTGTAACCTTATATAACGGGAATACCGTAATTGGAACAGGAAGAACAAATGGTCAAAAAGCTACTATTAATGTATCTGGAGCATTACCGTCGACAGCGATTAGCGCTAAAACAACTGTAACAAATAACTATGGGTCAGTAGAATCAGCTAGTAGTACATCTGTGATACCAACACCTGAACCTGACAGAGTGGCGCCAACTGTAAAAATTGTTGATAAAACAAGAAATAACACTGAAACAACATTAACGGATAATGTTTCAACTGCACCAACTATTGATGTTTATCGCGGTGCAAATATTGAGTTACCTTTAAAATATTACGATAACAATGCGGCTGGTAAAGTAAACATTCAGCATGTGTCTGGAATTCCTAGAGGTGTTTGGTTCAATGAAAATGCTTCTGCAAATTCTAATGTAACAATTAAAGAATCAGGTAAAACTGAAAATACTCAAGGAAGTTATACAGTTCGTGGTCGTGTTGACGCTAATGCTCCATTAGGAATTTCAACAGTTACATTGAAAGTATCTGATGCGGCAAACGGAGATGTAAATCAAGGAAATAACAAAGAAGTGAAATTCCGTGTTCGTGTGTTAGATCTTGACTTTGAACAAGGTGTTTCTGAACAAACAGGCGCGGCTAAAATTTCTAGAGAAGTGGAATTAAACCGACCAGTAGGGGATCCAAATAATTACTTAACAGTAAATGATGGGTCACAAAGAAATGATAGATTGTTCCCAAGTGGAATGACATTCCGTTATATTAGAGGGACAGAATATAAGACAAACTTAACGTATACTGCTCCTGGTAAATATACTGAAAAAGCAGCTGCGTTCTATCCAACAACATATGTACCAACAAATGGTGAATCAGTTACTGCAACAAATGCGACAGGAGATAATGTCAATGAAATCCGTGGACGTGCTTATGTTGCTAGAGATATTGAATTCCAAGTGAAACCAACAGCACCAACTGTAACACCTCAAGAAAATGGGGATGTAATTGTCTCACATACTAACCAAACAAATGTAAATACGTTAAGCTTTACGTACACAAATGGTAATGGAGCACAACAAACAGTTACTGCAACGAAAAATGGTAACAGTTGGACATTAGATAATCCTTCAATAGATGGAGTAACGATTGATGCAAATACTGGTGCTGTAACAATTAAAGACCGTGCAGTTGGAGATGCTTCTCAAGTAACAGCAAAAGTAGCTACATCAGATAGTGTTAACAGTAATGACACTACAGCAACTACTAAAACGGGTGAGCGTATCGCTCCAACATTTGAATTCAATTCAAAATATACAGAAGTAGTGAATGGACAACGTGTAGTTTATGTGACACCAACAGAAAACTTATCAAATGGTTCAATTACTTTGGGTACTGTAAAAGATAACTCTAACAAGTTATTAGAAACAGTATTATTCCACGGAAATGGTACGTCTTATAATTTAGAATATGGATTAACTTATAATGATAAACCTAGAACAAATAATGGAGATTTCACTGCTCCACACGATATTGTAATTACGGGAACAGTTCCAAAAATTAATCCGAATACAAATAATATCTGGGAAAATGATTCTGCATTAGTCACACGTTATGTTTCAGCGATGGATGCTGCAGGAAATCAATTGAAAAATCAATCAAATGAAAATTCAAATCCATTACGTGTACAGTTCAAGATTTTGTCACAAGCAGCTAAGTATAATCCACAAGTAGCAACGCAAGCTATTAATAAAGATATTACTGCTAATGGTGCTAGATTGTCAGCTGATGAATTTAATGCGATTAAGTCCACTATTACATTTACAGCCAATAAAGGTGATGTGAAAGTAGCGCATAATACGCCAAATATGAACATTACTATGAATGAAAATGGAGCAGTAAAACGTAATTCGAATGGTACTTATTATGTTGGTGCAACAGTTAATTATCCTGATGGAACAAGTGAAGTAATTCAAATTCCAGTTGAAAAATCAGATAAAATCCCGCCAACTGTAAAAATGAATGGTAAAGAGTTGACTGAAAATGCAGCAGACAATCATTTCATTATTTATAGAGGTGCTAACTTTAATCCAACATTTGAAGTGAATGATAATTCTGGAGTAACGACTTATCTAAAAGCAGACGGTATTCCAAATGGTGTTTGGTTCAACAAACAAGGAAACGCTGATTCACCTAAGACAGGGAACATGGCGAATAAAACACAGTATCAATTAACAACAAACAACACAGTTGATAGTACTGCTCCTTTAGGAGACCGTGAAGCACGTGTTACTGTAAAAGATGCCTTAAATAACGAAAAAACGTATAAATTCAAATATACGATTGTAGATGTTGATGTTAAAGATAGTCCTAAGAGTGTTCGATTAAACTCACAATTAGGAGATCCACACCACTTCTTAACAACTACAGCAACGAATAGAGTTAATTCAGACGATCAGTATTTCCCAGGAGGAATGCGATTCAAATGGATTAAGAATAATCAAGAAGTAGCACAAACTACAACATTACCAAAATCAGGAACGATAACAGACTATAAAGTAGTCGCTGAGTTTGCAAATGGTGCGAGAAGTTATGAAAAAACTATTGATGGTAAGACTGTAACAATTTATACACCTGCTAGAGTTGAAAAACCAGTAACGCTGATTGTAACGGAAGATTCACCACCAACTGTGAAGATGACAAATCCATCTGATAAGCGAACAACTGAATTATCAGGAGATGATTCAAACTCTCCAATCGTGACTATTTATCGTAATGGTCAATTAGATATTCCGTTAAGCTTCTATGATAATGAAGCAACAGGACGTGTAAATCTTCAATATGTAGAAGGATTACCAAAAGGTGTTTCATTTGGTGGAACGAATAATACAGTTTCAGTTACGGGTGCAGTGGCAAATGCCAATGGAACACATACAATTTCAGGACGTGTTGCAGCTGACGCGACATTAGGAATGTCGACAGTAACCATGAAAGTATCAGATGGTGCTAATGGTGTAGCTTCTGGAAACCAAGGAGAAGTGAAATTCCGTATCCGTGTATTAGATGTTGACTTTGAAGAAGCAAGATCACCACAAGAAAATCAAAATTCTATTACCGTAGAAACTAATGTTGGAGTTAGCATACCGGATCCAAACCATTACTTAACTGTAAATGATGGTACAACTCGTACAGATACAGGAAACTTCCCTACAGGAATGACGTTCCGTTATGTAAGTAGTGATGGAAGCTCAACAACTCGTACGCTTCAATATAGTGCTCCAGGGCAATATACTGTTAAAGCAAGAGCTTATTTCCCAGTGGATTATGCTGGAACAAATGGAATCGGTGAAGTTGTTTCTGGACAAACTGGAGATAATACTGAAATTAACGGACGTCGTTATATCGAAAAAACAATTGTCTTCAAAGTAAAACCAACAACTCCTGTAGTTGCACCGCAAGATAATGGGGATGTAACAATTACCCAACTTAATGAAACAAATGTAAATCGTCTAAAAGTAACATATACTACTCAGGGAGATAATCCACAAGAAGTAACGTATACTGCATCTAAAAATGGAGATACATGGTCATTTGGATCAAATGTTCCAATTTCAATTGATGGAGCAACAGGTACTGTTAAAATTAAAGACCGCTTAGTTCAAGATGGATCAACTGTAAAAGCAACAGCGATCGTATCAAGAGATGGTGAGGTCGCAAGTGATGAAGCTTCAGGCGATGCTAAACCTGGTGACGCGATTTATCCAACGATTGACTTCCAAAATACAGAAACAGATGCTCAAGGAAATCGTGTAGTTTACATTACACCAACTGAAGATACAAATCTTGATGTTGCAACTATTAACGATAATTCTAATAAATTATTAGAAGCAGTATTCTTTGATCAAGGTACAACACTAACAGATCTTGGTAATTATGGGCTTACTTACAATAAAGTAATTAGAAATGGAGATACAATTACAAATGCTCCATTAACATTTACGGTAAGAGGAACCCTTAATAAGATTAAATCGGGAAGTACATTATGGAGTGATGATGAAGTCATTACAACTCGTTACGCATCAGCAATGGATGCTGCAGAAAATAATATTAAGGATAAATCAGGAAGTAGAGATAATGTTGCTTCAAACCCATATCGTGTTGTTTTCAAAACATTAACTCAAGCAACGAAATATACACCGACAGTAAGTAAATCTAAGATTGAACGTGATATCACTCAAGCTAATACAACAATTACAACCACTGAATTTGACAAGATTAAAGACACGTTGGCGTTCTCATCAACACGTGGTGAAGTGAAAGTTGATAAAAACACATCTGGATTATCACTTGCGATGAAGAATAGTACAGTCCAAACAAAACAAGACGGTACATTATATATCACTGCAACAGTGACATATCCTGATGGTTCAAGAGAAGATATTGAAGTTCCATTAGATACAACAAATGCGAATAAAGCAAAACCAACTTTAACAATTCCAGAAGTATCTGTTAAAGCAGCTAAAGCTAAGGGCGAACAAGGAAGCGTACCAGCAACTGAATATAATCGTGTATTGAACAACGTTACAGTTCCACAAGCACAACCACAACCAACTGCTAAAGAAGTGAAGAATAACGGACGTATCAGTGTGGTAGGTGGTAAGAATGTAGTTACTGTAGGCTTAACATTTAGTGATAATACGAAGAAAGATGTTACAGTTCCAGTTTTAGAAGTTAAACCAATAGACATTACAACAACATTTAACGAGTTGGATAATACGGTAACAGTTAAACCAAATACAACAGTAGAAAATGGCGACAAATTACACGTAACAATTCGTGGTGTTGGAATGCAATTAACAAAAACTGAGACAGGTTACACAAATAGCCGTAACGACCGTGACATTACTGTGAATTCAGACGGAAGTATTACAATCAGCCTATTAGGACACGAAACATTCCAAGCAGGAGACCGTGTGGTAACACGTCACGAAAGCAATAAGAACGGAAAAGTTGATTCATACGAAACAGAAGCATTCGCAGGATTGAAACCAGTTGAGAAAGTTCCAGCAATTAATCTAACGAATCTAACTCCAAAAGAAATAGAAGCTGTAAAAGAAGCGGTGAAAAAAGCGAACCCATCAGTCAATGTTGATGAGTTACAAGTAGCAGCAAACGGGGATGTAACATATACTCACCGAGGCGAAGGTGTAGGCGAGAATGATCCAGCACAAACGTTTACGTTGAGGGATAATGTTCGTCCAGCAAATAATGCGGAACGTTATAATCCACCAGCAATCCCACAAACAGTGGATAATGGAACAGTGCCAGACGCAGAAAGCAGTGTCGATAAGACAGGATTACCAAGTGGAACAACAGTAAGCTGGAAGACACCACCAACAGTGACAACTCCAGGTAATACAACAGGAACAGCGATCGTTCACTATCCAGATGGAAGTGAAGACGAAGTAGAAGTTCCAATTACTGTCAAACAACAAAAAGACACTTATAATCCACCAGCAATCCCACAAACAGTGGATAATGGAACAGTGCCAGACGCAGAAAGCAGTGTCGATAAGACAGGATTACCAAGTGGAACAACAGTAAGCTGGAAGACACCACCAACAGTGACAACTCCAGGTAATACAACAGGAACAGCGATCGTTCACTATCCAGATGGAAGTGAAGACGAAGTAGAAGTTCCAATTACTGTCAAACAACAAAATATAAATGGTGATCCTGAAGTTCAACCAGAAACCCCAGAATACACAGGTCCAATCTCGTCAAACGGAGTGGATGAAAACGGGAACCTAATAGATCCTCCAGTAGTTGATATCCCAGAATTTAACGGTGGGGTAAATGGAGAACTTCCAGATCCAGTAGAATTACCTAAAGTTAAGTTAATCATCACTAAATGGGTTGATGAACAAGGTAATGAATTGAAACCAGCAGATGCGAAAGCTCCAGCCGTATTAGGTAAAGCGAACGAAGCATTAGAAGCAGGTGAAATTGAAGGTTATGTATTTGTAAGAACAGATGTTAATGAAGAAGGTGATGTAGTAACCCATATCTTCAGAAAAGTTACTCCAACTAAACCAGAAGGTAATGGAGGAGAACAAGGTGGAGATAACAAACCACAACCAAGACCTGAAGTACCAACTGATAATACAGAACATAAACCTGAAACAGAAAAACCTACTGTTCCAGACACCAAACAGGCTGAACAACCAAGTCAAACAGTTGATGGTCAGGTAGCTCCTTCTCAAAATCAAGCAGTATTGCCAAATACTGGTACGAAAGCAGATCGTGCTACAGGTGCATTAGGAGCTCTCTCTCTGCTTGGAGCATTTGGCTTGCTATTTGCTAAAAAGAAGAAAGACGATGAAGAAGAAACACGAAACAATTAAGATGAGTCATTAAATTGAACTGAAAATAGTTAGTGTCAATTCTTGAAGGAAGTAACGGATAGAATGAAGTTGAAAAGCTACGTTCTATCCGGCTTTCTTTATATTATATGTAAGCGTTTTAAATGTTACGAAAGGGAGACACTGTAAGTATGAAAAATAATTATGATGATTATTTAAACTTAATGTTTGATAAATCCATAATTGCAGATTTAAAAGGAAAAAATCAAGAAGAGAATCCTAGTTTGGAAAATGTTGATGAATTAGCTGATTATCTTATAAATTATGTGAAAAGGCATTATACTATCTATGAATACTATGTTTCTCCAAATATCTCCAATTTTTATAGTAAGCATAGAAAGTTTACAAGATTCATTCTTATATGTCTTTCTTTGTTTGATTCTGAAAGTAATATCAATACTCTTTTAAAAAAATATAAATTTAATGAAGATTCGATATGGGAAATCGAACATATTATTCCTCAAAATCCGTACTTTAATAAATTTAATAAAAAAAATTCTAAGTTGAAAAATAGAATCGGTAATCTGACTTTGTTAACAAAAAAAACAAATGGAAAGATTAGTAATGGATCATTTGCTAAAAAGAAGGAAAGTTTAACTTGTGAGGAAAAATATTTAAAAATTAATGATGTATTTAAAATAGATAAGGTGCATATTTCAAAAAAAGATATATGTGAAAGAGAGCAAGAAATAAATAAATCTATATATGATATCTTTATAAAAGATAGAGGAAAATTATTGCAAGATAAATTACATGAATTTATAGATGCCCAAGGATAGAAAGGTGTTAATTGGCATTAAATTGTCTATAGATTTTAACTTTTATTTTTCTTATCTTATCTTTTATAAAATCCAAATGCGAATGGACAAATTACAGGAACACCAATAGGAAATAAAGGTGATTATCCTGTAACGATTAAAGTCTATGATAAGGGCGGTAATGAAACTACTGAAACAGTCACAATTAAAGTCCAAGAACAAGCGAATAAATATAATCCAACAGGAGAAGGTTTAACGGTTGATCCAAATCATGTGATTGAAGATTCAGAAGTCATTGCTAAAGTAAAAGGCAATGGATCAGGAACCGTTACAGTTGTAAGTAAACCATCAACAGCTACAAAAGGTAATGTTGGAAATACGGTTGCTAAAGTAACTTACCCAGACGGTTCAAAAGATATCGTTCCAGTGGAAGTAACAGTTAGAGAGAAAGACAAAGACATCTACACGCCAGAGTACGACAAAGGAAACGGTAAACTAGAAACTAAGGTAGAAATACCAGTCACACCAGATACTAATGGAGGTTCTGGTCAAGATACACCTGCACCAACAACTCCAATTCCAGATGCAGTTACTCCGAATGCAGATCAGGTAGATACTGAGACTACTATTGATAATGGAGCTAAATCAAATGATTCTCAAAATGTATTGCCGAATACAGGAACAGAATCAAATGCTGCTCTTGCATCTCTAGGACTTCTTGGACTATTGAGTGGATTTGGACTTGTAGCTCGCAAGAAAAAAGAAGACTAAAAATTTAGTCAAATGAACATTCATTCTTTTGTATTGTAAAGACAAACTAGATTGGTTCTGGGAATCGTGTTCGTCATAAAATAAAAAGAATGTTTAGAGAAAGAAAGCGAACAATGCTAGGATTTTGTTAAAGGGAATTCTAAGTATTGTTCGCTTTTATGGTATAATAATTACTATGCAGAAGAAACCAACGTCAGCCTATGTGCACATCCCGTTTTGTACCCAGATTTGTTATTATTGCGACTTTTCAAAGGTTTTCATCAAGAATCAGCCAGTTGATAGCTATTTGGAGCATCTGCTGGAAGAGTTTCGTTCCTATGATATTCAAAAGTTGTCAACCCTCTATATAGGTGGTGGGACACCGACAGCCTTGTCGGCTCCACAACTGGAGGTGTTACTGGATGGCTTGACTAAAAACTTGGACTTGTCAGTCTTGGAAGAGTTGACCATTGAAGCCAATCCAGGCGATTTGGATGCGGAAAAGATAGCTGTTTTGAAGAACTCGGCTGTCAATCGTGTTTCGCTAGGTGTGCAAACCTTTGATGATAAGATGCTGAAAAAGATTGGGCGCAGTCATTTGGAGAAGGATATTTATGAAAATATCGACCGCCTGAAACTGGCTGGTTTTGACAACATCTCCATCGACTTGATTTATGCGCTACCTGGCCAGACCATGGAGCAAGTTAAGGAAAATGTGGCTAAGGCTATTGGACTGGATATTCCCCACATGAGTCTCTATAGCTTGATTTTGGAAAATCACACGGTCTTTATGAATCGGATGCGACGAGGGAAATTGCCTCTGCCTAAGGAGGAACTGGAAGCGGAGATGTTTGAGTATATCATCGCGGAGTTGGAGCGAGCTGGTTTTGAGCATTATGAGATTTCCAATTTCTCCAAACCTGGTTTTGAAAGTCGCCACAATCTCATGTACTGGGATAATGCTGAATACTATGGCATTGGTGCTGGGGCCTCTGGTTATGTCAATGGTGTTCGTTATAAAAATCATGGTCCCATTCGTCATTATCTCAGTGCGGTTGAGGAAGGCAATGCTCGTATCACAGAAGAGCACCTGAGTCAAAAAGAGCAAATGGAAGAAGAAATGTTCTTGGGACTCCGCAAGAAATCAGGGGTTTCCATGGCGCGATTTGAGGAAAAATTTGGTCGGTCTTTCGATGGGCTTTATGGAGAAATCGTCAGAGACTTGGTGCAACAAGGTCTCATGCAGGTTGAGGCTGACCGAGTTCGCATGACAAAGAGAGGTCTCTTTTTGGGAGACACTGTAGCAGAACGATTTATTTTGGAGTAGGATGATGGGCTTAACTTATCAAATGAAAATGAAAATTCCTTTTGATATGGCTGATATGAACGGTCATATCAAACTTCCAGATGTGATTTTGCTGTCCCTGCAAGTCTCAGGGATGCAGTCGATTGAACTGGGAGTTAGTGATAAGGCTATTCTGGAAAATTATAATCTGGTCTGGATTATCACAGACTATGATATTGAGGTGGATCGTTTGCCTCGTTTTGCGGAAGAAATCACCATCGAAACGGAAGCTTTGAGCTACAATCGACTCTTTTGCTATCGTCGTTTCACTATTTATGATGAAGCGGGGCAGGAGCTCATCCACATGATGGCGACCTTTGTTTTGATGGACAGAGACAGTCGAAAAGTCCATGCTGTCGAACCTGAGATTGTGACTCCTTACCAGTCTGATTTTGATAAAAAACTTATCCGTGGGCCAAAGTATGAGTCCTTGGAAGAGCCAATCAGCAAGGATTACCATGTTCGTTTTTATGACTTGGATATGAATGGTCATGTCAATAACAGTAAATACTTGGACTGGATTTTTGAGGTCATGGGAGCGGATTTTTTGACCCAGTATATTCCCAAGAAAATCAACCTCAAGTATGTCAAGGAAGTTCGACCAGGTGGGGTGATTACATCAGCTGTTGAACGGACTGGACTGGAAAGCAAGCATGAGATTACAAGCGACGGGGCTACCAATGCTCAAGCCATCATCACTTGGCAAGAAATAAAAAAGGATTAGAGAGAAAGTATGAAATATAAAGGCTATTTAATTGATTTAGACGGTACTATTTATAAGGGGAAAGATCGAATCCCGGCAGGAGAGGCTTTTGTCCATGAATTGCAAAAGCGGGATATTCCCTATCTCTTTGTAACCAACAATACAACCCGCACACCAGAGAGTGTTCAGGAGATGCTGGCTCAGAATTTTAATATCGATACGCCCCTATCGACTGTCTACACAGCGACTTTGGCAACTATCGACTATATGAATGACTTGGGACTGGAAAAGACAGTCTATGTCATTGGAGAATCAGGGCTTGAGGAAGCCATCAAGGCGGCTGGTTATGTGGAAGACAAGGAAAATCCTGCCTATGTGGTAGTAGGCCTGGACTGGCAAGTCGACTATGAAAAATTTGCGACAGCAACTCTGGCTATCCAGAAGGGAGCTCACTTTATCGGAACCAATCCTGACCTCAACATCCCGACGGAACGTGGTCTTTTGCCAGGCGCTGGTTCGCTGATTACCCTGCTTGAAGTAGCGACACGAGTGAAGCCTGTTTATATTGGAAAACCAAATGCCATCATCATGGATAAGGCAGTTGAGCACTTAGGCTTGGAACGTGAAGAGTTGATTATGGTCGGGGACAACTATTTAACTGATATCCGAGCAGGGATTGACAACGGCATTCCAACGCTCTTGGTGACAACAGGTTTTACCAAGGCAGAAGAAGTAGCAGACCTGCCAATCGCACCGACTCATGTGGTTTCGAGCTTAGCGGAGTGGGATTTTGATGAAAACTAAACTGACCTTTTGGGGCTCTATGCTCTTTCTCCTCTCCCTCTCGATTCTTCTGACTATTTATCTGGCTTGGATTGTTTATCCATTGGAAATTCAGTGGCTGAATTTAACAAATCGGGTCTATTTAAAACCGGAAACCATTCAGTACAACTTTCATATCTTGATGAATTACCTGACCAATCCTTTTAGTCAGGTTCTAGAGATGCCAGATTTTCGTTCGTCAGCAGCTGGTCTGCACCATTTTGCGGTGGTGAAGAATCTCTTTCACTTGGTACAGCTAGTTGCCCTAGTGACACTGCCAAGTTTCTATTTCTTTGTCAAAGGGATTGTGAAAAATGGCTTTTTATCTTTATTTAGTAAGGGGCTTCTGACTCTAGTGGTCTTGCCTTTGCTGATTGGGCTTGGGGGAATTTTGATTGGTTTTGACCAATTCTTTACTCTTTTCCATCAAATTCTCTTTGTGGGAGATGATACCTGGCTTTTTGATCCAGCCAAGGATCCAGTTATTCTGATTTTGCCAGAGACCTTTTTCCTCCATGCCTTCCTCCTCTTTTTTGCCCTCTATGAAAGCTTCTTTGGTTTTCTATACCTGAAAAGCCGTAAGTAGTAATACTAAGGATGTTTTTGGTTTGCATAAATAAATTAAGTATGTGATTCGAAACTATCGTTAATACTCAATGAAAATCAAAGAGCAAACTAGGAAACTAGCCGCAGGCTGTACTTGAGTACGGCAAGGAGACGTTGACGAGGTTTGAATTAGTATAAGAGTGAATTAACTAAATCTACATTGCCTCAATCGTTCGCAAACAGTCTATTTTTCTTGAAAAAATAGGCTTTTTTTTTCTAAAAATCTCTAGTCAAGCGCTTTATTTTTTTGTATAATAGAATTAGCAAAGTATAGATAAGAAGAGAAAAGCATGATTACACTATTTCTATCACCGAGCTGTACTTCATGTCGTAAGGCAAAGGCCTGGTTAGAAAAACATAAGGTGCCCTTTGAGGAACACAATATTATGACCAGTCCCTTAACGAGAAAAGAATTGCAACATATTCTTTCCTTGACCGAAAATGGTACTGATGACATCATTTCAACTCGTTCAAAAATTTTTCAAAAATTAGATATTGATGTAGAAAGTATTTCGGTATCGGAATTGCTTCATTTGATTGAGCAGTATCCTAGTCTTTTGCGTCGCCCAATTATTATCGATGCCAAACGCATGCAGATCGGTTTTAATGAAGATGAGATTCGTGCTTTTCTCCCTCGTAGTTACCGTAAGCAAGAACTGAAAGAAGCAAGAATGAGAGCTGGTATTAGTTAATGAACAAACAGTATAGTTACCCACTAGATTTGTCGTGGAGCACTGAAGAACTTGCTTCAGTGCTTTCTTTTTTTAATGATGTTGAAGCTGCCTATGAAGACAAGGTAGAGGCTAAAAAGCTACTGGAATCCTATAAGGGATTCAAATTGGTTGTGCCAAGCAAGAGTGAAGAAAAGCGTTTGGGACGAGAATTTGAAACGGTTAGTGGCTATTCGCTTTACCGAGCAGTTCAGGCTGCCAAGGAAAAAGGGGAAGGAAAGATTTCTCTTGGAAAGTAAGTTTGAATTTGCTAAAGAGCTTGTTAAGAAAGCAGGTCAGTACATCCTTGACCACATGCAGGAAGACTTGCAGGTTGAGACCAAGTCCTCTCCGACAGACTTGGTGACTAGACTGGACAAGGAAGTTCAGGAGTTCTTGGTTAGTGAGATTTTGTCCCGTTATCCTGAGGATAAGATTTGTGCTGAAGAGGGCTGTTTGCGAGCTTCGGTTCAAGAGGGCAAGGTGTGGATTATTGATCCCATTGATGGTACTAATAACTTTGTGGCCCAGCAGGAAGATTTTGCTGTTATGATGGCTTATTTTGAAAATGGTCAGGGACAGTTTGGTCTGATTTATGATGTGGTCAAGGGGGATTGTTATCACGGTGGTGGTAAGTTTCCAGTTTGCCGAAATGATCAGCCCCTAGCTCCCTTTAAAGTAAAACCCCTTGGTGATTTCCTTATTGCAGGGAATAGTGGCATGCTGGAAACCAATGAATGGGGCTTGGCTGATTTGAGTCGAGCGGTCCTCGGTGTTCGTGTCTATGGCAGTGCGGCCATTAGTTTTGCCAAGATTTTGTCAGGGCGTTTGTTGACCTATGTCACCTATCTGCAACCATGGGATTATGCCGCGGCTAGTATTTTAGGAGAAAGTCTGGGCTATCAGGTTGTGACCATTTCTGGTGAAACTCCTGATTTTCAAACTAGACAGCCAGTCATGATGGTGCCTCTTGAGATGCAGGAGGAAATTCAGTCCTATATTTACGAAAGGAAAAGAACTTAAATGCAATTTCCAGAAGGATTTGTTGAAAAATATGAAGAGATACTAGGAGATGAGGCAAGAGATTTTCTTGCCTCTTTTGAGGAGGAAGCGGTTTCGGCCTTTCGGGTCAATCCCTTAAAGGAAGAGCAACTTTCCTTTTCTGATCCCATTCCTCAAACCCCTTGGGGACATTATGGGAAGGTTTCAGGAAAATCGCCTGAGCATGCTACAGGTTTGGTTTATTCGCAAGAGCCCGCTGCTCAAATGGTGGCTCAGGTAGCCCAGCCCAGTCCTGGAATGAAGGTCTTGGATCTGGCTGCTGCGCCTGGTGGTAAATCAACCCAACTGGCAGCCTATCTAGCAGGGGAAGGGCTCCTTGTTTCCAACGAAATTTCAAGCAAACGGGCTAAGATTTTAGTCGAAAACATGGAGCGCTTTGGAGCGACAAATGTTGTGGTGACCAATGAATCTGCTGACCGCTTGGCCAAGGTCTTTAAAGGCTATTTTGACCTCATTGTCCTGGATGCCCCTTGCTCTGGTGAAGGCATGTTCCGTAAGCAGCCAGATGCTATGGACTATTGGAGCCTCAATTATCCGAGTCAATGTGCTAGCTTGCAAAGAGAAATTCTAGCGGATGCGGTGACCATGTTAGCTGAAGGAGGTCGTCTGGTTTATTCGACCTGTACCTGGGCACCTGAGGAAAACGAAGAGATTGTCAATTGGCTGCTGGAAGAGTATGATTTTGACTTGTTGCCAGTTGAACATATCAATGGAATGGTAGCTGGTATTGACTTGCCAGAAACGGCTCGGATGTATCCTCATCATTTTAATGGAGAAGGTCAGTTTGTAGCCCATCTACAGTTTAAGGGTGACAATCCAGCACCTAAATTTAAGGCAAGTAAGAGCAATCTCAGCCGAGAACAAGTTGCCTTGTGGCAGGAATTTGCCCAAAACCACTTGAAAGTTAATCTACCGGGAATCTTGCAGACTTTTGGAGACCAGCTTTATCTCTTGCCGGAACTTTTACCAGATTTAGGGAAACTCAAGATAGCTCGGAATGGCCTGCATCTGGGTACCTTTAAGAAGAAACGCTTTGAACCCAGTTTTGCTCTTGGCCTAGCCTTGAAACCGAGTCAGGTTAAGCAGTCGGTTGAAATTGACCAAGAAGCGTTTGTAAAGTATGCCGCTGGAGAAACTGTTCAGCTGGCGGAAAGTCTGCCAAATGGTTGGTACCAAGTTTTGGTTCAAGGAAATGGTTTGGGCTTTGGAAAGGTGACTGGAAATGTTTTGAAAAATTATTTTCCAAAAGGCCTCAGATTCAAGTGAAAATGCTAGTCAAAGTAGCTTGTCTATGTTATAGTGGAAGTATGGATTTTTTTCAAATTGTCTTTCATTTTAAGTCAAAATTGGTAGAGATAGTAACTAAGCAAATTTCTAGTTAAATCAAGCTCAGAACTTCAGTAGACTCCTGATTTAAAAAAAGAAAAACATAAATAAATAGTTGAAAAAATTCACAGCATTCACCATTATTTTCAAGGAGAAAAACAGTGAAAAAAAGGAAAAAACTCGCTCTATCCCTTGCGGCTCTTTTGCTGGCAGGTTCTTTGGCGGGATGTGCTAGCTGGATTGATCGTGGAGAATCCATGACAGCTGTTGGTTCAACGGCTCTTCAGCCCTTGGTCGAAGCAGCAGCAGATGAATTCGGCTCTATGCACGTTGGAAAAACAGTCAACGTTCAAGGTGGAGGATCTGGTACAGGTCTGTCTCAGGTTCAATCTGGAGCCGTTGATGTAGGAAATTCAGACGTATTTGCTGAGGAAAAAGACGGTATCAACGCATCCGCTCTAGTGGACCATAAGGTTGCTGTAGCGGGCTTGGCAGTGATTGTGAACAAGGAAGTTGATGTTGAAAATCTGACAACTGAACAACTCCGTAGCATCTTCACAGGTCAAGTGACCAACTGGAAAGAGGTTGGGGGGAAAGATCTAGCCATTTCTATTATCAACCGTGCAGCAAGTTCTGGTTCGCGTGCAACCTTTGATAGTGTTATCATGGATGGTCAGTCTGCTGTGCAGAGTCAAGAACAGGATTCAAATGGGATGGTCAAAAACATTGTTTCCCAGACACCAGGAGCCATTTCTTACCTAGCCTTTGCCTATGTGGATGACTCGGTTAAACGCATGAAGTTGAACGGATATGAGCCGATTGCAGAAAATGTTACCACTAATAACTGGCCTTTGTGGTCTTATGAACACATGTACACCCTAGGTCAGCCAAACGAATTGGTGGCAGAATTTCTCAACTTTGTCCTCTCAGATGAAGCGCAAAGCGGAATCGTTAAGGGAATGGGCTATATTTCTGTCAAGGAAATGAAGGTTGAAAAAGATGCTGTAGGAACGGTGACAGCACTAGAAGGGAGTCACTAATGAATCAAGAAGAATTAGCTAAAAAATTACTTTCTCCCTCAAAGAACTCTCGTCTAGAGAAACTAGGAAAAGGCTTGACCTTTGCCTGTCTGTCTTTGATTGTCATCATTGTGGCTATGATTTTGATTTTCGTAGCCCAAAAAGGTTTGTCGACCTTCTTTGTCAATGGAGTCAATCTCTTTGATTTCCTCTTTGGACAAACTTGGAATCCTTCAGGTAAACAATTTGGTGCCCTTCCTATGATTTTGGGTTCCTTTATTGTCACAATCCTGTCAGCTCTTATCGCAACTCCTTTTGCCATCGGTGCGGCAGTCTTTATGACCGAAGTCTCACCAAAAGGTGCTAGAATCTTGCAACCAGCTATTGAATTGCTAGTCGGGATTCCTTCAGTTGTGTATGGATTTATTGGTTTGCAGGTCGTAGTTCCTTTTGTCCGTAGTGTCTTTGGTGGAACCGGTTTTGGGATCTTGTCAGGGATTTTCGTTCTCTTTGTCATGATTTTACCGACAGTAACCTTTATGACAACTGATAGTTTGCGTGCGGTGCCTCGTCACTACCGCGAAGCTAGTTTGGCTATGGGAGCCACTCGCTGGCAAACCATCTGGCGTGTAACCTTGAAGGCGGCACGTTCAGGGATTTTCACAGCAGTGGTCTTTGGGATGGCGCGTGCCTTTGGTGAAGCCTTGGCCATTCAGATGGTGGTCGGAAACTCAGCCGTTGTCCCAACTTCACTAACAACACCTGCTGCGACCTTGACCTCTGTTTTGACCATGGGTATAGGAAATACCGTTATGGGAACAGTTGATAATAACGTTCTCTGGTCACTGGCCTTAGTCTTGCTTTTGATGAGTTTGGCCTTCAACAGTGTGATTAAATTGATTACGAAAGAAAGAGGAAAGAAAAACTATGCACGCTAAGAAATTAGATAAAATTGCAACAGCTGTCCTCTACTCGATTGCAGGAATTATCGTTGCTATCTTGGCATCCTTGATTCTTTATATCTTGGTTCGTGGTTTGCCCCACATCTCTTGGTCTTTCTTGACTGGCAAATCATCTTCTTACCAAGCAGGTGGTGGGATTGGAATTCAGCTCTATAATTCCTTCTTCCTTTTGGTCATTACCTTGATTATCTCTGTGCCCTTGTCTATGGGAGCTGGGATTTTCCTAGCTGAATATGCCAAAAAAGGTCCTGTAACCAACTTTGTCAGAACCTGTATCGAAATCTTGTCTTCACTGCCATCTGTGGTTGTCGGTCTCTTTGGTTACTTGATCTTCGTAGTTCAGTTTGAGTATGGATTTTCAATCATTTCAGGTGCCTTGGCCTTGACGGTCTTTAATCTGCCTCAGATGACTCGTAATGTTGAAGATAGTTTGAAACACGTTCACCATACGCAACGTGAGGCCGGCTTAGCCCTTGGAATTTCTCGTTGGGAGACTGTGGTCCATGTGGTCATTCCAGAAGCCCTTCCAGGCATTGTGACTGGAGTCGTCTTGGCCTCTGGTCGTATCTTTGGTGAGGCAGCAGCTCTTATCTATACAGCAGGACAATCTGCTCCAGCCCTTGACTGGTCTAACTGGAATATTCTCAGTGTGACGAGCCCAATCTCTATCTTCCGTCAAGCAGAAACCTTGGCTGTCCACATCTGGAAAGTCAATAGTGAAGGAACTATTCCTGATGGCACCATCGTATCAGCAGGTTCTGCTGCCGTGCTCCTCATCTTTATCCTCATATTTAACTTTGGAGCCCGCAAACTCGGAAGCTACCTACATAAGAAATTAACCGCTGCCTAAAGGAGAAGCCATGTCAAAATATAATTGGGATGAAAAGCATATCATCACCTTTCCTGAAGAGAAAGTGGCCCTCTCTACTAAGGATTTACATGTTTACTACGGTAAAAAGGAATCCATCAAGGGCATCGATATGCAATTTGAAAAAAATAAAATTACAGCCTTGATTGGTCCTTCTGGATCAGGGAAATCTACTTATCTTCGCAGTCTCAATCGGATGAATGATACCATTGATATTGCCAAGGTCACAGGTCAAATCCTCTATCAAGGGATTGATGTTAACCGTCCAGAAATCAATGTTTATGAAATGCGTAAGCACATCGGAATGGTCTTCCAACGACCAAATCCCTTTGCCAAGTCTATCTACCGCAATATAACTTTTGCCCATGAGCGTGCAGGAGTTAAGGACAAGCAAGTCTTGGATGAAATTGTAGAAACTTCTCTTCGTCAGGCTGCCCTTTGGGACCAGGTCAAAGATGATTTGCACAAATCGGCCTTGACCCTATCAGGTGGTCAGCAGCAACGTCTCTGTATCGCTCGTGCTATCTCTGTTAAACCAGATATCCTCTTGATGGATGAGCCGGCATCAGCCTTGGACCCAATTGCGACAGCCCAGCTGGAAGAAACCATGTTGGAATTAAAGAAGGACTTTACCATCATCATCGTGACCCACAGTATGCAGCAGGCTGCGCGTGCTAGTGACTACACAGGATTTTTCTACTTGGGTGACTTGATTGAGTATGATAAGACCTCTAATATTTTCCAAAATGCCAAACTACAGTCAACCAATGACTACGTAACAGGACACTTTGGATAGAAAGGAAACAGTATGACAGAAGCGATTTTACAGGTGTCAGACCTGTCCGTTTACTACAATCAAAAGAAGGCCTTGAATAGTGTTTCCCTATCTTTCCAACCTAAGGAAATTACAGCTCTGATTGGTCCATCTGGATCAGGAAAATCAACTCTTCTCAAGGCTATTAACCGCATGGGAGATCTCAATCCAGAGGTGACTACAACTGGTTCAGTAGTTTACAACGGCCACAATATCTATAGCCCACGTACAGATACAGTTGAATTGCGTAAGGAAATCGGAATGGTCTTCCAACAGCCGAATCCTTTCCCTATGTCCATCTACGAAAATGTTGTCTATGGACTTCGTATCAATGGAGTGAAGGACAAGCAAGTTCTGGATGAAGCTGTGGAAAAAGCCTTGCAAAGAGCTTCTATCTGGGATGAGGTCAAGGATCGCCTGCATGATTCAGCTATCGGGCTTTCAGGTGGACAACAGCAACGTGTCTGTGTTGCCCGTGTCTTGGCAACCAGTCCTAAAATCATTCTCTTGGATGAACCGACTTCAGCCTTGGACCCTATCTCTGCTGGTAAGATTGAGGAGACCTTGTATGGGCTAAAAGATAAATACACCATGCTCTTGGTTACACGCTCTATGCAACAAGCCTCTCGTATCTCTGACAAGACAGGATTTTTCCTAGATGGAGATTTGATTGAGTTTAACGATACCAAGAAGATGTTCCTCAACCCACAACACAAGGAAACAGAAGATTATATTTCAGGAAAATTTGGATAAGGAGATAAATGATGCTACGTTCTCAATTTGAAGAAGATTTAGAGAAATTGCACAACCAGTTCTATGCTATGGGACAGGAAGTGCTATCCCAAATCAATCGTACGGTGCGTGCCTTTGTTACGCATGACCGTGATTTGGCCAAAGAAGTCATCGAAGACGATGCAGAAGTAAACGAATACGAAGTGAAATTGGAAAAGAAATCATTTGAAATGATTGCCCTTCAACAACCCGTTTCTCAGGACTTGCGTACCGTTTTGACAGTCTTGAAGGCTGTATCTGACTTGGAACGTATGGGTGACCATGCGGTGTCAATCGCAAAAGCAACTATTCGGATGAAGGGAGAACAACGTATCCCAGCTGTTGAGGAAGAAATCAAGAGAATGGGTCGCGATGTCAAGAACTTCGTCGAAGCAGCCCTTGACCTCTATCTTAATGCGTCAGTGGACCAGGCCTATGAAGTAGCAGCAATGGACGAAAAAATCAATCATTACTTTGATAGCATTCGTGACTTGGCTACAGAAGAAATCAAGAAAAATCCAGATGCCATCGTTACAGGTCGTGATTATTTTCAAGTGATTGCCTTCTTGGAACGTATTGGAGACTATGCCAAAAATATCTGTGAATGGGTTGTTTACTTTGAAACAGGTAAGATTGTCGAACTATAAAGTATTCAAATGATAAAATTATTGTGAAAGCTTACTTTTTAATACAGTAAGCTTTCATTGTATAGATGGTTTACTTTGTCAGAGGTGAATAATGAACTACATACAGAATATCAGAAAAAAAGTTGGAAAAGATAAAATTATTTTAAATTTTACCTGTGGAATATTAAGTCAATCAGGAAAAATTTTATTACAAAAACGAGCAGATAAAGGAACGTGGGGATTACCAGGTGGTGCTCTTGAATTAGGAGAATCGGCTTTAGAAGCTTTAGTGCGAGAGTTTTATGAAGAAACAGGAGTCGAAGTGAGGGTGGAAAAACTCTTAAATGTTTATACAAAATATTCAGACAGTTATCCGAATGGTGATGAGGCTCAAGTTCTTACAATCTTGTATTTAGTTTCATCTGAAACTTCTATCTCTATAAATTTTTTTACAAGTGATGAAACTTTAGAATTAGGATTTTTTGATCATAGTGACATACAAAATATTGCAATTGTAAACCAGCAGCATCAAGATATGATAAATGATTTTTTTGAAAATAAGTTCCCAATAGATAGATAAACTAACCACTGTATTTCTATTTTTTAGTAAATATATTTTATGAAAATGTAAGAAAAACACTTGACAAGTACCTTGGATAGCGTTATAATTATACAAAATTAACAGAGAGGTTGTTTATTTATGAAATCAAAAAAATGGATATTTGTTTTATGTAGTTTTCTTGCAAGTTTCTTCTTGGTAGCTTGCCAGTCAGGTTCGAATGGTTCTCAGTCAGCTGTTGAAGCCATTAAGCAAAAGGGGAAATTGGTTGTGGCGACCAGTCCTGACTATGCACCTTTTGAATTTCAGTCTTTGGTTGACGGGAAAAATCAGGTTGTCGGTGCGGACATTGACATGGCTCAAGCTATCGCTGATGAACTTGGGGTTAAGTTGGAAATTTCAAGCATGAGTTTTGATAATGTCTTGACCAGTCTTCAAACTGGTAAGGCCGACCTAGCGGTTGCAGGAATTAGCGCTACTGACGAGAGAAAAGAAGTCTTTGATTTTTCAATCCCTTACTATGAAAACAAGATTAGTTTCTTGGTTCGTAAGGCTGATGTAGAAAAATATAAGGATTTAACTAGCTTAGAGAGTGCTAATATTGCAGCCCAAAAAGGGACTGTTCCAGAGTCTATGGTCAAGGAACAATTGCCAAAAGCTCAATTGACTTCCCTAACCAATATGGGTGAGGCAGTCAATGAATTGCAAGCTGGAAAAGTAGATGCTGTTCACATGGATGAGCCTGTTGCCCTTAGCTATGCTGCTAAAAATGCAGACCTAGCTGTCGCAACCGTCAGCTTGAAGATGAAGGACGGCGAAGCCAATGCCGTTGCCCTTAGAAAAAATAGTGCTGATTTGAAAGAAGTGGTGGATAAGGTCATCCAAAAACTCAAGGATGAAGGAACTTACCAAAGCTATCTTGAAAAAGCGGCAACCTTAACAGAAGTGGAAGAATAATACTCAATGAAAATCAAAGAGCAAACTAGGAAGCTAGCCGCAAGCTGTACTTGAGTACGGTAAGGCGACGCTGACGTGGTTTGAATTTGATTTTCGAAGAGGATAAGAAAAAAGCAGAGTTGGAAGTCAGTCCAATTCTGCTTTTAAATAGTCTAAAACATTTTCCAGATTGTCTAAGGACACCTTGGCAAATTGATAAGGGCAGGCGCTCAAGTAAGCTTCTTCAAAGAAGTCCAAACCTAGTTGACTGTGTTTGAGGCTGGCAATTTTAGGATACTGTCGCAGATCTAGTAATAAACCATCGTGTAGGGGAAAGTGAGGGAGAGGACAAGGAGTGTTAGCTAGTCTTTCCTCGATTTGTTTTTGGTAGTCTTCCTGATTGGACAAGCGAGCCAGACGGTTTTTCTCAAACAATTGACTGTCGATATAGAGGGACAGGGCCTTTTGCATGATGAGGTTGCTGTCGTAGTCTAGGATATTTTTGTAGGCCACAAAGGCTTCTTTGATAGCATTTGGCAGAATAAGTGCCGTAATCCGCAGGGCTGGAAAGAGGCTGGTTGAGAAGGACTTGATGTAAATGACCTGCTCCTCTGTATCCAGATAGTGGAAAGTCTGGCCCTTCTTGGAATCCAAATCACCCAGATAATCGTCCTCTACGATATAGACACCATACTTGGCAGCTAAGTCAAGAATAGATCGTTTGTCCTGATCAGAATAGGAATGCCCCAGAGGATAGTGAAAACGAGGAATAGTATAGAAAAACTTAATCTTTCCTGTCTTGAAATGGCGCTCCAACTCCTCCAAGTCAATCCCATCAATGCCTCGTTCAATCGTTTGATAGTTCAATCCCTGAGCAATCAAGAGGCGATTCATTCGATGGTAGGTCGGCTGTTCCACCAAGATTTCCTTGGCTTGGCTAGGAAAGGAAATTTGAGAGAGGATAAAAAGGGCTTGTTGGGTTCCAGAAGTCAGTACCAGTTGGTCAGCCTTGCAGTAGAGGGCTTGGTCAAAGAGGAGTTTATGAATGGATTGTCTTAAGTCCTCTAAACCTTCTTGGTTGTCATAGTAGTTGAAGAGGTAGTTTTCCCGGCCAATCAAGGTTTCATTGACACAGAGTCGGAAATCGTCATAGGCGCTGGCGTGTTCGTCCGTAACCTCGATTTCTAGGTCTTGGTGTTGTCCTTGTTCTAGGACATAGTAGCCGCTCTGGGGCTTGGCATAGAGGTATTGTTCGTGTCGTAATTCCAGCAGGGCTCTCTGAATGGTGTCCTTGCTACAGTGAAAGTCAAGGCTTAGTTGACGGATAGAAGGCAGGCGGCTTCCCGTCGGAAAACGTCCAGACTCGATGCCATTTTTTAGATAGGAAACGACTTCTTGGTACTTGCTTTGTTTCTTCATTCCAGACCTCCCTTGATTTTGTTACATTGTACCTTTTTTTTTCCTTCTTGGCAATGTCTAGAGTGTTTCTCTCGTTCACATCTAGAGGCAAATGTGGTATACTTAGGAGTAACATTTTTTATAGAATAATACTCTTCGAAAATCTCTTCAAACCACGTCAGCTTCGCCTTGCCGTAGATATGGTTACTGACTTCGTCAGTTCTATCCACAACCTCAAAACAGTGTTTTGAGCTGACTTCGTCAGTCTTATCTACAACCTCAAAGCAGTGCTTTGAGCAACCTGCGACTCGCTTCCTAGTTTGCTCTTTGATTTTCATTGAGTATAACAGACAAGAAAGTGAATGGATAAGAACGTGCAGGAACCAGTGAAATTATTTCAATACAATACCCTTGGAGCCTTGATGGCTGGCCTTTATGGTGGTACCATGACAGTAGGAGAATTGCTAGAGCATGGTGACCTTGGTTTGGGAACCTTGGATTCCATTGATGGGGAATTGATTGTCTTGGATGGCAAGGCTTATCAGGCCAAGGGATCAGGAGAGCAACCAGAAATTGTGGAAGTGTCACCAGATGCCCTTATTCCTTATGCAGCAGTGGTACCGCATCAGGCAGAGGTCATTTTCCGACAGCGCTTTGAGATGACAGACAAGGAATTGGAAGAACGAATTGAGTCTTATTACGACGGGGAAAATCTTTTCCGCTCGATCAAGATTCGTGGGGAATTTTCACATATGCATGTGCGCATGATTCCCAAGTCGACACCAGATACCAAGTTTGCTGAGGTCGCAACCCATCAGCCTGAGTATAGTCGAGACAATGTGGCAGGAACCATCGTTGGTTTCTGGACACCAGAGATTTTCCATGGGGTTAGTGTAGCAGGCTACCATCTGCACTTCATCTCAGATGATTTGACCTTCGGTGGGCATGTCATGGACTTTGTCATCAAGGAAGGGATTATCGAAGTGGGAGCGGTTGACCAGTTGGACCAACGTTTCCCAGTCCAAGACCGTCAATACTTGTTTGCTAAGTTCAATGTTGACGAGATGAAAAAAGATATTGAAAAGGCGGAATAGGAGAAGAAAATGACCATTCATATCATTATTACCATGTTGCTGTTGCTGGCTTTCTTGATCGGAAGCATTTGGTATGCAAAAAAGAAATACCAGATTAATCTAGCTGTCTTGGGCTTGGGGGCTGTCGCCTTCTTTGTCTCTTCACAGATTTTAGAAAAACTGGTGCATATCTTGGTTTTACATCCTCAAAAAGACGGCAGTATTGCTCTCTTGCAGGATCACCCCCTTCTCTACATCCTCTATGGACTAGCCATGGCAGCCCTTTTTGAGGAAACTGCTCGTCTTGTTTTCTTCAAATGGTTGGAGAAAAAGAGAAGTTTGGACAAGGCAGACGCCTTGGCTTATGGGTTAGGTCATGGTGGTTTGGAATTGATTTTCCTGGGCCTTACTAGTTTGATTAATCTCTACATTGTTCTCTCAGCAGTTCAAACTCAGAATCCACAGGTCATGCAATTGCTGTCTGAAAATATGTTGAAAACCATCCAGTCGCTGTCTGTCTGGCAGATTTATTTGCTTGGTTTTGAACGGATTTTGGCTCTAGGATTCCAATTGCTGTTGACAGTTTGGGTTTACCAAGCTGTTCGCCAGAAGAAATGGACTTATCTACTAGCGGCCTATGGCCTACATGCCTTCTTTGACCTGGCTCCATCTCTAGTCCAAGTTGGCTGGTTGACCAATCCAGTCTTGGTGGAAGTTGTCCTAGCACTTGAGCTCGTTCTGGTTGCCTATGGGACAAAGGCAATCTTTTGCAAAAAATCATAAGAAAAAAGGGGGAGACCTCTTTTTCTTATGCAAAATCCAAACAAGGTCTTTTTATGGTCGTCAAATGTCTCTAAAAATGGTATAATGGGATGAATTTTGTAAAAGGAAGAGTGACATGTCTGTAAGAGAAAAAATGCTTGAAATCTTAGAAGGAATTGATATCCGTTTTAAGGAACCCTTGCATAGCTATAGTTATACAAAAGTAGGTGGAGAGGCTGATTATCTGGTCTTTCCACGAAATCGTTTTGAGTTGGCGCGAGTTGTGAAATTTGCCAATCAAGAAAATATCCCTTGGATGGTTCTTGGAAACGCCAGCAACATCATCGTTCGTGATGGAGGAATTCGTGGATTTGTCATCTTGTGTGACAAGCTCAATAACGTTTCAGTTGATGGATATACCATCGAAGCAGAAGCAGGAGCCAACTTGATTGAAACAACTCGCATTGCCCTTCGTCATAGTTTGACTGGTTTTGAGTTTGCTTGTGGCATTCCTGGGAGTGTCGGTGGTGCTGTCTTTATGAATGCGGGTGCCTATGGTGGCGAGATTGCCCACATCTTGCAGTCTTGTAAGGTCTTGACCAAGGATGGAGAAATCGGAACTCTGTCTGCCAAGGACTTGGCTTTTGGTTACCGCCATTCAGCTATTCAAGAGTCAGGTGCAGTTGTCTTGTCAGCTAAATTTGCCTTAGCTCCAGGAACCCATCAGGTTATCAAGCAAGAAATGGACCGCTTGACGCACCTACGTGAACTCAAGCAACCTTTGGAATACCCATCTTGTGGTTCAGTTTTTAAACGTCCAGTAGGGCATTTTGCAGGTCAATTAATTTCTGAGGCTGGCTTGAAAGGCTATCGTATCGGTGGCGTAGAAGTGTCAGAAAAGCACGCAGGGTTTATGATCAATGTCGCAGATGGAACGGCTAAAGATTACGAGGACTTGATTGAGTCTGTAATCGAAAAAGTCAAGGAGCACTCAGGTGTTACACTTGAGAGAGAAGTCCGTATCTTGGGTGAAAGCAAGTAGGATGCTGTAGTTGAAAAGCTGCTGCTATGTCATGGAAAGGGGGTGAAAGCCTATCGTTAGCGAAGATGTATGCAGGTGGTTTTACACCCTACAAGAGGTAGTGGCGGCCTGACAGAGCCCTGATCTGTTAATCTATGAAAAAGAAGGAATTTATGCCAATTGAAAAAACCAATTATCGAATTCAAAAACGTCTCTAAAGTTTTTGAAGACAGCAACACCAAGGTTCTCAAAGACATCAACTTTGAGTTGGAAGAAGGAAAATTTTACACCCTTCTAGGCGCATCTGGTTCAGGGAAATCAACTATCCTAAACATTATTGCAGGTTTACTGGATGCGACGACAGGAGATATCATGCTAGATGGTGTCCGTATCAATGACATCCCAACCAACAAGCGAGACGTCCATACGGTCTTCCAATCCTATGCCTTGTTTCCACATATGAATGTGTTTGAAAATGTTGCCTTTCCACTCCGCTTGCGTAAAATTGACAAGAAAGAAATCGAGCAGCGTGTAGCAGAAGTTCTCAAGATGGTTCAGTTGGAAGGTTATGAAAAACGTTCCATCCGCAAACTTTCTGGAGGACAACGTCAGCGTGTAGCCATTGCCCGCGCCATCATCAATCAACCCCGTGTGGTCTTGCTGGACGAGCCCTTGTCAGCGCTGGACTTGAAATTAAGAACAGACATGCAGTACGAACTGCGTGAACTGCAACAACGATTGGGCATTACCTTTGTCTTTGTTACTCACGATCAGGAAGAAGCCCTTGCCATGAGTGACTGGATTTTCGTTATGAATGATGGCGAAATTGTCCAATCAGGAACACCTGTGGATATCTATGATGAGCCAATCAACCACTTTGTTGCCACCTTTATCGGTGAGTCCAACATCTTGCCAGGTACCATGATTGAGGACTACTTGGTTGAGTTTAACGGCAAACGCTTTGAAGCAGTCGATGGAGGGATGAAGCCAAATGAGCCTGTTGAGGTTGTCATTCGTCCAGAGGACTTGCGCATTACCCTTCCTGAAGAAGGCAAGCTCCAAGTTAAGGTCGATACCCAACTATTCCGTGGGGTTCACTATGAAATTATCGCCTATGACGAACTTGGAAATGAATGGATGATTCACTCGACTCGTAAGGCTATCGTTGGTGAGGAAATCGGTCTGGACTTTGAACCAGAAGACATCCACATCATGCGTCTCAACGAAACCGAAGAAGAATTCGATGCTCGTATCGAAGAGTACGTGGAAATCGAAGAGCAAGAAGCAGGTCTGATCAATGCAATCGAGGAGGAAAGAGATGAAGAAAACAAGCTCTAAACTCTTTGTAGTGCCCTACATGCTCTGGATTGCCCTCTTTGTGCTCGCACCCTTGGTCTTGATTTTCGGACAATCCTTTTTCAACATCGAAGGCCAGTTCAGTTTAGAAAATTATAAATCCTACTTTGCGTCACAAAACTTGACCTATCTAAAGATGAGTTTCAACTCAGTACTTTATGCAGGGATTGTGACCCTTGTGACCCTGCTCATCAGCTATCCAACAGCCCTCTTTTTGACTCGTCTCAAACATCGTCAACTCTGGCTCATGCTGATTATTCTGCCTACCTGGATCAACCTTCTTCTTAAGGCCTATGCCTTTATCGGGATTTTTGGTCAAAATGGCTCTATTAATCAATTCTTGGAATTTATCGGAATCGGTTCACAACAGTTGCTCTTTACCGATTTCTCCTTTATCTTTGTCGCAAGCTACATCGAGCTTCCCTTTATGATTTTGCCGATTTTCAATGTCTTGGACGATATGGATAACAATCTCATCAATGCCAGCTACGACCTCGGCGCGACCAAGTGGGAGACTTTCCGTCATGTTATCTTCCCTCTATCGATGAATGGAGTGAGAAGTGGGGTTCAGTCGGTCTTTATCCCAAGTTTGAGTCTCTTCATGCTGACCCGTTTGATTGGTGGGAACCGCGTTATCACGCTGGGAACGGCTATTGAACAGAATTTCCTGACCAATGACAACTATGGAATGGGTTCTACCATCGGTGTGATCCTCATCCTGACCATGTTCATCACCATGTGGGTGACCAAGGAAAGGAGAGAACGATGAAAAAATTTGCCAACCTTTATCTAGGACTGGTCTTTCTTGTCCTCTACCTGCCGATTTTTTATCTGATTGGTTACGCCTTTAATGCAGGCAACGACATGAATAGCTTTACAGGCTTTAGCTTGAGCCATTTTAAAACTATGTTTGGCGATGGTCGTCTCATGTTGATTGTGACTCAGACCTTTTTCTTGGCCTTTCTGTCGGCCTTGATTGCGACCATTATCGGGACTTTTGGTGCCATTTACATCTACCAATCTCGTAAGAAATACCAAGAAGCCTTTCTTTCACTCAATAATATCCTCATGGTTGCGCCTGACGTTATGATTGGTGCCAGCTTCTTGATTCTCTTTACCCAACTCAAGTTTTCACTTGGCTTTTTGACCGTTCTATCTAGTCATGTGGCCTTCTCTATTCCTATCGTGGTCTTGATGGTCTTGCCTCGACTCAAGGAAATGAACGGCGACATGATTCATGCAGCCTATGACTTGGGTGCCAGTCAATTTCAAATGTTCAAGGAAATCATGCTTCCTTACTTGACACCTTCTATCATTGCAGGTTACTTCATGGCCTTTACCTATTCGCTAGATGACTTTGCCGTGACCTTCTTTGTGACGGGAAATGGCTTTTCAACCCTCTCAGTCGAGATTTACTCTCGTGCTCGCAAGGGGATTTCGCTAGAAATCAATGCCCTTTCTGCCCTTGTCTTTCTCTTTAGTATTATCCTGGTTGTTGGATATTACTTTATCTCACGCGAGAAGGAGGAGCAAGCATGAAAAAACTCTATTCATTTTTAGCAGGAATTGCTGCGATTATCCTGGTCTTGTGGGGAATTGCGACTCATTTAGATAGTAAAATCAATAGCCGAGATAGCCAAAAACTGGTTATCTACAACTGGGGTGACTATATCGATCCAGAACTCTTGGAGCAATTTACAGAAGAAACAGGAATCCAAGTCCAGTATGAGACCTTTGATTCCAACGAAGCCATGTACACCAAAATCAAACAGGGTGGAACGACCTACGATATTGCCATCCCAAGTGAATACATGATCAATAAGATGAAGGACGAAGATCTCTTGGTACCGCTTGACTATTCAAAACTTGAAGGTCTTGAAAATATCGGGCCAGAGTTCCTCAACCAGTCCTTTGACCCAGGCAATAAATTCTCCATCCCTTACTTCTGGGGAACCTTGGGAATTGTCTACAATGAAACCATGGTCGATCAAGCACCTGAGCATTGGGATGACCTTTGGAAGCCAGAGTATAAGAACTCTATCATGCTATTTGATGGGGCGCGTGAGGTACTGGGATTGGGACTCAATTCCCTCGGCTATAGCCTTAACTCCAAGGATTCCCAGCAGTTGGAAGAGACAGTGGATAAGCTCTACAAGTTGACTCCAAATATCAAGGCCATCGTTGCCGACGAGATGAAGGGCTACATGATTCAGAACAACGCTGCTATCGGCGTGACCTTCTCTGGTGAAGCCAGCCAAATGCTAGAAAAAAATGAAAATCTACGCTATGTGGTACCGACAGAGGCCAGCAACCTTTGGTTTGACAATATGGTCATTCCCAAAACAGTCAAAAACCAAGATGCAGCCTATGCCTTTATCAACTTTATGTTGAAACCCGAAAATGCTCTTAAAAATGCAGAGTATGTCGGCTATTCAACACCAAATCTACCAGCTAAGGAACTGCTCCCAGAGGAGAAAAAAGAAGATAAGGCCTTCTATCCTGATGCTGAAACCATGAAACACCTAGAAGTTTATGAAAAATTTGACCATAAATGGACAGGAAAATATAGCGACCTCTTCCTACAGTTTAAAATGTATCGGAAGTAGGAATAGAATGTAAGAAAATGAATCAGTCAAGCTGGTTCGTTTTTTATGTAAAAGGCAATTTTTATAAAGGTATCTTTTTCTATGATAGTTGCTTATTTTCTTGCCTAGTAGTATACTAAGCTTAACCTTACAGAAAGCGGTAACAAATAATGAAACTGTCTACTTTTTTCAAAAAAAGTTTCTGGCCAACCTTTTTGACTGTTCAGCAAACTGTTATACTATTCTATCTAAAGGATGGTTTGGATCGATAATATCTAACAACTGAGTCTATATATTTGGTGATAGGAAACTTTATATTTGCAAATATTTGCGTAGCTATCTTTAGCAATTCGAAAACTTGGGATAAAAGTTGGGATAAAAAGAAAAATGGCAGTAAGAAAAAATATATCTTGAAAAAGTAATCTGAGATGTAGGGAACGGGTTATTTAAATGGGAATCATTTCCAGTTGACGCAAGCTTAAAAAAACGTTATAATAAGAAAGTTGAGAATTGATTTTCAGTTGTCTTAGTCCAGAGAAATGGCGGTGCTGCGAGCCATCTAAGCTAGGAAGTCATGCTACTCAATCATACAATTGCATAAGAATAAGAGAATGACAAGTTCATTGAATGAAGGTGGTACCGCGGTTTTTCGCCCTTCGTGATATGAGCTTGTCTTTTGGTTTTTGGAGGTGTTGATGAAAACATTTCTTGTCAAACAAAAGTTTCGTCTTGGAGGCGAACGTTTCGCTATCAAGGATGACAGGGGAGAAATCGCCTATCAGGTAGAGGGATCATTTTTTAAGATTCCCAAAACTTTTACTATCTATGATGCATTTGGTAACCAAGTCAGTGAGATTAGTAAAGAGATTTGGACCCTACTTCCTCGTTTTGAGATTCAGCTTCAGGACGGATCGAGTTTTGTCATTCGTAAGAAGTTGACCTTCTGGCGAGATAAGTATGAGTTTGATAATCTGGGGCTTCGTATCGAGGGCAATATCTGGGATTTGAATTTCAAATTGCTGGATGATCGCGATCAGTTGATTGCAGAAATTAAAAAGGAACTCTTCCATCTGACCTCTACCTATAACGTAACAGTCCTTGAGGATTCTTATGCAGACCTAGTCATTTCCCTCTGTGTCGCGATTGACTATGTGGAAATGCTGGAAAGCCAATCACATTAAACAAGTAAATAAGGAGACAATATGAAACAACTATCTAGTGCACAAGTACGCCAAATGTGGCTTGATTTCTGGGCGACCAAAGGTCACTCTGTAGAACCATCAGTGAGTTTGGTTCCTGTAAATGATCCAACACTGTTGTGGATCAACTCTGGGGTAGCAACCCTTAAGAAATACTTTGACGGGACAATCATCCCTGAAAATCCACGTATTACCAATGCCCAAAAGGCTATTCGTACCAACGATATTGAAAACGTAGGGAAGACTGCACGTCACCATACCATGTTTGAAATGCTGGGGAACTTCTCTATCGGGGATTACTTCCGTGATGAAGCCATCACTTGGGCTTATGAACTTTTGACAAGCCCTGAATGGTTTGATTTTCCAGCTGAAAAACTTTATATGACATACTATCCAGAAGACAAAGATTCATACAATCGTTGGATTGAAGTGGGAGTGGACCCAAGTCACTTGATCCCAATCGAGGACAACTTTTGGGAAATCGGTGCAGGACCTTCTGGACCAGATACAGAAATCTTCTTTGACCGTGGAGAAGTCTTTGACCCAGAAAATATCGGTCTTCGTCTTCTTGCAGAAGATATCGAAAACGACCGTTATATCGAAATCTGGAATATCGTTTTGTCACAATTTAACGCAGACCCTGCTGTTCCTCGTAGCGAGTACAAGGAATTGCCACATAAGAACATTGATACGGGCGCTGGTTTGGAGCGTTTGGTGGCAGTTATCCAAGGGGCTAAGACAAACTTTGAAACAGACCTCTTCATGCCGATTATCCGTGAAGTTGAGAAATTGTCTGGTAAGGTTTATGACCAAGATGGCGACAACATGAGCTTTAAGGTCATCGCTGACCACATCCGTTCTCTTTCATTTGCCATCGGTGATGGTGCCCTTCCAGGAAATGAAGGCCGCGGTTATGTCCTTCGTCGTCTTCTCCGTCGTGCTTCTATGCATGGTCAAAAACTGGGAATCAACGAGCCATTCCTTTACAAACTCGTTCCAACTGTTGGAAAAATTATGGAAAGCTACTACCCAGAAGTGCTTGAAAAACGTGACTTTATCGAAAAAATCGTTAAAAGCGAAGAAGAGTCATTTGCTCGTACCCTTCACTCAGGTCAACATTTTGCCCAAGGTATCGTAGCTGACTTGAAAGGAAAAGGTCAATCTGTCATCGCTGGTTCAGATGTCTTCAAACTTTATGATACTTATGGATTCCCAGTTGAATTGACTGAAGAAATCGCTGAAGAAGCTGGTATGACTGTAGACCGTGAAGGATTTGAAGCAGCCATGAAAGAACAGCAAGAACGCGCGCGTGCCTCAGCTGTTAAAGGTGGTTCAATGGGTATGCAAAATGAAACCCTTCAAAACATCACAGTGGAGAGCCGCTTTAACTATGAAGCATCACAATTGTCTTCTAAATTGGTGGCTATCGTGGCTGACAATGCAGAAGCAGAAGCTGTTTCAGAAGGAACTGCCTCTCTTATCTTTGCGGAAACGCCATTCTACGCTGAAATGGGTGGACAGGTAGCTGACCACGGACAAATCTTGGATGAGTCAGGCAAGGTTGTGGCTACTGTGACAAATGTTCAAAAAGCTCCAAACGGACAGGCTCTTCACACTGTTGATGTCCTTGCACCGCTTGCCTTGAACCAAGAATATACCTTGGCAATCGATACCAATCGTCGTCACCGTGTCATGAAAAACCACACTGCAACTCACCTGCTTCACGCTGCTCTTCACAATATCCTTGGAAACCATGCGACACAAGCAGGATCACTTAACGAAGTTGAATTCCTTCGCTTTGACTTTACCCACTTCCAAGCAGTAACTGCTGAAGAATTGCGTGCGATTGAACAGCAAGTCAACGAAAAAATCTGGGAAGCTCTTGAAGTTAAGACAGTTGAAACGGATATTGACACTGCCAAGGAAATGGGAGCGATGGCCCTCTTTGGTGAGAAATACGGCAAGGAAGTCCGTGTTGTTACTATCGGTGACTACTCTATCGAGCTTTGTGGTGGTACCCACGTTGGTAACACTTCTGAGATTGGTCTCTTCAAGATTGTCAAAGAAGAAGGTATCGGATCAGGAACTCGCCGTATCTTGGCAGTGACTGGTAAGGAAGCCTTTGAAGCCTACCGTGAACAAGAAGACGCTCTTAAAGCTGTTGCAGCAACCCTTAAAGCACCTCAACTTAAAGAAGTACCTCACAAGGTGGAAGGACTTCAAGAACAACTTCGTCAACTTCAAAAAGAAAATGCTGAGTTGAAAGAAAAAGCCGCAGCTGCAGCCGCAGGCGACATCTTCAAGGATGTTAAGGAAGTCAACGGTCACCGTTACATTGCTAGCCAAGTATCTGTATCAGATGCAGGTGCCCTTCGTACCTTTGCGGACAATTGGAAACAAAAAGATTACTCTGATCTTCTTGTCCTAGTTGCTGCTATCGGTGACAAAGTCAATGTCCTTGTAGCAAGCAAGACAAAAGGCCTTCATGCAGGAAACCTTGTCAAAGAATTAGCACCAATCGTCGATGGACGTGGTGGTGGTAAACCAGACATGGCCATGGCAGGAGGAAGCAACCAAGCTAAAATCCAAGAATTGTTGGATGCGGTAGAAGGTAAATTGTAAGAAAACAAAGATCTATCCATTTGGGTAGGTCTTTTTCATACTTAAAAAGCCAAATCCAATTGGATCTGGCTTGATTATTATGATCTATTAGATTGTCTTGGCTGCCCAGACACTTACAGATCTTTCTGAGACTGGGAATTGTCCATAACCTTCTTCATTAATTGTAACTTGACCTTGGTGGTTTCCAAGTAAATCTACAAAAGTTTGATTAGCCCATTCTTGACCGACAAACATTGACTTGCTGTTTTCTTGGTCATTTGAGATAAGGACTGCGATTGGGGATTGATTTTCAGCACCTGAACGAACCCAACCGATACAGTTTGCGTCATCAAAGTAGTCTGTTTGTTCTCCATAGGCCAAGTCTTTTCGGATGGCTAGGAGGCGGCCAAGGACTTCTTTGAAGTCTTGTTGAGCATACTGCCCTGAAATACCATAGTAGTCGCCGTAAAAGACACATGGCAGTCCATTTTGACGTAACAGAATGAGGGCATAGGCTGCTGGTTTGAACCATTCTTCAACAGTAGACTCAAGGGCTTGTCCTCGTTGCGTATCATGGTTGTCGACAAAGGTTACAGCCTTGTCGGGCTTGAGTTCAACCAAGCTATCTGTAAAAATACCACGAAGGTCATAGTTGGAACCAGCTCGGCTAGCATCAAAGAGATTCTGGTGGAGTCGAACATCGACAAGGTCAAATCGTTCTTCTGTTTTTTCAAGATAGTCTAGGTTGGCTTCCTTGTCAGGGTTCCAAAATTCACCAAAAACATAGAAATCCTCACCGTATTTTTCCTTCATATCGCGGATGAAATTGCGCATAAAGAAGGAGTCGATGTGTTTGACGGCATCCAAGCGGAAACCAGCTACACCAGTGGTTTCCATGAACCAGTCAGCCCAGTCATAGATATTTTTGATCACTTCAGGATGCTTAAAGTCTAGGTCGGCATACATGAGGTAGTCGTAGTTTCCGTTTTCATTATCGACCAATTCCTCGTTAGCCCAGCCCTTGTTGTCTCCTTGAATCAGGTAAATCCCAGACTTACGGCGTTTGGCATCATAGTCAGTACCTGTGAAGTGGTACCAGTGCCAGTGGAAGTCATTGTAGGTATCTTGGCGACCATCGAAGGTAAAGCTAGTCCATCCATTGATGGTGAAGGGTTCTCCAAGTTCCACTGTACGGTCTACAGGGTCCACTTCGATAACCTGAAAGGCTTCCATGTGATCGGCCGCAGCCTTGTGGTTGAGAACCACATCGGCCATTGGTTGAATTCCCTGTGCTTTTAGGGCTTGAATCGCTTGAAGATAGTCTTCTTTGAAACCATACTTGGTGCGGACAGTCCCTTTTTGGTTAAACTCTCCAAGGTCAAATAAGTCATAGACCCCATAGCCCACATCTTTTTCATTGGTAGCCTTAAAAGCTGGTGGCATCCAGACGTGACTAATTCCCAGATCAGCTAGGTGTGGAGCATCTTCAGCCAGACGCGTCCAGTGCTGGCCGTCGTGGGGCAGATACCATTCAAAGTATTGAATGAGTGTTTGATTTTGCATTGTTTTTCCTCTTACTTGTCAATCTTGTTCTTTATTCTATCATAAAGTATCTCCTAACGCAAACGTTTGCGCAAAATAGAAGGAAACTATTTTAACTACTTAAAATAAAGTATTGATTTTTTTGTATCAAAGTGCTAGTATAATAGTATGTAATATAGATAAAGATAGGAGTCATCCCATGATTGAATTTCAAAATGTTAGTAAGTTGTATGGTGATAAAGAGGCCTTGAGCAATCTCAATTTGCAGATTGAAAATGGGGAGATTATGGGCTTGATTGGCCATAATGGGGCTGGAAAATCAACCACCATAAAATCGCTAGTCAGTATTATTTCACCCAGCAGTGGTCGTATTTTGGTAGATGGTCAGGATTTATCGGAAAATCGCTTGGCTATTAAACGAAAGATTGGCTATGTAGCAGACTCGCCTGACTTATTTTTACGCTTAACGGCCAATGAATTTTGGGAATTGATTGCTTCATCCTATGATCTGACTAGCTCTGACTTGGAGGCTAGTCTAGCTAGGCTATTGAAAATTTTTGATTTTGCTGAAAACCGCTATCAGGTCATTGAAACTTTTTCTCACGGAATGCGTCAGAAAGTCTTTGTCATCGGGGCACTCTTGTCCGATCCCGATATTTGGGTCTTGGACGAACCCTTGACTGGTTTGGATCCCCAGGCTGCCTTTGATTTGAAACAGATGATGAAGGAACATGCGCAAAAAGGCAAGACAGTCTTGTTTTCAACCCATGTCCTAGAGGTAGCCGAGCAAGTCTGTGATCGGATTGCCATTTTAAAAAAGGGGCATTTGATTTATTGTGGTAGTGTAGAGGACTTGAGAAAAGACCATCCAGACCAGTCTTTAGAAAGTATCTACCTTAGCCTTGCTGGTAGAAAAGAGGAGGTTTCAGATGCGTCTCAAGATCATTAAAAAATTAGTGGATATCAATATCCTCTATTCATCTAAGGAAGCTAATCTGGCTAAACTACGAAAGAAGCAAGCTAAGAATCCTGGGAAAAAAGTAAATGTTTCCGCTAGGGTCCTAATTTCTTACATTTTTTCCAGTCTTTTATTACTTATCTTTTTTAGTAATATAGCCTTTCGTTTTCCTTTTGAGGAAGTGCCAAGTTTTTTTAGTACGATGGTTGCTATTTTACTGGTGCTGGCCTTTTCAACTTCTTTCACTGCATTTTACAATGTCTTTTATGAGAGTAAGGATCTGGCCTCCTATAGGCCCTATGCTTTTAAAGAATCAGAGATTATAATTGCTAAAGGATTGTCTGTTCTCTTGCCAGCTCTAACTGGAATTGTACCAATCCTAGCTTATTTTCTAGCCCTCTACATTAGGCTAGCTCCTTCTCTTTGGCTGGGCTTGCCTTTGATGCTACTGTCCTTGGCCTTATTATTTGTCTCTGTTACTTTAGTGATGGTAGTGGCAGTACATTTCTTGGCTCAGACTACGGTTTTCAGAAAGTATCAGTCTATTTTTTCGAATGTGATGATTGGGATAGGAGTTCTCATACCTATAATATTTGTCTTCTTTCTACAGTCGACTTCTGGAAGTATTGTTGACAAAGTTAGAGACATTCCACTTCTCATTTATCCTCTTCATATCTTTTACAAAATAGCAGTGGCTCCTTTTTCGACAGAAGCCTTAATGGGTCTGTTCGCTTGGATAATTCTAACTCTTTTCTTGCTTTACCTGACCAAAAAGAAAGTTCTTCCTCATTTTTATGACGTGATCCTACTTAATAGTGAGGAGAAGGTCAAAAAAGAACGTCGCAGTAAGGAGGGGCTTTCAACTACTAAAAAGGGCTTTTTCCGTATGGTTTTACGCTACCACCTCACCCTTTTGGGACAGGGGACTGGCGTGATTACAGTGCTTTTTACAAGTGCTTTCCTTCCTTATCTCATGATGATTGGTCTGATTTCCAACATCCGAGATTCTCAGATAGTTCCAGATATTCATCCTCCATACTGGTTACCCTTGTTTTTTATAGCTCTTTTTATATCTGTTGTCAATAACAATATCACCAGCCTGCATTCAATTGCCTTATCCTTGGAGAGGGAAAATGTTGATTTTCTTAAGAGTTTACCCTTTGACTTCGCTCGTTATGTGAAAGTGAAATTTTGGATTATATTTGCTGTCCAGTCCTTTTTACCAGTTTTGATTTTACTTGGTCTTTCTCTATATCTAGGCTTGCCCATCCTTTCGATGATTTACCTTATTGTGGCCTGGATCTTTGCAAGTATCATCCTTTCTTGCCACCATTACCTTAAGGACGTGAAAAATCTGTCAACCAATTGGAGTAACATTACGGACTTGGTGAACCGTTCAAATCGTATAGTAGCAATTGTTTTACTCTTAATTTATAGTGCTATCTTAATGATTTTAGTCATAGCAAGTTTATTCTTGGTTCGGTCTCTCTCCTCTATCCTTGCCATTAGCTTGGGAGTAGGAGCTCTTATCCTCTTGTTTGCTCTTGCTATTTTTGGCTATCATTACTACCTGTCACGTATATTGGCAGAAATAGAAAAAAGATGAGATAGATGGTTACTATCTTGATAAATTTCATTTGACAAAACACTTTCAAAGTTTGTTAAAATGTGATTGTAAATTATTAATATTGGTAATCAAAAAAATATAGGGAGGAATGTTTTGAATAAGAAATATAATATAGTTCTATTATTGTTGTTTATAGTTTATTTATTTGGATATTTTTCTATTTCAAAAACGTTAATTCCCATAATGTGTGTGATTCAAGTATTTTTGATAGAACATATATTTAGAGTTCGGAATAGGATTATGCAGATAGGTGAAATGATAATTATTGTTGCTTCTATAATATTATTTATTGATAGTATATTTGGTTTGTAACAAAAGGCTTTTCTATAAAATCAAATTTTCCAGATATCTGCTGAAACTGATTTATCTCCTCTCTATGACTTCCCATCTTTATTCTATTATCTTTGTCACTAAATTTGACAGACACATATTACTGATACAACCTCTCTACCTATAATCTCAAAGTTAATCTGAGGCTAGTTTCTTAGTTTGCTCTTTGATTTTCATTGAATTTTATTTGATAAAAAGAATGCTCCTCCAAGGCGGAAGAGCATTTTTTATTGTGATTTTGATTCGGTTTCTGCCGACTCTGGGTGGAGTTCTTGGTAACTTGGTGCCTTGAAAAGGTCAGTACTAGTTTTGCCTTGTCGTTGGCTAAAGAGGCTCGTTGATTGACTACCTTTTTCCTGCTCAATCTTTTGCAGAATTGGTAAAGAATTGAGGTAAGAAATACTTTCTGTATCAACTTTTCCAAGATGATCTGCTTGGTAGAAACGTATCAAATCGCCAGTTTGAATCTGATCGCTGATTTTCAGCTGTTGACTGGCTGCTTGACGAACGATTTCTAGTTCAGTCTGAGCTTGTTCATCAAGATTACTGATTTCAAGACCGCTCTCAGTATAGTAGGTTCGTCCGTCATAACTGGTGTATTTAGGTGTGACGAAGGAATTGGCAGTTCGAAAGGCAACGATTTCTTGATGATCTGGTGACAGGAGGTCTTGTCCAACTTGAAGGAAGGAATTGGACTCAATACCAAGGAGGTGTTCGAGAGTCGGTAAGATATCGACTTGCCCGCCGTAGGTATTGATGATTTGTCCCTTTTCATAACCAGGCATGACCACCATAAAAGGCACTCGTTGCAACATGGCATTATCGTAATTCGACCAATTCTCAGAAGTCTTTCCGATCAATGGCGCTAGGTCAGGATTGCGGGAGTTGGAAATGCCATAGTGGTCTCCGTAAATGACGATGATGGATTTTTCATAGAGGCCACTTTCTTTGAGATAGTCAAAGAAAGCCTTGATGGCACTGTCCAGATAGTTGGCTGTTTGAAAGTAGCCATTGATTGTTTCATCTTTGGTTTTGGCCAAGGGGAAACCAAGCTCATCGCCAGTCAGATTGCTAGCATAGGGATAGTGATTGGACACTGTGATATACTTGGCATAAAAAGGCTGCTGTAAATGCTCCAGATATTGGATAGAATCTTTCATCATGATTTTATCATTTAAACCATATTGGAAAGAATTGCTACTGTCCTGCTTAGTAAAATAGGATGCATCAAAGAAGTAATGATAGCCCCATTGTTTGTAGGTCGTATTTCGGTTCCAGAAGGTCCCGATATTACCGTGAAAGACAGCACTTGATTGATAACCGTTTTTTGATAGGATAAAAGGGGCTGCCTGCTGGGTATTGGTGCCACCGTAATTGACCATGAAGGAACCTTGGTCAAGGCCAAATAAACCGGTCTCCAGCATGGTTTCCGCATCTGAGGTTTTACCAGCCTTGACTTGGTTAAAGATATTCGAAAAGGCTAGTGTAGATTGCGAATGGTAGAGGGAATTCAGGAAAGGAGTGACTTCATGCTCAGTTCCATCTAGGTTGAGTTTATAGTCAAGCAGGAACTGCTGGAAACTCTCCAAGTGGAGATAAATCACATTTTTCCCTTTAGCCAAGCCAAAATAGTCTGGATTGGGCTTAGCCGAATGTTCTTGAATATAATCTGTAATAGGTTGAAGGTCAGTCTCAGAGGCCTTAGCACGTTCCTTGTTGGCGCTGTAGGATTGGTTGGCACTATAACCTAGAAAGGCTGGCAAACTGAGGGCACGAACAACATAATAATTCGAAAATCCTCGTGACAGGAGATCGGGACGTTCAATTTCAGCCAAGAAAAGATTAGCTGAAAAAAGCAGGGCTGAAAGTGCAGTGATAGCAACACTGGAGCGGAATTTGAAAGGTCTCCTATCCAGCTGGATGAATTTTTTAAAGAAAAGAAAAGCCATCAGTGGGAAATCCATAAAATAGATGAAATCCCAAGGACGCAGTAACTCTAGTTCCGCAGTACCGACAGACACCTTGCTGACCACCTTCATGGTATTAGCCGTGATAAAGTCGCTAAATTCTCGATAGTAAAAGACATTGGAATAAAGCCAAATGAATAAAAGGCTATAAATAGCTATACTCAGGCCATAAAAGACCTTGGTTGACCGAGCGTAGAGGGCTAGAGCCAGCAGGAGTAGCCCCAAGGGAAGGGGATTGAAAAAGGCGATAAAGGCAAGGTAATTTCCCTGCAATTTGCCCACTTGAATATCTAAGTTAAAGTCAACGGTATAGGCTAATAAGGTTTTGAGCCAATAGAGGATTAAAAGGGTTAGGACAAAACCCAGTCTGGTACCGATGGCTTTTTGGATTTTGTTAAAATTGCTTTTCACACATTTTACTTCCTAATTTTTTATTAGTATTAGTATACCATTTTTTAAAAGAAGAGTAAAAAAGCAAGGGTAGTTTCTTTTTTGAGAATTGTCTAAAAGTTTGATATAATGGTAGTTATGAATAGAATAAGAGTTAGCAAAAGGGTTGAAAAGAAGCTCGCCAAAGGTCTGGTTTTACTAGAAGCCAGTGATCTTGAGAATGTCAATCTTAAGGATCAGGAAGTAGAAGTGCAGAGTCAGGAAGGAAACTTTCTTGGGACTGCCTACCTTTCTCAGCAAAACAAGGGCTTGGGCTGGTTTATCAGCAAGGACAAGGTGACCTTCAATCAAGCTTTCTTTGAAATGCTGTTTAGACAAGCTAAAGAAAATAGAAGCGCCTACTATCAAGATGATTTGACGACTGCCTTTCGTCTCTTTAACCAAGAGGGAGATGGCTTTGGGGGTCTGACAGTGGACCTTTATGGCGATTATGCTGTCTTTTCTTGGTATAACTCTTATGTTTATCAGATTCGCAAGGTTATCTCAGAAGCCTTTAGACAGGTTTTTCCTGAGATTTTAGGGACCTATGAGAAGATCCGCTTTAAGGGGCTAGACTACGAATCTGCCCATGTTTATGGTCAAGAAGCACCTGACTTTTTCACTGTTTTGGAAAATGGTGTCTTGTATCAGGTCTTCATGAATGATGGCTTGATGACAGGAATTTTCCTAGACCAGCATGAGGTTCGTGGTAGCTTAGTTGACGGTTTGGCTATGGGCAAATCCTTGCTCAATATGTTTTCCTATACAGCAGCCTTTTCAGTAGCTGCGGCTATGGGAGGAGCAAGTCAGACAACTTCTGTGGACCTAGCCAAACGTTCACTAGAATTGTCTCAAGCGCATTTTCAGGCAAATGGGCTCAGAACAGATGCCCATCGTTTTATAGTCATGGATGTCTTTGAATATTTCAAGTATGCCAAACGAAAAGGCTTGACCTATGATGTCATTGTTCTAGATCCGCCTAGCTTTGCTCGGAATAAAAAACAAACATTTTCGGTGGCTAAGGATTATCATAAGTTGATTTCCCAGAGTCTTGATATTTTAAATCCGGGAGGGATTATCATTGCCAGTACCAATGCTGCCAATGTTTCCCGTCAGAAATTCACAGAACAAATTGATAAAGGCTTTGCAGGAAGAAGTTACAATATTTTAGACAAATACGGTCTTCCAGCAGATTTCGCCTATAATAAAAAAGATGAAAGTAGTAATTACCTCAAGGTGATTAGTATGAAGGTTAGTAAATGAAATTAATCGTTTCAGTAATGCCAAGAAGTTTAGAGGAGGCACAGGCACTTGATGCCACGAGGTATCTGGATGCCGACATCATTGAATGGCGAGCCGATTATCTGCCTAAAGAAGCGATTTTGCAGGTGGCTCCAGCTATTTTTGAAAAATTCGCAGGCCGTGAGTTGGTTTTCACATTGCGAACTCGCTCTGAAGGGGGACAAATCGACCTTTCTCCAGAAGAATATATCCATCTCATCAAGGAAGTAGCGCAACTCTATCAACCAGACTATATTGATTTTGAGTACTACAGCTACAAGGATGTTTTTGAGGAAATGCTGGACTTCCCAAATCTCGTTTTGAGTTACCACAATTTCCAAGAAACGCCTGAAAACATGATGGAAATCTTGTCAGAGTTGACGAGCCTAAATCCAAAACTGGTCAAGGTTGCGGCTATGGCTCATACGGAGCAGGATGTCTTAGACTTGATGAACTATACACGAGGCTTTAAAACCCTCAATCCTGAACAGGAATATGTGACTATTTCTATGGGCAAGGTGGGTAAAGTCTCTCGTATCACTGCGGATGTGACGGGTTCTAGCTGGTCCTTTGCTAGTCTAGATGAGGCTAGTGCCCCTGGTCAGATTTCTCTAGCTAGCATGAAAAAAATTCGGGAGATTTTGGATGAAGCTTGATGGCTATACACGTTTAGCTGCAGTTGTTGCCAATCCTATTAAGCATTCTATTTCGCCCTTTATCCACAATAGGGCCTTTGAGGCGACAGCTACCAACGGTGCTTATGTAGCTTGGGAGATTGAAGCGAGTGACTTGGCAGAAACAGTGGCCAATATTCGTCGCTACCAGATGTTTGGTATCAACCTGTCCATGCCCTATAAGGAGCAAGTGATTCCATATTTGGATGAGCTGAGTGACGAAGCGCGCTTGATCGGTGCGGTTAATACAGTTGTCAATGAGAATGGCAATTTAATTGGATATAATACAGATGGCAAGGGATTTTTTAAGAGCTTGCCTTCTTTTACAATTACAGATAAGAAGATGACCCTGCTGGGTGCAGGTGGTGCGGCCAAGTCCATTCTGGCGCAAGCTATTTTGGATGGCGTTAGTCAGATTTCGGTCTTTGTTCGTTCAGTTTCTATGGAAAAAACAAGACCTTACCTAGACAAGTTACAGGAGCAAACAGGCTTTAAAGTGGACTTGTATGCTTTAGAAGATGTTTCTGAACTGCAAGCAAGGATTGCTGAGTCGGATTTACTGGTCAATGCCACCAGTGTGGGCATGGATGGCCAATCCTCTCCAGTTCCTGAAAGCATAGTCTTACCAGAAACTCTCTTGGTGGCAGATATTATTTACCAACCCTTTGAAACCCCATTTTTAAAATGGGCTAGGAGGCAGGGCAATCAAGCGGTCAATGGTTTGGGAATGTTGCTCTATCAAGCTGCAGAAGCTTTTCAACTGTGGACAGGCAAGGAAATGCCGACAGAAGAAATTTGGCAGTCCTTAACAGAAAAATACCAATAAAGAAAGGGAGATTCTCCTATGAAAATCAGAATCGATATTCCTCATCATCCTTATGATATTCAGATTGAAAAAGGTTGTCTGGCTCAAGCTGGTCAGTGGTTGCGAGAACTCTGGCAACCACAAAAAGTAGTCATTGTAACCGACAACCATGTAGCTTCTCTCTATGCAGAGAAGGTCAAGCTCAGCCTAGAAGATGCTGGTTTTCAGGTAGCAGTCTTTGACTTTTTAGAAGGCGAAGAAAGAAAGAATTTAACCACTGTCCAGAAAGTCTATGAATTTCTAGTCAAACAAGGTCTAACTCGTAGCGATGGAATCGTGGCTCTTGGCGGTGGTGTCGTTGGAGACTTGTCTGGTTTCGTAGCCTCTACCTATATGCGAGGCATTCACTTTGTTCAGATTCCGACTAGTTTGACAGCCCAGGTGGATTCTTCTATCGGTGGAAAGACGGGTGTCAATACTCCTTTTGCTAAGAATATGGTGGGTACCTTTGCCCAACCAGATGGGGTTCTGATTGACCCGCTTGTCCTTGAAACTCTTGGAAAAAGAGAGTTGATTGAAGGGATGGGTGAGGTCATCAAGTATGGCTTGATTGAGGATCCAGAACTTTGGAAAATCTTGACGGAGTTGGATGGTTCTGTAGAGAGTATTTTAGAAAGTTCGGAGACTTTGATTGAACATTCTTGTCAGGTCAAGCGCAAGATGGTGGTTGAGGATGAGTTGGACAATGGTGTTCGCCTTTACCTCAACTTTGGCCACACTATTGGCCATGCCATTGAAGCAACGGCTGGTTATGGTAAGGTCATGCATGGCGAGGCTGTAGCTATGGGCATGGTTCAGATTTCCAAGGTTGCTGAGGAGAAGGGACTTATGCCAGCTGGTATTACCCAATCTATCACAGAGATGTGTCAGAAATTTGGACTACCTGTTGACTATGAAAACTGGGATGTTGACAAGCTTTATCAGGCTCTTACTCATGACAAGAAAGCGCGCGGCAACACTTTGAAATTGGTCTTGGTGCCAGAGCTTGGTTCAGCGACCATTCACCCAGTTTCTCTGGAAGAGATGAAAGACTACTTGGTAAAATAAGGAGAACGTATGAGATATTTAACTGCAGGAGAATCACACGGCCCCCGTCTGACGGCTATCATTGAAGGAATTCCAGCTGGACTTCCTTTGACAGCTGAGGATATCAATGGGGACCTCAAACGCCGTCAGGGTGGCTACGGTCGTGGTGGTCGTATGAAGATTGAGAGTGACCAGGTTGTCTTTACTTCTGGCGTTCGTCACGGGAAGACGACAGGGGCTCCGATTACCATGGATGTCATCAATAAGGACCACCAAAAATGGCTGGACATTATGTCTGCTGAGGACATTGAAGACCGCCTTAAAAGTAAACGAAAAATCACCCATCCACGTCCAGGGCATGCCGATTTGGTTGGGGGCATCAAGTACCGTTTTGATGATTTACGAAATTCTTTGGAGCGTTCATCAGCTCGTGAAACCACCATGCGAGTGGCAGTCGGGGCTGTAGCCAAACGCCTCTTGGCTGAACTGGATATGGAGATTGCCAACCATGTCGTGGTCTTTGGTGGCAAGGAAATCGATGTACCTGAAAATCTGACAGTGGCTGAGATTAAGGAGCGAACTGCCCAGTCTGAAGTTTCTATTGTCAATCAAGAACGAGAGCAGGAAATCAAGGACTATATTGACCAAATCAAACGTGACGGTGATACCATCGGTGGGGTTGTGGAGACAGTCGTCGGAGGCGTACCAGTAGGACTTGGTTCCTATGTCCAATGGGACAGAAAATTGGATGCGAGATTGGCCCAAGCCGTTGTTTCTATCAATGCTTTTAAAGGGGTGGAATTTGGTCTTGGCTTTGAAGCTGGTTACCGCAAAGGCAGCCAAGTTATGGACGAAATTCTCTGGTCTAAAGAAGATGGTTATACTCGCCGTACCAACAATTTGGGTGGCTTTGAAGGTGGTATGACTAATGGGCAACCTATTGTTGTTCGTGGCGTTATGAAACCCATTCCTACTCTCTATAAGCCTCTTATGAGTGTGGATATCGAAACCCACGAACCTTACAAGGCAACCGTGGAGAGAAGTGATCCGACCGCTCTTCCAGCTGCCGGAGTGGTCATGGAAGCCGTTGTGGCTACGGTTCTGGCACAAGAAATCCTTGAAAAATTCTCATCAGATAATCTTGAGGAATTAAAAGAAGCGGTAGCCCAACACCGAGACTATACAAAGAACTATTAAGGAGTTCCTATGGCAAAAACAATCTATATCGCAGGTCTTGGTTTGATTGGTGCCTCTATGGCACTCGGTATCAAACGTGATCATCCAGATTATGAAATTTTAGGTTATAATCGCAGTCAAGTTTCGAGAGATATCGCCTTGAAAGAAGGCATGATTGACCGTGCAACGGATGATTTTGCCAGTTTTGCTCCTTTGGCAGATATCATCATCCTCAGTTTGCCAATCAAACAAACCATTGCTTTCATTAAGGAGTTGGCCGACTTGGACTTGAAAGAGGGAGTGATTATTTCAGATGCTGGTTCGACCAAGTCAGCCATTGTGGATGCGGCGGAGCAGTATTTGGCTGGTAAGCCTGTTCGTTTTGTTGGTGCTCATCCTATGGCTGGTAGTCACAAGACAGGGGCCGCCTCTGCGGATGTCAATCTCTTTGAAAATGCCTATTATATCTTTACACCTTCGAGTCTGACAGGTCAGGACACGCTTGAGGAAATGAGGGACTTGCTTTCAGGACTTCATGCGCGCTTTATCGAGATTGATGACAAGGAGCACGATCGGGTGACTTCTCAGATTAGCCATTTTCCTCATATTCTGGCTTCTAGTCTCATGGAGCAGACTGCTGTTTATGCTCAAGAACATGAGATGGCAAGACGCTTTGCGGCCGGTGGTTTTCGAGACATGACCCGAATTGCGGAAAGCGAGCCAGGTATGTGGACCTCCATTCTCTTGTCTAATCGTGAGACCATTTTGGATCGAATTGCGGATTTCAAGGAACGTTTAGATGAGATTGGACAGGCCATCAGCAAGGGAAATGAAGAGCAAATCTGGAACTTTTTCAATCAGGCGCGTGAGCAACGGCAGGCTATGGAAATCCATAAGCGTGGTGGTGTGGACAGTTCTTACGATCTCTATGTTGACGTTCCCGATGAAGAAGATGTCATTTTGCGAATCTTAGAATTGCTACGTGGAACTTCTTTGGTTAACATCCACATCAATGAGGAAAACCGTGAGGATATTCACGGGATTCTACAAATTTCATTTAAAAATGCCCAAGATTTAGAACGAGCCGAGAACCTGATAACAGAAAATACCGACTACACAGTCGTTGTCAAATAAGGAGAAAATCATGTCAAATATTTACGATAGTGCAAACGAACTCAGTCGCGGTCTACGCGAATTACCAGAATACAAGGCTGTCAAAGCAGCTAAAGATGCGATTGCAGCAGATGATGAGGCAAGCAAAATCTTTACAGAATATGTTGCCTTCCAAGAGGAAATTCAAAGACTAGCACAGACAGGTCAAATGCCAGATGCGTCCTTCCAAGCGAAAATGGAAGGCTTTGGCAAGCAGATTCAGGGAAACAGCCTCTTGTCAGAATTCTTTACCAAGCAACAACAATTGGCAATTTACCTTTCTGACATTGAAAAAATTGTTTTTGAACCAGTTTCAGAATTGCTAAAATAAGAAAATAACTATCATAAAGTCAGGAATTTTTAAGGAATTTCTGGCTTTTTATGATAAAATAGGTAAAAGTATTGCAAGTATGAGGTCCAGTATGAAACTAAAAACAAACATTCGCCACTTACATGGCAGTATCCGCGTTCCAGGTGACAAGTCTATCAGCCATCGTTCCATTATCTTTGGAAGTTTAGCTGAGGGTGAGACCAAGGTTTATGACATTCTGCGAGGTGAAGACGTTCTTTCTACCATGCAGGTTTTTCGTGACCTTGGTGTTGAGATTGAGGACAAAGATGGGGTTATTACCATTCAAGGTGTGGGCTTGGATGGCCTAAAAGCTCCGCAAAATGCCCTGGATATGGGAAATTCTGGAACCTCGATTCGCCTGATTTCAGGTGTCCTTGCTGGTGCAGATTTTGAAGTTGAAATGTTTGGAGATGACAGTTTATCCAAACGTCCTATGGACCGTGTGACGATTCCACTGAAAAAAATGGGCGTCAGCATTTCAGGGCAAACTGAGCGAGACCTGCCTCCCCTTCACTTAAAAGGAACGAACAATCTAACCCCTATCTACTATGAGTTGCCAATCGCCTCTGCCCAAGTTAAGTCAGCCTTGATGTTTGCAGCCTTGCAGGCTCAGGGGGAGTCAGTGATTATCGAAAAAGAGTGTACCCGTAACCATACTGAAGATATGTTGCAACAATTTGGTGGTCATTTAAGTGTGGACGGCAAGAAAATCACAGTCCAAGGGCCACAAAAATTGACAGGACAAAAGGTGGTCGTGCCAGGAGATATTTCCAGTGCAGCCTTTTGGTTGGTCGCAGGTTTGATTGTTCCAAACTCTCGTCTAGTGCTGCAGAATGTGGGTATTAATGAAACGCGTACTGGTATTATTGATGTCATTCGCGCCATGGGTGGAAAATTGGAAATGACCGATATTGACCCAGTCGCTAAATCTGCTACCTTAACTGTTGAGTCTTCAGACCTCAAAGGAACAGAGATTGGTGGTGCCTTGATTCCACGCTTGATTGATGAATTGCCCATTATCGCCCTGCTAGCGACCCAAGCTCAAGGTGTAACAGTTATCAAGGATGCTGAGGAACTCAAGGTTAAGGAAACAGACCGCATTCAGGTTGTGGCAGACGCCTTAAATAGCATGGGGGCGGATATCACTCCTACAGCAGACGGGATGATTATCAAAGGGAAATCAGCCCTTCACGGCGCTAGAGTCAATACATTTGGTGATCACCGTATCGGTATGATGACAGCCATCGCAGCCCTCTTGGTTGCAGATGGAGAGGTGGAGCTTGACCGTGCAGAAGCCATCAATACCAGCTACCCTAGTTTCTTTGATGATTTGGAGAGCTTGATTCATGGCTAAGGTGTTACTAGGCTTTATGGGAGCTGGAAAATCGACTATTGCAAGAGGCTTGGACCCTAATTACCTTGATATGGATGCTCTAATCGAGAAGCGTTTAGGTATGTCCATTGCCAATTTTTTCGCTGAAAAGGGAGAAGAGGCCTTTCGTCAGATAGAGTCAGAAGTCCTAGCTGAGTTACTACAAAGAGACCAAGTTGTGTCAACTGGCGGAGGAGTAGTCATTTCTCAGCGAAATCGTGACTTACTCAAGACCAATCCAGATAATATCTACCTGAAAGCCGATTTTGAAACCCTCTACCAACGCATATCAGCTGATAAGGACAATCAGCGCCCGCTTTTTCTAAATAATAGTAAGGAAGAACTAGCAGCTATTTTTCAAGAAAGACAGTACTGGTATGAGGAAGTAGCCAGTCGGGTTTTGGATGTGACCAAGCTAAGCCCAGAGGAAATTATAGAGGAACTAAGATGAAAATTGCTTATCTAGGTCCTAAGGGATCATTTTCACACCATGTTGTGCAGACAGCTTTTCCTCATGAGGAATTGCAGGCCTTTGCCAACATTACAGATGTCATCAAGGCCTATGAACAAGGCTTGGTGGATTATTCTGTGGTGCCAGTAGAAAATTCTATCGAGGGTAGTGTTCATGAAACCTTGGACTACCTTTTTCATCAGGCTCGCATTCAAGCAGTAGCAGAAATCGTTCAACCCATTCATCAGCAATTGATGGTGGTTCCGGGTCATACTAAGATTGAAAAGATTTTTTCTCATCCACAGGCTTTGGCTCAGGGAAAGAAATTCATTGATGAAGAGTATCCAGATGCTCAAATTGAGGTGACTGCTAGTACAGCCTATGCGGCCCGCTTTATTTCCGAGCATCCAGACCAGCCTTATGCAGCTATTGCCCCTAGAAGTTCTGCTGAGGAATATGGCTTGGAACTGATTGCTGAGGATATTCAGGAAATGGAAGCCAATTTCACACGTTTCTGGGTTCTGGGAGCTGAAGGTACAGCTATTCCCTTGAAAGCACAAACTGAAAAAATGAGTTTGGCCCTGACCTTACCGGACAACCTTCCCGGTGCCCTCTACAAGGCTCTTTCGACCTTTGCTTGGCGAGGAATTGACCTGACAAAAATTGAAAGTCGTCCACTCAAGACAGCGCTAGGCGAATACTTTTTCATTATCGATGTGGACTATACTGATAAATCCTTAGTTCACTTTGCCCAAAAAGAACTAGAAGCGATTGGAATCCAGTATAAGGTTCTGGGTGCCTATCCTATTTATCCAATATCAGACCATGGAAAGGAGAGAAGATGAGTAAAGAAAATCCCTTAAGCCATCATGAGCAGTTGCGTTATGACTATCTACTTAAGAATATTCACTACCTCAATGAGCGAGAGAAAAAAGAGTTTGCTTACTTGCAAGATAAATTAAGTAGGGCAAGTAGTGACATTACCTCAGAAAGTCAAGAATTGACCGAGGATTATGGAAAGACAAGTGCTAACGCTTCAATTCCTTCTTATAATAGTCGTAGTCGTTCTGAGAGATACCAGAAGATCAATTCTCTTCCAAAGAAAAAAACTAAAAAGCGGAAGCTACGGTGGGGTCGCATTTTCGCAGGTTTACTGGCTATCTTAGCTTGTGTAGCGCTTGGTATGATTTTTATGTTCTTAAAAGGTTATACCAATGCTAATCCAGATAAAAATACGAATGCTCGGGCAGCTCAAGTAGAAGTCTTTAATGGTCAGGATACCAGAGATGGTGTTAATATTTTGATCATGGGTACGGACGGTCGAATCGGCCAAAACAGTGCTGAGACGCGGACTGACTCTATTATGGTATTAAATGTCGGAGGTTCAGATAAGAAAATTAAGTTAGTCAGTTTCATGCGTGATAATTTGGTCTATATAGATGGTTATAGTCAAGTGATTAACGGTAGAAAACAGACAGATAACAAGTTAAACGTAGCCTATGAGTTAGGAGAACAAGAGGGGCAAAAAGGGGCCGAGATGGTTCGTCAAGTTTTGAAGGATAATTTTGACTTGGACATTAAGTATTACGCCTTGGTCGATTTTCAAGCCTTTGCAACAGCGATTGACACGCTTTTCCCTGATGGGGTGACGATTGATGCTCAATTTTCAACATTGAATGGGCGTCCACTAACAGAAGCTACAGTCGGCGATGATTTACATGCGACTGAGACTGAGTCTCCAACCCAGACTATTAAAGTCGGAAAACAGCAGATGAATGGTTCGACCTTGCTCAATTATGCTCGTTTCCGTGATGATGATGAGGCGGATTACGGCCGTACCAAAAGACAGCAGCAAGTGCTGACAGCAGTTCTTCAGCAAATCAAAGATCCAACCAAGCTCTTTACAGGCTCAGAGGCACTTGGTAAGGTCTTCGGAATGACCTCAACGAATGTTCCTTATACCTTCCTGTTAACAAATGGCTTGTCTTTCCTAGACGGAGCTCAAAATGGTATTGAAAAATTGACGATTCCAGAACTTGGTGATTGGGTAGATGCCTATGATGTTTATGGAGGCTTGGGCTTGCTTGTCGATCAAAACAAATATCAGAATAAATTGTCTCAGATGGGTTTGAGATAAGATAAGACAGAAAAATCAAAGTTTGATAGCTATTTATCTAGCAGTCAGGCTTTGATTTTTTACAGTCTACAATAGATTTTTACCCCTTATTTGTGGTATAATGAAACGATACGATAGAAAGAATAATGAATAATATGACTGATTTAAAAGCAATTCAGGCTCGTAGTCTGGAGATGGCTGAATATTTTGTGGCCTTTTGTAAAGAACATAATTTGCTCTGTTATCTCTGTGGGGGAGGTGCTATTGGTGCCCTTCGAAACAAGGGCTTTATTCCTTGGGACGACGACCTAGACTTTTTTATGCCTCGTAAAGATTATGAGAAATTAGCAGAATTATGGCCTCGTTATGCAGATGAACGTTATTTCTTGTCAAAGAGTCACAAGGATTTTGTCGATCGTAATCTTTTTATTACCATTCGTGACAAGGAAACCACCTGTATTAAGCCTTATCAGCAGGATTTGAATTTGCCACATGGTTTGGCCTTGGATGTGTTGCCTTTGGATTATTATCCGCAAAATCCATCTGAGCGAAAGAAACAGGTTCGTTGGGCCTTGATTTATTCTCTTTTTTGTGCGCAAACTATTCCAGAAAAACATGGTGCACTTATGAAATGGGGAAGCCGTATTTTACTGGGATTGACTCCAAAATCTCTCCGTTATCGCATTTGGAAAAAAGCTGAGAAAGAAATGACTAAATATAGACTGGCTGAGAGCGATGGTATTACAGAATTATGCTCAGGTCCTGGCTATATGAGAAATAAGTATCCAATCGCATCCTTTGAAGATAATCTTTTCTTGCCATTTGAAGGTACAGAGATGCCGATTCCAGTTGGCTATGATGCTTATCTCAGCACTGCTTTTGGTGACTATATGACGCCTCCACCAGCTGACAAGCAAGTACCGCACCATGATGCTGTCATCGCTGATATGGATAAGTCTTATACAGAATACAAGGGAGAATATGGTGGCTAAGAAAAAAATTTTATTTTTTATGTGGTCTTTTTCTCTCGGAGGCGGAGCAGAGAAGATTCTATCTACCATTGTTTCTAATCTGGATCCAGAAAAGTATGATATTGATATTCTTGAAATGGAGCATTTTGACAAGGGATACGAATCAGTTCCTAAACACGTACGAATTTTAAAATCCTTTCAGGATTATCGCCAAGCCAGATGGTTACGAGCTCTTTTGTGGAGAATGAGAATTTATTTTCCAAGACTGACTCGGCACTTGCTTGTGAAAGATGACTATGATGTTGAAGTTTCCTTTACCATTATGAATCCACCGCTTTTGTTCTCTAAAAGAAAAGAAGTCAAGAAGATATCTTGGATTCATGGAAGTATTGAAGAATTTCTTAAGGATAGCTCAAAAAGGGAATCACATAGACGCCAGTTGGATGCCGCGGATACTATTGTAGGAATTTCGAATAAAACCAGCAATTCTATCAAGGAAGTCTATCCAGATTATGCTTCCAAATTACAGACGGTCTACAATGGTTATGATTTTAAGACTATTCTAGAAAAATCTCAAGAGAAGATCGATATCGAGATTGCGTCTCAAAGTATCTGTACCATTGGACGGATTGAGGAAAATAAGGGTTCTGACCGTGTAGTAGAAGTGATACGATTATTACACCGAGAGGGAAAAAAATATCACCTTTACTTTATAGGTACAGGTGAAATGGAAGAGGAACTGAAAAAACGCGTCAAAGAGTATGAACTTGAGGACTATGTTCATTTCCTTGGTTATCAAAAAAATCCTTATCAGTATTTATCTCAGATGAAAGTTCTCTTGTCTATGTCTAAGCAAGAAGGTTTTCCTGGAGTGTATGTGGAAGCCTTGAGTCTGGGACTCCCTTTTGTCTCTACAGATGTTGGAGGGGCTGAGGAATTATCCCAAGAAGGTCGATTTGGACAAATCATTGAGAGCAATCAAGAGGCAGCTCAGGCAATTACGGACTACATGACTTCTGCCTCAAACTTCAATGTCAATGAGGCTAGCCAATTCATTCAGCAATTTACAATTGCCAAACAAATCGAACAAGTAGAAAAACTATTAGAGGAGTAGCATGGAAACTGCATTAATTAGTGTGATTGTTCCGGTATATAATGTGGCGCAGTACCTAGAAAAATCGATAGCTTCCATTCAGAAGCAGACCTATCAAAATCTGGAAATCATTCTTGTTGATGATGGAGCAACGGATGAAAGTGGTCGCTTGTGTGATTCAATTGCTGAACTAGATGATAGAGTTTCAGTGCTTCATAAAAAGAATGAAGGCTTGTCACAAGCGCGAAATGATGGAATGAAGCAGGCTCATGGGGATTATCTGATTTTTATTGACTCAGATGATTATATCCATCCAGAAATGATTCAGAGTTTATATGAGCAATTAATTCAAGAAGATGCGGATGTTTCGAGCTGTGGTGTTATGAATGTCTATGCAAATGACAAAAGTCCACAGTCAGCCAATCAGGATGACTATTTTGTCTGTGATTCTCAAACATTTCTAAAGGAATACCTCATAGGTGAAAAAATACCTGGGACGATTTGCAATAAGCTAATCAAGAGAGAGATTGCAATTGCCCTATCCTTTCCTAAAGGATTGATTTACGAAGATGCCTATTATCATTTTGATTTAATCAAGTTGGCTAAGAAGTACGTTGTTAATACCAAACCCTATTATTACTATTTCCATAGAGGGGATAGTATTACGACCAAACCGTATGCAGAGAAGGATTTAGCCTATATTGATATCTATCAAAAGTTTTACAATGAAGTTGTGAAAAACTATCCTGACTTGAAAGAGGTTGCTTTTTTCAGATTGGCCTATGCCCACTTCTTCATTATGGATAAGATGTTACTAGATAATCAGTATAAACAGTTTGAAGCCTATTCTCAGATTCATCGATTTTTGAAAGGTCATGCCTTTGCTATTGCTAGGAATCCAATTTTTCGTAAGGGAAGAAGAATTAGCGCTTTGGCTCTATTCATAAACATTTCCTTATACCGATTCTTATTACTGAAAAATATTGAAAAATCAAAAAAATTACATTAGAACGGGGGTGAGCAAGTGATTGATGGAAAACGATTATTATTTAGTTTGACCATAGTCAGCTATGCCTTGACGCTAGTAAGTGGAATTGTGTATCTGTTTAATAATAATAATGTTAGCTTGCTTTCCACTTTATTGTTCTTACTGGTTAGTAGCTTAATTGCCTGCTGGAATGATATCAAGTATTACTTAATCCATTTTATTTTCTATTTAACTATTTTTGTATTTCTGGTATCAAGACCGACCATTGATTATTTTAGGGATGGCGCTCTGGATACCTATCATCCGATAGCCTATCGCTTTGCCTTTATAGTCGTTATGGTTTCGATTCTGGGCTTGACCACAGGAGGCGTACTGGCTCGTTACTTCATAGCTAGGAAGAAAATAAAAGTACCAAAGATAGGAAATTCTCTAAAAGAGATTTATATCAAGCGTTTGCGCTTTGTATCACTGGGAGTTTTTCTTCTAACCTATCCTTTCTATTTCATTCGCTTATTTGAACGGCTCCTGTATCGTTTACAGACGTCCTACTATGCCTACTATGCAAATTTTGAAAGTAAGCTGCCTTATTTTACCTATATCTTATCAACCTTTACGGTCTACGCAATGTGTATGTATCTGGCAACCAAGCCAAAGAAATTGCAGGCAACAGCAGTTCTTGTCTCCTTTATTGCAGCCAATACCATTCATTTGGCAATCGGGACACGAAATCCCTTTATTTTAAGTATTTTATTTGCTTTTGTTTATTACTTTATGCGGGAGCAAACTGAAAAGGGAAAATGGATTGGGTTTAAAGAAAAGTTAGCGATTTTTGTCGGTTCTCCTATTCTCATGTTAGCGATGGGAGTGCTCAATTATGTACGGGATAATGTCCAGGTTTCCCATACAGGTTTCTGGGATATCTTACTTGACTTTATCTATAAACAAGGGACTAGTTTTGGTGTTCTAGCTCGAGGTTTTCTATTTAACAGTAGCCTCCCTTACCGAGATTTCCGTAATTTTACTTTTGGTCCTGTTCTTGATTATTTTGCAAGGGGAAGTTTGGGGGCCATTTTCGGAGGAAAAGCCTTTGAACATACAACCAATAGTGTGGAGCTAGCTATCGATAGTAATAGTTATGCCCACAATTTGTCCTATCTTGTTTTGAACAAGGAATATCTGAAAGGACATGGTATTGGAAGTAGCTATATCATGGAGTTGTATACAGACTATGGTATGATAGGGGTCTTTCTACTTAGTCTCTTGCTTGGTATGCTATTTATAGCCATGTTGCAAGTAGCCTATCGCTCTAGAACAATCTTATTTGCCTTGTCCTTACTCATCTTGAATAATCTATTCTTTATGCCAAGAAGTAGCTTTTCAGAAAGTTTCTTCAATCTATTTACAATGCAATTCTGGGGAATTGTTCTTGTGATTATATTCGTAGCAAAAATGCTTACAAAAGAGAACCAGTATCTACTAAACAAAGGAGAAAAAAATCATGTTTGAACATTATTCAGTAGCTGATTTGTTTGCAAATCTTTATAAAAAACGAAAAGCAAATATTTTAGCTCTCATCGCTTTATTTGCTCTCATTGCTGTACCATTTACAATTAAAGCAGTTAAGAATAAAAATACTGTAAAAGACACAACAAGTTATTCAACTTATCTTAGCTATAAAATTACTCCTCCAGAAGATTCAGCTAAAACGATTTTGAATCATCAAATTGGTGGTTATAGTGATTTCTACGGGAAATTGATTGATGGGAATTTGAATGGAGCTTATCTTTTCAATGATGTAGAACCGAGTGAACTGAAAAAAATGGCCAGTGAATTGGATACGACAGAAACAACCTTGAAAAATTCTACGAATGATTATTGGTGGAAAAAACTGACCGTCTACTATATGATTGACGATGCAGGGGTCGGTGTGAAAATTTTGACACCAAGCAAGGATGTCAATGACTTGTTAGAGAGAAAATTTGATGGATTGATTGAGAAATTTAAACACACTTATGCAAATGTAAAAATTGAAAAATTGGAAACCATCAACTCTAAAGAATTGAATGCAAACGGTGAGACAGCGCTTGGATTGAATGTGAAGAATTTGATTCTCCGTTTAGCTGTTATTGGAGTAGTCTGTGTGATTTTGGTTGTGATGGGAAATGTATTGGTTTATCTCTTTAATCCAACAATCAATAGAGCAGGTGATTTTTCTCAATATCAAATTGATTTTGTAACAGAGATCACAACAATTGCCAACCTAGCAGATGTTCTATCATACAAAAATGCTGGACAAGAATTGACTATCGTTAGCTCAAATAAAGCTATCCTAGATAAATTGAAACAAAATCAAGAGGCTTTAAAAGGAATGCACTTTGTAGATTTACAGGATGTACCATCTCTTTTAGAAAGAGATACAGTCCTTCTTGTTGAAGAGTATGGAGTGACTCGTTATAAGAAATTTGAACAAAGTCTTCAAATTCTTAGAAACTTAAATCGTTCTATCCTCGGTGTAGCAACCTTTAAACTATAAGCTTTCTGATGTATAAGGTCTTCAAAGTCGGACAAGAGCCGATTTTGAAGGCTTTTTCTATTTGTTAGCAGAAATTTTCTTTTATACTCAATGAAAATCAAAAAGCAAACTAGGAAGCTAGCCGCAGGTTACTCAAAATACTGTTTTGAGGTTGCAGATAGAGCTGACGTGGTTTGAAGAGATTTTCGAAGAGTATTAGAGTCTTCTACAGAAGTTATCCTAGGGAAAATCTAGCCCGATAGAGGAGCCTTCTTTTGATAAAATCGTAAAAATCTAGTATAATAGATAGAACTGAAAGTATGAGGTTACTAGCAATGAAAATGAAACAAATCAGTGATACAACTTTAAAAATCACGATGTCTTTAGAAGATTTGATGGATCGAGGAATGGAGATTGCTGACTTTCTTGTTCCTCAAGAAAAAACAGAAGAGTTCTTTTATGCCATCTTGGATGAGTTAGAGATGCCTGAGAGCTTTCTAGATACAGGCATGTTGAGCTTCCGTGTAACTCCAAAACCTGATAAGGTAGATGTCTTTGTGACCAAGTCAAAAATTGACCAAAATCTAGATTTTGAAGATTTATCGGATTTGCCAGATATGGAAGAATTAGCTCAAATGTCGCCAGATGAATTTATCAAAACCTTAGAAAAAAGCATCGCAGACAAAACCAAGGATGACATCGAAGCGATTCAATCTCTTGAGCAAGTAGAAGCCAAGGAAGAAGAGCAAGAGCAAGCTGAACAAGAAGATGAAGGCAAGAAAGAGCCTTACATCTATTACATCCTTTCTTTTGCTAAGTTGGCTGACTTGGTGGCTTTTGCCAAGACAGTGACTTTTGAGATGGAAACTTCTGAACTTTACAAGATGAACGAGCGCTATTATTTGACCATTCTAGTGGATATTGAAAACCATCCTAGTCCTTATCCAGCTTGGCTGTTGGCTCGTATGCGCGAGTTTGCGGACGATAGTGACATCAGTCGCTCAGTCTTGCAAGAGTATGGCCAAGTTTTGATGAATCACGATGCAGTACTTAATTTGCAAAAGATTGGATAATCATTTCTGGAAAGTTTTCTCTAGATTTTAAGGAGAGCGAATCGTCTGATTCGTTTTTTCTTTTTATACTGAAATAGTGATTTACTATAATAGGAATTTTCACAAAATTCTGTTATAATGGCTATATTAGAAAATTTCGAGGAGACAAACATGACAGTTAAAATTGCTTTACTAGGATTTGGTACCGTTGCAAGTGGTGTACCCTTCCTCCTAAAGGAAAATGGAGAAAAAATCAATCAATCAGCACATTCAGAGATTGAAGTTGCTAAAGTATTGGTCAAGGATGAAGATGAAAAGAATCGCTTGCTTGCAGCAGGGAATGACTTTAATTTTGTAACCAATGTAGATGATATTTTGTCAGACCAAGATATTACGATTGTAGTGGAATTAATGGGGCGTATCGAACCTGCTAAGACCTTTATCACTCGTGCCTTGGAAGCTGGGAAACACGTTGTTACTGCCAACAAGGACCTTTTGGCTGTCCATGGCGCAGAATTGCTAGAAATCGCTAAAGAGCACAATGTGGCACTTTACTACGAAGCAGCAGTAGCTGGTGGGATTCCAATTCTTCGCACTCTAGCAAATTCATTAGCTTCTGATAAAATCACGCGCGTGCTTGGAGTAGTTAACGGAACTTCTAACTTCATGATGACCAAAATGGTGGAAGAAGGCTGGTCTTACGACGATGCTCTTGCCGAAGCACAAAGACTAGGTTTTGCTGAAAGTGACCCGACAAATGACGTAGATGGAATTGACGCAGCCTACAAGATGGTGATTTTGAGCCAATTTGCCTTTGGTATGAAGGTTGCCTTTGACGATGTAGCCCACAAGGGAATCCGCAACATCACACCAGAAGACGTAGCTGTAGCCCAAGATCTTGGCTATGTAGTGAAATTGGTTGGTTCTATTGAGGAAACTCCTTCAGGTATTGCTGCAGAAGTGACTCCAACCTTCCTACCTAAAGCGCATCCACTTGCTAGTGTGAATGGCGTAATGAACGCTGTCTTTGTAGAATCTATCGGTATTGGTGAGTCTATGTACTATGGGCCAGGTGCTGGTCAAAAGCCTACTGCAACAAGTGTTGTGGCAGATATTGTCCGTATCGTTCGTCGTTTGAATGATGGAACGATTGGTAAAGACTTCAACGAATACAGCCGTGAATTGGTTTTGGCCAATCCAGAAGATGTCAAAGCAAACTACTATTTCTCAATCTTGGCGCCAGACTCAAAAGGTCAGGTCTTGAAATTGGCTGAGATTTTCAACGCTCAAGATATTTCCTTCAAGCAAATCCTCCAAGACGGAAAAGAAGGTGACAAGGCACGTGTGGTCATCATTACACATAAGATTAATAAAGCCCAACTTGAAAATGTTTCAGCTGAATTGAAGAAGGTTTCAGAATTCGACCTCTTGAATACCTTCAAGGTGCTAGGAGAATAAGATGAAGATTATTGTACCTGCAACCAGTGCCAATATCGGGCCAGGTTTTGACTCGGTCGGTGTAGCTGTAACCAAATATCTTCAAATCGAGGTCTGTGAAGAACGAGATGAGTGGCTGATTGAACACCAGATTGGCAAATGGATTCCCCATGACGAGCGTAATCTCTTGCTCAAGATTGCTTTGCAAATTGTACCAGACTTGCAACCAAGACGTTTGAAAATGACCAGTAATGTTCCCTTGGCGCGTGGTTTGGGTTCTTCCAGCTCTGTTATTGTTGCTGGGATTGAACTGGCCAACCAACTGGGCAAGCTTAACTTGTCAGACCATGAAAAGTTGCAGTTGGCGACCAAGATTGAAGGACATCCAGACAATGTGGCTCCAGCCATTTATGGTAATCTCGTTATTGCAAGTTCCGTTGAAGGGCAAGTCTCTGCTATCGTGGCTGACTTCCCAGAGTGTGATTTTCTAGCCTACATTCCTAACTATGAATTACGCACTCGCGATAGCCGTGGTGTCTTGCCTAAAAAATTGTCCTACAAGGAAGCTGTTGCTGCTAGTTCTATCGCCAATGTGGCGGTTGCTGCCTTGTTGGCAGGAGACATGGTGACAGCTGGGCAAGCAATCGAGGGAGACCTCTTCCACGAACGATACCGTCAGGACTTGGTGAGAGAATTTTCTACGATTAAGCAAGTAGCCAAGGAGAATGGTGCCTATGCAACCTATCTATCTGGTGCCGGGCCGACAGTTATGGTCTTGGCCTCTCATGACAAGATGCCGGCGATTAAGGCAGAATTGGAAAAGCAACCCTTCAAAGGTAAACTACATGATTTGAAGGTTGATACCCAAGGTGTCCGTGTCCAAGCAAAATAAAGAATAGAAGATAGGATGGGGAAACTCTTGACCAGAGGGCTTCCTATCCTTTTTTTGAAAAGAAGTTTATACTCAATGAAAATCAAAGAGCAAACTAGGAAACGAGCCGCAGGCTGCTCAATACAGTGTTTTGAGGTTGTGGATAGAACTGACGAAGTTAGCTCAAAATACTGTTTTGAGGTTGCAGATGTAAGCTGACGTGGTTTGAAGAGATTTTCGAAGAGTATTAGTTAAAAACTTGATAAAGGAGAAATAAAGATGGCAGAAATTTATCTAGCAGGTGGTTGTTTTTGGGGCCTAGAGGAGTATTTTTCACGAATTTCTGGAGTGTTAGAAACCAGTGTTGGCTACGCTAATGGGCAAGTTGAAACGACCAATTATCAACTAATCAAGGAAACAGACCATGCAGAGACGGTTCAAGTGATTTATGATGAGAAAGTAGTGTCACTCAGAGAGATTTTACTTTATTATTTCCGAGTCATCGATCCTTTATCGATTAATCAACAAGGGAATGACCGTGGTCGCCAATATCGAACGGGGATCTATTACCAAGATGAAGCAGATTTGCCAGCTATTTACACTGTGGTGCAGGAGCAGGAGCGTATGCTTGGGCGAAAGATTGCAGTAGAAGTGGAGAAACTTCGCCACTACATTTTGGCAGAAGATTACCACCAAGACTATCTCAAGAAAAATCCTTCAGGTTACTGTCATATCGATGTAACGGATGCTGAGAAGCCATTGATTGACGCAGCCAACTATGAAAAGCCTAGTCAAGAGGTGCTAAAGGAAAGCCTAACTGAAGAGTCTTACCGTGTCACCCAAGAAGCTGCTACAGAGGCTCCATTTAGTAATGCCTATGACCAAACCTTTGAAGAGGGCATTTATGTAGATATTACGACAGGTGAGCCACTCTTTTTTGCCAAGGATAAGTTTGCCTCAGGTTGTGGTTGGCCAAGTTTTAGCCGTCCGATTTCCAAAGAGTTGATTCACTACTATAAAGACCTGAGCCATGGAATGGAGCGAATCGAAGTTCGTTCTCGGTCAGGAAATGCTCACTTAGGTCATGTTTTCACAGATGGACCTAGGGAGTTAGGTGGCCTGCGTTACTGTATCAATTCTGCTTCCTTACGCTTTGTGGCCAAGGATGAGATGGACGAAGCAGGATATGGCTATCTACTGCCTTACTTAAATAAATAAAACAGAGAGGGTGGGGGCTTCCCACTTTCTTCATTTCTAGAATACGAATAGAAGGGATTTATGAAACACCTATTATCTTACTTCAAACCCTACATCAAGGAATCAATTTTAGCACCCTTGTTCAAGCTACTAGAAGCTGTGTTTGAGCTCTTGGTTCCCATGGTGATTTCTGGGATTGTTGACCAATCCTTGCCCCAGAGAGATCAAGGGCATCTCTGGATGCAGATTGGTCTGCTCCTTATCTTTGCCGTGATTGGCGTTTTAGTGGCCTTGGTAGCTCAGTTTTATTCAGCCAAGGCTGCGGTTGGATTTGCCAAAGAACTGACAGACGACCTTTATCGTCATATTCTTTCCCTACCCAAGGATAGCAGAGACCGTTTGACAACTTCTAGCTTGGTCACTCGCTTGACTTCGGATACCTATCAGATTCAGACTGGGATTAATCAATTTCTGCGTCTCTTTTTGCGAGCGCCTATTATCGTTTTTGGAGCCATTTTTATGGCCTATCGAATCTCAGTTGAGCTGACTTTCTGGTTCTTAGTCATGGTTGTGATTTTGACAATCGTCATTGTAGGCCTCTCTCGACTGGTCAATCCTCTCTACAGCAGTCTCAGAAAGAAAACGGACCAATTGGTTCAGGAAACGCGCCAGCAATTACAAGGCATGCGGGTTATTCGTGCTTTTGGACAAGAAAAACGAGAGTTACAGATTTTTCAAACCCTTAACCAAGTCTATGCCAGATTGCAAGAAAAAACAGGTTTCTGGTCTAGTTTGTTAACACCTCTGACCTATCTGATTGTTAATGGAACTCTTCTCGTCATCATCTGGCAGGGCTATATTTCTATTCAAGGAGGTTTACTCAGTCAAGGTGCCCTAATTGCCCTTATCAACTACCTCTTGCAGATTTTAGTGGAATTGGTCAAGCTCGCCATGCTGATAAATTCCCTCAACCAGTCCTATATTTCAGCCAAGCGAATCGAGGAAGTCTTTGATGAAGAGCCAGAAGATATCCATTCAGAGTTAGAACAAAAGCAAGCTACCAGCGAGGAGGTTTTACAAGTCCAAGAATTGACCTTTACCTATCCAGATGCGGCTCAGCCTTCTTTGAGAGACATTTCTTTTGATATGAAGCAAGGGCAAATCCTTGGTATCATTGGGGGGACGGGTTCTGGTAAATCAAGCTTGGTACAAGTATTACTTGGTCTTTATCCAGCAGACCAGGGGAGCATTGACCTTTATCGAAGTGGGAGTAGTCCTCGTAATCTTGAGCAGTGGCGGTCTTGGATTGCCTATGTGCCCCAAAAGGTCGAACTATTTAAAGGAACTATTCGTTCCAACTTGACTTTGGGTTTAAATCAAGAATTGACTAATCAAGAACTTTGGCAGGCCTTGGAGATTGCGCAAGCTAAGGATTTTGTCAGTGATAAGGAAGGACTCTTGGATGCCACTGTTGAAGCAGGAGGGCGAAATTTCTCAGGTGGACAAAAACAAAGGCTGTCTATTGCACGTGCAGTCTTGCACCAAGCTCCATTTCTCATCCTAGATGATGCGACCTCGGCTCTCGACACCATCACCGAGTCCAAACTTTTGAAAGCAATTCGAGAAAACTTACCTAACACGAGCTTAATCTTGATTTCTCAACGGACTTCGACACTCCAGATGGCTGACAAGATTCTCCTCTTGGAAAAAGGTGAGCTCCTAGCTATCGGCAAGCACGAGGAATTGATGAAGACTAGTCAAGTCTATCGCGAAATCAATGCATCCCAACATGGAAAGGAGGACTAATATGAGACGACAAACTGCAAACCAGACGCTCAAGCGTTTAGCCGTAGATTTAGCAAGCCATCCCTTCCTTCTTTTCCTAGCCTTTCTAGGAACTATTGCCCAAGTTGGCTTATCAATTTACCTACCTATCCTGATTGGGCAGGTCATCGACCAGGTCCTAGTGGCTGGTTCTTCACCAGTTTTTTGGCAGATTTTTATACAGATGATTTTGGTGGTCATAGGAAATACACTGGTACAATGGGCCAATCCTCTTCTTTATAATCGCCTAATCTTCTCTTATACCAAAGACTTGCGAGAGCGAATCATCCATAAGCTTCATCGTTTACCGATTGCTTTTGTGGATCGGCAAGGAAGTGGAGAGATGGTTAGTCGTGTGACCACAGATATAGAACAGTTGGCATCTGGCTTGACCATGATTTTCAATCAATTTTTCATTGGTGTCTTGATGATTTTGGTTAGTATTCTAGCAATGCTCCAAATTCATCTCCTCATGACCCTCTTAGTCTTGCTGTTGACGCCACTGTCTATGGTGATTTCACGCTTTATTGCCAAACGCTCCTATCATCTCTTCCAGAAGCAAACAGAGACGAGGGGCATTCAGACTCAGTTGATTGAAGAATCGCTTAGCCAGCAGACCATTATCCAGTCCTTTAATGCTCAGACAGAGTTTATCCAAAGACTGTATGAGGCGAATGACAACTACTCAGGCTATTCTCAGTCAGCCATCTTTTATTCTTCAACGGTCAATCCTTCGACTCGCTTTGTCAATGCACTCATTTATGCCCTTTTAGCTGGAGTAGGAGCTTATCGTATCATGATGGGGTCCACCTTGACCATCGGTCGTTTAGTAACCTTTTTGAACTATGTTCAGCAATACACCAAGCCTTTTAATGATATTTCTTCAGTTCTAGCCGAATTGCAAAGTGCTCTGGCTTGTGCAGAGCGCGTCTATGCTGTCTTAGAAAGTCCTGAGGTGGCTGAAACAGGTAAGGAAGTCTTGACCAGTGACCAAGTCAAGGGAGGCATTTCCTTTAAACAGGTCTCTTTTGGCTACCATCCTGAAAAGATTTTGATTAAGGATTTGTCTATCGATATTCCAGCAGGTAGCAAGGTAGCCATCGTTGGTCCGACAGGTGCTGGAAAATCAACTCTTATCAATCTCCTCATGCGATTTTACCCTATTAATTCAGGAGATATCTTGCTGGACGGTCGTTCCATTTACGACTATACCCGAGCGTCATTGAGACAGCAGTTTGGCATGGTGCTCCAAGAAACCTGGCTCAAGCAAGGAACTATTCATGACAATATTGCCTTTGGCAATCCTGATGCCAGTCGGGAGCAAGTGATTGCTGTTGCAAAAGCAGCCAATGCAGACTTTTTCATCCAACAGTTGCCACAGGGATACGATACCAAGTTGGAAAATGCAGGAGAATCTCTCTCTGTCGGCCAAGCCCAGCTCTTGACCATCGCCCGAGTCTTTCTAGCTATCCCTAAGATTCTTATCTTAGACGAGGCGACTTCCTCCATCGATACACGGACAGAGGTGCTAGTACAGGATGCCTTTGCCAAACTCATGAAGGGGCGCACAAGCTTTATCATCGCCCACCGTTTGTCTACCATTCAAGATGCGGATTTGATTCTTGTCTTGGTAGACGGTGACATTGTGGAGCATGGTAACCATCATGACCTCATGGCTAGAAAGGGCAAGTATTACCAAATGCAAAAAGCTACAGCTTTTAGCTCAGAATAAGCCTTTCTATTTTAAAATCTTATGAACGAAAAAAGTTGCCTTCGGGTGACTTTTTTGTTACAATAGCTAGAAAAATTATTCACTGTAAATTGTCTTATAGAAAAGGAGCCTAGAATGAAAGTCTATCAGCATGTAAATATCGTGACTTGTGACCAAGATTTCCATGTTTATTTGGATGGTGTCTTAGCCGTTAAGGATTCTCAAATTGTCTATGTCGGTCAAGAGAAGTCAGAGATTTTAGAGCAAGCTGAGCAGATTATAGACTATCAGGGAGCCTGGATTATGCCTGGATTGGTCAATTGCCATACTCATTCTGCTATGACAGGCTTGCGAGGAATTCGGGATGACAGTAATCTCCATGAATGGCTCAATGACTATATCTGGCCAGCAGAAGCTGAGTTTACACCAGATATGACTACCAAGGCGGTCAAAGAAGCGCTGACAGAAATGCTCCAGTCAGGAACAACAACCTTTAACGATATGTATAATCCCAATGGAGTGGAGATTGAGCAGATTTATCAGGCAGTCAAGGCTTCCAAGATGCGTTGTTATTTCTCACCGACCCTCTTTTCTTCAGAGGCAGAAACGACTGCTGAGACTATTACTAGAACTCGAGCTATTATCGAGACAATCATAGGATATGAAAATCCAAATGTCAAGGTGATGGTGGCACCACATTCTCCCTACAGCTGTAGTAGAGACTTGCTGGAGAGAAGCCTAGATATGGCAAAAGAGCTGGATATTCCCATCCATATCCATGTGGCGGAGACCAAGGAGGAATCAGGAATTATCCTGAAACGATACGGCAAACGCCCCCTCGCCTTTCTAGAAGAACTGGGTTACTTAGATCATCCGTCTGTCTTTGCTCATGGGGTCGAATTAAATGAGAGAGAAATTGAACGCCTGGCAACTTCTCAAGTGGCTATCGCCCACAATCCTATCAGTAATCTCAAACTGACCTCAGGAATCGCTCCAATCATCCAACTGCAAAAAGTAGGAGTAGCAGTCGGAATTGCGACAGACTCGGTTGCTTCCAATAACAACCTAGACATGTTTGAGGAAGGACGGACTGCAGCCCTTCTTCAGAAGATGAAAAGTGGAGACGCTAGCCAATTTCCTATCGAAACAGCTCTCAAGGCACTGACAATCGAAGGGGCTAAGGTCCTTGGAATGGAAAATCAGATAGGAAGTCTGGAAGTTGGTAAGCAAGCAGATTTTCTCGTTATTCAACCACAAGGAAAAATCCATCTCCAACCTCAGAAAAATATGCTCTCTCACCTCGTTTATTCAGTCAAATCTAGTGATGTAGATGATGTTTATATCGCTGGAGAGCAGGTCGTTAGGCAAGGTCAAGTCCTGACAGTAGAACTTTAAAAGAAAAATCACGAAAAATTTTAAAAAAAGTTTGCAAAAATCTTGCATTCTTTTTTTAACTATGCTATACTTATATACGGTTTGAAAAAACTGCCTAAGACAGTAGGGGAGCTTGACTCATAAATATCCTACCGAGGACAAAACGTATCATGTAAAAAGAAGCGTATTGTACTTTCGTGTCTAGGTTTGGGCGCGTTTTTCTTTTGGAAAAATTCCCCAAGCAAAATAATTACGGAGGTGAACACACTAATGAGTGAAGCAATTATTGCTAAAAAAGCGGAACTAGTTGACGTAGTAGCCGAAAAAATGAAAGCTGCTGCATCTATCGTCGTTGTAGACGCTCGTGGTTTGACAGTTGAGCAAGATACAGTTCTTCGTCGTGAGCTTCGTGGAAGCGAAGTTGAGTATAAAGTGATTAAAAACTCAATCTTGCGTCGTGCAGCTGAAAAAGCTGGTCTTGAAGATCTTGCATCTGTATTTGTTGGACCATCTGCAGTAGCATTTTCTAACGAAGATGTTATCGCACCAGCGAAAATCTTGAACGATTTTGCTAAAGACGCTGAAGCACTTGAAATCAAAGGTGGTGCAATCGAAGGCGCTGTCGCATCTAAAGAAGAGATTCTTGCTCTTGCAACTCTTCCAAACCGCGAAGGACTTCTTTCTATGCTCCTTTCTGTACTTCAAGCGCCAGTGCGCAACGTTGCTCTTGCAGTCAAAGCGGTTGCAGACAACAAAGAAGACGCAGCTTAATCTTAAGCTACGCAGCGTAGCCTAGCTACAAAAAATATTATAAATTTAAAAACATATTTGGAGGAAATAACAATGGCATTGAACATTGAAAACATTATTGCTGAAATTAAAGAAGCTTCAATCCTTGAATTGAACGACCTTGTAAAAGCTATCGAAGAAGAATTTGGTGTAACTGCAGCTGCTCCTGTAGCTGTTGCTGCAGCTGGTGCTGCTGACGCTGGTGCTGCTAAAGATTCATTCGACGTTGAATTGACATCTGCAGGCGACAAAAAAGTTGGCGTTATCAAAGTTGTACGTGAAATCACAGGTCTTGGTCTTAAAGAAGCTAAAGAACTTGTTGATGGTGCACCAGGTGTCATCAAAGAAGGTGTTGCAGCTGCAGAAGCTGAAGAACTTAAAGCTAAATTGGAAGAAGCTGGAGCTTCAGTTACTCTTAAATAATAGAGCAACTACATTAGTAGCTTAAAAACATGATTAAACCGCTATTCTTAGGACTAGCGGTTTTTCTTTTTGTTCAAGAAGGGGCAAAAAGAGGGCTAGTATTCTTTAAAAGTGAGGAGAGTTAGATTGAAAGAATCATATTGGTAAATCGAAATGATGGATATTTTTTATCAAGTCATAAATCGTTATCAAACGATAATATTGATTTTCTTACAAATTAAGAGTATAATTTATAAAAATGAGTGTTTACTCAATTTTTGTGAAATTAAGGAGTAAAGAAAATGGTTGTTGAAGCAATAGAGTACAGTCGTTTCGGTAACGAAGAGGTTTTGGATTGGGTGAAGATCGACTCTCAAGCCTTGGATGTAAATCAAGTGAGAGTAGAAGTTCATGCTGTTGGTTTAAATCCTATTGATTATAAAACTTTTGAGGGAGCGAAACCCCTTCGATTTTTATCTTTTATGACGAAATTAAGGAAACCAAGTCGTTGGTTTGAATCTAAATCATCTTTATTTCCAAAAGGTGTGGGGAGAGATTTTTCTGGAGTCATTACAGAAGTTGGAAATGAAGTAACTAGGTTTTCAGTAAGGGATAAGGTGTTTGGAACAATGATTAGTGATCCTGGTTTGGGAACTAAGAGGGGAGCTTTAGCAACAGAAATTTGTGTCAATGAATCAGAAATTGTATTGAAACCAGAGATGATCGATATGATTCACGCAGCTACTATGGGAGTAGCTGCTCTAACTGTGGGTGGGGCTTTTAGAAGAATCGGTTTAAATTCAAGAGATACTGTTGTTATTTCAGCTGCAGCAGGAGGTATTGGAAGTATTGCAGTACAGTATGCAGTTGCTAAGGGGGCGACAGTGATTGGAATAGCAAGTAAGAAAAATGCAGAGTATCTGAAATCTTTAGGTGCCATACCAGTAAGTTACGAAGAGAATATCAAGAAGGCTCTTCTATCAGCTAGTCCAAGGCCTATTACAAAATTTTTGGATTGTTATGGATCTGATTATGTTAGATTGGCTTTTAGTTTAGGTTTGAAGGGAACATCTATTGGGACATTAGTACCTTCACCCTATGTTATGATAAAAGGTGCTCAGTTTACTGGTCCGAGACATTCCACATATGATGATTTTAGCACTTTAGCTGAAATGGTCTCAGACGGGAAGGTTCATCTGAAAATTGACCAAGTGTATGACTTTTCTCTAAAGTCAGTTAGAGAAGCCTATCGTAGTCTGAAAATGGGACACAGTCGAGGCAAAAAAGTCGTAAAAGTAAGAGAGTAGAAGAGAGGTGTTAGCGATGGAAAGTTTAGAACAAAAGTATGCTCAGACGTTAGAAACTAGCAACTTGAGCTTAAAACAACGTCGAGTATTATTATCAAGCTTAAAATTATTCTCAGAAATTGGATTTGAAAATACAACGTCCAGCCTTATTGCCGAACGCGCTGGAGTGTCAGAAGGAACGGTTTTTAGTTACTTTAAAACAAAAGAAGGTATTTTAGAAGCCATTTTATCTACTTTTCTAGAACAGGTTATTCCAGAAGTGATTGCGGATTTCTCAGAAAAGAAATTCACAGTAGATCAAGAAACTTTTCCCTTCTTTTTAAAAAGTATTGTTAGAGATAGGCTCTTTTTCATTCAGGAGAATCAAATGCATGTTAAAATTCTCTTGGGACGTTCTTTTATTGATAAAAATCTTTCTATCCAGTTAGGAAATATTATTGTTCAATCTATAATAGAACCAATTAGCCCTGTTTTGAATCAATTTAAAGAAAAAGGACTTATTCTAAATTGGTCAAATGAAAGAATTGTTCGTTACATATTAGCATTGAGTTTTTCTTATCTTATTCCCATGATGTTGAATGATGAAGGAACTATAAACATCAATGAAGCAGTTGATGAAATTGTTGAATGTTTGTCATCTGCCCTAATGAAAGTAAAATAAATTCTGATGTTAAAACTCACTGTTAATGGTGAGCTTTTTTGAATCCAACATAAAAATCCCCAATCGGAGTGATTGAGGATTAAGCAAATGAATCTTAAACAATACCTTGTGCAATCATAGCATTTGCTACATTTTCAAAGGCAGCAATGTTAGCTCCTGCAAGGTAGTCTTTATCAAGACCATATGTTTCTGAAGTTGTCTTAGCTGTGTTGAAGATGTTTGTCATGATGTCTTTGAGACGTCCATCAACTTCTTCACGAGTCCATGAGAGGCGAAGACTGTTTTGGCTCATTTCAAGGGCTGAAACGGCTACACCACCAGCGTTGGCAGCTTTTGCAGGTCCGTAGAAGATACCATTTTCTTTGTAAACTTTGATGGCATCAAGGTCGCTTGGCATGTTAGCACCTTCAGATACACAGATAACACCTTGAGCAACCAAACGTTTAGCTGCTTCACCGTTGATTTCGTTTTGAGTAGCACATGGAAGCGCAATGTCATAGTTTCCAGCGTAAGTCCATACAGAACCTTCGTGGTAGGTTGCAGTTGCTTTTTCAGCAGCATACTCAGTCAAACGAGCACGACGTTTTTCTTTAACATCTACCAAAAGATCGAAGTCGATACCATTTTCATCGATGACATAACCATTTGAGTCAGATACAGAGATAACAGTTGCACCGAGTTCAGTCGCTTTTTGAAGAGCGTATTGGGCTACGTTACCAGAACCTGAAATAACCACTTTCTTACCAGCAAAGCTGTTGCCGTTAGCTTTAAGCATTTCTTCAGTGTAGTAAACCAAACCGTAACCAGTTGCTTCTGGACGAATCAAGCTACCACCAAATCCAAGAGGTTTACCAGTCAAGACACCAGCATCAAACTGGTTAAGGCGTTTGTATTGACCGTAAAGGTAACCAATTTCACGTCCACCAACACCGATATCACCAGCAGGTACGTCAAGTGATGGTCCGATGTGTTTTTGCAATTCAGTCATGAAGCTTTGGCAGAAGCGCATCACTTCAGCATCTGTTTTACCTTTAGGATCGAAGTCTGATCCACCTTTACCTCCACCGATTGGAAGTCCAGTCAAGACGTTTTTGAAGATTTGTTCAAATCCGAGGAATTTCAAAATTCCTTGGTTAACAGTTGGGTGGAAACGAAGTCCGCCTTTGTATGGTCCAACAGCTGAGTTGAATTGAACACGGTAACCACGGTTTACTTGAATTTTTCCATCACGGTCAACCCAAGGAACACGGAAAGAAATCACTCGCTCTGGCTCAGTGATACGTGCCAAGATATTTTCTTCGATATACTCAGGGTGTTTTTCAAATACAGGTTCTAAAGTGTTGAAAAATTCTTCAACAGCTTGGAGGAATTCAGCCTCGTGCCCGTTACGAGCTTTTACAGTTTCAAACACGCTTTGGATATATTCTTTAGCAGATGTCATAGCGTTCTCCTTAAATTCTAATTTAATTATGTGTGTCATTATAGCAGAATTTTTTTTAACTGTAAAGAGAAAAACAAAAATTTTCTAAAAATTCTATCAATTTAGTTTTAGGACTTTTTGAAAATCTATAAAAATACGAACGTTTTTCTTGGAAATGTCTTTCTAAAAGAGAAAATGTGAAAATATGGTATAATATTAGCAATAAAAGGAATCCGGAGGATCAGAATCATGGTATCAACGAAAACACAAATTGCTGGTTTTGAGTTTGACAATTGCTTGATGAATGCAGCAGGTGTAGCTTGTATGACGATAGAGGAGCTGGAAGGAGTTAAAAACTCAGTGGCAGGAACCTTTGTCACTAAGACAGCGACCTTGGACTTTCGTCAGGGAAATCCTGAGCCACGCTATCAAGATGTTCCACTTGGTTCCATCAACTCTATGGGCTTGCCAAATAATGGCTTAGACTATTATTTGGATTATCTTTTGGATTTGCAGGAAAAAGAACCAAGCCGAACTTTTTTCCTATCTCTAGTTGGCATGTCTCCAGAGGAAACCCATACTATCTTGAAAAAAGTCCAAGAGAGTAACTTCCGTGGTCTGACTGAGCTAAATCTTTCTTGCCCAAATGTTCCAGGAAAACCACAGATTGCCTATGATTTTGAGACAACAGACCGAATTTTATCAGAAGTATTTGCTTACTTTACCAAACCTCTTGGAATTAAGCTCCCACCATATTTTGACATTGTTCACTTTGATCAAGCGGCAGCTATTTTCAACAAGTATCCGCTCAAGTTTGTCAACTGCGTTAACTCTATCGGGAATGGCCTTTATATAGAAGATGAGTCTGTCGTTATTCGGCCTAAGAATGGTTTTGGTGGAATTGGTGGAGAATACATCAAACCGACTGCTCTAGCCAATGTTCATGCTTTTTATCAACGTTTAAATCCTCAAATCCAAATCATCGGAACAGGTGGAGTTCTGACTGGTAGAGATGCCTTTGAACATATCCTCTGTGGAGCCAGTATGGTGCAGGTGGGAACCACCCTTCACAAAGAAGGCGTCGGTGCTTTTGAACGTATTACCAATGAACTGAAAGCAATCATGGCTGAAAAAGGGTACGAAAGCCTAGAAGATTTCCGTGGGAAATTGTGCTATATCGATTAAATGAATTAAAAAGTCAGAAGAAAGGAGAGAAGATGCTAGCTATTGAAGAAAGCCAGAAGTTGACTTTATCAAATTTACCGAGCCTGAGCCTGTTTACAGGCATAGACCAGGGTCAGTTTGAAGTGATGAAGAGTCAAGTGCTGAGACAGGTTGGCTATGATTCTGCAGACCTCAACTTTGCCTACTTGGATATGAAAGAAGTGGCCTACAAGGATGTGGAACTGGAGTTGGTTAGCCTTCCCTTCTTTGCGGATGAGAAAATCGTGATATTAGACCATTTTGTCGATATCACAACAGCCAAGAAACGTTTTTTAACAGATGATGAACTCAAGTCGTTTGAAGAATACCTTGATAACCCTTCACCAACAACCAAGTTGTTGATCTTTGCGGAAGGAAAGCTGGATAGCAAAAGACGGTTGGTTAAATTACTTAAGCGTGATGCCAAGGTTTTTGATGCAATAGAAGCCAAAGAACAAGAATTGCGCCAGTATTTCCAAAAGTGGAGCCAGAAACAAGGTCTGCAGTTTGTGGGGCAATCCTTTGAAAATCTCCTCGTCAAATCTGGTTTTCAATTTAGCGAAATCCAGAAAAATCTGCTCTTTTTACATTCCTATAAGGCGAATTCTATTATTGAGGAAGAAGATATTATCAATGCTATTCCCAAGACCTTGCAGGACAATATTTTTGATTTAACTCAGTTTATTCTGACTAAAAAGATGGATCAGGCGCGCGACTTGGTTAGAGACTTGACCTTGCAAGGGGAAGACGAAATTAAGCTCATAGCTGTCATGTTAGGACAATTTCGGACTTTTACTCAGGTGAAGATTTTGGCGGAGTCTGGCCAAACAGAATCGCAGATTGCAAGTAGTTTAGGTAGTTATCTGGGACGGACTCCCAATCCCTATCAAATCAAATTTGCGCTGAGAGATTCACGAGGACTTTCCTTGAGCTTTTTGAAGCAAGCTATTTCCTATTTGATTGAGACAGATTATCAGATTAAGACAGGTCTTTATGAAAAAGGTTTCCTTTTTGAAAAGGCACTCTTACAGATTGCTAGTCAGGTAAATTAGTCCTATTTCAAAAAATTTTTATCCCGCGTCAGGATTATCTTGTCGTGGGTTTCTTGCCGATTTACTTATTTTATACTCAATGAAAATCAAAGAGCAAACTAGCCGCAGGTTGCTCAAAGCACTGCTTTGAGGTTGTAGATAAGACTGACGAAGTCAGCTCAAAGCACTACTTTGAGGTTGTAGATAAGACTGACGAAGTCAGTAACATATCTACGGCAAGGCGACGTTGACGCAGTTTAAAGAGATTTTCGAAGAGTATGATTAGAAAGTATCTCAGTGATTTCCTTATCTATAAGCAAAAAACTTGAAAAAAGTGAATGTTTGCGTTATCATTTTCATATAGAAAGAAAAAGAGGTATTACAGATGGCTATTATCTTACCAGATCTTCCATATGCATACGACGCTTTGGAACCATACATCGATGCGGAAACAATGCACTTGCACCATGACAAACATCATCAAACTTATGTCAACAATGCTAATGCAGCTCTTGAAAAACACCCTGAAATCGGTGAAGACCTTGAAGCCTTGCTTGCTGATGTAGAATCTATTCCAGCTGATATCCGTCAAGCACTTATCAACAACGGTGGTGGACACTTGAACCACGCTCTTTTCTGGGAATTGATGACTCCTGAGAAAACAGCTCCATCAGTAGAACTTGCAGCAGCAATCGATGAAACATTTGGTTCATTTGAAGAATTCCAAGCAGCCTTCACTGCAGCAGCAACAACTCGTTTTGGTTCAGGATGGGCATGGTTGGTTGTCAACAAAGAAGGTAAACTTGAAGTGACTTCAACAGCAAACCAAGACACACCAATCTCAGAAGGTAAAAAACCAATCTTGGGCTTGGACGTTTGGGAACATGCTTACTACGTGAAATACCGCAACGTGCGTCCTGACTACATCAAAGCTTTCTTCTCAGTAATCAACTGGAACAAAGTAGATGAATTGTACGCAGCTGCTAAATAATGATAGTTGGAGGGAAGAATTGTTCTTCTCTTTTTAAGGTTATATTATTTTGGTCTGACAAAATCGTCAGACTTTTTTCATTTTTATGAGAAACGTGCTAACTGCTAGAAATTATGGTAGAATAAAGTATTAAGTAATCGTAGAAAAAGGATATCTATGCGAAAAGAAATTGCACCTGAATTATACAACTATAACAAGTTTCCTGGTCCTGAGTTTCATTTACACGGGGACAAGGTCGAAACGGAAGGGATAGCTTTTTCCTTGGTTGAAAACATCAAGGATGCCTTTGATGTGACGGCTTTTAATCAGCGTTTTTCAGAAGTCTTAACCAAGTTCGATTATATCGTTGGGGACTGGAGTAATGAACAACTTCGCCTACGAGGGTTTTACAAGGATGACCGAACAGAGGAAAATCTTGAAAAAATCAGTCGTTTACAAGACTACCTTTTAGAGTATTGTAGTTATGGTTGTGCCTATTTTGTTCTAGAAAATGAAGCCCCTAAGCGAGCTTCATTTGACAAGAAAATGCGTAAGAAGGAAGAAGAGACGCCTTCTAGAAAAGGAAAGAAACCGACTCAAACCAAACGAAAACCGAATGCAGATAAGAAAAATAGACGTCGTCAGAAAGACCAACATTCTCAGAAAGAGGACAAGGGGCAACGTCATTTTGTCATTCGTCAGAAGTGAGTAGAGAATAAGGAGAAGAAATGAAACCGTCAATTTATAGTTTAACACGTCAAACCATGCAGGAATGGGTATTGGAGCAGGGAGAAAAGAAATTCCGTGCAGATCAAATCTGGGAATGGCTCTATCGTAAACGTGTGCAGTCATTTGAAGAAATGACCAACCTTTCAAAGGATTTGATTGCTAAGCTCAATGACCAGTTTGTGGTCAATCCCTTGAAACAGCGAATCGTTCAAGAGTCTGCTGATGGGACTGTCAAATATCTTTTTGAATTGCCTGATGGTATGTTGATCGAGACTGTACTCATGCGTCAACACTATGGTTTGTCAGTCTGTGTAACCACTCAGGTCGGCTGTAATATCGGTTGTACCTTCTGTGCCTCTGGTTTGATTAAGAAACAACGTGACCTTAATAACGGTGAAATCGTAGCGCAAATCATGCTGGTTCAGAAATACTTTGATGAGCGTGGTCAGGACGAGCGCGTCAGCCATATCGTTGTCATGGGTATCGGTGAACCATTTGATAACTACAACAATGTCTTGAATTTCGTTCGTACTATCAATGATGACAAGGGAATGGCCATCGGTGCTCGTCACATCACGGTTTCAACCTCAGGTTTGGCCCATAAAATTCGTGATTTTGCTAATGAAGGAGTTCAGGTCAATCTTGCCGTTTCCCTTCACGCACCAAACAATGAATTGCGATCAAGCATCATGAAGATTAATCGTGCCTTTCCGATTGAAAAACTCTTTGCTGCTATTGAGTACTATATCGAAACAACCAACCGTCGTGTGACCTTTGAATACATCATGCTTAATGAAGTCAATGATGGTGTAGAACAAGCTTTGGAATTGGCTGAATTGCTCAAGAACATCAAGAAATTGTCTTATGTAAACTTGATTCCTTATAATCCAGTTAGTGAGCATGACCAATATAGCCGTAGTCCCAAAGAGCGCGTAATAGCCTTCTATGATACGCTTAAGAAAAAAGGGGTCAACTGTGTTGTTCGTCAAGAGCATGGTACTGATATTGATGCAGCTTGTGGACAATTGCGTTCTAATACAATGAAACGTGACCGCCAGAAAGCAGTCGCAGCAGTCAATCCTTAATGATGAAGAAAACTCATAATCATATTTTAGTCTGGGGAGTCATTTTCTATAGCATTTGTATCGTCTACTTTTGTTTTACTCCTCAAGAACATTCTCCCGTGGGAGTGGAAACTCCAGGTATTCAGCATCTTGGACGCCTGGTTTTTCTTTTGACTCCTTTCAATTCTTTCTGGAAACTGGGCGAAGTGAGTGATATGGGACAATTAAGCTGGATTTTTTTACAAAATATCCTCAATATCTTCTTGCTTTTTCCTCTGATGTTCCAACTCCTTTATCTCTTTCCAAACTTAAGGAAAACAAAAAGAGTTCTTCTTTTCAGTTTTCTAGTGAGTCTTGGAATCGAGTGTACGCAGTTGGTCTTGGACTTTTTCTTTGATTTCAACCGCGTCTTTGAGATTGATGATTTGTGGACCAACACCTTGGGTGGCTATTTGGCTTGGCTACTTTATAAACAATTACATAATACTCAATGAAAATCAAAGAGCAAACTAGGTAGCTAGCCGCAGGTTGCTCAAAGCACTGCTTTGAGGTTGTAGATAGAACTGACGAAGTCAGCTCAAAACACTGTTTTGAGGTTGTGGATAGAACTGACGAAGTCAGTAACCATATATACGGCAAGGTGAAGCTGACGTGGTTTGAAGAGATTTTCGAAGAGTATAAAAACAAGATAAGGAATTAAAATGAGTATTTTAGAAGTTAAAAACTTGAGTCACGGTTTTGGTGACCGTGCAATTTTTGAAGATGTGTCCTTCCGTCTCCTCAAGGGAGAACATATCGGTTTGGTCGGTGCCAATGGTGAAGGAAAATCAACCTTTATGAGCATTGTAACTGGTAAGATGTTACCAGATGAAGGAAAGGTGGAGTGGTCCAAATATGTGACTGCTGGTTACTTGGATCAGCACTCAGTCTTAGAAGAAGGTCAGTCTGTTCGTGATGTTCTCCGTACAGCCTTTGATGAGCTATTCAAAGCTGAAGCCCGTATCAATGACCTTTATATGGAAATGGCTGAAGACGGAGCGGATGTTGATGCTCTCATGGAAGAAGTAGGCGAACTCCAAGACCGTCTGGAGAGTCGTGATTTCTACACCTTGGATGCTAAGATTGACGAAGTAGCGCGTGCCCTTGGTGTCATGGACTTTGGAATGGATACGGATGTAACATCTTTGTCAGGTGGACAAAGAACCAAGGTGCTTTTGGCTAAACTCCTCCTTGAAAAGCCCGATATCTTGCTTTTGGACGAGCCGACCAACTACTTGGATGCTGAGCATATTGACTGGCTCAAGCGCTATCTCCAAAATTATGAAAATGCCTTTGTCCTCATTTCACACGATATCCCATTCCTAAATGACGTAATCAATATCGTCTATCATGTGGAAAATCAACAGCTGACGCGTTATTCTGGTGACTACTACCAGTTCCAAGAAGTCTATGCCATGAAGAAATCTCAGCTAGAGGCTGCCTACGAACGTCAGCAGAAAGAAATTGCGGACCTCAAGGACTTCGTCGCACGAAATAAAGCGCGTGTTGCAACACGAAACATGGCCATGTCCCGTCAGAAGAAATTGGATAAGATGGATATTATCGAACTGCAAAGTGAAAAACCAAAACCATCCTTTGATTTTAAATCAGCTCGTACGCCAGGGCGCTTTATCTTCCAAGCCAAGGATTTGCAGATTGGTTACGACCGTCCCCTTACTAAGCCTTTAAATCTTACCTTCGAACGCAATCAAAAGGTTGCCATTATCGGAGCAAATGGTATCGGGAAAACAACTCTCTTGAAGTCTCTCTTGGGGATTATTCCGCCAATTGCTGGGGAAGTGGAACGCGGTGACTACCTAGAACTTGGTTATTTTGAGCAAGAAGTAGAAGGTGGCAATCGTCAAACACCACTTGAAGCTGTCTGGAATGCCTTTCCTGCACTTAACCAAGCAGAAGTCCGTGCAGCCCTTGCTCGTTGCGGTTTGACAACCAAGCACATCGAAAGCCAAATTCAGGTCTTGTCAGGTGGGGAACAAGCCAAGGTTCGTTTTTGTCTCTTGATGAATCGTGAAAACAACGTTTTAGTGCTGGACGAACCGACCAACCACCTGGATGTAGATGCCAAGGATGAACTCAAACGCGCTCTCAAAGAATACAAGGGATCGATTCTTATGGTCTGTCACGAACCAGATTTCTATGAAGGTTGGATGGACCAAATCTGGGATTTTAACAATCTAACTTAAAAATGAGTATAAAAGAAATACAGTACCGAATGTGGGTACTGTATTTTTGGGTTTTTAAGATTTAAAATCGTAGTCTTTCACCACTTCGATGCTATCGATAGTAATAGCAGTCGTTGGCTTGTCTTTTTCATCTTTTTCGGCTTTAGCAATCTTATCTACAACATCCATACCGTCAATTACTTGACCAAAGACTGGGTGTTTACCATCTAGACTAGGATTTCCACCTTCTTTATAGGCTTCGATGATTTTCTTTGGATACTTGCTTGTAGGGAGTTTAGCTGAGGTATCTGTGGAGTTTTGGTTGATGAAGAATTGACTACCGTTGGTGTTTGGTTGGCCAGTATTTGCCATCGCAAGAGCACCACGGATGTTATAGAGATAAGGAGTAATCTCGTTTTTGAAACCAGTTCCCTTGTCTTTAGTCTTATCCTTGTCATGCCAGATGGACTGACCACCTGTACCGTCCCCTTTTGGATCTCCAGTTTGAACCATGAAGCCATCGATGACACGGTGGAAGGTAATACCGTTATAGTAGCCTTCTTTGGCATGAGTGAGGAAGTTCTCGACTGCTAGAGGAGCCATTTTAGGGAAGAGTTTAATGCGGATATCTCCTTGACTTGTATGGAGAACCACTTCGGCTTCATCTTCAGCAACTTCCTTAGAAAGTTGAGGGAAATTGGCGTTTTCGTTTGTCAAAGCATCGTTTAACTCCTTGGCAGATTGGGCAGCAGCTTTAGAACTTTCTTCAGCAGCAAGACTGGAATCCACATAATCATCACCACGCAAACTACGTTGGATACTGCTACATCCGGCTAGGGCTACAGTGGACAGTAAAATAAGGGTTGCTAGTTTTTTCATTCTAATCCTCTCAAAAATTCATTTCTACCATTGTACCCTAAAAGGAAGGGGATTTCAAATATCAATAGAGATTATTCTGCTAACACATATAACTTTATAGCTTGACTTACTCCATTTTGTTCATTAGAATCTGTTACTGCATTTGCACAGGATTTGACATCTGTTGGTGCATTTCCCATTGCAATACCAAGGCCTGCGGTTTCAATCATGGGAACATCATTATAATTGTCACCCAAGGCCATAATCTCCTTTGGGGGAATTTGATAGTAGTTAGCCAATTCTAACAGAGCCTGTTTTTTAGATACTTGATTATGTGTAACTTCAAGATAGTTATCCTTGGAGAGATAAAAATCCGTTTGAGGGAAATCCATAATGGATAAGGTGTTTTGCAGTTTCTGTATAGTGTCTGCTTTATCAATTAATAATAGTTTATGAACAAGAGTATGTTCCTCTTTTATCAAATCTGTTATAGATGTAACTTTTGGACTTTCTCCAGTAATATCGGCTTCGATTTGTACCCATTTATCTAAAGTATTAACAAACCAATCTTTTCCAGAATAAACATTGATAGAAACTGTCGGAAATTCTCTTTTTAAAAAATCATGAAGAAATACCAATTCTTTTTTATCAATAGAATGCTGACTTAGAACCTCATCCCCTTTACTGATTAGAGCACCGTTATAACATGCGATTGGGAAGTTACTAATACCTAGTTCTTTAGAGATTGGAGCAATACCGAGAGGTGAGCGAGCAGAAGCTAAGATAAAAGGGATTTCTTTTTGTTTTAAAATTGGCATCAGTTCTGGCAAATAAGAGTCTATCTGGTGATTTTTGTCTAAAATTGTTCCGTCAATATCGCTTATAATCAATTTAATATTTGTCATAGTTAACCTCTTTTAAAATAGAATAGTTGTTTTACCATCTAAAGATTTCTGAATTTCTATATCGGGTTCTTTGTCTGTAATCCAATAATCAAAATCAGCTAGTTCAGAAAGAATAAAGTGAGAGTGTTTGCTTATTTTACTGGTTTCAGCCAGTAAGACACGAGTTTTGCTTGTTTTAAATGCTCTCTTTTTCATTAGAACATCTTCTTGGTCTTCAAAACTAACTTGACCATCTGAAAGACTTGCAGCTCCAAAAAAAGCTAAATCAAACTTAATAGAGTTTAAAATGTCTGATTCTTCTAATGAGTAATAGAAACGATTCTCTTTATGAAATCGTCCACCTAGAATGTGAAAATCGACATTTTCTTTCCCTCCTAGAATAAGCGCATTATCTAATGAATGGCTGAAAATAGTAACTTTTTTATCTGTTATTTTTGCTAACTCAAGTACAGTTGTTGAAACATCATAGAAAATTAATTGTGATTCAGAAATAAGTTGGGTAGCTAAATGAGCAATTTTCTCTTTTTCTTTGGAAGATTGTTCTGCTCGACCTTGAAAACCAAGAATCCTTTGCTTTTGAATTGGCAATAAACCTCCATGAGTTCTTTTTGCTCGTTTCTCTTTTGCGAGAATAGAAAAATCTCTTCGGATGGTATCTTTGGATACTTGGAAATAGTCAACCATTTCTTTTGCTGATAGACTTCCTCTATCCTCTAAAAGTTTAATGATTTCTTCTAATCGTTGTTCTTGGTACATATGAATTCCCCCTTTCAATACTAATATACCTCTTTTGTAAGTGTTTGTCAATAATTGTAATGTTTTATAAGTGTTTTTGGATGGTTTACAAAAAAATCAACCTGACTTGGTTGATTAAAGATTTTTCTTTGGATGACGGTCGATAATTTCCTGGTACTGTTCTAGTATCTGCTCCCCCTTTGGAGTCAATTTGTAGCCACGAATTGAAAATTGACTTGCTAATTCTTCTTCTGAAAAGTTGTCATGAAGGGCTTGGTCCAGATCTGCAGCCTTCATCTTAGAAAGACCTGTAATTCCCTTGTTTTTCAGAATATTCTTTTTCATTGTAGCATTTAGATGGTCAAGTGAATCAAAAGCAGTTTCAATGACAGTATAACCTTTTTCTACCAGAGTTTTTAGATGTTTTGGGGCATTAATGCCATAAGTGTACTCAAAGTATTTAGGGAACCAGATCTTAAGAAAGCTCGTAAAGCATCACAATTAGTAAACGCTAATTCGAAAGAATTACTATATTTTAAAAGAGCACATTTTCAAAGGATTTTTTCTTTTGGCTTCAATTCCTAATTAATCAATGAACTTAATACTAGGTCTCGAAAAGAATTATGCTTCCTCTTTCTGTATGAGTTCAAAGAGGTCTTCTACTTTCAGATTAAAAACTTGAGAAATTTTAAGAGCCATTTCCAGCGAAGGGTTATAACGATTGTTTTCCAAGTGCAGAATTGTCTCGCGTCGCATGCCGATGCGGTCGGCTAACTCCTGCTGGGTCATGCCTGTGGACTCACGAACAGATTTGAGATTAGTAATAATTTTGCTTTCTTTGGCCATGCTTATCCTCTACGTTCCAAGATAAAATAGACAACCGCAAAGATGCAAATCAAGGCAGCTATGCTAATAAATATCTGGCCCATGTAAAGAGTGAGAGACCCCATATACCCAATGATAACTGCTAGGATCATCAGTGCGCCCAGTATAAAAACAAACATCAAGCTAGCTGCCTTGGCTAAATTAGCATAAAAGCGTTCGTCCGGAGTTTCCTTGACATTTTTCAAACAGAAAAAACCAAATACAATCACTTCAATAACGAGGCCAATTCCCAAAATCCATTCTTTAATACCAGAACTTACGCTAGGGGTCGCAATCCAAATCCCTACTATATAAAAAATGCTTGCTGCAAACACAAGTATCGCGTAAAGCTTAGCAGACAAGTCAAAAATAGTCTTTCCCTTACTTTTCTGACTCTTATGAGGCCATGATTTCATATGTAGCCAGCCCCAAATAGCTACAATCTGACCTAACACTGAAATACCAGCAATAACTAATTTGGGTCCCCAACTAAGATTAGAACCAAATAAAACAGTAAAATCAATAAAGAGAGCTACGGCAATCATTGAAATGAGGCCACGCATTTTTTGAATTTTTTTCATGATAGACTCCTTTTTTGTGTTATAAATATATAACACTTAAATTTTATGTTATAAATATATCACATTTAAATTTAGAAAGCAAGAATTTATGTGCCAAGGTGGCAATTATTTGAAAAAATTTTTTAATAAAAGCCCTTGATAGTCAAACAATTAAAGAATTCTTTGAAGCAATGCATCGGATTTGGTTTGGATAGTTTCGTTAATAATATTTGATGATAAAGAATTTTTGAAAAATCTAGATACTGTATGAATCTATACTTTTTTCTTAGACTGTTATAAAGTCTGTCAGAATAAGCTTTGTAGGTGTAGAAGTTAATTTTTACAGAACTAAATTATTCCCCTATTTAGAATCTATTAATTCATATTTTATAAATTAATTAGTAGATATCATTCTTAAAATCCTTGATATTTCGCTTAGGAACAGGCTTGGGATTTAGAAGCCAAGCATCCAAATCACGTTCAGTTGATATGGGTTTGACTTGATGGTCTTTATAAAATGTTTCTAAAATAGTATTCACTGATAGCCTCTTTCAAACTTTTATTTTCTATTCTAACAAATTTCTAAATGGTTTAAAATTTTATTTTTTCCTTTATTTTGTTATTTCTTGAGTACTAGCTTCTCAGAAAAAAACATTGAGAGCAGGTGCGACAGAATTTCCATTCAGCGAAGTATCCGATAAGAAAATAGGGTTGACTGCCTCAACAAGAGCATCTTCTGGAAAGACAATGGTAGCAGCAGGTGTAATAACGTGGAAGGCATCATGAGTTTCACTATTTAGAATATGTCTTTGGTACTTTCCTTCTTTACCAAAGACATAACGAGGAGTGCTTCCTAATTTTTCGTAGTAAGCAGTGCAGATAAATTCTGGTAGCATAACAAGTGTTTCTGGGATCATAAGTGTTTCCTTTCTGAGTGTAAAATAAAAAGAGTTAAGCTAGTTGCTTCACTCTTGAGTAGTAGTGAATGGAGAGTTTACGTTTAAACATTCTAGTATAGAATTCCACTTCAGCATGAGAAAATCCTGTGATGAGTGATTTCTTTGCTAAAGACTCTAAGTCGTTCATAGCTTGAGTGTATAGCTGTGCAGTTAGTTTATCAGATGAACTGAAGATCCTATAAGTAAATGTGTAATTATCGTAAAGTCGTTTACATTGCAGTGCGAAAAAAGTTTGTCATAGTTTCCTCCTTTATTGTAAAAGTAAAAAAGCTACCAAGAAAAAGAAGACTTAGTAGCTTAAGAGTAAGTCTATCTTATGAGGATAGACAGCAGTAAAGAAAAGTTATTTGGTTTGAAGGATTCTTCCTTCACGGGGGCAACGTTTAGCAAGGTGCTTTGCATCAATTACCATCGCTTTCCCAGCCAGTCTCATCAGGTAGTCATAATCTTGCCCTTAAGATTCTCTTACGCCCTTTGGCGAAGCCAGTTCACTTTACTATTCGGAAAAGTGCGAAAGTCCGAAATGCGTGGAAGCCCACAAAAATGTTTTATATCTTCACTTCAACCATTTAGGGACTTGACTTTTCTTGCCAAAACAATTACAATAAAGGTACGAAGTTTATGTGTTGTTCTGATGATTAGTCATCTGGTTGTCAGACGCACTTTTTATTTAATTGTCAAAGATCGGGATTTAGCCTTGAAAATAAGGCTATTATTTTCGATTACTATACAACTATTAGTTGTCGATTACATTATACAACTATTGGTTGTTAAAGTCAACAACTTTCTGCAAAAATTTAAAATAATTTTTTGAGGTCACATATGGAATTCGCAGAACGCTTGAAAACACTAAGGAAACAAGTAAAGCTAACTCAAACCCAAATAGCTGAAAAACTAGATATTTCCCAACAAGCATATGCTTCATGGGAACGTGGAGTAAAAAAACCAACACAGGAAAATCTCGTTAAAATTGCACAAGTTTTGAATGTTTCAGTTGACTATTTAGTTGGGAACTCAGTAGGAAAATCAGATGAATTAGATAATATTGAACTGCTTTTCCGTATGAACTCAAAAGGACTGACCGAAGAAGAAAAAGAAATTTTTAAAAAGGAATTGATTGAGTTTATGGAGAAACGAAAAAAATTGTTTATCGGAGAAGAGTAATGGATATTTTTAAAATCCCAGGATTCATAGTTGCAGTTTTAACGTTATATGCAACACTTAAGAGTGGAAAGAATAATATACAACGAAATTTACTTATTACAGTGCTTAAGATGATATTAGAAAGTATATTTCTGGTTTTATTTTTTTTAACTTTAATTTATTTTATTAGTAATGATTTTAAAGCTTATAAATCGTTTACAGAATTTATTTTTCATTTTGCTATAATTTCCTCTCCTATAGTTTTTTTAAGTATCGTTGTAGTACAATTATTATTTCCAATATTTGAAAGAACTAAGTTTTCTATAAAAAAATATGGGGAAGGTGTTTCAGTTGAGTCTAACTCATGGTATGATAATGATTTTTATATTGAGATATTGTACTTTGTTAAAGAAATTAAGCATGTATTTAAATATTATATTTTAATCTATATCTTCAGACTTTTATTAATTTCATCGATAGCAATGATTTTTTTAGTATTTTTTCAAAATTTTCAAAATTACAGTGAAAATAATCTAAACTATCCTTATATAGCTAATGAAAAAATTTTTATTAAAAATACTGAACCGATAGAAAAGACTTTTGTTAAGGATGGTAAACTTCAAAAAGAATTTCTACCTAAAGGGACTATATTTTCAATTAGTAAGGGGTCTCGCTTTTTCCTTGATCGCTTTCAAGTAACAGAAGAAGTTAATGATGTGGAAGATGAAATTCGTGATGAGGTTTATGGCTTAATGGTCAATGATAGAATTCTTGTAAGCGAGGATACTAAAATATATTACGAGGGGGAATTGGACCACATAATTTTTCTTAGAAATTATGAAGGGAAGATAAGTAATTACAATACAGTAAAAACAGTTCCTGGGGAAACATATTTTAAAAAAGGGTCAAGGATGGTGTTTAGAGTCACTTCAAGCCCCAATGAGAGTACTAAAAGTTACTATAAGTTTATTGTTGAATCATCAACTGAAAATAATCTTCAGGAGAGATTCCTAGAGAATTGGACTATTTTAATCAGTGTTGTTATTTTAATTAGTGTATTTATATTACTTTTTTTATTGCCAAAATATCTTTATTTATCTGTTTTGGGACTGATCAACTTTTTTGAAATACTATTTATTTTTATTAATTTAATAAAAATAAATTTATTATGGCTTATAGTGTCAGTTACCTTTTTAATTATTTCTTGGATTGAAATATTTTCTTATGCAACTTTTTTGAACAAAAACATCATAATTAATCGGATAAAATCTTTGGAGCTAATTAGCGTAAAGATTAATAAACATGGAACTGAAGTTTTATTCGATAGGGGGAACCAAAAATTAATTGATATTGCTATTACAGATAAATTAGACGTTTATAACGAAAAGTTTAAATACTTTGTCAATGGACAAGAACAAAAAGAAGAACTAAGAGTAATCGTCAGTAATTCAGTAAAATTTATACTGTTTTTATATTTTAGAAAATACAATATAATTGTTCAATGTATAAGATTTCTAATAAAGTTCTTCTTTAAAAAATAATTAAAAGAGTCTGGGACAATAGTCTCTTGTCTCCAAAAAAAGCAACGGATTTGCCGTTGCTTTTTTGCATGGTTGCGATAGTCTTGGTAAAATAGAATTGCTTAATAAACCATTTAGAAAGGCTATCCCATGCATATTCACTATAACACAAATCAAACAACTTTACCACTAGAAATCAGTTCTTTCTTGCCACAAGACCATCTCGTCTTTACTATTGAAAAAGTGGTAAATACCTTGGAAGATAGTCACTTCCACGCCTTCTATCATGCCTTTGGTCGCCCGTCTTATCACCCTAAAATGCTTGTATCTGCTCTTCTATTTGCCTATTCACAAGGGATTTTCTCTGGACGAAAAATTGAAAAAATGATGATTGAAAATCTGGCTATGCAGTACCTAACAGGACAGTTGGCTGTCAGCTATCGCACCATCAATCGTTTTCGTGTCGCTGAAGGGATGGAAGAACTCATACGTAATCTTTTCATCGATCTCAATCTTCGTTTAAAAATGGAAGAGTTAGTGACCTTATATTGCTTGTTTATTGACGGGACTAAGATTGAAGCCAATGCCAACAAGTATAGTTTCGTGTGGAAGAAAGCGACAGAGAAATTCTCCGCCAAACTTCAAGAACAGATACAAGTCTATTTTCAAGAAGAAATCACTCCCCTTATCCATCAAGCTATCGAACTGGATACACAAGAGCCTATCTCCTCGGAGCAGTTGCTTGCATTCGCTCAAGTTCTTGAAGAAGAATTAGAAAAACTGAACCAGGATATTGAGGAGACACCCGTTAAAGGAAAGGATGAACGTAAAACCCAGCGTCGTAAACTCAAGAAAGTCTTGCGTAAAGTCAAGGATGATTTTTCAGTACGTGCTGAAAAATATGAGAGTTATCAGGAGACATTTGAAGGTCGCAACAGCTTTTCCAAAACAGATACAGATGCCACTTTTATGCGGATGAAAGAAGATCATATGAAAAATGGCCAACTCAAGGCCGCTTATAATCTTCAAATCGCTACTGAAAACCAATTTGTTCTTCACTATGATGTCTTCTCAAATCCGACAGACACCAAGACTCTTCTACCCTTACTTGAAACCTATCCGCATGATGTAAAGACAGTTGTCGCAGACGCTGGATATGGAAGTGAAGAGAATCTCCTTCGTTTAGATGAAAAGCGGGTAAACCATCTGATTAAATATGCCATGTTTGATAAGGAACAAAAGAGAGGGTATAAACAGTCAGCTAAAAACTTAGCGAATTGGCACTATAATGACAAGGAGGATAGCTACACACATCCTGATGGCTGGTATTATCGTTTTCACCATACCAAACATCAGAAAACACAGACAGACTTTCAACAGGAAATCAAGGTTTACTACGCCGACGAACCTGAATCAGCCCCTCAAAAGGGACTGTATATGAACGAACGCTATCAAGACTTAAAAATGAAAGAATGTCAGGCGCTTTTATCTCCCCAAGGTAGACAGATTTTCGCTCAACGCAAGATTGATGTGGAACCTGTCTTTGGGCAGATAAAGGCTTGTTTGGGTTACAAGAGATGTAATCTGAGAGGGAAGCGTCAAGTGAGAATTGACATGGGATTGGTACTTATGGCCAATAACCTCCTAAAATACAATAAGAGAACAACTCAAAATTAAAAAGCTAGAGTTCCACAATTGGAAATCTCTAGCTTTTTTGTGGTTGAGAACTATTTTGTCCCAGACTCTTTATAACTAGTGACTTAAAGGAGGTACTGTTCATTGGATGAATTGTATTCAAGAGTAAGTGAAATCACAAAACAAGTCCTTTGTTCCTTTATGAAAGAGGGAGAAATTTCAACTCTACACTATCACTATCACTTTCACTATTATTTTGACTATTGCGTTCATGAGAATAACATTCAAGTCATTAGTCACCACTTTTCAAATCATAAAATTGAAGGTTTGACAGTTATTGATAAACTAGGGACGAGTTTTTCCTATGAGCAAGACAATCCTGTAACCAAGCGTCATTTTACCTTGTGTCATGAATTAGGTCACTTTATCTTGAAACACGATGGTTCTTATTTTACAGAGTCGGTGGATAATCAGGAATCAATTCTAGAGCGAGAAGCCAGTGTATTTTCAGCTATTGTACTCATGCCAGATATAGTGTTACTATCCAAGATTTACTACGCTTGTGATTCTTTCCAAAAGGTCAAAGAGAGTCTAGAAGTTTCAAAGCAGGCACTTTATTTCCAACTGATTGACTTGTTGAGAGTTTACCAAGTAGATGCCGAATCAGCTATTAAACAGTCAGTCGATGAATACCTAGACGGTCAAAACGCTTTCCTTCACCATTACTTTCATCAACTAACTGAAACGTTGATTGAAGAGTTCAATCAATATCAACCCTCGTTTATAGCACGGGTAAAAAAGAGATTGAAACAAAGCAATTTTATGACGAGTAAAGAACTACTAGAATTGCTTGACCAGACAAGATGGGACGAGATTAGAGCAGTAAAGAAATTCAAGGTGTGGCTTATTTACAATAAGGGAAAATCTTTAGCTTATGTGTGGGATAGCAACAAACTATCAGAGACAGAAGCTAGAAGAAAGGCAAATTTAGAATTATTAGTCATGTGAGGTGAATCATGTATCAACCAGAAAAATTAAAAGCTCGTAGGAAAGAGCTAAAACTAACACAAAAAGATATTGCAGATAAGCTAGGAATTAGCTATCAAGCCTATTCTGCTTGGGAACGTGGAGTCAAAGAACCTTCTATTGAGAAAGTGGCATTACTAGAAAAGATTTTGAGTGTCCCAAAAGACTATTTCACTGAGATAGAGATTGTCAGACTTTATAATGTCCTCTCACCTAATGGAAAAGAACAAGTTGTGTCTTATGCTCGTGACTTAGTCGCAGAAGAGCAAAATAAGAAGGTTATCTCTATTACTGAGCCACGCTATGAATATCGGGTCTATGAAGAAATGTCAGCTGGTCTTGGTGCCACTATCTATGGAGAAAAAGAGTACGATACGGTTTACTATGATGAGGAGCTGGGACATGATTTCGCCTCTTGGGTATCAGGAGATTCTATGGAACCCAAATATCCTAATGGTTCCGTTGCGCTGATCCGTGAGACGGGCTTTGATTATAATGGGGCAGTTTATGCAGTTGTTTGGAATGAGCAGACCTATATAAAGCGTGTCTACTTGGAAGAAGACGGCTTGCGCCTCGTTTCCATCAATAAAAAATACAAAGAAAAATTTGCTCCTTATGACGATGATCCTCGCATTGTCGGAAAAATTGTCGGAAACTTTATGCCTCTGGAGGACTAGGTTATGGGAATCATTGACTATTCAAAAGAGCCTGTCAGTGATATTGCCTTTATTGATATGAAATCCTTCTATGCAAGCGTTGAGTGTGTGGAGCTAGGGCTTCATCCTCTTAAAACCTCCCTCTGTGTGATGAGTCGAGCAGATAATTCTGCTGGATTGATATTGGCATCATCACCTATGTTTAAGAAAGTATTTGGAAAAAAGAATGTTGGTCGGGCTTATGAATTACCTTTTGACTTTAAAACCAGAAAATTTTCTTACTATAACGCAAAAAAGCAGGGATTTCCAACGAATCCAGCTTTGTTCGATATATTGAGGAATGGGGGAAGACCACCTTTATCGTCCCACCACGAATGGATAAGTACATAGAGGTTAATATGGAAATATAGCGAGTTTTCCAAAAATACGGTAGTCCCAATGAAATATACCCTTATTCAATTGATGAGGGCTTTATTGACCTAACGACTTCTCTTAACTACTTTGTTAGCAATCAGACCATATCCCGAAAAGATAAGTTGGATATGATTTCTGCTAAGATTCAAAAAGATATTTTGCGAAAGATGGATATTTACTCAACTGTTGGTATGTCAAATAGTAATCCCTTACTTGCAAAGCTAGCCTTAGACAGCGAAGCTAAGAAAATGCCCACTATGCGTGCTAATTGGTCTTATGAAGACGTTGAAAGAAAGGTTTGGGCAATTCCTAACATGACAGATTTTTGGGGGATTGGTCATCGTATGGAAAAGAGATTGAATGACTTGGGAATCTTTTCTATTAAGGAACTTGCTAATAGTAATCCCGATTTACTTAAAAAGTCTTTAGGGGTAGTAGGGCTACGTCTCTGGTTTTATGCATATGGAGTAGATGAAAGCAATGTTAACACTCCATATAAACCAAAGAGCACAGGATTAGGTAACTCCCAAGTTTTATCGAGAGATTATGTCAAGCAACGGAATATCGAGATTGTCCTTCGAGAGATGGCAGAGCAGGTTGCTATTCGTCTTAGACGAGCAGGTAAGAAAACAACTGTTATCTCTATTCATGTAGGCTATTCCAAACAGGAAAATAAAAAATCAATCAACACACAAAAAAAGATCGAACCAACTAATCATACGGACACGCTAACTAATGTGGTTTTACAGTTATTTCATCAGAAATACAGTTCAGGTGCCGTAAGGAACGTTGCCGTCAACTATTCAGGTCTAGTGGATGAATCGTTTGGACTAGTTTCTTTATTTGATGATGTTGAAAAAATAGAAAAAGAAGAAAGGCTCCAATCAGCGATTGACAGCATCCGAAATCAGTTTGGGTTCACTTCGCTTTTAAAAGCCAATGCCCTTGAGTCAGCATCAAGAAGCATTGTTAGAAGTAAACTAATCGGAGGTCATTCTGCTGGTGGACTAGATGGTTTAAAATGATTGATCGTTCCTATTTGCCCTATCAGTCTGCCCAAGAATATCAAGACTCAGGTATGCAAAGTGGATAGGCTTCTTCTTATCTGAACATACCACGTCACTAGGAGAAGAAGAATATCGTGTCGATCTAACTAGTGACTTGAACAGAACAGAAAAACTATTGTTACTTTCTCAGCTTTATGTTGGGCGTTCAAAAGGTCATTTTACAGTCAAACAAAAAGTAACTTTGATTGGCGAAGTGAGAGAAATTTCAGCAAAAGAAGTATCACTCAAGACCTGTGAGGGATGGGATACCGACTAGTTCCGGTAGAAGACTTATTGAGCATCCAGTTATTAGAAGAGGTTACTTATGAGTAGAAAAGAGCTATATGAGAATAAATTGCAGATGGATTATTTCTCAGAAGACTATATCCTATTCGAAGAAGACTTCCAGAGTATGTTCCATTAACTTTTCTGATTGATGATATTCTCAGAACTATGGCTATGAATTAGAAGAACTATTTCAAATTAAATATAGAAAATGCCAAAGATGGACGGGATCATTATTTTTGCTTTCTTATAAAGGCTCAGCCAGGAATGTATAATACCAGAAGTTACATCTATCAAGGGTGTAAATTATTTCAAGCGTAGATAAAAGAAAAAAGTACAGAATTATTATGATATAATAAAGGTGCTAGCTTCTCAGACTTGTAAACAGTAGTTGCTGTGTTTTATGGATGAAAAATCGTAACGGTATAAAAAATATGTGATATATGTTCGATATTGGCTTTAAAACTGCTTAGTGGATTTGAATAATATTATTGAATTTTTATGAATCCCCATATGATGTTGTTAGCAAATATAATAGTTTCTTTAGGAGGATAGTAAAGTATGAAGGAATGGTTATTTATTAGATTATTAGTTATGCTATCATATTGTTTAAGAAAAATTATCAAGTTATTTTCCTTTTTTCTAGGAATTGTAATACATCCAATAAAAAATATTTCGATTTGGATGATATTATTGTTATTATTGACGCTAGGAAATGTTCCTATTCATTTAAAAGGTAAAGCCATGTTTTTGATGTCAGCTGGTCTAGTTTCAATAATGACATATATATCAAAATTTCTATTGGATCAGACAGTTGATATTGATAAAAAAGATAATTTTTATTTAGGTTATAATATAAAGAAATTAAAATTTCATGACAATTTTTGGTTCAAAAGATTTAATGAACTTCCGGTTAACCTTCTATTTTGGCTAATAGCTGTTTTCCCAATCATTGTTATCTGTTCAGAGTTGGAATTCAATTTCGGAATATTAAATAATGTATTCAAGAGTATAAATAAAATTGTTGAATATATTAAAATAATTTGGCTTTCTGATTTTGTAGTCATTTCAACATATTGTACAGCACTATTGATAGAATCAGTGGAGTTATCAAGTAAAACTTTTTCACAAAGTTATTTATATAAGACTACTTATTTATATGAAAAAGAAAAAATTGGAGCAGAAATTGAACATTTTTTTAAAAAAATATTTAATAACATTTTTAATTTTAAGTCTATAGTAGGATTAGAGGATGATTTTCAATCAAAAATAGAAAATGGAATTGATTACATTATAAATAGAGGTTCGGAAGTTAGTTCAAATAAAGAGGAATTACATGATTTCTATAATCGTGCATTTAATTGTGAATCAGAAAAAATAAGAATTTTAATAAAAAAAACAAAGAAGTATAGTGAAACTGAAAAAAGAAAAACAATAAAGTATATAATTCATGCTTTTTTGATTAAAAAAACTTTGGATTGTATTTACTGGTATTATATATATAAGTGGAATATCTTAAATCGTTTAAAGGTGCTACCTACAGAAATTGTAAATTTTGCTATAATAGATTTAAAGAAATTACTTGATATAGAAAATACCTTTTATGATAGTGAAGATTATCAGAATATATTTAGTAATGAGAGAAAAAGTGAAGGATATTAATTTCTTAAATCAATTGGAAAATCTTGAAGATATGATGGATTTATTGAATGTTTTGGAGAAGATTGATCGAAAAGAAAAAAATAGCGAGTATTTTTCATCTATTTTTTCAATTCTTTTTACATGGACTATTGATAGGAAGTATAAGGATAACAAATTTATTGATTCATTCTCACAAAAGATGAGAGATAGCAATATGGTAGCATATCTCAAGAATGAAAGAGTTAATAGTAGTAAAACAATTTTATTGAGTAGAGAATATAGCGAAGATTTGATGGATGATAATGCTTTAGAATATCTTTTGATGTTCATGAAACTAGAGGATATTATATTAGTATTGACTTTCTGTTTAGCTTATTCAGAACGCTCTCATAGAGAAGTGATAAAAATCGACGAATTTAAAGTATGGAAAACTTCTATTTATACACAAAATGTGGCGATAGGAGGGATTGAAAATATCAGAGATTCAGAATTTTTACATAAGTTATGGGAAAATTCATTAGTATCTCATTTTATCTTTGAACAATTTATTAAATGGATGTGGGAATCATTATTTAAACCATTTGACGATAATATGTATGAAGAATTTATGAATCTTGGAAAAGATGGAATTCGATGTAATTTCAGCTTAGATAGATATTTTGTTGTTAGATTGCTATTATGTAGTTATGCGAATAAGTCAGTATCACTTTATGACTTTAAAGCGGAAAATAAATCTAAAATTAAAAAAGAATTAAGTGGTATTGAAGAGATATTGAACAATGAAAGTATCTATTTATTCTAGGGTAATATTGAAGTATAGCAAACTGATGGGAAATAGATAGTGAGGGGAGCGATTTGTTATTTGAAGTTGGGCAATGTATTATAGGGGGTATATTTCTTTTTTTCAATCAATTATAGTAAAAGTTTTCAAATTTTTAAAGTATAGTAGTCTTACAAATTCCTTTAATAGAATGATTCTAATATATGTGAGATGTATATCTATCAAACCAGGCTTGAAAAAAGCTCGTAAAGCTAGCCAATTTTCAAAACGTTAATCAGTACGATTATATCAATGTTTCAAAGCACTCAAGAGTCATCTCTTGGGTGTCTTTTTTGTTTTGATTAAAAATTTAAAAACTATGGGAAGCAGCATGATATCGGTACTTTTTAGAATTTTCATTATGTAGTCTTTAATCTCTAAATCTGAGATATTAATATTTTTAATAAAGTTAGTGTTTTTTTGCGCACCAAAAATGGTGCGTATCTCTTTTTTGTGCTATAATAGAAATAAATAAAAGGAGGGCTCTTATGATTGGAGAAAATATAAAAACATTACGTAAAATACATGATCTCACCCAACCTGAATTCGCAAAGATTATTGGCATCTCTCGAAATAGCTTGAGCCGTTATGAGAATGGGACAAGTTCAGTTTCGACAGAATTAGTAGATCGTATCTGCAAAAAATTTAATGTTTCCTATCTCGATATTGTAGGGGAGGAAAAAATACTCACACCAGTAGAAGACTATCAGTTAACATTAAAAATAGAATTGATAAAGGAACGAGGAGCAAATATCTTAGCGCAACTTTATCGTTTTCAAGATGAACAAGTAATTGAATTTGATGATAGTTCTAATCCTTGGGTTCTAATGAGCGATGATCTTTCTGATTTGATTAACACGAAGATTTATCTTGTTGCAACTTTTGAAGATGTAGAGCGATATAATGGCTATTTGGATGGAATTGAACGTGTGCTAGAACAAGCTAGTCATCTAGTGGTGGCTTAATGAAATTAGATAAATTTAGCCAGGATGACTTTATTAAAGCCTCTAATCGACTCGTTCGTTCTTTAACTCGTGGAAAAACAACTTCATCTCAGCCCAAGGCTATTTTGCTTGGTGGACAGAGTGGTGCTGGTAAGACAACGATTCATCGTATTAAACAAAGGGAATTTCAAGGAAATATCATTATCATTGATGGAGATAGTTATCGCTCTTTTCATCAGAACTACCTTGCTCTACAGGAAAAGTATGGCAAAGATAGTGTGGATTATACCAAAGTATTCGCGGGACAAATGGTTGAATATCTTGTAGATGAGTTGAGTAAACAAGGTTATCATTTATTAATCGAGGGTACCTTGAGAACAACCGAAGTTCCTCGGAAAACAGCACAATTATTGACAACTAGAGGCTATCAAGTCTCACTTGCACTGATTGCGACTAAGCCAGAATTGTCCTATCTCAGTACTTTGATACGTTATGAGGAGCTCTACGCCATAGATCCTAGTCAAGCGAGAGCGACTCCTAAAGTACACCATGATGGAATTGTAGAACATTTGGTTGATAACTTACAGGAATTGGAAAAGGATAAACTTTTTAGTCAAATTCAAATTTATCAAAGAGATCAATCGTGTGTTTATGATTCGCAAGTAGACGAAACCTCAGCAGCAGAAGTTTTACACGAATGCCTATTTGGGAAATGGAACACGGTGGAAGAAGAGATGTTGAAGATAGGACAGGAAAGGTTGAGGGAGTTAGATGATAATTGATAAGTGACGCAGGGGTAATTTATTTCTATAAATTGACAGCAATAGGTTTTTTACAGAAGCTAAATATTTATTGTCCAGAGAAACAAATATTGTATTAATTGATGACTTTGATAAAGCAAACGCTGCCTTATATAATATTTTTTATCAAATGTTTGATAAGAGAGAGTTGGAAGATATAAATTACTTGGTAGATATTTCCATAGGGTAAAATTCACACCATTTAACTGAAACTTATTCAAATTGGTTGTAAATTTATTTTCAGAAAACACGGGAAAACGTTGATTTTAAAGGAATGACGAAATTTGTTAAAATAAAAATGTATCAAACCAGGTCTTAAGAAAGCTCGTAAAGCTAGTCAGTTACCTAAAGGTTAAGAACTAGCTACAATACAGTATTTACAATACTTCATGGTTCACACCATTGGGTGTTTTTTATGATTTTAAGCGAATTTTGAATCATATTCGAATGGGAGTTTTTAAAACCAGGTTTCGGTGGTAAAAGTGCCAAACTGGATTCTCCATAGTAAAATGATATCACCTGCTAGTAAATCATCTGTTAATAATTCCATGTTTCTTTTGGGAACGGACTTGGGATTTAGGAGCCAAGCATCCAAATCTCGTTCAGGCGATATGAAGGTCGTGACTTGATGGTCTTTATAAAATGTTTCTAAAATAGTATTTATGACATTCTCTTTCTGATTTTTCTTTAAAAATATAACAAATTTTTAAATGGTTTAAAAATTTTATAGTCTGTCAAGTTTTTTTCTTGACACCTGTCAGAAATCTGATATAATAGAACATGTGCTAAATAGCTCAGCTATTTCACCGAAATAAAAAATAAGAAAAGAGACTTTAAAAATGGCAGTTAAAATCCGTTTGACTCGTATGGGTTCTAAGAAAAAACCTTTCTACCGTATCAACGTAGCAGATTCACGTTCACCACGTGACGGACGTTTCATCGAAACAGTTGGAACATACAACCCACTTGTTGCTGAAAACCAAGTAACTTTGAAAGAAGACCGCGTTCTTGCATGGTTGGCTGATGGAGCTCAACCTTCAGATACAGTTCGTAACATCCTTTCAAAAGAAGGCGTATTGAAAAAATTCCACGATTCTAAATTCTCAAAATAAGTTTAAAGTAGGTTGACAGATGGATACGATTGAAAATCTCATTATTGCGATTGTGAAACCCTTGATTTCACAACCAGATGCCTTAACTATCAAGATTGAAGATACACCAGAGTTTTTGGAATATCATTTGGATCTTGATCAAAGCGATGTGGGTCGTGTAATCGGTCGTAAGGGTCGCACTATTTCTGCGATAAGAACGATTGTCTACTCTGTCCCAACTGAAGACAAAAAAGTAAGAATCGTTATTGACGAAAAATAAGAAGAGCGGGACGAATGTCTCGCTTTTTTTGTAAGGAGGGGAAGATGAAGGATTTAACGTTTAGACAATTACAAGACTACTTACTCGAACATTACCAGCAGTCTCGGACTGAGGAAGGTCTTTTTATCAAGCTTGTGGAGGAAGTCGGAGAAGTAGCCGAGGTTTTGAATGGGCGCTCTGGTCGAAAAGAGGGAGTTCAAGATTCGAACGAGGAACTAGCAAAAGAACTGGCTGATATCATTCACTACACTGTTGCAATCGCAGCTATTAATCATATTGACCTTACCAAGACTATCTTTGAGAAAGACAAAACTGCAGCCACTAAGTACCAACATGAACGTGATTTGGAAGGCTTTTTGAAGGGGAATTGAAAAAATAATGAACATTGATTGTATTTTAAACATAGATTGGTCAATGTATATTGATTGGTTATTACGAATTTTACAGATTGCGACATTTATTGCTGTGATTATAAAGATAACTTTCCTGAATAAGATTTATATAGATAATATTGAAATCAAGGAAATTAAACCAATCGAGTTTGAATCTTTACATACGAAGTTTCACTATATTCATGAATTTAAACATAATACAAGTAGTAAACCTTTTAATCATTTGATTTTTTATCCCAAGGAAGTTGATATTGAAATAGTAGAGTTTTATTCTTTAACCTATGATTCAAAAAGTAATAGTTTAGTTGTTAATGATAAATTGCATACAGTTAAAAATTTAAAGAATTATACATGCCTATTGATTCATACAAATTTACCAGAGAATATACCTAGTTTAAGAATGAAATGGAAAACAAGTCAGGGTGAAATTGGGGAATATACATTTTATAGCAATATGTATAACGGGAATGTAAATATATCATCTTTCAAATATAAATTAACATTAAAGAGGAAATTATTAGCACTTTTTGGACTATAGCAGCTCCTCTATATATTTTTCTCCAACTTGAGAAAATCCCTGGAACGTGATAAAATAAAGGATAGAAATAGACTACAGGAGACAAGATGAACTACTTTAATGTTGGGAAAATCGTCAATACGCAGGGTTTGCAGGGTGAGATGCGAGTCTTGTCTGTGACGGATTTTGCAGAAGAACGGTTTAAAAAAGGGGCTGAGCTGGCTTTGTTTGATGAAAAAGATCAGTTTGTTCAAACAGTAACTATTGCTAGCCACCGTAAACAGAAGAACTTTGACATCATTAAATTCAAAGATATGTACCATATCAACGCTATTGAAAAGTACAAAGGATACAGTCTCAAGGTTGCTGAGGAAGATTTAAATGACCTAGACGATGGTGAATTTTATTATCACGAGATTATCGGTTTGGAAGTCTATGAGGGTGATAACTTGATTGGAACCATCAAGGAAATCCTGCAACCAGGTGCCAACGATGTCTGGGTGGTAAAGCGAAAAGGTAAACGTGACTTGCTCTTGCCTTATATCCCACCAGTGATTCTCAATGTTGATATTCCGAATAACCGCGTCGATGTGGAAATCTTAGAAGGGTTAGACGATGAAGATTGATATTTTAACCCTTTTTCCAGAGATGTTTTCTCCGCTAGAGCACTCAATTGTTGGAAAGGCTCGTGAAAAAGGGCTCTTGGATATCCAGTATCATAATTTCCGAGAAAATGCTGAGAAGGCCCGTCACGTCGATGATGAACCATATGGAGGCGGTCAGGGGATGTTGCTCCGCGCGCAACCCATTTTCGATGCCTTTGACGCTATTGAAAAGAAAAATCCGCGCGTCATTCTCCTCGATCCAGCTGGAAAGCAGTTTGATCAGGCCTATGCTGAGGATTTGGCCAAAGAAGAGGAACTGATCTTTATCTGCGGTCACTATGAGGGCTATGATGAGCGGATCAAGACCTTGGTAACAGATGAGATTTCTCTAGGTGATTATGTCTTAACTGGAGGAGAATTGGCGGCCATGACCATGATTGATGCGACAGTTCGCCTGATTCCAGAAGTGATTGGTAAGGAGTCCAGTCACCAAGATGATAGTTTTTCTTCAGGTCTTCTCGAATATCCTCAGTACACACGCCCTTATGATTATAGAGGCATGGTTGTGCCAGATGTTCTGATGAGCGGGCACCATGAAAAAATTCGTCAGTGGCGATTGTATGAGAGTTTAAAGAAAACCTACGAGCGCAGACCAGATTTGCTTGAACATTATCAACTGACAGCAGAAGAAGAAAAAATGCTAGCAGAAATCAAAGAAAACAAAGAATAAAGGAGAAACCTATGCAAGTAATCAAACGTGATGGAGAAATTGCTGAATTTAATCCAGATAAGATTTACCAAGCTATTTTAAAGGCAGCCCAGACTGTCTATGTATTGACAGATGATTTGCGTCAAAACCTTGCACAAGTCACTAAGAAAGTGGTTTTGGACTTGGAAGAGGCAAAGGTAGAACGTGCTACTATTAGCATGATTCAGTCTATGGTTGAACATCGTTTACTGGGTGCAGGTTACATTACCATTGCAGAACACTACATTTCCTATCGTCTACAACGTGACTTGGAAAGAAGTGGCTATGGAGATCATATTGCCGTTCATTTACATTTTGAACAAGTTCGCTAAGAAAAAAGAGTGGGATGAAGCAACTCCATCTCACTCTTTCTTAAATCTATTTTTTTGGGCTGTTTGGACGGTTGAAGGGACAAATCGCAGGCGTTGAATATCGCTTATACGGATAATACGGCTTACATTTTTGGCAAAATTTTTCACGATAATTTGCTGGCGTTGCTGATCATATTTGATGATGTCACCTGTAAAACTTGTCTCAGACAAGATAAGGTGAACAGCGGTTTGCTTCTGGATAGCCTCTTCAATAGTGGCTGTAAGGGAGTTGGTTTCAGTCTGGTCAGGTTGGTCATGTCCATTTAAAAAGTCATGTATTTTATCTAGAACTTGCTGGAATTTATGTCTCATATTGGCCTCCCTTCTTTTATATCAATATTATATAAAATTTTCCTAAAATCTACAAGATTTTACGAATAAACTAATGAAAGCTAAAAAAGGAGAAGAAAATGGCAGAATTTACATTTGAAATCGAAGAGCACTTATTGACTCTTTCTGAAAACGAAAAAGGTTGGACCAAGGAAATCAACCGTGTGAGCTTTAATGGTGCTCCTGCTAAGTTTGATATTCGTGCTTGGAGTCCAGACCACACTAAAATGGGTAAAGGGATTACCCTCTCAAATGAAGAATTTCAAACGATGGTGGATGCCTTTAAAGGCAATTAATACTCTTCGAAAATCAAATTCAAACCGCGTCAGCTTCGCCTTGCCGTACTCAAGTACAGCTTGCGGCTAGCTTCCTAGTTTTCTCTTTGATTTTCATTGAGTATAAGTTTTCAAAATGAAAGAAAAGGATACTGAGTCATGACAACTCGATATCCTTTTTTAGTTAGTAAAGTAAGCCTGATTTTTAAGGCGTTGAAGTAGTGGACGGCTAATAAAACTAATAGCAATAATTTTACCAAGGTCAGGAATGATAAAGGGAAGAACCCCCACCACAAGAGCTTTTTCAAATGCCATTCCAGCTAGGAAATGCAAGCTTAGAATCCCGCCGACAAAGACAAGGGCATCACCCAAGAGGTTTGCAAGAAAAATCTTGACAACTCCACTCTTGCTGTTAGTTAGAGAAGAGGTAAGTCCAGAGTAGACAAGATAAAACCAAAGATAACCTGCAGTAGGACCAACCAACGCCTGCAATCCTGCTCCCCCTCCTGCAAAAACAGGGAGCCCGATGGCACCTAGAAGAAGATAGAGTCCGACAGAAAGTACAGCCTCTCTCGGTCTAAAGACAGTAGCAATCAAGCCGATTGCAAAGTTTTGTAGAGTGAAGGGAACAGGCCCAATTGGAAGACTGATTTGTGCCAATACAGCAATGAGAGCAGCCCCAATAGCAGGGATAGCATAAACGTGAGCTTTTTTCAAAATAGTTAACCTCTTTTCTAATGTATAGTAACAATTATACTCGTAGGAGAATTATTGTCAACCAATTTTTAAAAATAAGGTAACAACAACTGTAACAGCCGATTTGCTGACTGGGTAAGTTGTTTTCATCATTTCGTAAATCATCAAAAAAGAAGCAGACACATTTGTATCAGCTTCTTTTGTTTCGATTAACGCATGGTTACAAATTCTTCAGATGCAGTTGGGTGAATCGCTACGGTTGCATCAAAGTCAGCCTTGGTTGCTCCCATTTTGATAGCAACAGCAAATCCTTGAATCATTTCATCAACACCATAGCCAATTCCATGAAGTCCGACAACTTTTTCATCGGGACCAGCTGTGATCAATTTGAAACGTGTTTCTTGACGGTTGCAAGTGCAAGCAGAGTACATAGAAGTGAAGCTTGATTTGTAAACCTTGATTTGGTCTTGACCGTATTCTTTAATAGCTTGCTCTTCGGTCAATCCAACCGTTCCGATAGCAGGGTGTGAAAAGACAACGGTTGGAATAGTTGAGTAGTCCATTTTAGCAGTTGTTTTGCCGTTAAAGAGACGTTCAGACAAAGTACGTCCAGCCTTGATAGCAACTGGAGTTAGTTCTTTTTCGCCTGTTACATCACCTAGAGCGTAGATTCCCTCAACAACAGTATTTTGATATTCATCCACTTGGATAAAGCCACGTTCGTTCAGAGTTACTCCAGCTTTTTCAAGTTGCAAGCCCTTAACGTTTGGACGGCGACCAGTAGCCCAGATAACTTGGCTAGCTGTGTGACTAGTACCATCTTCGAAATGAATGGTAATGCCGTCAGTAGTTTTTTCTAACTTGGCAGGGACTTTGTGAGTATGAAGTGGCAAGTTTGTTCTTTCCATTTCCTTGACCAAACCTTCAACTATATAGGAATCAAAACCACGCAAAGGACGATCGCGACGAACAAAGAGGTCTGTCTTGACACCAAAAGTGTGGAGCACGCCAGCCAATTCAACGGCGATATAACCAGCGCCTAGAATGGCAACTGACTCTGGAAGTTCTTCCCAGGCAAATACATCATCAGAAGAGCCACCTAGCTCAGCACCAGGAATATTTGGAATACTTGGATGGGCACCTGTAGCAATCACGATATGTTTAGCACGAATCAGTTCACCATTTACGCTGACAGTATGAGAATCTACAAATTCAGCATGACCTTCAATCAAGTCTACACCGTTGCGTTTAAAACTGCCATCATAAGAAGAACGAGCGCGATCAATGTAGGCTTCACGATTACGACGTAGGGTTGCAAAGTCAAAGTTAAGATCAGTAGTCTTAAAGCCGTAGTCTTCTCCAAATTGATGGAAAGTTTCAGCAATTTGTGCCCCGTACCACATGATTTTTTTAGGAACACAACCGACGTTGACACAGGTTCCACCTAGTTTCTTTTCCTCAATAACGGCTGCTTTGGCTCCATGTTCACCGGCACGGTTCATGGTGGCAATTCCTCCACTACCTCCACCGATAGCAATGATATCGTATTCTCTCATTGAAAACTCCTTTGTACTCTTTTAAATAGTAGAGTGTCATTTTTTGATAGTCATATTCTATCTTTTTTTTGATGTGATTGCAAAAATCTGCTACGTTCAAAAAATTTAAAGAAAAGGCTTGCAAAAAATAAAAATAAAGTGTATTATATATCTAGTACAATAGCTAAACAAAAATTCCGAACAATAATTAAATCCTGAAATGTCATTATTTCGTTCTGAAATGTTATTGTTTCAAATTGATAATTTTTGTATAATATTGTTAAGAACTTTAAATCAAAAAGGAGTTTCATTATGAAAAAGAATGGTAAAGCTAAAAAGTGGCAATTGTATGCAGCAATTGGTGCTGCGAGTGTAGTTGTATTGGGTGCTGGGGGCATTTTGCTCTTTAGACAACCTTCTCAGACTGCTGTAAAAGATGAGGCTACTCATCTTGTTGTTGCCAAGGAAGGAAGCGTGGCATCCTCCGTTTTATTATCAGGGACAGTAACGGCAAAAAATGAACAGTATGTTTATTTTGATGCTAGTAAGGGAGATTTAGATGAAATCCTTGTTTCTGTGGGCGATAAGGTCAGCGAAGGGCAGGCTTTAGTCAAGTACAGTAGTTCAGAAGCGCAGGCGGCCTATGATTCAGCGAGTCGAGCAGTAGCTAAGGCAGATCGTCATATCAACGAACTCAACCAAGCGCGAAATGAAGCCGCTTCAGCTCCGACTCCACAGTTGCCAACACCAGCAGGAGGCGAAGGAGCTGCAGCCCAAACTCCAGCTCCAGTCTCAGGAAATTCAGTGTCATCTATTGATGCACAATTAGGTGATGCTCGTGATGCTCGTGCAGATGCAGCAGCGCAATTAAGCAAGGCTCAAAGTCAGTTGGATGCAATGACGGTTCTCAGTACCTTAGAGGGAACTGTGGTCGAAGTCAACCGTAATGTTTCTAAATCTCCAACTGGAGCTAGCCAGGTGGTAGTTCATGTCGTTAGCAATGAAAACTTGCAAGTTAAGGGGGAACTATCTGAATATAACCTTGCTAACCTCTCTGTAGGACAAGAAGTAACCTTTACTTCTAAAGTTTACCAAGATAAGAGCTGGACTGGTAAGATTAGCTACATTTCTGACTACCCTAAAAACAATGGTGAAGCAGCAAGTGCAGCTACTGCCGCAGCAGGTGGTAATTCTGGTTCTAAATATCCATATACCATCGATGTTACAAGTGAAATCGGTGATTTGAAACAAGGATTCTCAGTAAGTGTTGAGGTCAAGAATAAGAGTAAAGCTATTTTGGTTCCTCTAACAAGTATTGTGACTGAAAATGATAAGAACTATGTCTGGGTGCTTGACGAGCAGAAAAAGGCCAAGAAAGTGGAAGTTGGTTTGGGAAATGCTGATGCAGACAACCAAGAAATTACTTCAGGTCTTACAAATGGAGTCAAGGTCATCAGTAACCCAACGTCTTCTCTAGAGGAAGGAAAAGAGGTGAAGGCTGATGAAGCAACTAATTAGTCTAAAAAATATCTGCAGAAGCTACCGTAACGGTGACCAAGAACTGCAGGTTCTTAAAAATATCAACCTAGAAGTGAATGAGGGTGAATTTGTTGCCATCATGGGACCATCTGGTTCTGGTAAGTCTACGCTGATGAATACGATTGGCATGTTGGATACACCAACCAGTGGAGAGTATTATCTTGAAGGTCAAGAAGTGGCTGGACTTGGTGAAAAACAACTAGCCAAGGTCCGCAACAAACAAATCGGATTTGTCTTTCAGCAGTTCTTTCTTCTATCCAAACTCAATGCTCTGCAAAATGTAGAATTGCCCTTGATTTATGCAGGAGTTTCAGCTTCAAAACGGCGCAAGTTAGCTGAGGAATATCTAGATAAGGTTGAATTGACAGAACGAAGTCACCATTTACCTTCGGAATTATCTGGTGGTCAAAAGCAACGTGTAGCTATTGCGCGTGCCTTGGTAAACAATCCTTCTATTATCCTAGCGGACGAACCGACAGGAGCCTTGGATACCAAAACAGGTAACCAAATCATGCAATTATTAGTTGAACTGAATAATGAAGGAAAAACAATTATTATGGTAACGCATGAGCCTGAAATCGCTGCTTATGCTAAACGCCAGATTGTCATTCGGGATGGAGTTATTTCGTCTGACAGTGCTCAGTTAGAAAAGGAGGAAAACTAAGATGCAGAATCTGAAATTTGCCTTTTCATCTATTATGGCTCACAAGATGCGTTCTTTGCTTACCATGATTGGGATTATTATCGGTGTTTCATCGGTTGTTGTGATTATGGCTCTGGGTGATTCCATGTCTCGACAGCTCAATAAAAATATGACCAGATCTCAAAAAAATATCAGTGTCTTTTTCTCTTCTAAAAAAAGTAAAGATGGATCTTTTACTCAGAAACAATCAGCTTTTACGGTTTCTGGAAAAGAAGAGGAAGTTCATGTTGAACCACCAAAACCGCAAGAATCTTGGGTCAAGGAGGCAGCCAAACTGAAGGGAGTGGATAATTACTATGTAACCAACTCAACGAACGCCATCTTGACTTATAAAGATAAAAAGGTTGAAAATACCAATTTGACAGGTGGAAACAGAACTTATATGGAGGCTGTTAACAATGAAATTCTTGCAGGTCGTAGCCTTAGAGAACAAGATTTCAAAGAATTTGCAAGTGTCATTTTGCTTGATGAAGAATTATCCATTAGTCTATTTGGATCTCCTCAAGAGGCTATTAACAAGGTTGTAGAAGTTAATGGTTTTAGTTATCGAGTCATTGGTGTTTATACTAGCCCAGAATCTAAAAATTCAAAAATATATGGTCTTGGCGGCTTGCCTATTACCACAAATATCTCCCTTGCTGCGAATTTTAATGTAGATGAAATAGCTAATATTGTCTTTCGAGTGAATGACACAAGTTTGACTCAAACTCTGGGGCCAGAATTAGCACGAAAAATGACAGAGCTTGCTGGCTTGCAACAGGGAGAATATCAAGTGGCAGATGAGTCAGCTGTATTTGCAGAAGTTCAACAATCGTTTAGTTTTATGACGACGATTATTAGTGCCATTGCAGGGATTTCTCTCTTTGTTGGAGGAACTGGCGTTATGAACATTATGCTGGTTTCGGTGACGGAGCGTACTCGTGAGATTGGTCTCCGTAAGGCTTTGGGTGCAACGCGTGCCAATATTTTAATTCAGTTTTTGATTGAATCTATGATTTTGACCTTGCTAGGTGGCTTAATTGGATTGACAATTGCAAGTGGTTTAACTGCCTTAGCAGGTTTGCTATTGCAAGGTTTGATTGCGGGTATAGAGGTTGGAGTATCAATCCCAGTTGCCCTATTTAGCCTTGCGGTTTCGGCTAGCGTGGGTATAGTTTTTGGGGTCTTGCCAGCCAATAAGGCGTCTAAGCTTGATCCAATCGAAGCACTCCGTTATGAATAAGATCAACAAGATGGACGCTTGTCTATCTTGTTTTTGTATGGATTTCCCTATCGAAAATCACTAAAAATGTGATATAATGAAGTGTTAGAAAAACAGGTTTCATTTGCCTGGAAAGGAAAAATTATGTCTGAAAAGAATTTTTATATTACAACGCCGATTTACTATCCATCTGGTAAACTTCATATCGGTTCTGCCTACACAACCATCGCCTGTGATGTCCTAGCTCGTTACAAACGTCTCATGGGCTACGATGTCTTTTATCTGACAGGTCTTGATGAGCATGGTCAAAAGATTCAACAAAAAGCAGAAGAAGCTGGGATTACACCACAAGCTTATGTTGATGGAATGGCAGTTGGAGTCAAAGAACTCTGGCAATTACTAGACATCTCTTATGATAAATTCATCCGTACAACGGATGACTACCACGAAAAAGTAGTGGCGCAGGTCTTTGAACGCTTGCTTGCTCAAGATGATATTTACTTGGGTGAATATTCTGGCTGGTATTCAGTTTCAGATGAGGAATTCTTTACAGAAAGCCAGCTAGCAGAAGTCTTCCGTGATGAAGCTGGAAATGTAACGGGTGGTATTGCTCCATCAGGACACGAGGTTGAATGGGTTTCTGAAGAATCATACTTCCTTCGCCTCAGCAAATACCAAGACCGTTTGGTAGAATTTTTCAAAGCTCATCCTGAGTTCATCACTCCAGATGGTCGTCTCAATGAAATGCTTCGCAACTTCATCGAGCCAGGTTTAGAAGATTTGGCAGTTTCTCGTACAACCTTTACATGGGGTGTTCCAGTACCATCTAATCCAAAACACGTTGTCTACGTGTGGATTGATGCCCTTCTGAACTATGCGACAGCGCTTGGCTATGGTCAAGACGAACATGGTAACTTTGACAAGTTCTGGAATGGGACTGTCTTCCATATGGTAGGAAAAGATATTCTTCGTTTCCACTCAATCTACTGGCCAATCCTTCTTATGATGTTAGATATCAAATTACCAGACCGTTTGATTGCCCACGGTTGGTTTGTCATGAAAGACGGAAAAATGTCTAAGTCTAAAGGAAATGTCGTTTACCCTGAAATGCTAGTAGAACGTTATGGACTAGATCCACTTCGTTACTACCTCATGCGTAGTCTTCCAGTTGGTTCAGACGGAACCTTCACTCCTGAAGACTATGTCGGCCGTATCAACTATGAATTGGCAAATGACCTCGGAAACCTCCTCAACCGTACCGTTTCTATGATTAACAAGTACTTTGATGGGCAAATTCCAGCCTATGTAGAGGGAGTGACAGAATTTGACCATGCTCTTGCTCAAGTAGCTGCTGAATCAATAGCTGATTACCATACACACATGGAAGCAGTTGACTACCCACGTGCCCTAGAAGCAGTATGGACGCTTATCTCTCGTACTAATAAATACATTGACGAGACTGCTCCGTGGGTCTTGGCTAAGGATGAAGTACTTCGTGACCAATTAGCAAGCGTTATGAGCCACTTGGCAGCCAGCCTTCGTGTCGTAGCCCACTTGATTGAACCGTTTATGATGGAGACCAGTCGTGCGGTCATGACTCAACTTGGATTGGAAGAAGTAGCGAGCCTTGAGAACTTGAAATTGATTGATTTCCCTGCAGGTGTGACTGTAGTTGCTAAGGGAACACCAATCTTCCCACGTTTGGATATGGAAGAAGAAATCGCCTATATCAAGGAACAAATGGAAGGCAACAAATCTGCGGTCGAAAAAGAATGGAATCCAGATGAAGTTGAACTCAAACTAAACAAGGAAGAAATCAAGTTTGAGGACTTTGACAAGGTTGAAATTCGTGTTGCAGAAGTTAAAGAAGTTTCCAAAGTGGAAGGTTCTGATAAGTTGCTTCAATTCCGCCTAGATGCTGGTGATGGAGAAGACCGTCAAATCCTTTCAGGAATTGCCAAGTACTATCCAAACGAACAAGAATTGGTTGGTAAGAAAGTCCAAATCGTTGCCAATCTTAAACCACGCAAGATGATGAAAAAATATGTCAGCCAAGGGATGATTCTCTCAGCTGAACATGATGGACAATTAACCCTTCTAACAGTTGATCCAGCTGTACCAAATGGAAGTGTGATTGGGTAAAAATAGACAGGACTAGTTCAGGCTAGTTCTGTTTTTTATTTATACTCAATGAAAAGCAAAGAGCAAACTAGGAAGCTAGCCGCAGGTTGCTCAAAGAACTGCTTAGAGATTGTAGATGAAACTGACGAAGTCAGCTCAAAGCATGGTTTTGAGGTTGTGGATAGAACTGACGAAGTCAGCTCAAAACACTGTTTTGAGGTTGGAGATAAGACTGACGAAGTCAGTCACATATATATCCTAAGGCGATGCTAATGTGGTTTGAAGAGATTTTCGAAGAGCATTAACTATTATGCTTTACAAACTAGTATAAAAATAGTATACTATAGGTGAAGCTACTAGTAGGTATTACAAAATAGGTAAGCGGGGGGAAGGGATGAAGGAAACTCAGCTATTAAAAGGTATTCTTGAAGGTTGTGTCTTGGATATGATTGGTCAAAAAGAGCGATATGGTTATGAGTTGGTTCAGACTTTGAGAGAGGCTGGATTTGATACTATCGTTCCAGGCACTATTTATCCTTTGTTGCAAAAGTTAGAAAAAAATCAATGGATAAGAGGCGACATGCGCCCGTCGCCAGATGGTCCAGATCGGAAGTATTTTTCGTTAACCAAAGAAGGAGAAGAGCGTGTCTCAGTCTTTTGGCAACAATGGGACGATTTGAGTCAAAAAGTTGAAGGGATTAAGAATGGGGGTTAAACCATGAAGAGAATGAAGTATTATGAAGAAACAAACGCTTTGTTGCATGAGTTTTCTGAGGAGAATCAGCAGTATTTTGAGGACCTGTGGGATAGTTTTAATCTTGCTGGATTTCTCTATGATGAGGACTATCTCAGAGAGCAGATCTATGTGATGATGCTTGATTTCTCAGAAGCAGAACGAGATGGCATGAGTGCAGAGGATTATCTAGGTAAGAATCCTAAAAAAATAATGAAAGAGATTCTCAAGGAAGCACCACGCAGTTCTATCAAGGAGTCCCTTTTAACACCAATTTTTGTCCTAGCGGTATTACGTTATTATCAACTACTAAGTGATTTTTCTAAAGGTCCTCTCTTAACCGTCAATTTGCTTACTTTTTTAGGGCAACTTCTTCTTTTTCTGATTGGATTTGCTCTTGTGGCCACAATCTTACGTTGGGGCTTAGTCAAAGATTCTCCTAAAATGAAAATTGGCACCTATATTGTCGTTGGGATTCTTGTTCTGCTAGTTATTCTGGGATATGTAGGAATGGGAAGTTTCATACAAGAAGGAGCCTTTTATCTTCCTGCTCCCTGGGATAGTTTGTCTGTCTTTACGATTTCCCTAGTCATCAGTATTTGGAATTGGAAAGAACCGATTTTTCGTCCATTTGTTAGTATGATTATTGCCCACCTTATTGTAGGTTCTCTGCTTCGTTACTATGAGTGGATGGGAATTTCAAATGTTTTCCTTACAAAATTCATTCCTTTAGCTGTTCTCTTTATTGGTATCTTTCTCTTTTTCCGTGGGTTTAAGAAGATAAAATGGAGTGAAATATAGTCAAAAAGCCGTTGCAAAGCGGTTTTTTGTTATAATGAAGGGAAGAATGTTAGAAATTAAAGGAGAAAAATTTGATGAGATACATAACTCTTGGTCAAGATGACAAAGAATTATCAGAAATTGTTCTCGGAATGATGAGAATAAAAGATAAGTCTGTAAAAGAAGTTGAAGAGCTTGTAGAAACAGCACTTTCTGTTGGAATCAATGCTTTCGACTTGGCTGATATATATGGTCGTGGTCGTTGTGAAGAACTGTTAGGTCTTGTCCTAAAAAATCGTCCAGATTTAAGAGAAGAGATGTGGATTCAGTCCAAATGTGGCATTCGCATGGAAGAATTTACCTATTTTGATTTTTCTAAGGACTATATTATAAAATCTGTAGACGGAATTTTGCAAAGATTGAAGATTGATCATTTAGATAGCTTGCTTCTTCATCGGCCAGATGCTTTGATGGAATCTGACCAAGTAGCAGAAGCCTTTGATCTTCTTTATAAACAAGGTAAGGTTCGAGATTTTGGAGTTTCTAATCAAAATCCTATGATGATGAAATTGCTGAAGAAAGAAGTCAAACAACCTCTATCTATCAATCAATTACAATTAAGTGCAGCTTTCACACCTAGTTTTGAAGCAGGATTTCATGTCAATATGGAAGGCAACAAGGCAGCTTTGCGTGATGGAAGTGTCTTTGAATACTGCAAATTAAATGACATGGTTATCCAGGCCTGGTCAGTCTTGCAGTTCGGATATTTTAAAGGGAATTTTGTTGGCAATGAGAAATTTCAAGCTTTGAATCAAGTACTTGATCGTTTAGCTTTTAAATATGGAGTAACCCCTTCAACTATTGCCATTTCTTGGATATTGCGTTATCCAGCCAAAATGCAGGCAGTGGTAGGAACAACCAATCCTAAGCACTTGAGAGAAGTTAGCCAAGCGGCAAACTTTAGCTTAACAAGAAAAGAATGGTATGAAATTTATCTTGCAGCAGGGAATAATTTGCCGTAAGTAGAAGCAGATGTAAATAAATCACAGTCAAAAAGCCGTTTTAAAGCGGTTTTTTTGTTATAATGAAGGGAAGAATTATTGATATTAAAGGAGATAAACATGACATTTGAAGAAATTCTACCTGGGTTAAAGGCTAAGAAAAAATATGTACGTACTGGTTGGGGAGGTGCTGAAAACTATGTCCAACTCTTTGACACTATTGAACAAAACGGGATTGCACTTGAAGTGACGCCCTATTTCCTAATCAACGTGTCTGGAGAAGGAGAAGGTTTTTCCATGTGGAGTCCGACACCTTGTGATGTTTTGGCGATGGATTGGGTAGAAGTGCATGACTAAATGTGTACTCATTACAGGCGTTAGTTCAGGGATTGGTCTGGCTCAAGCTCGCTTCTTTTTAGAGAAGGGCTATCAAGTTTATGGAGTTGACCAGGGTGAAGATCCACTCTTAGAGGGTGATTTCCACTTTTTACAGAGAGATTTGACATTGGACTTAGAACCTATTTTTAACTGGTGTCCTCAGGTGGATGTTTTGTGTAATACTGCTGGAGTTTTGGATGATTACAAACCACTTTTGGAACAAACGGCGCAGGGAATTCAAGAGATTTTTGAAATCAACTACGTTACTCCAGTAGAGTTGACTCGGTATTATTTGACCAAAATGTTGGAGAATAAAAAAGGGACTATTATCAATATGTGCTCTATCGCTTCTAATCTAGCAGGCGGTGGTGGTCACGCCTATACTTCTTCTAAGCATGCTTTGGCTGGATTTACCAAGCAGTTGGCTCTAGACTATGCTGAAGCTGGGATTCAGGTATTTGGTATCGCTCCAGGAGCAGTCAAGACAGCTATGACCGCTGCGGATTTTGAGCCAGGTGGATTGGCTGACTGGGTAGCTAGTGAAACACCAATCAAGCGCTGGATTGAACCAGAGGAAGTGGCAGAAGTCAGTTTCTTTTTAGCCAGTGGAAAGGCATCTGCCATGCAGGGACAAATCTTGACAATAGATGGCGGATGGTCTTTGAAATAGGAGGAGTTGATGAAAATCAAAAGACACTTTGGAGTCTACGCTGTTTGCTTTGAAAATGGGAAGTTACTCTGCATTGAAAAAACGAGAGGCACTTATCAACATCGGTATGATCTACCTGGAGGCAGTCAGCAACTTGGTGAAGGACTGACGGAAACGCTGACTAGAGAAGTTATGGAAGAGACGGGATTTACTGTTAGAAGCTACTCTAATCCTCGAATCTACGATGTTTTCGTCAGGGAAGAGTTAAAAAATTTTATGGTTCACCATGTCATGGCCTTGTATGATGTTGAAATGAATGAGAGTGCACCTCAAGTTACGATTTCTGAAGCTGTGTCTGATGGTGCGAATGATTCACTAGGATATATTTGGATGGATATTCAAGAAATCACAGAAGAAAATGCATCGCCACTAGTCTTGAAGGTTAAGTCTGAATTATTAGGATTTTCAGAACTGGACAAGACCTTGTATATGAATTGGAAGGTGAATGATGAAAAACCAACTTGCTCTTAGTGGAGAAAAAATTCTTGAAAAAGTTTATCCTCAAGTATTTCACCACATTGGAATGATTCGTGGGGAATATTTGTTGAGAGAGATCAATCAAAATATACTATTACCAAGTTGTCAGCAATTTGTAAAAGATTATCTAGACACTATTTGTTCCTTGTATTCAGATGAGGAGGTCTGGTATCGTTTTTCTGAATTAACGAATACAGAAGCCAATTGTTTAGAGGGAACTAAACAGCATTTTGACGAACGTCATCCTTTGTTTGGTTATAGAGGAACTAGGCGTTTGCTGGCGTGTCCAGATGAATTTCAGGATGAAGCAAATGTCGTTACAGAAGTTTATCAAACCAATCCCAATTTGTCTGTTATTTTTCCTTTTGTGAATGATGCTGAGCAGTTAAAGCAAGCTATTATAGTATTACGTGAGCATGGTTTCACTGGAAAAATTGGCACAATGATTGAATTACCGTCAGCTTATTTTGACTTTGATAGAATAATGGAAACGGGCATTTCAAAAATTGTAGTTGGAATGAATGATTTGACTTCTTTTGTTTTTGCGACTGTGAGAAACAGTCAATGGCATGATATGGAAAGTCCCATTATGTTAGATATGCTGAGACAGATGCAGGATAAAGCAAGGATGAAAAAGATTGACTTTGCTGTGGCAGGTTATTTGAATGCTTCCTTCATACAAAAAATGAATCTGATGGGGATCAAGTGTATTATCCACTATAGTTCTATTCCAGAGATTTTTGATTTAGAGATTGACCATCCAGACCACCTCAAACGTGTAAAAGAAGTAAGTAAAAAATTACAAAGGAGCAACCCATGACACCTCAAGAAATGTGGAATAAATACAAGCAAATCAATCCTTCTATCGGAGATGAAATCGATGCTTGGACTTTTGGAGTGGAACCAGACCTTTTAGCGGATTTGGTGTTTAAAGGCGAAAAGACAGCAACAGCGTCGGCTTATGACCTCTACGCACTAGAAGATGAATCCCTTCCGCAAGAAGGGACCTTCGATGTCATTTTAGATAGTCAAAATCAGGCTGTCTGTATTATCGAAATTACAAAGGTTTCTGTTCAGCCCTTTCATCAAGTTTCTGCTGACCATGCCTTCAAAGAAGGTGAGGGAGACAAATCTTTAGCATATTGGCGCCAGGTTCATGAAGACTGTTTCACCGAGTGGATGAGGGAGGCAGGACTAACTTTTACACCTGACACCAAGATTGTTTTAGAAGAATTTCGCAAGGTCTACCCACTTTAGGCTGCAGAAGGAAGAAAGTTTTGGAAATTACCGTCCAATCCTTTTTTCTTAGGCAAAACATGATATAATAAGTTTGTTTGAAGAAGAGCCCTAGCTCTTAAACTTAGATAGGAGAAAACTATGCAAGCAGTTGAACATTTTATTAAACAATTTGTTCCTGAACATTATGATTTATTTTTAGACTTGAGTCGTGAGACCAAGACGTTTTCTGGGAAGGTGACCATCACTGGTCAAGCACAGAGTGACCGTATTTCCCTTCATCAAAAAGACTTGGAAATCGTTTCTGTAGAAGTTGCAGGTCAAGCTCGTCCATTTACAGTTGACCATGACAATGAAGCCCTTCATATCGAATTGGCTGAGGCTGGTAAAGTTGAAGTGGTTCTTGCCTTTTCAGGAAAAATCACAGATAACATGACAGGGATTTACCCTTCATACTACACAGTTGATGGAGTGAAGAAGGAAGTCTTGTCTACTCAGTTCGAGAGCCATTTTGCGCGCGAAGCCTTTCCATGTGTGGATGAGCCAGAAGCTAAAGCAACTTTTGACCTCTCTTTACGTTTTGATCAAGCAGAAGGTGAATTGGCCTTGTCTAACATGCCAGAGATCGAAGTTGAAAACCGTAAGGAAACAGGTATCTGGAAGTTTGAAACAACACCTCGCATGTCTTCTTACTTGTTGGCCTTTGTTGCTGGTGATTTGCAAGGTGTGACCGCTAAAACTAAAAACGGTACCCTTGTAGGTGTCTACTCAACCAAAGCCCACCCACTATCTAATCTTGATTTCTCTTTGGACATTGCCGTTCGCTCAATCGAGTTTTACGAAGATTACTACGGAGTCAAGTATCCAATCCCTCAATCTCTCCACATCGCCCTTCCTGACTTCTCAGCTGGTGCTATGGAAAACTGGGGTCTCGTAACCTACCGTGAAGTTTACTTAGTTGTCGATGAGAACTCAACTTTTGCCAGCCGTCAACAAGTTGCTCTAGTTGTGGCACATGAGTTGGCTCACCAATGGTTTGGGAACCTCGTTACTATGAAATGGTGGGATGACCTTTGGCTCAATGAAAGTTTTGCTAATATGATGGAATATGTCTGTGTGGATGCTATCGAGCCAAGCTGGAATATCTTTGAAGATTTCCAAACAGGTGGTGTTCCGTCTGCCTTGAAACGTGACGCGACGGATGGCGTGCAGTCTGTTCACGTCGAAGTCAAACATCCAGATGAAATCAATACGCTCTTTGACGGAGCTATTGTCTATGCCAAAGGAAGTCGCCTCATGCACATGCTTCGTCGTTGGCTAGGTGATGCAGATTTTGCCAAAGGTTTGCACGCTTACTTTGAAAAACATCAGTACAGCAACACGATTGGTCGTGACCTTTGGGATGCCCTTGGTCAAGCGTCAGGACGTGATGTCGCAGCCTTCATGGATTCTTGGTTGGAACAACCTGGTTACCCAGTACTTACTGTTAAAGTTGAAAATGATGTCTTGAAGATTTCACAAAAACAATTCTTCATCGGTGAGCACGAAGACAAGAATCGCCTCTGGGTAGTGCCACTCAACAGCAACTGGAAAGGATTGCCAGATACACTTGAAACTGAAAGTATCGAAATCCCTGGCTACGCAGCTCTTCTTGCTGAAAATGAAGGAGCTCTTCGTCTCAACACTGAAAATACAGCCCACTACATTACAGACTATCAAGGAGATTTGTTAGATGCAGTTCTTGCAGACCTAGTTGAGCTTGATAACACAAGCAAACTGCAAATCGTCCAAGAACGTCGCTTGCTTGCTGAAGCAGGGCACATTTCTTATGCTGATTTGCTTCCAGTCCTTGATAAACTTGCTAAGGAAGAGTCTTACCTTGTGGTTTCAGCTGTTTCTCAAGTGATTTCTGCCCTTGAACGCTTTATCGACGAAGGAACAGAAGCTGAAACAGCCTTCAAAGCACTAGTTGCTAAATTGGCTCGTCACAACTATGACCGTCTTGGTTTTGAAGCTAAAGATGGAGAATCAGATGAGGATGAATTGGTTCGTCAGTTGGCCATTTCTATGATGATTCGCTCAAATGATGCAGAAGCTAGTCAAGTTGCTAGCCAAATCTTCGCAGCTCACAAGGAGAATCTTGCAGGACTTCCAGCAGCTATTCGCTCACAAGTTCTGATCAATGAGATGAAACATCATGAGACTAAAGACTTGTTAGCACTTTATCTTGATACTTATACGCACGCAACAGATGCAGTCTTTAAACGTCAGTTGGCAGCCGCTCTTGCCTACAGTAAAGATGCGGACAATATCCAAACCTTGATTGCTTCTTGGAAGGACAAATTTGTGGTCAAACCACAAGACTTGTCTGCTTGGTACTTCCAGTTCTTAAACCATCAAGCAACTCAGGAAACAGCTTGGTCTTGGGCGCGTGAAAACTGGGCTTGGATTAAGGCAGCTCTTGGAGGAGATATGAGCTTTGATAGCTTTGTTATTCTTCCTGCCCATGTATTTAAGACAGAACAACGCTTGGCGGAATACAAGGAGTTCTTTGAGCCACAACTTTCTGACCTTGCTCTTAGCCGTAACATCGGTATGGGAATCAAGGAAATTGCAGCGCGTGTTGACTTGATTAACCGTGAAAAAGCTGCAGTGGAAGCAGTTGTTCTTCAATACGGAACTAACTAATCAAGACTAAATAAAAGAAAACTCAGCTATCTCATGTAAAATGCAGAGAGTTGAGTTTTTTTTAAGGCAAATTTGGTATAATGGTTTTAATAAGGAGGAGTTTCTCATGATAAAAATCTTATTAGTTGAGGATGACCTAGGCCTGTCAAATTCAGTATTTGACTTTTTAGACGATTTTGCGGATGTCATGCAGGTGTTTGATGGAGAAGAAGGTCTCTACGAAGCTGAGAGTGGCGTCTATGACTTGATTTTGCTCGATTTGATGTTGCCAGAAAAAAATGGTTTCCAAGTCTTGAAAGAATTGCGTGAAAAGGGAATTACGACCCCGGTTCTGATCATGACTGCCAAGGAAAGTTTGGATGACAAGGGACATGGATTTGAGTTGGGAGCGGATGATTATCTGACCAAACCTTTCTACCTAGAAGAACTCAAAATGCGGATTCAGGCCCTTCTCAAACGTTCAGGTAAGTTTAATGAAAATACCTTGACTTATGGAAATATCGCGGTTAATTTGTCAACCAATACCGTTAAAGTCGAAGATACTCCTGTCGAATTGCTGGGGAAAGAATTCGATTTACTAGTTTATTTCCTTCAAAATCAAAATGTTATTCTGCCTAAGACTCAGATTTTTGACCGTCTATGGGGATTTGATAGTGATACAACGATTTCGGTTGTCGAAGTCTATGTTTCAAAAGTCCGTAAGAAATTAAAAGGAACCACTTTTGCAGAGAATTTGCAAACCTTGCGCAGTGTTGGGTATATTTTAAAAGATGTTCAGTAAACTAAAAAAAACATGGTATGCGGATGACTTTAGTTACTTTATCCGCAACTTTGGTGTCTTCACCCTGATTTTCTCTACCATGACTCTGATTATTTTGCAGGTCATGCACTCGAGTCTCTATACTTCTGTGGATGATACGCTCCATGGCTTGAGTAACAATCCTCAGGCAGTTATTCAGCTTGCGGTAAATAGGGCGACAGAAGAGATTAAAGATTTAGAGAATGCCGCTTCAGATACTAGTAAGACTGAGATAAAACCCAATGTCAGTTCCAATACGGAGGTTATTCTTTTTGATAAGAATTTTACCCAGCTCCTTTCTGGAAATCGATTTTTGGGCTTGGATAAGATTAAGCTAGAGAAGAAAGAACTAGGCCATATCTATCAAATTCAGGTTTTTAATAGCTATGGACAGGAAGAAATCTATCGCATGATTCTGATGGAAACCAATATCAGTTCGGTTTCAACCAATATCAAGTATGCTGCTGTCTTGATTAATACCAGTCAGTTAGAGCAGGCAAGTCAAAAGCACGAGCAATTGATTGTGGTCGTGATGGCTAGTTTCTGGATTTTGTCTTTGCTTGCCAGTCTTTATCTAGCTCGAGTCAGTGTTCGGCCTCTGCTTGAGAGTATGCAGAAGCAGCAGTCCTTTGTGGAAAATGCCAGTCATGAGTTACGAACTCCACTTGCTGTTTTGCAAAATCGTTTAGAGACCCTTTTCCGGAAGCCAGAAGCTACCATTATGGATGTGAGTGAAAGCATTGCATCGAGTTTGGAAGAAGTCCGAAATATGCGGTTTTTGACGACAAACTTGTTGAACTTAGCTCGACGAGATGATGGAATTAAGCCAGAACTTGCAGAAGTTCCAACCAGTTTTTTCAATACGACTTTCACAAACTATGAGATGATTGCTTCTGAAAATGACCGTGTCTTCCGTTTTGAAAATCGCATCCATCGAACGATTGTCACAGATCAACTTTTACTAAAACAACTGATGACCATCCTATTTGATAATGCTATCAAATATACTGAGGAGGATGGTGAAATTGATTTTATGATTTCAGCGACTGATCGTAATCTGTATTTGCTAGTTTCCGATAATGGAGTCGGTATTTCAGCAGAAGATAAGAAGAAAATTTTTGATCGTTTTTATCGAGTAGACAAGGCTAGAACCCGTCAAAAAGGTGGTTTTGGTTTAGGATTATCCCTAGCTAAGCAAATTGTAGATGCCCTAAAAGGAACCATTACTGTCAAAGATAATAAACCAAAGGGAACAATCTTTGAAGTGAAAATTGCCATCCACACACCATCGAAAAAGAAAAAATAAAAATATCGCTCCAGATGGGGCGATATTTTAGATTTATTTTCTACGTTTTCGTTTGATAATAGACCGTTGAATTTTTAAAACAAGTAAGCTGGATCCGATTGCTGCGGCAAAGGCAAGAGCAGTTGAGAATTTTAATGCTAAAAAGATAAAACTAAAGATAGCAATACAGATACAAAAAACAGCGATATTAACAAAAAATAGGATTTCCTTGAGATTGACATCAGATTGCGCTTCAGGTGTATAATCTTGATAGCGAGGAACCTGATTGTTTAATTCTTCTTGATACTCTACCTCATAGGATTGTAATTTTCTTACGGGCATTATTCTCTCCTTAACAGTACATACCTATTTTATCATTTTTTCAGCAGAGAATTATTACAGAAAGGTTACAAAAAGAATAAAGTCCCTTTTCAATTTCAAAGCATGGCTGATTTTCCAGAAATATGGTATAATTTCTCTTATGGAAAAGATTATCATTACAGCAACTGCTGAAAGTATTGAACAAGTTGAACAACTACTCGAGGCTGGCGTAGACCGTATCTATGTCGGTGAGAAAGATTTTGGCCTTCGTCTGCCAACAACCTTTAGTCATGACCAATTGCGTGAAATCGCTAAGCTGGTTCATGATTCTGGTAAGGAATTGATTGTTGCAGTCAATGCCCTCATGCACCAAGATATGATGGACCGTATCAAGCCTTTCTTAGACTTTTTGGAAGAAATCAAGACAGACTACATTACGATTGGGGATGCAGGCGTTTTTTACGTGGTTAATCGCGATGGTTATTCATTTAAGACTATCTACGATGCCTCAACCATGGTGACTAGCAGTCGTCAGATTAACTTCTGGGGACAAAAGGCTGGCGCATCTGAGGCTGTTTTGGCGCGTGAAATTCCATCAGCTGAACTTTTCAAAATGCCAGAAATTTTGGAAATTCCTGCCGAAGTTTTGGTTTACGGTGCTAGTGTCATCCATCATTCTAAACGTCCACTCTTGCAAAACTACTATAACTTTACGCATATCGATGATGAAAAGACGCGTAAACGTGACCTCTTCTTGGCTGAACCAAGCGACCCAGAGAGCCACTATTCCATTTTTGAAGACAATCATGGTACTCACATCTTTGCCAACAATGACCTTGATTTGATGACCAAATTGACAGAATTGGTAGAGCATGGCTTTACTCACTGGAAATTAGAAGGTCTCTATACACCTGGTCAAAACTTTGTTGATATTGCAAAACTCTTTATCCAAGCGCGTAGCTTGATTCAAGAGGGCAACTTTAGCCATGACCAAGCCTTCTTGCTGGATGAAGAAGTGCGTAAACTTCATCCTAAAAACCGTTTCCTTGATACAGGATTTTATGACTACGATCCTGACATGGTTAAATAAAGTAAATGGATAGTTGAGAGAAGGAAGATGCAAACATTTCTTCTCTCAATTTTTTCTTATTTCTTCACCATTTTCAAAAAATAAGTAGGCTAGGATGCTCTGTTTGCTGGGATTTTTAAGAAAAGTAACCTTCTTGAGTTTGAAAATTATCCCATGTTTGCAGGTGCCAAATGGCCCTTTTTTTGGTATAATTTTTTATAATGAAAACGATTAGTAATCGCTATGTTGTGGTGGATTTAGAGGCAACTAGCACAGGTAGTAAGGCTAAAATTATCCAAGTGGGAATTGTTGTGATTGAGGATGGAAAAATTGTCGATCACTATACGACGGATGTCAATCCACATGAACCCTTGGATGCTCATATCAAAGAACTGACAGGATTGACAGACCAACGTCTGGCGCAAGCACCTGATTTTTCGCAAGTTGCCAGAAAAATCTTTGACTTGGTGGAGGATGGGATTTTTGTAGCCCACAATGTTCAGTTTGATGCCAATCTCTTGGCGGAAAATTTATTTTTTGAAGGTTATGAACTAAGAAATCCTCGTGTTGACACGGTCGAATTGGCTCAGGTCTTTTTCCCAGAACTGGAAAAATATAGTTTGCCGATTTTGTGTCAAGAATTAGGAATTCCTCTAAAACACGCTCACACAGCCCTTTCAGATGCCCAAGCTACCGCGGAATTACTCTTATTTCTACGGGATAAGATGGCTCAGCTTCCTAAAGGTCTTTTGGAACGCTTGCTGGAAATGGCTGACGCTCTCTTATATGAGTCTTACCTGGTTATTGAAGAAATTTATCGAAACCAATCTATTCTGACTTCTTCTGACTTGGTCGAAGTTCAAGGGCTATATTTCAAGAAAATTGCAGCTCCCCTGGAGTCACGAAAACTATCTCAAGATTTTTCTAAGAATATTTCTTTGTTGAACCTTGAAGTAAGGGAAGGCCAAGAACGTTTTGCTAAAGAGGTTGGCTTGCTATTGAAGGATGAGCCTGTATCATTAATTCAAGCGCCGACAGGGATTGGGAAAACCTATGGCTATCTCTTACCTGCTTTGTCCCAAATAGAAAATCGTCAGATTGTTCTTAGTGTTCCGACAAAGATTCTTCAAAATCAAATCATGGAAGAAGAAGGTAAACGTCTTAAGGAAGTATTCCATACAGATATCCATAGTTTAAAGGGGCCACAGAATTACCTGAAGTTGGATGCCTTTTATCGTTCCTTGCAGGAAAATGATGAAAATCGCTTATTTAGACGCTTTAAAATGCAACTCTTGGTATGGTTGACAGAAACAGAAACCGGGGATTTGGATGAGATTGGTCAGCTCTACCGTTACCAACATTTTCTAAGAGACCTTCGTCATGATGGGAATTTATCATCCAAGAGCTTATTTATGACGGAAGATTTTTGGAAACGTAGTCAGGAAAGAGCAGAGACCTGCAAGCTTTTAGTGACTAATCATGCCTATCTTGTAACCAGACTTGAAGATAATCCTGAATTTGTCAGCGACCGTTTATTGATTATTGATGAAGTCCAAAAAGTTTTGTTGGCTCTAGAAAATCTGCTTCAACAGACCTACGATATCCAGTCTATTATTGATTTAGTTGATAAGGTTTTAGTAGGAGAAGAAAACAGGATTCAACAACGAATATTAGAAAGTATTCGCTTTGAGTGTCTTTACTTGATAGAACAATTTCAGTCTGGAAAAACTAGGAAAAATATCGTAGATTCTCTGGCCAATCTCCACCAGTATTTTTCAGAATTAGAGGTAGAAGGCTTTGAGGAACTGGTTCGCTATTTTACGGCTGAAGGTGATTACTGGCTTGAAGCAACTGAAACGAGTCAAAAGAAAATTCAGATTTCTTCTACAAAATCAGGCCGTATTCTTCTATCTTCTTTAGTGCCTGATTCATGTCAAGTCTTGGGAGTGTCGGCTACTCTTGAGATTAGTCAGAGAGTTTCTTTGGCAGACCTTTTAGGTTACCCTGAAGCCAAATTTGTCAAGATTAAAGCTCATAAAAAACAGGATCAAGAAGTGGTCTTGGTAAAAGATTTTCCTCTAGTAACAGAAACTTCCTTAGAAGTCTATGCCAAAGAGGTAGCTGATTTGCTGATGAAAGTTCAAACTTTCCAACAACCGATTTTGGTTCTATTTACTGCCAAAGACATGCTTTTAGCAGTATCGGATTTACTTCCAGTTAGCCATCTGGCCCAATATAAAAATGGCGATGTTCATCAACTGAAGAAACGCTTTGAAAAAGGTGAACAACAAATCCTGCTTGGTGCAGCAAGTTTCTGGGAAGGAGTTGATTTTTCAAGCCATCCTTTTGTGATTCAAGTTGTACCGAGACTTCCTTTCCAAAATCCCCAAGAGCCCTTGACGAAAAAGATCAATCAGGAACTAATTCAAGAAGGGAAAAATGCCTTTTATGATTATCAATTGCCGATGGCTATTATTCGTTTAAAACAGGCTTTGGGAAGAAGTATGAGACGTGAACATCAACGTTCCTTAACTCTCATTCTGGATAGGAGAATTGTCGGAAAACGATACGGCAAGCAAATAGTGACTTCTCTAGCAAAAGAAGCGAGCGTTACAACGATCGCTCAATCTGAAGTTAATAAGGCTATTGATAAATTTTTAAATGAACTTTGATAAATAGTATTGTATGAAAGTATAAGGTTAGTGTATATGAAACGTTCTCTCGACTCTAGAGTCGATTATAGTTTGCTATTGCCAGTATTTTTTCTACTGGTTATTGGCGTGGTGGCTATCTATATAGCTGTTAGTCATGATTATCCAAACAATATTCTGCCCATTTTAGGGCAGCAGGTCGCCTGGATTGCCTTGGGACTTGTGATTGGTTTTATCGTCATGCTCTTTAATACTGAATTTCTTTGGAAAGTGACCCCCTTTCTGTATATTTTAGGATTGGGACTCATGGTCTTGCCAATTGTCTTTTATAATCCAAGCCTAGTTGCATCAACGGGTGCCAAAAACTGGGTATCGGTAAATGGTGTTACCTTGTTCCAGCCGTCAGAATTTATGAAGATATCCTATATCCTCATGTTGGCTCGTGTCATTGTCCAGTTTACCCAAAAACATAAGGAATGGAGACGCACAGTTCCGCTGGACTTTTTATTGATTTTCTGGATGATTCTCTTTACTATTCCAGTCCTAGTTCTTTTGGCACTTCAAAGTGACTTGGGGACGGCTTTGGTTTTTGTGGCTATTTTCTCAGGAATCGTTTTGCTATCAGGAGTTTCTTGGAAAATTATTATTCCAGTATTTGTGACTGCGGTAACAGGAATTGCTGGTTTTCTAGCCATTTTTATCAGTAAGGACGGTCGTGCTTTTCTCCATCAATTGGGGATGCCGACCTACCAAATCAACCGTATCTTGGCTTGGCTCAATCCATTTGACTTTGCCCAAACAACCACTTACCAACAGGCTCAAGGACAAATTGCCATTGGAAGTGGTGGCTTATTTGGTCAAGGTTTTAATGCTTCGAATCTGCTTATTCCAGTTCGTGAGTCGGATATGATTTTCACGGTGATCGCAGAAGATTTTGGCTTTATTGGTTCTGTCCTTGTTATTGCCCTTTACCTCATGCTCATTTACCGTATGTTGAAGATTACTCTCAAATCAAATAACCAATTCTATACCTATATTTCCACAGGTTTGATTATGATGTTGCTCTTCCACATCTTTGAGAATATAGGCGCTGTGACGGGCTTACTTCCCTTGACTGGGATTCCCTTGCCTTTTATTTCGCAAGGAGGATCGGCTATTATTAGTAATTTGATTGGTGTTGGATTGCTTTTATCGATGAGTTACCAGACCAATCTAGCTGAAGAAAAGAGCGGAAAAGTCCCATTCAAGCGGAAAAAGGTTGTATTAAAACGAATCAAATAAGGAGAAAATCATGGTTAAAGTAGCCGTTATGTTAGCTCAGGGCTTTGAAGAAATTGAAGCTTTGACAGTTGTGGATGTTTTGCGTCGTGCCAATATCGCTTGTGATATGGTAGGATTTGAAGAGCAAGTGACAGGTTCGCACGCAATCCAAGTCAGAGCAGATCGTGTCTTTGATGGTGATTTATCAGACTATGACATGATTGTCCTTCCTGGAGGGATGCCTGGTTCTGCACATTTGCGTGACAATCAGGCCTTGATTCAAGAATTGCAAAGCTTCGAGCAAAAAGGAAAGAAATTGGCAGCAATTTGTGCAGCGCCAATTGCCCTCAATCAAGCAGGGGTATTGAAAAACAAGCAGTACACTTGCTATGATGGTGTTCAAGAGCAAATCCTTGATGGTCAATACGTCAAGGAAACAGTAGTGGTAGATGGACATTTGACAACCAGTCGGGGTCCTTCAACAGCCCTTGCCTTTGCCTACGAGTTGGTGGAGCAACTAGGCGGAGATGCAGAGAGTTTACGAACTGGAATGCTCTATCGAGATGTCTTTGGTAAAAATCAATAAAACGGGAGTTAACCTCTCGTTTTTTTATGTGGAAAACTCAGGGAAATCATCGCTTTTTTAACGAAAAAATGGTATAATGAAAGCTATGAAATATCACGATTATATCTGGGATTTAGGTGGAACTTTACTGGATAATTATGAAACTTCAACAGCTGCATTTGTTGAAACGTTGGCGCTGTATGGTATCACACAAGACCATGACAGTGTCTATCAAGCTTTAAAGGTTTCTACTGATTTTGCGATTGAGACTTTCGCTCCCAACTTAGAACATTTTTTAGAAAAGTACAAGGAAAATGAAGCTAGAGAGCTTGAACACCCGATTTTATTTGAAGGAGTTTCTGACTTATTGGAAGACATTTCAAATCAAGGCGGGCGTCATTTCTTGGTTTCTCACAGAAATGATCAGGTCTTGGAAATTTTAGAAAAAACTTCTATAGCACCCTATTTTACAGAAGTAGTGACTTCTACCTCAGGTTTTAAGAGAAAACCAGATCCTGAGTCCATGATTTATTTAAGAGAAAAGTATCAGATTAGCTCTGGTCTTGTCATTGGTGACCGACCGATTGATATTGAAGCAGGTCAAGCTGCTGGACTGGAAACCCACTTGTTTACCAGTATCGTGAATTTAAGACAAGTATTAGACATGTAAGAAAAAGGAATAAGATGACAGAAGAAATCAAAAATCTGCAGGCACAAGATTATGATGCCAGTCAAATTCAAGTTTTAGAGGGCTTAGAGGCTGTTCGTATGCGTCCAGGGATGTATATCGGGTCAACCTCAAAAGAAGGTCTTCACCATCTAGTCTGGGAAATTGTTGATAACTCAATTGACGAAGCCTTGGCAGGATTTGCCAGCCATATTCAAGTCTTTATTGAACCAGATAATTCGATCACTGTTGTTGATGATGGGCGTGGTATTCCAGTCGATATTCAGGAAAAAACAGGTCGACCTGCTGTGGAAACTGTCTTTACTGTTCTGCACGCTGGAGGAAAATTCGGCGGTGGTGGATACAAGGTTTCAGGTGGTCTTCACGGAGTAGGGTCATCAGTAGTTAACGCCCTTTCCACTCAATTAGATGTTCATGTCCACAAAAACGGTAAGATTCACTACCAAGAATACCGTCGTGGTCATGTTGTCGCAGACCTTGAGGTGGTTGGGGATACAGATAGAACTGGAACAACGGTTCACTTCACCCCAGACCCAGAAATCTTCACGGAAACAACAACCTTTGATTTTGATAAATTAAATAAACGGATTCAAGAGTTGGCCTTTCTAAATCGCGGTCTTCAAATCTCCATCACAGATAAGCGCGAAGGTTTGGAACAAACTAAGCATTACCATTATGAAGGTGGGATTGCTAGCTACGTTGAATATATCAACGAGAATAAGGATGTTATCTTTGATACACCAATCTATACAGATGGTGAGATGGATGATATCACCGTTGAAGTAGCCATGCAGTACACAACGGGTTATCATGAAAACGTCATGAGTTTCGCCAACAATATTCATACCCATGAAGGTGGAACGCATGAGCAAGGTTTCCGTACGGCACTAACTCGCGTTATCAACGATTATGCTCGTAAAAATAAGTTACTGAAAGACAATGAAGACAACCTAACAGGGGAAGATGTCCGAGAAGGATTAACTGCAGTTATCTCAGTTAAACACCCTAATCCACAGTTTGAAGGACAAACCAAGACCAAACTGGGGAACAGCGAAGTAGTCAAGATTACCAATCGCCTCTTCAGCGATGCCTTCTCTGATTTCCTTATGGAAAATCCACAGATTGCCAAGCGTATCGTGGAAAAAGGAATTTTGGCCGCTAAGGCTCGTGTTGCTGCCAAGCGTGCGCGTGAAGTCACTCGTAAAAAATCTGGTTTGGAAATTTCCAACCTTCCAGGGAAACTAGCAGACTGTTCTTCTAACAATCCTGCGGAAACAGAACTCTTTATCGTCGAAGGAGACTCAGCGGGTGGATCAGCCAAATCTGGTCGTAACCGTGAGTTCCAGGCTATCCTTCCAATTCGCGGTAAGATTTTGAACGTTGAAAAAGCAAGTATGGATAAGATTCTTGCTAACGAAGAAATTCGTAGTCTTTTCACAGCCATGGGAACTGGATTTGGTGCAGAATTCGATGTTTCAAAAGCCCGTTACCAAAAGCTCGTTTTGATGACCGATGCCGATGTCGATGGAGCCCATATTCGTACCCTTCTTTTAACCTTGATTTATCGTTATATGAAACCAATCCTAGAAGCTGGTTATGTTTATATTGCCCAACCTCCAATCTATGGTGTCAAGGTTGGAAGCGAGATTAAAGAATATATCCAGCCAGGAGCGGATCAAGAAATTAAACTCCAAGAAGCCTTAGCCCGTTATAGTGAAGGTCGTACCAAACCGACTATTCAGCGTTATAAGGGACTAGGTGAAATGGATGATCATCAGTTATGGGAAACAACCATGGATCCGGAACATCGCTTGATGGCCAGAGTTTCTGTGGATGATGCTGCAGAAGCAGATAAAATCTTTGATATGTTGATGGGGGATCGAGTAGAGCCTCGTCGTGAATTTATCGAAGAAAATGCCGTCTATAGTACACTTGATGTCTAAAAAATCGGGAGAAGTAGTTCCCTTGGTCTAAAAAATATGATATAATCATTACGATTGTTTCAAGTTAAAAAGGAGTTTAATATGTCTGGTAGTCTAGTAGTATATCTTATAATTGCAATTGCAATTATATTGCTGATTTCATATGCTATCGCAATCTATGTACGAAAACGCAATGAAAGTAAATTAGCAATTTTAGAAGAGAAAAAAGAAGAGCTGTACAATCTTCCAGTTAATGATGAAGTTGAAGCTGTTAAAAATATGCACTTGATTGGACAAAGTCAAGTGACTTTCCGTGAATGGAACCAAAAATGGGTTGACCTATCTCTTAACTCTTTTGCCGATATCGAAAATAATCTTTTCGAGGCAGAAGGCTATAACAATTCATTCCGTTTTTTCAAGGCTAGTCATCAAATTGACCAAATCGAGAGCCAAATTACCTTGATTGAAGAAGATATTGCAGCAATTCGCAATGCCTTGGCAGATTTGGAGAAACAAGAGTCTAAAAATAGTGGACGTGTTCTTCATACCTTGGACTTGTTTGAAGAGTTGCAACACAGAGTTGCTGATCATTCTGAAGAATATGGACAAGGTTTGTCTGAAATCGAAAAGCAATTGGAAAATATCCAATCAGAGTTTTCTCAGTTTGTAACTTTAAACTCGTCTGGTGACCCAGTAGAAGCTGCTGTGATTTTGGATAATGCTGAAAATCATATCTTGGCTTTGACACATATTGTTGATCGTATACCAGCAGTTGTAACAACATTATCTAAAGAGCTACCTGATCAGCTGGAAGATTTAGAAGATGGCTACCGTAAGCTTTTAGATGCTAATTATCATTTTGCTGAAACGGATATCGAAGCTCGTTTCCAATTGCTTCATGAATCTCTCAAGAAAAATCATGAGAATATCGCGCAACTAGAATTGGATAATGCCGAGTACGAAAATACTCAAATCCAAGAAGAGATTAATGCACTTTACGATATCTTTACAAGAGAAATTGCGGCACAGAAAGTGGTAGAAGGTTTAGTAGCAACACTTCCTACTTATCTGCAACATATGAAGGAAAATAATGCTTTATTGATAGAAGATATTGAGCGTTTGAGTAAGAACTATTTACTTTCTGAGTCAGATGCAAGTCATGTTCGTCGTTTACAGGGTGAATTAGAAAACTTTGAGACTGCTATTGTTGAGGCGACTTCAAATCAAGATGAACCAACTCAAGCTTTTTCAATTCTTGAAGAAAATCTTGAATCTTTACAGGAAAATCTTAAAGAGATTGAAGATGAACAGATTTCAGTTAGTGAACGTCTTGCACGAATTGAAAAAGATGATATCAATGCACGTCAAAAGGCAAATGTATATGTTAATCGTCTCCATACAATCAAGAGATATATGGAAAAACGGAACCTACCTGGTATTCCACAAACTTTCTTGAAGTTATTCTTTACAGCAAGTAATAATACGGAAGATTTAATGGCTGAATTAGAACAAAAATTGGTCAATATAGAGTCAGTTAACCGTGTTTTGGAAATTGCAATGAATGATATGGAAGCTTTAGAAACGGAAACTTATAATATTGTTCAGTATGCAACCTTGACAGAGCAACTCTTACAATATTCTAACCGTTACCGTTCATTTGATGAACGCATTCAAGAAGCCTTTAATGAAGCTTTGGACATTTTTGAGAAAGAATTTGATTATCACGCTTCATTTGACAAGATTTCTCAAGCATTGGAAGTGGCAGAGCCTGGTGTAACCAACCGTTTTGTTACTTCATATGAAAAAACACGTGAGACAATTCGTTTCTAAAATAATAAAAAAGATTTGGTTTTGTGAGAAGCAGAACCAAATCTTTTTTATTATTTGTCTATAAAATCTTGTATGATAAGATCTCAAGATAAAAAATTGGAGACGATTTAAAAAGCAAGTCAGAACCTATATTTGGTCTATAAGGTTCAATAGCTTTCTAATCTCTCCAAAATTTTATTTGATTGGAATTGAAATCCCAATTAATTTTTCTGAGTAGAGTGTTTTGATATTGGCCTCATCAATAGAGTCCTTATCAATTTTACGTTTCAAGAAAAACTCTTGGATGGCTTCGATTTCAGTTTCTCGAATAGCACGGTGTTTATTTGAAATGAGGATTTCATAGTGAAGCGGAGCTTGGGTAAAAATAACATCAGTATTTCCAGCAGAATAGACCTCAACAAGGGTTGCATCTGTACTTTCTAGCTGGCTTTTTACAAGTTGCGAGTGTGAGTTTGTCGTATTGATAAGCTTCATAACATTTCCTCCGATTTTCTAATTCTATTATAGCACTTTTTAAATAAAGTAGCTTGATTTATACTCAATGAAAATCAAAGAGTAAACTAGGAAGCTAGCCGCAGGTTGCTCAAAACACAGTTTTGAGGTTGTAGATAAGACTGACGAAGTCAGTGACTATATCTACGGCAAGGCGAAGCTGACGTGGTTTGAAGAGATTTTCGAAGAGTATTAGTCAAGCTTATGCTGTTTTTTCCAAGATTGGATGGCCCATTTATGGCTACCACGTTTGAGGTTTTCAATAGCCTCGTCGATAGGGAACCAGGCGATATGATTAAAGTCTTCTAGTGGTTGTTGTACTTCTTTGAAGGAAGTTGCTTCATAGAGGTAAGCAGGATTGTAGTAGTAGGTATCACGGTGACGAGAGTAGAAATATTCATCAGCTTGTCCGTAATAACTACCAATTTCAGCTGTAAATCCAAGTTCTTCAATCAACTCACGTTTTAGGGCCTCCTGATGATTTTCACCCGCTTCAATTTCGCCACCTGGTAAGAACCAAGCACCATTAGGTGCTTGAACAAGAACAATTTGTTTTTGTTCAGCGTCAGGGATAACTGCATACACTCCATAGCGTGCAACATAGTCTGTATTTGTTTTTTTTTCTCCAAAAGTTGGGTTTGCCATTGCATTTTCCTCATTGTCTAGTATTGTTATTATTATCATAATGGACAAAGGGCAAGCTGTCAAGAAATTACAGTTATTTTAGTAAAAAAGAAGCAGAAAATTTTCATTTTCTACTCCTTTTTTATAGGATTTATACTTCTTTTTCAGAAGTTTTCACTTCAGCTTTTTTGGCAGACTTAATTTGAATCTTGCCCTTGCTGGTCATAACTGCTTTGAGATCTTTTTCGCTTGGATTTTCAAGGTAGTAGTCAGTGATGGCGTCCTCAATATAGTCTTGAATGGTACGACGGAGTGGGCGAGCTCCCATTTTTGGATCATAACCGAGGTCAACCAATTTTTCCTTGACCTTGTCTGTCACATCTAAATGAATGTTGTTGCTTGAGAGACGCTTATTAACATCTGCTAGCATGAGCTCGACGATTTGAAGGAGATTATCCTTGCTGAGAGCTTTGAACTCGATGATGCCGTCAAAACGGTTCATAAATTCTGGGCTAAAAAAGTTGCCGAGTTCACCGAGAACAGAGTTGGTACGTCCTTCGCGAGCTGCCCCAAAACCAACGCTGGCTTCAGCCTTACCTGTACCTGCATTTGAGGTCATGATAATAATGGCATCCTTGAAGCTGACGGTACGACCTTGCCCATCTGTCAAACGACCATCGTCCAAGACTTGCAGGAACATATGCATGACATCTGGATGGGCTTTTTCCACTTCATCGAGAAGGATGAGAGAATATGGATTGCGACGAACTTTTTCAGTTAATTGCCCAGCCTCATCATAGCCAACATAACCTGGAGGGGCTCCGACCAACTTAGCTACACTGTGTTTTTCCATGTATTCACTCATGTCAAAGCGAATCATGCTGTCAGCAGAACCAAAGAGTTCGATAGCTAGTTGTTTGGAAAGTTCTGTCTTACCGACACCAGTTGGCCCAACGAAGAGGAAGCTTCCGATTGGGCGGTTAGGAGTACCAAGTCCAACACGATTACGGCGAATAGCCTTAGCAATCTTATCGACAGCATCGTCCTGTCCAATAACATGAGACTTGAGGTCTTCAGCTAGATGGATGAGTTGAGATTGTTCTTTCTCTTTCAAATCCCCAACAGGGATATTGGTTTTCTGCTCGATAATGTGCTCAATGGTTTTCTCACTGATGATAGGAGTATCCTGGTCTGTGACCTTTTTCTTTTGCATTTCCTTATACTTGGCAATCTGATCGCGGAAGTAGGCAGCCTTCTCAAAATCTTCCTCTCGTGTAGCTTGAGATTTGAGATTTTCAGCTTCAATCAAGCGTTGATCAATTACTTTAGGATCCACAAAATTCAAGGTCAAGTTCATCTTAGAACCTGCTTCATCTAGGAGGTCAATAGCCTTGTCAGGTAAGAAGCGATCTTGGATGTAGCGATTGGAAAGAGTGGCAGCTGCTTCAATTGCAGCATCGGTATACTGAACGTGATGGTAGTCTTCGTATTTCTTTTGAATGCCTTTGAGGATAGTGATTGTTTCTTCCACTGTTGGCTCATCAACCTTAACGGGTTGCATACGACGCTCTAGGGCCGCATCTTTTTCAATGATACGGTATTCATTGAGAGTAGTAGCACCGACCAGTTGTAGTTCCCCACGAGCAAGGGCTGGCTTGAGGATATTTCCTGCATCCATATTGCCATCGCCTGCAGAACCAGCACCGACAATTTCATGGATTTCATCTATAAAGAGGATGATGTCCTCACGTTTGCGAATTTCTTCCATGAGTTTTTGCATGCGTTCTTCAAATTGTCCACGGATACCCGTTCCTTGAACCAAGCTAACCACATCTAGACGGATGACCTGTTTACCTTGAAGTTTATGTGGAACATCACCATCAACGATTTTCTGAGCTAGACCTTCGACAACGGCAGTTTTACCGACACCAGGTTCACCGATAAGAACAGGATTATTCTTGGTTCTACGATTGAGAATCTCAATGACACGGATAATCTCATCATCGCGTCCAATAACAGGATCGATATCGCCACGACGGGCAATTTCAGTTACATTAATACCAAATTCTTCTAGCAGGCCTTTTTCTTGGCTTGGAGGCGGAGTTTGAGCAGATCCACGATTTTGGGAGCCATAACCGCCGTTTCCACCGTAACCTCCACCTGATTGGGTTGGGGGAATAGGCGGAGTATTGCTAGAAGGTCTGAAATTGTTTAGATCATTGAAGAAGTCACCAAAGGGATCAAAGTCACGATTGTTCAAATCCGTCATACCTTTAAAGAGACTGTTGTTAGGATCAGTCTTGATAATCTTGTAACAGTTTTGACAGAGGTCAATTTGTTTTTGTTTTCCATTGAGATTGGTGTAAAGATGAATTGTTGAGTCGTTGATTTTACAGTTTTGACAAAGCATACATCTACCTCATTTCTTTCTTTAGGCTGACCTGTTTAAAGGTCAAAAATAGTCAAATTTCTATACTCTCATTATAACAGGATTGGGATGTAAAGCAAGTAAAAAGATTGCAGCTTTGAGAAGTTGTTACAATGAAAATTTTTGAGAATTTGAGTTATAAAAAAATCCTATTTGTGAGACAAAAAGGATTTTGGTTAGACATGCAGGGCTTAATCCCAGCTTGTTTTAGATTAGTAAAGGAGTTCGTAAATCTCCATTGCAATCAAGTCAATGCTGTCAAAAGTATACGTTTCGCGAGCTTCTACATCACGAAGGGTAAAGATTGAACCGTTTTCTTCGTCGTGGCTGTATGCAACTTCTGCAACAACAACTCCTTCGCGTTCAAAATTACGTTTTAAATTTCCGCCGTCTTTTGCCATTGCTTCAAGGCGGTTGATGATTCTAACCAAATGTGATTCCATTTTGATTCTCCTTCATTTCTTATCGTTACTATTTTACCATAAAGGAGGCCAACTTGCCTAGAAAAAACTAAGATTTCTCGCTAATTCTACCAGCTTAAAGTTTTTTTGAATAAATTGGATAAAAAGGTTTGAATTTTAATTCAATACATGTTATAATCATACAGTATTCTATTTTAGAAAGCAGTGTGACTATGAATTTTTATTTTTTACCTAAGTATTTACCTTATTTTAACTATGGGGCTGTTGTGACGGTTCTCATTTCTATCTGTGTTGTCTTTTTGGGGACTATTTTGGGTGTTGTCTTGGCTTTTGGGCAACGTTCAAAGTTTAAACCGCTTGTCTGGCTCGCCAACTTGTACGTTTGGATTTTCCGTGGGACACCGATGATGGTTCAGATTATGATTGCCTTTGCTCTTATGCATATCAATGCTCCGACTATTCAGGTTGGGATTTTGGGTGTTGATCTTTCTCGTCTGATTCCAGGGATTTTGATTATCTCTATGAACAGTGGTGCTTATGTTTCTGAGACTGTTCGTGCCGGAATCAATGCGGTTCCTAAGGGCCAGCTAGAGGCGGCTTACTCGCTAGGGATTCGTCCAAAAAATGCCATGCGCTATGTGATTTTGCCACAAGCAATCAAAAATATCTTGCCAGCATTGGGGAACGAATTTATCACCATCATCAAGGACAGCTCCCTCTTATCAGCTATTGGGGTCATGGAGTTGTGGAATGGGGCTACAACAGTTTCTACAACAACTTATCTACCTTTGACACCACTTTTATTTGCAGCCTTTTATTACTTGATTATGACTTCTATTTTGACCGTAGCCTTGAAAGCTTTTGAAAAACGTATGGGACAAGGAGATAAGAAATAATGACAGAAACCTTGATAAAAATTGAAAATTTACATAAATCATTTGGAAAGAATGAAGTATTGAAGGGCATCAACCTCGAGATTAAAAGAGGAGAAGTTGTCGTTATCATAGGTCCTTCAGGAAGTGGGAAATCTACCTTGCTTCGCTCTATGAATTTGTTAGAAGAAGCAACCAAGGGGAAGGTTATCTTTGAGGGAGTCGATATTACGGACAAGAAGAATGACCTGTTTGCTATGCGTGAGAAGATGGGCATGGTTTTCCAACAATTTAACCTCTTTCCTAATATGACTGTGATGGAAAATATCACCTTGTCACCTATCAAGACCAAAGGTGAAAGCAAGGCAGTTGCTGAGAAGAGAGCCCAAGAGCTGTTGGAAAAAGTTGGTTTACCAGATAAGGCAGACGCTTATCCACAGAGTCTGTCAGGTGGCCAGCAACAACGGATTGCCATCGCGCGTGGTTTGGCAATGGAACCAGATGTTTTGCTCTTTGACGAGCCAACTTCAGCCTTGGACCCTGAAATGGTTGGAGAAGTTCTGGCTGTTATGCAAGACCTTGCCAAGTCAGGGATGACTATGGTTATCGTAACACATGAGATGGGATTTGCCCGTGAGGTGGCAGACCGTGTCATCTTTATGGCAGACGGTGTGGTTGTTGAAGACGGAACACCAGAACAGATTTTTGAACAAACCCAAGAACAACGGACTAAGGATTTCTTGAGTAAGGTTTTATAATCTATTTTAAAATTTCAAGACAAGATTAGTAAAAAGCTCGATCCGAGCTTTTTCTTATAGTTTGAAACTATAGGATTGCCTAGGAAAGAAGTGTTAGAGGGTACTAGCAGTTTTTGGTATAATGGAAGATAGTTTGAAAGAAAAGAGAAGTGATATGACACAGATTATTGATGGGAAAGCTTTAGCGGCCAAATTGCAGGGGCAGTTGGCTGAAAAGACTGCAAAACTAAAAGAAGAAACAGGTCTAGTACCTGGTTTGGTAGTGATTTTGGTTGGGGACAATCCTGCCAGCCAAGTCTATGTTCGTAACAAGGAACGTTCTGCCCTTGCGGCTGGTTTCCGTAGCGAAGTAGTGCGAGTTCCAGAGACCATTACTCAAGAGGAGCTGTTAGATTTGATTGCTAAATACAATCAAGATCCAGCTTGGCATGGGATTTTGGTCCAGTTGCCATTACCAAAACATATCGACGAAGAGGCAGTTTTATTAGCCATTGACCCAGAAAAGGATGTGGATGGTTTCCATCCGCTAAACATGGGACGTCTTTGGTCAGGACATCCAGTCATGATTCCATCAACACCCGCAGGAATTATGGAAATGTTTCATGAATATGGAATTGACTTAGAAGGTAAAAATGCGGTTGTCATCGGTCGTTCCAATATCGTTGGTAAACCCATGGCCCAGCTTCTTTTGGCCAAGAATGCAACAGTGACCTTGACCCACTCACGCACCCATAATCTTGCTAAAGTGGCTGCAAAAGCAGATATTCTTGTGGTCGCAATCGGTCGTGCCAAGTTTGTGACTCCTGACTTTGTCAAACCAGGTGCGGTTGTCATTGACGTTGGGATGAACCGCGATGAAAATGGCAAACTCTGTGGGGATGTTGATTATGAGGCAGTTTCCCCATTTGCTAGCCACATTACGCCAGTCCCTGGAGGTGTTGGCCCTATGACCATTACTATGCTAATGGAGCAAACTTATCAAGCAGCAGTTCGAACATTGGATAGAAAATAAGAGAAAATTCGCTTAATAGGGTGTATTTTCTATAGCTATATCTAAAATAGCAGAAATGAATATTAAATTTTCGATATAAGATTACAAAAGGAGGTCTGCGCCTCCTTTTTGTTGTATAATAAATGCGAGAGGAAAAAACGATGAAAGTGATTGATCAAGCCTTACTAGAAAAAGTTATTATTGAACGTTCTCGTACGAGTCATAAAGGAGACTATGGTCGTCTGCTGTTGCTGGGTGGGAGTTATCCTTATGGGGGAGCTATCATCATGTCAGCCATTGCAGCTGTAAAAAGCGGTGCAGGATTGGTAACTGTTGGAACAGATAGAGAAAATATCCCTGCTCTACACAGCCATTTACCTGAGGCTATGGCCTTTGCTCTTCAAGACAAGCAATTATTAAAAGAGCAGTTGGATAAGGCAGAAGTTGTCTTGCTGGGGCCTGGTTTAGGAGACGATGCTTTTGGAGAAAATCTAGTCAAACAGGTCTTTGCTAGCTTAAGACAGAATCAGATTTTGATTGTAGACGGAGGGGCCTTAACCATCCTTGCTAGAACTAGATTGTCATTTCCTTCGAGTCAGCTTATCTTAACTCCCCACCAAAAAGAATGGGAAAAACTGTCTGGAATTACGATTGAAAAACAAAACGAAGATACAACAGCTAGTGCCCTGACTTCTTTCCCTCAAGGAACAATTTTGGTAGAGAAAGGTCCGGCTACTCGTATTTGGCAAGTTGGCCAATCTGATTATTATCAGTTACAGGTTGGTGGTCCCTATCAGGCGACTGGGGGGATGGGAGATACACTAGCTGGGATGATAGCAGGATTTGTAGGCCAGTTTAAACAAGCCAGTCTTTATGAACGCGTAACCGTAGCGACTTATCTTCATTCAGCTATAGCCCAAGAAGTTGCTCAAGAACATTATGTGATCTTGCCAACGGAGATTAGTAATTGTCTTCCTAAAGTAATGAAAAGATATGTCTAAAATAGTTAGACAAAAAATGTTGATAATTTGTATCATTATTCTTAATTTACAAAAAACGAACGTTTAGTATTCTTCTCACTAAGAAACTAATTTTGTTCGTTTTTTTACTCTTGTAAATCTATTTTTGTTAGAGTTTATTTGCTTTACATCCGTACTTAAAGTGATTTGTCAGAGCTCTGCTTTTATTAAAAAAATTCAATTTCAAGGATAAATAAGCAGTATTCTAAAGGTACTTTTAGATGAAATAAAAGCCTTTACATGGTATAATAGAAGTAGCTCTTTAATGGAGGTGTTTGAGTGGAAAATCTGAAAAAAATGGCAGGTATCAAGGCTGCTGAGTTTGTCAAGGATGGTATGGTTGTCGGACTAGGAACGGGGTCTACTGCCTATTATTTTGTAGAAGAAATCGGTCGTCGTATCAAGGAAGAAGGACTGCAAATTACAGCTGTAACGACTTCCAGTGTGACCAGTAAACAGGCTGAAGGCCTTAACATCCCGCTCAAGTCTATTGACCAAGTAGACTTGGTTGATGTGACGGTTGACGGAGCGGATGAAGTAGATAGTCAGTTTAACGGAATCAAAGGCGGTGGTGGTGCCCTTCTGATGGAGAAGGTTGTCGCAACGCCCTCAAAAGAATATATTTGGGTAGTGGATGAAAGCAAGCTAGTCGAGAAATTGGGTGCTTTCAAACTGCCAGTGGAAGTAGTTCAGTATGGTGCAGAACAGGTCTTTCGTCGTTTTGAGCGAGCTGGCTACAAACCAAGTTTCCGTGAAAAAGACGGCCAACGTTTTGTGACCGATATGCAGAACTTTATCATTGACCTTGCCTTGGATGTCATTGAAGATCCAATTGCTTTCGGACAAGAATTGGACCATATCGTTGGTGTCGTAGAGCACGGCTTGTTCAACCAAATGGTGGATAAGGTAATTGTTGCGGGACGAGACGGGGTTCAGATTTTAACTTCAACAAAAGCAATATAACTAAAATAATAAGGAGATACACTATGTCAAAATTTAATCGTATTCACTTGGTAGTACTGGATTCTGTGGGAATCGGTGCTGCACCAGATGCCAATAACTTTGTCAATGCAGGGGTTCCAGACGGAGCTTCTGACACACTGGGACATATTTCTAAAACAGTTGGTTTGAATGTGCCAAATATGGCTAAAATCGGTCTAGGAAATATTCCTCGCGAAACTCCTCTGAAGACTGTTCCAGCTGAAAGCAATCCAACAGGATATGCAACAAAATTGGAAGAAGTATCTCTTGGTAAGGATACTATGACTGGACACTGGGAAATCATGGGACTCAATATTACTGAGCCTTTCGATACTTTTTGGAACGGATTCCCAGAAGAAATCTTGACAAAAATCGAAGAATTTTCAGGACGTAAGATCATTCGTGAAGCTAATAAACCTTATTCAGGTACGGCTGTTATCGATGATTTCGGACCACGTCAGATGGAAACTGGAGAGTTGATTATCTATACTTCAGCTGACCCTGTTTTGCAGATTGCTGCCCACGAAGACATTATTCCTTTGGATGAATTGTACCGTATCTGTGAATACGCTCGTTCGATTACCCTTGAGCGTCCTGCCCTTCTTGGTCGCATCATTGCCCGTCCATATGTTGGTGAGCCAGGTAACTTCACTCGTACAGCAAACCGTCGTGACTTGGCAGTATCTCCATTTGCACCGACTGTTTTGGATAAATTGAATGAGGCTGGTATCGATACTTACGCTGTTGGTAAAATCAACGATATCTTTAACGGTGCTGGTATCAACCATGACATGGGACACAATAAGTCAAACAGCCACGGAATTGATACACTATTGAAGACTATGGGACTTGCTGAGTTTGAAAAAGGATTCTCTTTCACAAACTTGGTTGACTTTGATGCCCTTTACGGTCATCGACGCAATGCTCACGGTTACCGTGATTGCTTGCATGAGTTTGATGAACGCTTGCCTGAAATCATCGCAGCCATGAGAGAGAACGACCTTCTCTTGATTACTGCGGATCATGGAAATGACCCAACTTACGCAGGAACAGACCACACTCGTGAATATATTCCATTGTTGGCTTACAGCCCTGCCTTTAAGGGAAATGGTGTCATTCCAGTTGGACATTTTGCAGATATCTCAGCGACTGTTGCCGATAACTTTGATGTTGAAACTGCCATGATTGGGGAAAGTTTCTTAGACAAATTGGTATAAGATGACGCGCTATGCTTTGCTTGTGAGAGGTATTAATGTTGGTGGCAAGAATAAGGTTGCCATGGCGGAGCTTCGTCAAGAATTGACAGAGTTGGGACTGGGAAAGGTTGAAACCTACATCAACAGCGGCAATATTTTCTTTACTTCGACAGGACCTAGAACCCAATTGGTTGAAAAATTAGAGACTTTCTTTGAAGTCCATTATCCATTTATTCAGAGCTTTTCTTTACTAAATCAGGAGGACTTTGAAGCGGAACTTAAAAATCTGCCTGAATGGTGGACTAGAGATTTGGCACGAAAAGATGTCCTCTTTTACACCGAGGGCTTGGATGTGGAGCAAGTCATTGAGACAGTTGAAAACTTAGAGCTGAAAGATGAAGTGCTTCATTTTGGAAAACTTGGGATTTTCTGGGGAAAATTCTCTGAAAAATCCTACTATGCAACTGCCTATCACAAGTACTTGCTCAAGATGTCATTCTATCGCCACATTACCATTCGCAATGCTAAAACCTTTGACAAAATTGGTCAAATGCTAAAAAATAATAAAGGAGACACACAATGACATTTTTAGATAAAATCAAGGAAACAGCTACTTTCCTGAAAGAAAAAGGAATCCAAGAGCCTGAGTTCGGTCTAATCCTTGGGTCAGGACTTGGAGAATTGGCAGAAGAAATCGAAAATCCAGTTGTAGTAGACTATGCTGATATTCCAAACTGGGGTCGTTCAACAGTAGTCGGTCACGCTGGTAAATTGGTATATGGTGAACTGGCAGGTCGCAAGGTCTTGGCTCTTCAAGGTCGTTTCCATTTCTACGAAGGAAATCCTCTGGAAGTTGTGACTTTCCCAGTTCGTGTCATGAAAGTTCTTGGATGTGAAGGTGTTATTGTAACCAACGCAGCTGGTGGTATTGGATATGGTCCTGGTACTTTGATGGCTATCTCAGACCATATCAATATGACGGGGCAAAATCCATTGATGGGTGAAAACTTGGATGACTTTGGCCCACGCTTCCCAGATATGTCTAAAGCCTACACTCCAGAATATCGTGCTACTGCCCATGAAGTGGCTAAGAAACTTGGTATCAAGCTTGATGAAGGTGTCTATATCGGTGTAACCGGTCCGACTTATGAAACACCAGCAGAGATTCGTGCCTATAAGACACTGGGAGCAGATGCAGTTGGTATGTCGACTGTTCCTGAAGTTATTGTAGCAGCCCACTCAGGCTTGAAAGTTCTAGGAATTTCATGTATTACTAACTTTGCGGCTGGTTTCCAAGAAGAACTTAACCACGAAGAAGTTGTAGAAGTGACTGAACGTGTCAAAGGTGATTTCAAAGGCTTGCTGAAAGCGATTCTTGCAGAATTGTAAAAAACTTGGTGATGGGATTAGACTAAAAATGAAGGTTTTAGTTCTCATCGCCTTTAGTAGAGAAGATTGGGTTTGTTGTGATTAAAAGATGAACAAAAATCCAATCAACTACTATATTTTTACAAAAAATTTGTCACATTCTTATTCATCAATTAGGAGAAATGACCTGGAAAGACGAAATAGCTTACAGGCTGAGTAATCTGATTGGTAAATAGGGGAAAATAAAAGAAAGTTAGAAAAGAATGAAAATCGGTCAACGACTTATGCGTTTTGGCATAAAAAAATTAAGTATCGGAGTTGTATCTGTTGCAGTTGGCTTTGCTTTTTTAGCACCGACAGGAATTTCTGCCAATGAAGGAAGTCCAGTTGTGAAAAACGAAGCCCCTCTAGTCGTAAATGCAACGGATAGTCCGACAAAACTAGAACATACTGATAAAAAACAGGAAACACCTCTTATAGAGGAAAGGGCGGAAGTTATCCAACCAGCTCCAGAAACAAAAGAAGTCCTTAAAAATCAGAAGGAAGAAGAAAAGCTGGAATCCCATAAACCAGAGCCTGTTCTAGTTCCTGAAGACGTGAATAAAGAGGAAAATGTAAAGGATGAGGCTACAACTTCTCGTCCAGTGACAGCAGAAGATCTTTTGAAAATCTCAAAAGGAGAACTGCACTCAGAAAATGATTTACTTGACAATTCTCTTTATGGTGAAAAAGTCCTTGATTTAGAAGGTGATGATGATCAGGATGGTATCAAAAATAAGGATGAACTTTATGTTTATCATAAAGATGGCAAGGACTATTTAGGATATAACAGTCATCCATTACTGGCGGACAGTGATGGAGACGGATTAGCAGATGGAGAAGATGATAATAAGAAACAATGGTATGTTACAGATCGAGATGCTCTTCTCTTCATGGAGTTATCCTATCGTGATGATGACTATATCGAAAAAATCCTAGATCATAAGAATCCATTTCCGAGTCTCTACTTGAATCGTCAAGAATATAAGATGATGCACAATGAGTTAGCCCCGTTTTGGAAGATGAAGAAATCTTACCATACAGCTAGTGGTTTGGATGCTTATCTATTTGAAACTAAGAGTGATTTTCCTTATTTAAAAGACAATACTGTTCAAATGTTGGCTATACGTGGGACAAGACTGAATGATGCAAAAGATTTGAGAACGGACTTGACCTTGCTAGGAGGAAATAAACCTGCACAAGCGGATGATATCCGTAATGTTGTAAAAGAATTGGCGCAGGATTCCAGCATTACCAATCTGTATATGACAGGCCATTCTTTAGGAGGCTATTTAGCTCAAATAGCAACGGTTGAAGCCTATCAGAAATATCCTACTTTTTATAATAATGTTTTGAAAAAAGTGACAACATTTAATGCGCCTAAGGTCATTACTTCAAGAACAATCTGGAATGCCAAAAATGGTTTCTGGGATGTAGGATTAGAAAGTCGGAAACTTGCTGTAAATGGAAAAATTAAACATTATGTAGTGGATAATGACAATGTGGTTACATCTGTGCTACAAAATGATAGTGATGTTGTGACATCTACAGGAAGTGCCAATGTTAAGCACCGTTCGCGTGGCTATTATGAAAGCCGTATGAATGATATTCCAAACTTTAATATTGGAAAACGAACAACATTGGATAAGCAGGGATACCGTGATCCAAAACTGGAAAAAATTTCTTTCTTTAAGAAACAACAACTCCCTCTGTCATCTAGTCAACCAAGCGCTGAACCTCTTGAAAATATAGCTCTAGGGAAACGGGTTACCCAAAGTTCGACAGCTTTTGAAGGTGACGCTAGAAGGGCTGTGGATGGAAAAGTTGATGGGAATTATGCTCATCATTCTGTAACGCATACAGAGTTTCAATCTAAGCCTTGGTGGCAAGTCGATTTAGACAAGGAAGAAACGATTCGTCAAATCAATATCTATAATCGAACAGATACTGCTCAGGATAGGCTTACCAATTTTAATGTGATTCTTTTAGATAGTTCTGGGAAAGAAATTGAAAGAAAGCGCATTGCATCTCTGAGAGATATCTCTGCACAAATTGCAATTGACTATAAAAAAGCTCGTTTTGTCCGTATTGAGTTAGATGGTTACAATGCTCTCAGTCTCGCAGAAGTTCAAGTCTTGCGTGCTGAGAATATCGCATGGAAAAAGCAAGCACGCCAAAGTTCTACCGAGTTTGGAGGAGATGCTAGTCGTGCCTTGGATGGCAATACCAATAGTAGCTACAGCCAGCAATCGATTACGCATACAAAATTTGAAAATCAGCCTTGGTGGGAAGTTGATTTAGGTCGTACAGAACAGGTAGGACTTGTCCGCCTTTATAATCGTGGAGATGGCGAACTTTCTAAACGTTTGGCAGATTTTGATGTGATTTTATATGATGAAAAAGGGAAAGAAGTTACTAGAAAATATGTTTCTCGTTTAGAAGGAAATCGTCTAGACCTCCAGTTGAATGGGAAACTAGGTCGCCGTGTTCGTATTCAATTGCGTCAGAAAAATCAAGCTCTCAGTCTTGCTGAAGTAGAAGTGTTTCGATTTATGGCTAAGAATGCTGTGACACCACCAACTTCTAAGCCAGTACAAGTGTTAAATTACACTCCTGTAAAAGATAAAACCCTAACTATTCAGCATAGTGGAGCTTACATTGCACGCTATTCTATAACTTGGGAAGAAGTTACAGTAGATAAAAATGGTCATTCAGTTGTTCGCAGTCATTCTTGGGAAGGAAATGGACGTAATCAGACTGCAGGTTTTGTCCTCAACCTCCCAATTAAAGAAAATATGCGTAATCTTCGAATTAAGATTGAAAAGAGAACAGGTCTTATCTGGAATAGATGGCAAACGATCTATGACAACAGACCTCTCCTTGCCCGACCACATCGAAAAATCACTCATTGGGGTACGACATTGAATTCCAAGGTGAGTGACGATGATGTCTTGTAATCTGATGATACAATGACAGTTAGATAATTTAGTTTATAAAAAACTACCTGAGCTCGAATAGGACTCAGGTAGCTATCTGTGAGAGAATAAAATTAAAAAAGAAAGGTAGAGTAAGGTGTTCTGATTTGAACACGAGCGGAAAACTTGGAAAATAGATAATCTTACTTAGAAATCAGGATTTCTCGTCAGATTCCTAATTTTCAGTCGTTTTCTTCTCGCTCTCTGATCTTCATAAAATAAAGAAAGGATGGGTAAACCGTATTCATTGAACTGAATACGGGCGGAGAACTGTGTAAAAAAGATAAACTGTCTAGCATCTACGATGCGTCGTCAGTTTCCTATTTTTACTTTATTCTCTGTCGCTATCCTAAATATACAAAATAAGAAAGGTAGAGCGCGTATTCTAATTTGAACACGAGCGGAAAACTCGGAAAATAGATAATTTGACTGAGAAATCAGGATTTCTCGTCAGATTCCTAATTTTCAGTCGTTTTCTTCTCGCTCTCTGATCTTCATAAAATAAAGAAAGGATGGGTAAACCGTATTCATTGAACTGAATACGGGCGGAGAACTGTGTAAAAAAGATAAACTGTCTAGCATCTACGATGCGTCGTCAGTTTCCTATTTTTACTTTGTTCTCATCGCCCTTTATATCTTAACTATGTCTATTCATATTGCTGCTCAGCAGGGTGAAATTGCTGATAAAATTCTTCTTCCTGGAGATCCTCTTCGTGCCAAGTTTATTGCGGAGAATTTCCTTGAAGATGCTGTTTGTTTTAACGAAGTGCGTAACATGTTTGGTTACACTGGTACTTACAAGGGCCACCGTGTATCTGTTATGGGAACTGGGATGGGAATGCCATCTATTTCGATTTATGCGCGTGAGTTGATTGTTGACTACGGAGTGAAGAAATTGATCCGCGTGGGAACTGCGGGTTCGTTAAATAAAGATGTTCATGTTCGTGAATTGGTTTTGGCGCAAGCAGCTGCAACCAACTCAAACATCGTCCGTAATGATTGGCCACAGTATGATTTCCCACAAATCGCTAGCTTTAACTTGCTAGATAAGGCTTATCATATTGCCAAAAATCTCGGTATGACAACTCATGTTGGGAACGTTTTGTCATCTGATGTTTTTTATTCAAACTACTTTGAAAAGAATATCGAGCTTGGTAAATGGGGAGTTAAAGCTGTGGAAATGGAAGCAGCAGCTCTTTACTATCTTGCTGCCCAACATCATGTTGATGCCCTTGCTATCATGACCATCTCTGATAGCTTGGTCAATCCTGACGAAGATACAACTGCAGAAGAACGCCAAAATACCTTCACCGATATGATGAAGGTTGGTTTGGAAACCTTGATTGCAGAATAATTATAGCAAAAAAGGAAGCCCTTCTTTATGAATTGGAGGACTTCCTTTTCTTATCCAGAAATTGATCTAGTTCTTTCTGATTTCGAAGAATAGTGACTTTATGTGAGTGTTCTTGGCAAAGTTTTTGGTAATTTTTTCTTTGAGCTTTAGTACGCCCATCCCAGAGAATCCATCGAATAAACTCCCAATTAAATTGTTCTTGACAACCTTCTGCCATACTTTCTCTGACTTTGCCTCGGTATTTTAGATAACGTTTAAAGGCTCGAAAGAGACAAGTCCATGGTGAAAAATTGAGAAAGATGATTTGATCAGCTTCCTGCATTCTTTCCTCGTAATAGCACCAAGAATAATTCCCATCGATGACCCAAGCTTCATTCTTTGTGAGAAAGTTTTTCATCTCGGTCAACATCCATTCGCGGTCGCTGTCTTGCCAACCAGGTTGAAATTGGAGTGTGTCCATGTGAAGTTTTGGAATGGAGTAGTAGTGAGACAACTTTTCTGCTAGAGTTGACTTACCAGCACCAGAATATCCGATAATTGCAATTTTCATTTTCTACCTTTTCCTATTTGAGGACAAAAAAACAGCCTCTATGGACTGTTTCTTATTTAGCAAGTTTAGCTGAAAGACGAGCTTTGTCGCGGCTTGCTTTGTTTTTGTGAATCAAACCTTTAGTTTCTGCTTTATCGATAGCTGAGCTAGCAGCACGGAAAAGTTCTTCAGATGGGTTTGCTTCGAAAGCTTTGATAGCAGTACGCATAGCTGATTTTTGAGCTGAGTTCTTTTCGTTTTGTTTAACGTTCAATTCAGCGCGTTTGATAGCTGATTTAATGTTTGCCAATGTTCTTACCTCCATATTTACTAACTATACCATTATATCTGAAAACTTACGTTTTGACAAGGGAAAATTACTTTTTTAAGTAAATTTCATCGATTTCATGGTTCTTTGTTTTATGAAGAATCACTTCTGCACGATTTCTGGTTGGTTCAATGTAATTTTGTAGATTTGTGAGATTGATACTGGTCCAGACTTGATGGGCAAAGGATTCCACTTCCCCAATCGGCATTTGAGTAAAACGATAATAGTAGCTATCGGGATCGTTTTGGGCTAGACTTAGCATTTTCAAGAAACGGTCCAGATACCAACTCTCGATATCATCCACTGCAGCATCAACATAGATGGAAAAGTCGAAGAAGTCAGTGATATAGAGACGTTCGTTTTGTGGATTTTGAAAGACATTGATTCCTTCAACAATCACAAAATCAGCAGCTCTGACGCTTTGCTTTTCCTCAGGAACGATGTCATAGACTTCATGAGAATAGACAGGAATATCTACATCTTGTCCATTTTTGATGTGGTCCAAGAAGTTGAGGAGTGCTTCCATATCATAGCTTTCAGGAAATCCCTTGCGATTTAAAATCCCTTGTTCAATCAAGGTCTGGTTGGGATAGAGAAAGCCGTCAGTTGTTACTAACTCAACCGTAGCATCTGTAAGCGTACGGGACAGTAGGATTTGCAGTAGTCGACTAGTTGTGGATTTTCCAACAGCAACACTCCCAGAAACCCCAATGATAAAAGGTTGAGATTTACTTTCACGTTGGAGGAAAATTCCTTTTGAAAAGGCTAAATCATCCTTGGTACGCTTGTAAATCTGGATGAGATGGGCTAGGGGAAGATAGACATCGGTAACATCTTGTAAACTAATCTGGTCATTAAAACTCTTGATGGATTCTAATTCCTCTTCAGTCAAAGGAGGTGTTGTCTTTCGATGTAAAGATTGCCAAGTTTGGCGACTGATTTTTTCAAAATGTAAAAATTCGTTGGTCATTTGTTTTCCCCTAGATATTTTGTCTATCATACCATAAAAAGCTAAAAAAATAAAGCGGTTTCTTGAATGTAGTCGGTCAATATTATATAATAGATGTAGATAGAGGATGAACAATTTAGTGATGAAGTAGGAGCTACTTTCTCCTGACTTATAAGCTAATAAAGGGGGCTTTGGGGTTCACAACTTATAGGAGGTGTGACATGAAAATATTAAAAAGTTATATATTGGAACTCTGTTTTATTTTAAGTTTTGCCTTACCTTTTATAAAAGGAGCCAATGCGGATAATGGTAGACGCTTTGTGGAAATCTATTACGGTTTTACTTTTTTGATGGAACATGCCATTGTAACAGCTGTCTTTATCTGTTCGCTCTTGATTGCTTTCTTCCTAAAAAAACGGTGGACGAAATGGCTTGCTGCTGGAAGTTATCTATTTTTGACTTTGTGGATTGCTACAGAAGGGTATCTCTTCCGTATGTCACTAGAAGATTTGGTACGACTTTGGACAAGTTTGAAAATTCTGACACAAACTTATCAGTTGGGCTTTTATCTAAACATCTTATTGGGAATCCTGTTGATAATGAAGCATTTGAAGGTTAAGCAATAGTGATCAAAATGTGCCTGATGATAGACAATAAGTTTGTTATTTTATCCTGACTGTGATACCTTATAGCCCCCAATGACTTGTCATTCGTTTATAAAAGTTGAAAGAGATTGAAGAAAAGGTTTTACTTACTAGCTTTCTTCAGTCTTTTTCATTTTGTCATCAATTTGTAAACGATTTACAATTTGAGTCAAATTATGGTAAAATAGTTTCATGAGTAAAATGTATTATGCAGAAAATCCTGATGCTGCTCACGACATTCATGAGTTAAGAGTGGAATTGTTGGGAGAAAAAATGACCTTTTTGACGGATGCGGGTGTTTTTAGCAAGAAAATGGTTGACTTTGGCAGTCAACTCTTGCTCAAATGTCTAGAGGTCAACCAAGGAGAGACTGTCCTTGATGTAGGCTGTGGTTACGGGCCTTTGGGTTTGTCCTTGGCTAAGGCTTATGGAGTTCAGGCGACCATGGTCGATATCAATAATCGTGCCTTGAATTTGGCGCGACAAAATGCTGAACGAAATAAAGTAGAAGCGACGATTTTCCAGTCCAACATCTATGAACAAGTTGAAGGGGAATTTGACCATGTCATTTCAAATCCCCCTATCCGTGCGGGTAAGCAAGTGGTTCATGAAATCATTGAGAAAAGCAAAGATTTCTTGGAAACTGGTGGGGATTTGACCATCGTTATCCAGAAAAAACAAGGGGCTCCAAGTGCCAAGTCCAAGATGGAAGAGGTGTTTGGCAATTGTGAAATCGTCAAAAAAGATAAGGGATACTATATCCTTAGAAGTGTGAAAGAATGAGAGCAGTTGATTTAATCCAAAAAAAACGAGACGGTCAAGAATTGACTTCGAGTGAAATTGAATGGTTAGTTGAAGGCTATGTGTCAGGAACGGTTCCTGATTATCAGATGTCTGCCTTTGCTATGGCTGTTTATTTCAAAGGAATGACGACACGAGAAATCTCAGATTTGACTATGAAGATGGTTAAGACTGGTCAAGAGTTTGACTTGTCTGCTATCGATGGGGTTAAGGTTGACAAGCATTCTACTGGTGGAGTTGGTGATAAGGTGACCTTGATTTTGGCTCCTCTTGTTGCTAGCTTTGGTGTACCTGTAGCCAAAATGAGTGGTCGTGGTCTTGGTCATACTGGGGGAACAATTGATAAATTGGAGTCCATTAAGGGCTATCAAGTCGAGCGCAGTCAAGAAGATTTCATTCGTCAGGTGCAGGACATTGGAGTATCTGTCATTGGGCAATCAGACCAGTTGGTTAAAGCAGACAAGCTTCTCTACGCCCTCCGTGATGTAACCGCAACTGTCGACACGATTCCTTTGATTGCGAGTTCGGTGATGAGCAAGAAAATCGCGTCAGGAGCGGATGCTATTTTGCTAGACGTGACTGTCGGTGAGGGTGCTTTCATGAAGACGGTTGATGAGGCGCGTGAATTAGCTCGAACCATGGTGGAGCTTGGTAAGGCAGTTGGTAGAAAGACGGTAGCAGTGATTACGGATATGAGCCAGCCCTTGGGGCGAGCGATTGGAAACCGTCTGGAAATCCTTGAAGCACTGGAGATTTTACAAGGACAAGGTCGTCAGGATATTACCCACTTTATTTGTGAGTTGGCTCAAATTATACTTGGTCTGACAAATGTAAACAAGACAATTGAGGAAGTTCGCCAACATCTTGAAAATGGCCAAGCACTGGCTAAGTTTGAAGAGATGGTGCAAGCTCAAGGTGGGGATTTAGAAGACCTCTATCGTCCAGTTAATGTGGCCCATGTGGTGGAAATCCCTGCCCAGGAAACAGGTGTCATTTCAGCTCTTCCAGCTATGGAATTTGGACTTTATGCCATGAGACTGGGTGCTGGTCGTGCAGTCAAGACTGATGATTTGGACTATGAAACAGGAATTGTTTTTGAAAAGAAAGTTGGAGATTCCGTTCAAAAAGGAGAAATTGTTGCAAAAGTATACACAAATGGAAAAAATTCTCCTCAGCTAGTTACAGATTTTCAAAAATATGTTAAAATAAATGATAGGGTGCAAAGTTTACGAGAAATTATAGAAATTATCTCATAAACGACAGGAGAATCCGTATATGAAATTAAATAAATATATCGATCATACGCTTTTGAAACAAGATGCAACAGAAAATCAAATTGATTGTTTGTTGTCTGAGGCTAGAGAGTATGACTTTGCCAGCGTCTGTGTCAATCCGACCTGGGTTGAACATGCCAAAAAAGGGCTTGAAGGCTCTGATGTCAAGGTCTGCACAGTAGTAGGTTTCCCCTTGGGAGCAACAACTTCAGCCGTGAAAGCATTTGAAACCAAAGAAGCGATTCAAAATGGCGCAGATGAGATTGATATGGTGATCAATGTCGGTGCTCTCAAATCAGGAAATCTTGATTTGGTTGAGTCTGATATACGTGCAGTTGTGGAAACAAGTGGTGATAAGTTAGTGAAAGTTATTATTGAAGCTTGCCTTCTGACCGACCAAGAAAAAGTTGTGGCTTGTCAATTAACCCAGAAAGCGGGAGCTGACTTTGTCAAAACATCTACTGGCTTTTCAACTGGCGGCGCTACGATAGCAGATGTTAAATTAATGCGTGAAACAGTTGGACCTGATATGGGTGTCAAGGCTGCTGGTGGAGCTCGTTCTTATGCAGATGCTCTTGCCTTTGTCAAAGCAGGTGCGACCCGTATCGGAACGTCAGCTGGTGTAGCCATTTTAAAAGGAGAACTGGCAGATGGCGACTACTGAGTTGATTGAACTGGCAATTGAAACCAGCAAACATGCCTATGTCCCCTATTCTCACTTTCCTATCGGAGCAGTTTTAGTAGCCAAAGACGGAAGTGTTTACACGGGAGTGAATATCGAAAATGCTAGCTATCCTTTGACCAACTGTGGAGAGCGTACAGCGATTTTTAAAGCAGTTTCCGAAGGCCAAAGAGAGTTTTCGGAATTGATTGTCTATGGACAGACTGAAAAGCCAATTTCACCGTGTGGTGCTTGTCGCCAAGTGATGGCTGAATTTTTTGAACAAGATCTAAAAGTGACTTTAGTCGCAAAAGATAAATCGACGGTCGAGATGACGGTCGGGGAGTTACTTCCATACTCTTTTACAGACTTAAACTAGTCTGAGTCGCTCTTTGAGTGGCACGGTCCTTGTGGCCAACCAATCCATACTTGCAACATCGTTGCACATCTTATTTAGGAGGTTCAGTAATGAACAAGAAACAATGGCTAGGCCTTGGTCTAGTTGCAGTGGCAGCAGTTGGACTTGCTGCATGTGGTAACCGCTCTTCTCGTAACGCAGCTTCATCTTCTGATTTGAAGACAAAAGCAGCAATCGTCACTGATACTGGTGGTGTCGATGATAAATCATTCAACCAATCAGCTTGGGAAGGTTTGCAGGCTTGGGGTAAAGAACACAATCTTGCAAAAGATAAAGGTTTCACTTACTTCCAATCAACAAGTGAAGCTGACTACGCTAACAACTTGCAACAAGCGGCTGGAAGTTACAACCTAATCTTCGGTGTTGGTTTTGCCCTTCACAATGCAGTTGAAGAAGCAGCAAAAGACCACTCTGACTTGAACTATGTCTTGATTGATGATGTGATTAAAGATCAAAAGAATAATGTTGTGAGCGTAACATTTGCTGATAATGAATCTGCTTACCTTGCAGGTGTGGCTGCAGCTAAAACAACTAAGACAAAACAAGTTGGTTTTGTAGGTGGCATTGAGTCAGAAGTTATCTCTCGTTTTGAAGCTGGTTTCAAGGCAGGTGTTGCCTCAGTAGATTCATCTATCAAAGTACAAGTTGACTATGCTGGTTCATTTGGTGATAATGCCAAAGGTAAAACAATTGCAGCAGCTCAATACGCAGCTGGTGCAGACGTTGTTTACCAAGTAGCTGGAGGTACAGGTGCTGGTGTCTTTGCAGAAGCTAAATCACTCAACGAAAGCCGTCCTGAAAATGAAAAAGTTTGGGTTATCGGTGTTGACCGTGACCAAGAAGCAGAAGGTAAATACACTTCTAAAGATGGTAAAGAATCAAACTTTGTTCTTGTATCTACTTTGAAACAAGTTGGTACAACTGTAAAAGATATTTCTAACAAGGCAGAAAAAGGTGAATTCCCTGGCGGTCAAGTGATCGTTTACTCATTGAAAGATAAAGGGGTTGACTTGGTAACAACTAACCTTTCTGAAGAAGGTAAAAAAGCTGTCGAAGATGCTAAAGCTAAAATCCTTGATGGAAGCGTAAAAGTTCCTGCAAAATAATGGATGGAAGTTATTTCTTAGGAAGCGGCCATCGGCCGCTTTTTAAGAGTTGAGACAAAGTCATTTTGTCTCAGTAAAGCTTGCTACTAGATAAACTAGCAAGTTTTATTGAAATAAAATAAGACTCTGAAAGGAAGAGCACATGGCACACGAAAATGTCATTGAGATGCGTGATATTACCAAGGTGTTTGGTGAATTTGTTGCCAACGACAAAATCAACCTGCACCTACGAAAAGGCGAAATTCATGCACTTTTAGGAGAAAATGGGGCTGGAAAATCCACGCTAATGAACATGTTAGCAGGGCTTCTTGAACCAACCAGTGGTGAAATCGCAGTCAACGGTCAAGTTGTTAACCTCGACTCGCCATCTAAAGCAGCTAGCTTGGGAATCGGAATGGTTCACCAGCACTTTATGTTGGTAGAGGCTTTCACAGTGGCTGAAAACATCATTTTAGGAAGTGAATTGACTAAAAATGGTGTGCTAGATATCGCTGGAGCTAGCAAAGAAATCAAGGCTCTTTCTGAACGTTATGGCTTAGCTGTTGACCCTTCTGCCAAGGTAGCAGACATCTCAGTTGGAGCCCAACAACGTGTAGAAATTTTAAAAACCCTTTATCGGGGGGCTGATATCCTTATCTTTGACGAACCAACGGCGGTTTTGACTCCGTCAGAAATTGATGAGTTGATGGCTATTATGAAAAATCTTGTCAAAGAAGGAAAATCAATTATCTTGATTACCCACAAGTTGGATGAAATTCGCGCAGTTTCTGACCGTGTTACAGTTATCCGTCGTGGGAAATCAATTGAAACCGTCGAAATCGCAGGGGCTACCAATGCTGATTTGGCAGAAATGATGGTGGGACGTTCTGTTTCCTTTAAAACAGAGAAACAAGCCTCTCAACCCAAAGAAGTAGTCTTGTCAATTAAAGATTTGGTGGTCAATGAAAACCGCGGTGTCCCAGCTGTGAAAAATCTATCCTTGGATGTTCGTGCGGGAGAGATTGTGGGGATTGCGGGGATTGATGGAAATGGTCAGTCTGAACTGATTCAAGCCATTACAGGTCTTCGCAAGGTTGAATCTGGTAGTATTGAGCTAAAAGGAGATTCAATTGTAGGCTTGCACCCACGTCAGATTACAGAGTTGAGTGTTGGGCACGTTCCAGAAGACCGTCACCGTGATGGTTTGATTTTGGAAATGATGATTTCTGAAAATATTGCCCTTCAAACCTATTATAAAGAACCACATAGTAAAAATGGAATTTTGAACTATTCAAATATTACTTCGTATGCTAAAAAGCTAATGGAAGAGTTTGATGTTCGTGCTGCCAGTGAGTTTGTTCCAGCAGCTGCACTTTCAGGAGGAAATCAACAAAAAGCAATTATTGCTCGTGAAATTGATCGAGATCCTGAACTCCTTATCGTCAGCCAGCCAACTCGTGGTTTGGATGTCGGTGCCATTGAATATATCCACAAACGCTTGATTGAAGAGCGTGATAACGGGAAGGCTGTCCTTGTTGTCAGCTTTGAACTAGATGAGATTTTAAACGTCTCAGACCGTATTGCCGTTATTCACGATGGTAAGATTCAAGGTATTGTATCACCAGAAACAACCAATAAACAAGAACTTGGTGTCTTGATGGCTGGTGGAAACTTGGGAAAGGAGAAGAGTGATGTCTAAAAAATTACAACAAATTTCGGTTCCCTTGATTTCTGTCTTCCTAGGAATTTTACTCGGGGCCATTGTCATGTGGATCTTCGGCTATGATGCTATTTGGGGCTATGAAGAATTGTTCTATACAGCCTTTGGTAGTCTACGCGGGATTGGGGAAATCTTCCGTGCAATGGGGCCTTTGGTCTTGATTGGTCTTGGTTTTGCCGTTGCCAGTCGTGCTGGTTTCTTTAACGTCGGACTTCCTGGTCAGGCTTTGGCAGGTTGGATTCTTAGTGGTTGGTTTGCCTTGTCGCATCCAGATATGCCACGTCCTTTGATGATTCTAGCAACTATCGTGATTGCCTTGATTGCTGGTGGGATTGTCGGAGCGATTCCAGGTATCCTTAGAGCTTATCTAGGGACATCAGAGGTTATCGTAACCATCATGATGAACTACATTGTCTTGTATGTAGGAAATGCCTTTATCCATGCATTTCCTAAAGACTTCATGCAAAGTACAGATTCGACGATTCGTGTTGGGGCTAATGCAACCTACCAGACACCTTGGTTAGCTGAGTTGACTGGTAATTCACGGATGAATATTGGTATTTTCTTTGCTCTTATTGCCGTTGCAGTCATTTGGTTTATGCTCAAGAAAACAACCCTTGGTTTTGAAATCCGTGCGGTTGGTCTTAATCCACATGCTTCAGAATATGCTGGTATTTCTGCAAAAAGAACGATTATCCTCTCGATGATTATTTCAGGTGCTTTGGCAGGTCTTGGTGGAGCTGTTGAAGGACTTGGAACCTTCCAGAACGTCTATGTTCAAGGTGCGTCATTAGCTGTCGGATTTAACGGAATGGCGGTTAGTCTGCTTGCGGCCAACTCACCAATTGGTATTCTCTTTGCAGCCTTCCTATTTGGTGTTCTCCAAGTTGGGGCTCCTGGTATGAATGCGGCACAGGTACCATCTGAGCTTGTCAGCATTGTAACAGCGTCTATTATCTTCTTTGTCAGTGTTCATTATCTTATCGAACGCTTTGTCAAACCGAAAAAACAAGTTAAAGGAGGTAAGTAAAGATGTCTATTACAACCTTGCTCACCCTCTTGGTGTCTTCTATGCTGATTTACTCAGCCCCCCTCATCTTTACAAGTATCGGTGGTGTTTTCTCTGAACGTGGTGGTGTGGTAAACGTCGGCCTTGAAGGAATTATGGTTATGGGTGCCTTTTCTGGAGTTGTCTTTAACCTTGAATTTGCAGAACAATTTGGTGCAGCAACTCCTTGGTTATCCTTGCTTGTGGCAGGATTAGTTGGTGGTCTCTTCTCTATCATCCACGCAGCTGCGACGGTTCATTTCCGTGCAGACCATGTTGTCAGCGGTACTGTATTGAACTTGATGGCGCCAGCCTTGGCTGTTTTCTTAGTGAAAGTGCTTTATAATAAAGGACAAACAGATAACTTAAGCCAGACTTTCGGACGCTTTGACTTCCCAGTCTTAGCTAATATCCCAGTGATTGGTGATATCTTCTTCAAGTCAACAAGTCTGCTTGGTTATATCGCGATTGCCTTCTCCTTCCTTGCTTGGTTTATCCTCTTCAAGACCCGCTTTGGTCTTCGTCTCCGCTCTGTAGGTGAACACCCTCAAGCAGCGGATACCTTGGGAATCAATGTCTACAAGATGAGATATCTAGGAGTCATCATTTCAGGTTTCTTGGGTGGAATTGGGGGAGCGATTTATGCTCAATCAATCTCAGTTAACTTCTCAGTGACAACTATTGTTGGACCTGGATTTATCGCCCTTGCTGCGATGATCTTTGGGAAATGGAATCCAATCGGAGCTATGCTTTCAAGTCTCTTCTTTGGACTTTCACAAAGTTTGGCTGTTATCGGTTCTCAATTACCTCTCCTACAAGGAGTGCCAGCGGTTTACCTTCAAATCGCACCTTATGTTTTGACAATTCTTGTCTTGGCAGCCTTCTTTGGAAAAGCAGTTGCACCAAAAGCAGATGGTATCAACTATATCAAATCGAAATAAGAATACAAAAAACGTCAGTTCTGTTCAAACTGGCGTTTTATTTTTTAGGATTTTGATGGGTTAAGTTTAATCCCCAAGGGACCAAATTTTCAGTTTTATTTTTGATACGAGCGATATTGTCCTTATGGCGAATGATAATCAAGCTAGCAAGAGCCAGGATAATAGCGATGAAGAGAGGGTCATAGTTGCTCAGGATAAAACCAAAAAGTGGAAAGAGTAGAACGCCGATAACAGCCACGATAGATGCTGTGACACTAGAGAGTGAAATCATACTACCCAGATAGAGGGTTCCAAAGAAAACAACCGCAAGGTAGAGGCAGAAGATAGGCGCAAATCCGAATATCACTCCAGCGCTAGTTGCGACAGCCTTGCCACCCTTAAATCCTGCAAAGAGAGGGAAGGTATGTCCAATGACAGCCAAAAGTCCAAAGATGAGAGGCGAAACGCCTTGCAGATGAAACATAATTGGAAGAAGTGTTGCTAGGGTTCCTTTGAAAAAGTCAATCACAAAGGTTGCCATACCAGCTGTCTTGCCTAAAATGCGGAAGGTGTTGGTTGTTCCTGTGTTACCAGAACCATGTTCGCGCAGATTGATTTGAAAGAATACTTGTCCAATCCAGAGACCAGACGGAATCGAACCCAGCAGATAGGCTAGGATTAATAAAACTATTGTAATCATACTCCTATTATATCATGAATTGGGAAAGAAAGGCAGAGAATCTCTACTGAAATTGTCACACCGGAGAAAGAAAAATTTTGCAAAATCCTTGGAAAACCTGTAGAATAGTAAAGATGAACGAATAGGAGGTTCCTTGTGTCAAAAAAGGAAATCAATATTAACAATTATAATGATGACGCCATTCAGGTGCTAGAAGGGTTGGATGCGGTTCGAAAACGTCCAGGGATGTATATCGGATCGACTGATGGAGCAGGTCTCCATCACCTAGTCTGGGAAATCGTCGATAATGCTGTCGATGAGGCCTTGTCTGGATTTGGTGACAGTATTGATGTGACCATCAATAAAGACGGGAGTTTGACTGTGCAGGACCATGGTCGTGGAATGCCGACTGGAATGCATGCTATGGGGATTCCAACAGTTGAGGTTATCTTTACCATTCTTCACGCCGGCGGGAAATTCGGTCAAGGTGGCTACAAGACATCTGGTGGTCTCCACGGGGTGGGTTCTTCCGTTGTTAATGCCCTTTCTAGCTGGCTAGAAGTTGAAATTACCCGTGATGGCGCAGTTTACAAGCAATGTTTTGAAAATGGTGGGAAACCTGTCACGACTCTGAAGAAAATTGGTACAGCGCCTAAGTCTAAAACAGGTACAAAGGTTACGTTTATGCCTGATGCGACCATCTTTTCTACGACAGACTTCAAGTACAATACCATTTCAGAACGCCTCAATGAGTCAGCCTTTCTTTTAAAAAATGTGACCTTGTCTTTGACGGACAAGCGTACAGATGAAGCGATTGAGTTTCATTATGAGAACGGGGTGCAGGACTTTGTTTCTTATCTAAACGAAGACAAGGAAACCTTGACCCCAGTTCTCTACTTTGAGGGGGAAGATAATGGTTTTCAAGTAGAAGTTGCCCTCCAATACAATGATGGATTTTCAGATAACATTCTGTCCTTTGTCAATAACGTTCGTACCAAGGATGGGGGAACGCATGAAACAGGACTCAAGTCTGCCATTACCAAAGTCATGAACGACTATGCGCGTAAGACAGGTCTTCTCAAGGAAAAAGATAAAAACCTTGAAGGTTCCGACTATCGTGAGGGATTAGCAGCCGTTCTCTCTATCTTAGTTCCTGAAGAACATTTGCAGTTTGAGGGACAGACCAAGGACAAACTAGGAAGTCCACTAGCTCGCCCAGTTGTGGATGGAATTGTGGCGGATAAGTTGACCTTCTTCCTTATGGAAAATGGGGAATTGGCTTCCAATCTTATCCGCAAGGCTATCAAGGCGCGTGATGCACGCGAGGCGGCTCGCAAGGCTCGTGATGAAAGTCGAAATGGTAAGAAAAACAAGAAAGACAAGGGATTGCTGTCTGGAAAATTGACCCCAGCTCAGTCTAAGAATCCTGCTAAGAATGAACTCTATCTAGTCGAGGGGGACTCTGCCGGCGGTTCTGCCAAGCAAGGTCGTGACCGCAAGTTCCAAGCTATCTTGCCTCTTCGAGGTAAGGTTATCAATACAGCCAAGGCTAAGATGGCGGATATTCTCAAAAATGAAGAAATCAATACCATGATTTATACCATCGGTGCAGGTGTGGGTGCAGACTTCTCTATTGAAGATGCCAACTATGACAAGATCATTATCATGACCGATGCAGATACCGACGGTGCCCACATTCAAACCCTTCTCTTAACCTTCTTTTACCGCTATATGCGTCCTCTTGTCGAGGCGGGACATGTTTATATTGCACTTCCGCCTCTTTACAAGATGTCCAAAGGTAAAGGCAAGAAAGAAGAAGTGGCCTATGCTTGGACAGATGGCGAGTTAGAAGAACTCCGTAAGCAGTTCGGTAAAGGTGCAACACTCCAACGCTACAAGGGGCTTGGAGAGATGAATGCGGACCAGCTCTGGGAAACAACTATGAATCCAGAAACCCGTACCCTCATCCGTGTCACCATTGAAGATCTGGCTCGCGCCGAACGCCGCGTCAATGTCCTCATGGGTGACAAGGTCGAACCACGCCGTAAGTGGATTGAGGACAATGTCAAATTTACGCTGGAAGAAACAACAGTGTTTTAAGTCGGTCTTTAACGAATGGGTATTAACATGAGAACTGAAACAGAAATGCTCGATGTGATTTTACAAACAGCCAAAACTTTACAAGTCAAAGCTGTCGCCATGTCTGGTTCGCGAGCTTGTCCAAAAGCTCCAAAAGATGAATTTCAAGACTATGATATAGTCTATATTGTGGATGATTTTGATAATCTGACGAGTGACCTTTCTTGGCTAGACCAGTTTGGCAAACGCATTATTGAGCAAGAAGTCACCCTTGGTCACCGTCGCCTATATCTCATGCTCTTTGAAGATGGCAATCGAATCGATTTGACCCTCTGCCTTAAAGAACACATTCAAGAATGGGTGGACAGTGAAGCAGGATTTACTATTTTAGAAGATCCAGAAAATTTATTTGAATCCTATTTCCCAAATCTAGAGCGTTACTGGATAACCCCAGCTACTGAAAAGGATTTTGAAAAATCCTGCAATGAATTTTGGTGGGTGTCAACTTACGTTGTCAAAGGAATCTGTCGCCATCAAGTCATCTATGCCACTGACCATCTCTACGGTATTTGCCAGAAAGAGTTGTTAAAAGTCTTAGCTTGGCAGGTGGCAAGTGATAAGGGAAAAGTAGACGTCGGAAAGAATTACAAGAATCTCTTTAACTATTTACCCATTGAGAAAGAAAAGGAATTATCAAATCTGCTTGATTTTTCAAGTATAGATAAAATCACTCAGTCTTTGTTTGCTACGATGGAACTTTTCCACCAAGAGGCTCAATTCCTTGCTAACAAGATGGGTTTTGACTACGATAAGGAAGTTGCGGAGAGGATGGTTGAGTATGCTGAGGAGAGACTTCTAAATCACTGACTAATTTAAAAGATTAAACTATAGAAAGGATAGTTTGGTTATTTATAGTAACTGAACACCTTTTCCATAAAAACTACTCTACATTCTTTGAAAGGAGTTGAACACGCCCTGAATGCTGTGTGAAAAAGATGAATTTTCTTGTGAGCATGCTTACTTCAAGAATTTTCTATTTTCACTTGGTATTTTAAGGGCTTTGTATCCTATATGAGTAACATTCAAAACATGTCCCTTGAGGACATTATGGGAGAGCGCTTTGGTCGCTACTCCAAGTACATTATTCAAGACCGGGCTTTGCCAGATATTCGTGATGGCTTGAAGCCGGTTCAGCGTCGTATTCTTTATTCGATGAATAAAGATGGCAATACCTTTGACAAGAGCTACCGTAAGTCAGCCAAGTCAGTCGGGAACATCATGGGGAATTTCCATCCACACGGTGACAGCTCCATCTATGATGCCATGGTTCGTATGTCTCAGGATTGGAAAAATCGTGAGATTCTAGTTGAAATGCACGGTAATAACGGTTCAATGGACGGAGATCCTCCTGCGGCTATGCGTTATACCGAGGCGCGTTTGTCTGAAATTGCTGGTTACCTTCTTCAAGATATCGAGAAAAAGACAGTTCCCTTTGCTTGGAACTTTGACGATACGGAGAAAGAACCAACTGTCTTACCAGCAGCCTTTCCAAACCTCTTAGTCAATGGTTCGACTGGAATTTCAGCTGGTTATGCCACAGATATTCCACCGCATAATTTGGCTGAGGTCATTGATGCGGCGATTTACATGATTGACCATCCAACTGCCAAAGTTGACAAACTCATGGAATTTTTGCCTGGGCCAGACTTCCCTACAGGAGCCATCATCCAAGGCCGTGACGAAATCAAGAAAGCCTATGAAACTGGGAAAGGGCGTGTGGTCGTTCGTTCCAAGACGGAAATTGAAAAGCTAAAAGGTGGTAAGGAACAAATCGTTGTTACTGAGATTCCTTATGAAATCAATAAGGCCAATTTAGTCAAGAAAATCGATGATGTTCGTGTCAATAACAAGGTGGCAGGAATTGCTGAGGTTCGAGATGAGTCTGACCGTGACGGTCTTCGTATTGCTATCGAACTAAAGAAAGACGCCAATACGGAGCTTGTTCTCAATTATCTATTCAAATATACTGACCTACAAATCAATTACAACTTTAACATGGTGGCGATTGACAATTTCACACCCCGTCAGGTTGGGATTGTCCCAATTTTGTCTAGCTACATCGCCCACCGTCGTGAAGTGATTTTGGCGCGTTCCCGCTATGATAAGGAAAAGGCTGAAAAGCGTCTCCATATCGTTGAAGGTTTGATTCGCGTGATTTCGATTTTGGACGAAGTTATTGCCCTTATCCGTGCTTCTGAGAACAAGGCTGACGCTAAGGAAAACCTCAAGATCAGCTATGATTTTACAGAAGAGCAGGCTGAGGCCATCGTTACCTTGCAACTTTACCGTTTGACCAATACCGATGTGGTTGTCTTGCAGGAGGAAGAAGCAGAACTTCGTGAAAAGATTGCCATGCTTGCGGCTATCATTGGTGATGAACGGACTATGTACAATCTTATGAAGAAAGAACTTCGTGAGGTCAAGAAGAAATTTGCAACTCCGCGTTTGAGTTCTTTAGAAGACACTGCGAAAGCAATCGAAATTGATACAGCTAGCCTTATTGCTGAGGAAGATACCTATGTCAGCGTGACCAAGGCAGGTTACATCAAGCGTACCAGTCCACGTTCCTTTGCGGCTTCAACGCTGGAAGAAATTGGTAAGCGTGATGACGACCGTTTGATTTTTGTTCAAGCTGCTAAGACCACCCAGCACCTTTTGATGTTCACAAGTCTGGGAAATGTCATCTATCGACCAATCCATGAATTAGCAGATATTCGTTGGAAGGACATCGGAGAGCATCTGAGCCAGACCATTACAAACTTTGAAACCAACGAAGAAATCATCTATGTGGAAGTAGTAGATCAGTTTGATGATGCGACAACCTATTTTGCGGCGACTCGTCTCGGTCAAATCAAGCGTGTAGAACGAAAAGAATTCACCCCATGGCGGACCTATAAGTCTAAGTCAGTTAAGTATGCTAAGCTAAAAGACGAGACAGACCAGATTATAGCAGTGGCTCCGATTAAACTAGATGATGTTCTTTTGATTAGCCAAAATGGTTACGCACTGCGCTTTAACATAGAAGAGGTTCCGGTTGTCGGCGCCAAGGCTGCAGGTGTCAAGGCTATGAACTTGAAAGAAGATGATGCGCTTCAGGCTGCCTTCATCTGTAATACCTCGTCCTTCTACCTCTTGACTCAGCGTGGAAGCTTGAAACGTGTTTCCATTGAGGAAATTCCAGCAACCAGCCGTGCCAAACGAGGACTACAAGTCTTGCGTGAGTTAAAAAACAAACCACATCGTGTCTTTTTAGCTGGAGCAGTTTCAGAGCAAGGATTTGTAGGTGATCTCTTCAGTACAGAAGTAGAAGAAAACGACCAGATTCTGCTTGTCCAATCCAATAAAGGAACAATCTATGAAAGTCGATTACAAGACTTGAACCTGTCAGAACGCACAAGCAACGGTAGTTTCATCTCTGACACGATTTCGGATGAAGAAGTTTTTGACGCTTATCTTCAGGAAGCTTATACAGAATTTGAATCTAAGAAATGATAAACAACAATGAAAAGCTTTTCATTAAGAAATTTGTCAATCTATAGATTCCAAGAGTTAAATCTGATTATATATACAAAAACGAACAGTGCTGATTCCCAACTGATAGGGACTTAGCCTGCTCGTTTTCTTGTTTTTAGTGGTATAGACCACCTGATGTTTAAATGTGAAATTAGTAACATATGAGCAACTATACAAGTTTAGCTAATAAAAAATAATATTTTTTAAGAAAACGATTGCATCTATAATATTTTTATGTTATACTCTTATTGTTTCAAGAAAGCGCGTTCAAGAAATAATTCGTTCAAATATATATAGGAGTTTTGTATGTCTCAAAACAAACAAGATAAAGGATTTCGTTTTTCTATTCGTAAACGTAGCGTTGGAGTATGTGGCGTTGCCATTGCAACATTTTTACTAGGTTCTGGACTAATTTTTCAATCAAATGTAGTAAAAGCGACAGAGCCAAGTGTGGCTGCAGTTGCTGGTGAAAATATTGCTGCTCATAAACCTGCAAGTCAGAGTTCAATTGCTTATGGAGGAGATGCTTCTAGAGCAGTTGATGGAAATCGTGATAACGCATGGAGTCACCGTTCTGTTACCCATACAGATTTTCAAGATCATTCTTGGTGGAAAGTTGATTTAGAGAAAGAAGAATCAGTAGGAACTGTTCGTATTTACAATCGTGGAGATGGGGATGTAGCAAATCGTTTATCTAATTTTGATGTTATTTTGCTGGATAAAGCTGGAAATGAGGTAACTCGTCAACACATCGATAGCTTAAACAATCAACCAACAATTGATGTTCAATTCTCAGGAGTGAATGCACGATATGTTAAAGTGGAGTTAAATAATTCAAAAACACCACTTAGCTTAGCAGAGGTAGAAGTGTATCGCTCTGCAAAAGAAAAAGCAGCGACTAACACTAAAGCTGAAAGTAAAGCAAAAACAGACTTTACTGCAGAATTAAATAACTATCTATTTGGTTTAAATTATGACAAATTAAATATTTTAACTAGAAAAGGCGAAGCATTAGAAAATTACACTAATACAAGCACAAAACAACAAGGAAATGAATTTGTGGTTGTGGAAAAAGTGAAGAAAAACCTTTCTAATGGTTCTGCGGATGTTGCCATTAATGGTAATGGAGATATCTTCTTAGGTGCTTTGTTTAAAGCAAATCAAGACCTCCTAGAGAATAAACCACAACAAATTAGTTTAGATCGTAGCAAAGGTAGAATTAGTGTTGATTTACCAGGAATGGTAGGCGGAGATAGCTCTGTAGATGCTAATCCAACTGTAAGTGGTATGCAGGAAGGTGTGAATACTTTGTTAAATCGTTGGCATGAAAAATATGCTGCGAAAAATCCTGCTCCAGCACGTATGCAGTACGAATCAACTTCTGCTTACAGCATGAATCAATTGAAAGCAAAATTCGGAAGTGATTTTGAAAAAGTCGGTGTTAATTTGAAAATTGACTTTGAGGCTGTAAACAAGGGTGAAAAACAAGTTGAAGTTGTTGATTTTAAACAAATTTACTATACTGCTAACTTTGATGCTCCAAAAAATCCATCAGATGTATTTGCGCCAGGAGTGACGGTTGATCAATTGAAAGCACGTGGAATTGATGAAAAAACACCTCCTGTATACGTGTCAAGCGTTTCATACGGACGTCAAATGTATGTCAAATTTGAAACAACAAGCAAGAGTACAGAGTTGAAAGCAGCGATTAATGCTGTTATCAAAGGGGTGCCTATTAAACCAGAATCTGAATGGGCGCGTGTCTTGAAGAATACAACTGTAACAGTTTCAATCGTAGGTGGAAATGCTGATGGCGCTGCACGTGTTGTGACAGGCACAGTAGAAGATTTGAAGAAATTGATTCAAGAAGGAGCTACTTTCAGTACACAAAACCCTGCTGTTCCAATTTCTTATAAGACTGCATTCTTGAAAGATAATCAAGTAGCCACAATTCAAAGCAATACAGACTACATTGAAACTAAAGTGACTTCATACAAAAATGGCTATCTCAATTTACAACATAAGGGAGCTTATATTGCTCGTTACTATGTGTACTGGGATGAAGTAACTTATGATAAGGATGGAATTGAAAGTATTCGCTCACGTCAATGGGAAGATAATGGTAAGAACAGAACAGCTGGCTTCCAAACTGAACTTCAATTTAAAGGAAATGTACGTAATATACGCGTGAAGATTCAAGAAAAAACAGGTCTTGTTTGGGAACCATGGCGTACAGTTTATAATCGCACAGACCTTCCTCTTGTTCAAAAACGTACAATTATTAACTCAGGTACAACACTAAGACCAAAATACGATGAAAAAGTTGAAAATAACTAATTTTTAACTTGTAAAAGGAATCAGTTCTAAGAGCTGGTTCTTTTTATTGAAGAAATTTTCTGAAAATTACAAAATATACTTGCTATTTTAGAAAAATAGTGTAGAATAAAAGAAATAAGTTTTTAGAATAAGGAGTGGAATATGACAGTAACGATTGATTGGGAAAACCTTGGTTTCTCCTATATGAAATTACCTTATCGCTATATTGCTCATTTTAAAAATGGACAATGGAATCAAGGAGAGCTTACAGAGGATGCAACTTTGCATATTTCAGAGTCTTCTCCAAGTCTTCACTATGGCCAACAAGCATTCGAAGGTTTAAAAGCCTATCGTACTAAGGATGGTAGTGTTCAACTGTTCCGTCCGGACGAAAATGCCAAACGCCTGCAACGTACTTGTGATCGTCTCTTGATGCCACAAGTTCCGACAGACATGTTTGTAGAAGCTTGTAAGGCAGTTGTCCGCGCGAATGAAGAATACGTACCACCATATGGAACAGGTGGAACCCTTTATCTTCGTCCTCTTTTGATTGGAGTAGGAGATATTATCGGGGTAAAACCAGCAGAGGAATACATTTTCACCATCTTTGCTATGCCGGTTGGAAATTACTTTAAGGGTGGTTTGGTCCCAACCAACTTCTTGATTCAGGATGAATACGACCGTGCCGCTCCAAATGGTACAGGTGCCGCTAAGGTTGGTGGGAACTATGCTGCCAGTCTCTTGCCAGGGAAATTGGCGAAATCACGCCATTTCTCAGATGTTATCTACCTAGACCCTTCGACACATACAAAGATTGAAGAAGTCGGTTCAGCTAACTTTTTTGGAATTACAGCTGACAATGAATTTGTAACACCATTGAGTCCATCTATTTTGCCATCTATTACTAAATATTCTTTACTTTATTTGGCAGAACATCGCTTGGACTTGACACCTATTGAGGGTGATGTTCCAATTGATAACCTGGATCGTTTTGTAGAGGCAGGTGCTTGTGGTACGGCAGCAGTTATTTCACCAATTGGTGGAATTCAGCACGGTGATGATTTCCATGTATTCTATAGTGAAACAGAAGTTGGTCCTGTGACTCGTAAACTCTATGATGAATTGACAGGTATTCAGTTTGGTGATATTGAAGCGCCAGAAGGTTGGATTGTAAAAGTAGATTAAAATAAACAAAAGGAGATTTTTGATGAAATCGAAAAAGTGGCTCTTAACAGCAGGAGTGGTCCTGAGCACAACAGCTCTTTTAGTGGCTTGTGGAAAAGCTGATAAAGAAGCAGATGCACCGACAACATTTTCATATGTCTATGCAGTAGATCCAGCATCTTTGGACTATAGTATAGCGACTCGTACATCTACAACAGATGTCATCGGGAACGTGGTTGATGGTTTGATGGAAAACGACCAATATGGAAATGTTATTCCTTCCTTGGCTGAAGATTGGTCTGTGTCAAAAGATGGTTTGACTTATACCTACAAACTTCGTAAAGGAGTTAAATGGTACACTTCTGAAGGTGAAGAATATGCAGAAGTAACAGCCCATGACTTTGTGACAGGATTGAAACACGTGGCTGACGGTAAGTCAGACGGCGTCTCTCTCATCCAAAATTCAATCAAGGGCTTGGATGCCTACATGACTGGTGAGACGAATGATTTCTCTACAGTTGGTGTCAAGGCCTTGGATGATTACACAGTCGAATATACCCTAAACAAACCAGAAAGTTTCTGGAACTCTAAAGTTACAACAGCAACGATGTTGCCTGTAAATGAAGAGTTTTTGAAGGCTTCAGGTAAAGATTATGGAGCGGTTACTCCAGCAGGGATTCTTTACAATGGTCCTTATATCTTGAAGACCTTGACGTCTAAATCGTTGATTGAATACGAGAAAAATCCAAACTACTGGGATAAAGAAAAGGTAAAAATTGAGAAGATTAAATTGACCTACTATGATGGTTCTGATCAGGAATCCTTGATTCGTAGCTTCTCTTCTGGTGCCTATACGACAGCCCGTCTCTTCCCAAGTAGCTCAAATTTTGCTTCAACTTTGGAACAATACGGAGATAAAATTACTTATAGCCCACAGGACTCAAGTAGCTATTACTTCACCTTTAACGTAAATCGTCAGTCATACAATAAAACTGCGAAAACAAGTGAAGAACAAAAGACTTCTACAAAAGAAGCTATGCTTAATAAGGACTTCCGTCAGGCTATCAACTTTGCCTTCAACCGCCATTCTTATGCTGCTCAGCTAAATGGTGAAGACGGTGCGGACAAGATTATTCGTAACAGTCTCGTTCCAGATAACTTCGTGCAAGCAGGCGGTAAGAACTTTGGTCACATTTCTCAAGCAGAGTTGGTGAACTATGGTGATCAATGGAAAGGTGTTGAGCTAGTCGATGGTAAGGATTCTATCTACAACCCTGACAAGGCTAAAGCAGCCTTTGAAAAAGCTAAGAAAGACTTGGAATCTAAAGGGGTAAACTTCCCAATTCACTTGGATGTCCCAGTTGAACAAACAGATACCATCGCCGTTCAACAAAGTAACTCTTTCAAACAGTCTATCGAATCAACTCTTGGTGCTGAAAATGTTGTCATTGATGTTCTTCAAATGACAGATAATGAAAAGGAAACAATCACTTCTCAAGCGCGTGTTCCTTCTCAAAAAGACTATGACTTGAACAGTACAGGATGGGCTCCAAGTTATCAAGACCCAGCCTCTTACTTGAATATCATGGATCCTAAATCAGGTTCTGCTATGAAACACCTTGGTATTACTAAAGGGAAAGATAAGGATGTTGTAGCGAAACTTGGTTTGGACCAATATAAGAAATTATTGGATGATGCCGATTCAGAAACTACAAATCTTGAAGAACGCTATGAAAAATATGCCAAGGCTCAAGCTTGGTTGACAGATAGTTCATTATTGATGCCAACAGCCTCATCTGGTGGTTCTCCAGTTGTAAGTAATGTAGTGCCATTCTCAAAACCATACTCACAAGTTGGTATTAAGGGTGACCCATATATCTTTAAAGGAATGAAATTGCAAAAAGATATCGTTACTACAAAAGAATATGAAGAAGCACTGAAAAAATGGCAAAAAGAAAAATTGGAATCAAATGGTAAGTACCAAAAAGAACTAGAAAAACACATTAAATAAAGCAGAAAACTCTATATCAGACTTGGAATGATATAGAGTTTTTTCTTGCTAGTTTTGGGATTTTCTTGTAAAATAGAAAAAGTGAAGAGAGGTATGAAATGAGCAAGAAAGATAAAAAAATTGAAATTCAAGTAGCAGATGCCAAAGTTAATGTAGGAAAAGACAGTTTTGAAGGCTATACCTTGACCATTGGTAAAAAAGTTATCGGAGAAATTGCCGAATTAGATGGACAATTTGCCATCATAAAGAATGGGAATGTCGATAGTTTTTATAAAAAATTGGAAAAAGCTGTGGAAATTTTGATTGAAAATTATAATTTAGCAAAATAAGTCTTGTTTTTTTGAAATTTTCATGATATAATAGTCCATGTTGATTGTAGGAGAGATAGCGAAGAGGCTAAACGCGGCGGACTGTAAATCCGCTCCTTCGGGTTCGGGGGTTCGAATCCCTCTCTCTCCATTTCATCAATGGGGTATAGCCAAGCGGTAAGGCAAGGGACTTTGACTCCCTCATGCGTTGGTTCGAATCCAGCTACCCCAGTTCTTAGGTAATAATCAAGATAAAAAGCAAAATATCTTAGGGTATTTTATTTTTATAATTGAAAGACGTGAACGATATGAACATGTCCTTGCGGGTGCTTAGGAAAAAAATTATAAGTATGTCAAGTTTAAGAAAAAACTTGATTGTTGGAGGATTTTTTAGATGAACGAATTTGAAGATTTGCTAAATAGCGTTAGCCAAGTTGAGACTGGTGATGTTGTTAGTGCTGAAGTATTGACAGTTGATGCGACTCAAGCTAACGTTGCAATCTCTGGAACTGGTGTTGAAGGTGTCTTGACTCTTCGCGAATTGACAAACGATCGTGATGCAGATATCAATGACTTTGTTAAAGTAGGAGAAGTATTGGATGTTCTTGTACTTCGTCAAGTAGTTGGTAAAGATACTGATACAGTTACATACCTTGTATCTAAAAAACGCCTTGAAGCTCGCAAAGCATGGGACAAACTTGTTGGTCGCGAAGAAGAAGTTGTTACTGTTAAAGGAACTCGTGCCGTTAAAGGTGGACTTTCAGTAGAATTTGAAGGTGTTCGTGGATTCATCCCAGCTTCAATGTTGGATACTCGTTTCGTACGTAACACTGAGCGTTTTGTAGGTCAAGAATTTGATGCTAAAATCAAAGAAGTTGACGCTAAAGAAAACCGTTTCATCCTTTCACGTCGTGAAGTTGTTGAAGCAGCTACAGCAGCAGCTCGTGCTGAAGTATTCGGTAAATTGGCTGTTGGTGATGTAGTAACTGGTAAAGTTGCACGTATCACAAGCTTCGGTGCTTTCATCGACCTTGGTGGTGTTGACGGATTGGTTCACTTGACTGAATTGTCACATGAACGTAACGTATCACCAAAATCAGTTGTAACTGTTGGTGAAGAAATTGAAGTGAAAATCCTTGATCTTAACGAAGAAGAAGGACGTGTATCACTTTCACTTAAAGCAACAACACCTGGACCATGGGATGGCGTTGAGCAAAAATTGGCTAAAGGTGATGTAGTAGAAGGAACAGTTAAACGTTTGACTGACTTCGGTGCATTTGTTGAAGTATTGCCAGGTATCGATGGACTTGTTCACGTATCACAAATTTCACACAAACGTATTGAAAATCCTAAAGAAGCTCTTAAAGTTGGTCAAGAAGTTCAAGTTAAAGTTCTTGAAGTTAACGCAGATGCAGAGCGCGTATCACTTTCTATCAAAGCTCTTGAAGAGCGTCCAGCTCAAGAAGAAGGACAAAAAGAAGAAAAACGTGCTGCTCGTCCACGTCGTCCAAAACGTCAAGAAAAACGTGATTTCGAACTTCCAGAAACACAAACAGGATTCTCAATGGCTGACTTGTTCGGTGATATCGAACTTTAATCAAATTGAAAATTCATAAAATCCTTTGTTTTCTAAACAAGGGATTTTTCTTTTGTCTGTAAGCCTTTTTTGATATAATAGTTCTATGTTAGAATCAGAAAAACAATCACGTTATCAAATGTTAAATGAGGAGCTCTCTTTTTTATTGGAAGGCGAAACCAATGTTTTGGCTAATCTTTCCAACGCCAGTGCTCTTCTAAAATCACGCTTTTCTAATACTGTATTTGCAGGCTTTTATCTGTTCGATGGAAAGGAATTGGTTTTGGGTCCCTTCCAAGGAGGTGTTTCCTGCATCCGTATTGCACTTGGGAAAGGTGTTTGTGGTGAGGCAGCTCATTTTCAGGAAACTGTTCTGGTTGGTGACGTAACAACTTATCCCAACTATATTTCTTGTGATAGTCGAGCTAAAAGTGAAATTGTTGTGCCGATGGTAAAGAATGGTCAATTACTTGGAGTTCTGGATCTGGATTCTTCAGAGATTGATGATTATGATGCTATGGATCGAGATTATTTGGAACAATTTGTCGCTATTTTGCTTGAAAAGACAGAATGGGACTTTACAATGTTTGGGGAGAAAGCCTAATGTATCAAGCACTTTATCGAAAATATAGAAGTCAAAACTTCTCTCAGTTGGTTGGTCAAGAAGTTGTGGCTAAGACTCTTAAACAAGCGGTGGAGCAAGAGAAAATAAGTCACGCTTATCTTTTTTCTGGTCCTCGTGGAACGGGAAAAACCAGTGTGGCTAAGATTTTTGCCAAGGCTATGAACTGTCCCAATCAAGTGGGTGGTGAACCATGTAATAACTGCTATATTTGTCAGGCAGTGACGGACGGTAGTTTAGAAGATGTCATCGAAATGGATGCGGCCTCTAATAATGGGGTTGATGAAATTCGTGAAATCCGTGATAAATCCACCTACGCACCGAGCCTTGCCCGTTATAAGGTTTATATCATAGATGAGGTTCACATGCTGTCTACAGGGGCTTTTAATGCTCTCCTAAAGACGCTGGAAGAGCCAACACAGAATGTGGTCTTTATTTTAGCTACTACTGAATTGCACAAGATACCTGCTACTATTCTATCCCGTGTCCAACGTTTTGATTTTAAATCAATTAAGACACAGGATATTAAGGAACATATCCATTATATCTTAGAAAAAGAAAATATTAGTTCTGAACCAGAGGCTGTGGAAATCATTGCTAGACGAGCTGAAGGTGGGATGCGGGACGCCTTGTCTATTTTGGATCAAGCCCTGAGTTTGACACAGGGAAATGAGCTGACAACTGCAATCTCTGAAGAAATTACAGGAACCATTAGTCTGTCAGCTTTGGATGATTATGTGGCTGCCTTGTCTCAACAGGATGTTCCCAAGGCTTTGTCTTGCTTAAATCTTCTTTTTGACAATGGTAAGAGCATGACTCGTTTTGTGACCGATCTTTTGCACTATTTAAGAGACTTGTTAATTGTTCAAACAGGTGGGGAAAATACTCATCATAGCCCAGTCTTTGTGGAAAATTTGGGACTTCCTCAAGAAAATCTGTTTGAAATGATTCGCATAGCGACAGTCAGTTTAGCAGATATTAAGTCTAGTTTGCAGCCCAAGATTTACGCTGAGATGATGACCATCCGTTTGGCAGAAATCAAGACTGAACCTGTTCTTTCAGGGGCGGTTGAAAATGAAATTTCTGCACTGAGACAGGAAGTTGCCCGTCTTAAACAAGAACTCGCCAATGTGGGAACTGTGCCCAAGCCAACAGGTCCAGCTCCTAGTCGTCCAGCAGCAGGCAAGACAGTCTATCGTGTGGATCGCAATAAAGTGCAATCTATCTTACAAGAGGCAGTCGAAAATCCTGATTTAGCACGTCAAAATTTGATTCGTTTGCAGAATGCCTGGGGAGAGGTAATTGAAAGTCTTGGGGGTCCTGATAAGGCTTTGCTGGTTGGTTCTCAACCGGTTGCGGCTAATGAACACCATGCCATTCTTGCTTTTGAGTCTAACTTTAATGCTGGTCAAACCATGAAACGGGACAATCTCAACACTATGTTTGGCAATATCCTCAGTCAGGCAGCAGGTTTTTCACCTGAGATTTTAGCTATTTCTATGGAGGAATGGAAAGAAGTGCGTGCAGCCTTTTCAGCAAAAGCTAAATCTTCTCAAGCTGAAAAAGAAGCAGAAGAAAGTCTGATTCCGGAAGGATTTGAATTTTTGGCAGATAAAGTGAAGGTAGAGGAAGACTAAAGAAAGATTTCATGATACAATAAGTTTATGAATAGACAACAATTTATTATCATCGCGCTGTTTACAGCTGCTGAGACCTATTTTTTCAATGAAGCCTGGATGACTGGTCGCTATATTATGGCAGCCTTTTGGGCCATTTTGCTCTTTAGAAATTTCCGAGTTAGTTACTTGATGGGCAAGATTGTAGATGTCATTGACCAGCATTTAAAAGGGAAAGACTAGTCCTCAGCTTCTAGACAAAATCAAAGCCTTTTAGGCTTTTTTTTGTTATACTATAAAAGTATATTTATTGACCTTTTACCGTATTTTCTAGGGAAATCAAGTATGTTTCTAGTAAGTACTGTAAAGGCCTTGAAAAAGAAAGGAACTATCATGTCAGTATTAGAGATCAAAGATCTTCACGTTGAGATTGAAGGAAAAGAAATTTTAAAAGGGGTTAACCTGACCCTTAAAACAGGAGAAATTGCCGCTATCATGGGACCGAATGGTACTGGTAAATCAACTCTTTCTGCCGCTATCATGGGAAATCCAAACTATGAAGTAACTAAAGGTGAAGTTTTGTTTGATGGCGTAAACATCCTTGAGTTGGAAGTGGACGAGCGTGCGCGTATGGGACTTTTCCTTGCTATGCAATACCCATCAGAAATTCCTGGTATTACTAACGCTGAGTTTCTTCGTGCAGCCATGAATGCTGGTAAAGAAGACGATGAGAAGATTTCAGTTCGTGAGTTCATTACTAAACTGGATGAGAAAATGGAATTGCTCAACATGAAAGAAGAAATGGCAGAGCGTTACCTCAATGAAGGTTTCTCTGGTGGTGAGAAAAAACGTAATGAAATTCTTCAGCTTTTGATGTTGGAACCAACTTTTGCCCTTCTTGATGAGATTGACTCAGGTCTTGATATTGACGCTCTTAAAGTTGTATCTAAAGGTGTGAACGCCATGCGTGGTGAAGGCTTTGGTGCTATGATTATCACTCACTACCAACGTCTTTTGAACTACATCACACCTGATGTGGTACACGTCATGATGGAAGGTCGTGTTGTCCTTTCAGGTGGTCCAGAATTGGCTGCGCGTTTGGAACGTGAAGGATACGCAAAACTAGCTGAAGAACTTGGCTATGACTACAAGGAAGAATTGTAATTCCCTCGTATCTTTTAGGAGAAGTAAATGACTAAAGAAAATATTAAACTTTTTTCAGAAATGCATGCTGAACCAAGCTGGTTGGCTGACCTCCGTCAAAAAGCTTTTGATAAGATTGAGAGTCTAGAATTACCAGTTATTGAGCGTGTCAAATTTCACCGTTGGAATCTGGGTGATGGAACGATTACAGAAAGTGAGCCATCAGCAAATGTTCCCGACTTCACAGCTTTAGATAATCACTTGAAGTTGGTGCAAGTAGGAACTCAAACTGTTTTTGAGCAAATTCCAGTTGAGTTGGCTGAACAAGGAGTTGTCTTTACGGACTTTCATTCAGCTTTAGAAGAAATTCCAGAACTTATTGAGGAATTCTTCATGTCATCTGTTAAGTATGACGATGACAAGTTGGCAGCCTACCACACAGCTTATTTCAATAGTGGTGCGGTTCTGTATATTCCAGATAACGTGGAAATTACAGAGCCAATCGAAGGTATTTTCTACCAAGATAGTGATAGCGATGTGCCGTTTAACAAGCATATTATGATTATCGCTGGTAAAAATTCTAAGATTAGTTATCTGGAGCGTTTAGAGTCACGCGGTGAAGGAAGTGCCAAAGCAACTGCCAATATCACAGTCGAAGTGATTGCACGTTCTGGTGCGCAAGTGAAATTTGCTGCTATTGACCGTTTAGGTGAAAATGTCACTGCCTACATTAGCCGTCGTGGTAAATTGGGCAACGATGCAAGCATTGACTGGGCAATCGGTGTCATGAACGAAGGAAATGTTGTTGCTGACTTTGATAGTGACTTGATTGGAAATGGTAGCCATGCCGACCTTAAAGTCGTAGCTCTTTCAAGCGGCCGTCAGGTTCAAGGGATTGATACCCGCGTAACCAACTATGGCTGCAACTCAATCGGAAATATCCTGCAACATGGGGTTATTCTTGAAAAAGCAACTTTGACCTTCAACGGTATCGGTCACATCATCAAGGGGGCTAAGGGAGCAGATGCGCAACAAGAAAGTCGTGTTCTTATGCTTTCAGACCAAGCACGTTCAGATGCCAACCCAATTCTTTTGATTGATGAAAATGACGTTACTGCAGGTCACGCGGCTTCTATCGGACAGGTGGATCCAGAAGACATGTACTACCTCATGAGTCGTGGCTTGGACAAGGCAACTGCAGAGCGCTTAGTTGTTCGTGGTTTCCTTGGATCTGTTATTGTTGAGATTCCAGTCAAAGAAGTTCGTGATGAAATGATTGCAACTATCGAAGAAAAATTGTCAAAACGCTAAGGGGAATCCTATGTTAGATGTAGAAGCGATTCGCAAAGATTTTCCAATTTTAGACCAGATTGTTAATGATGAACCTTTGGTCTATCTGGACAATGCCGCGACGACACAAAAACCACTAGCAGTACTGGAAACAATCAACCGCTACTATGAGCAGGATAATGCCAATGTTCACCGTGGTGTTCATACATTAGCGGAACGGGCGACAGCATCCTATGAAGCTGCTCGTGAAACCATTCGTAAGTTTATCAATGCAGGCTCAACAAAGGAAGTACTCTTTACCCGAGGAACGACAACCAGTCTTAACTGGGTGGCGCGCTTTGCTGGGGAAGTTCTGACTGAGGGAGACCAGGTCTTGATTTCTGTCATGGAACACCATTCCAATATCATTCCTTGGCAGGAGGCCTGTCGCAAGACTGGGGCTGAGCTTGTCTATGTCTATCTCAAGGATGGAGCCTTGGATATGGATGATCTGCGAGCTAAATTGACTGATAGAGTCAAGTTTGTCTCCCTAGCTCACGCCTCTAATGTTCTTGGTGTGGTCAATCCGACCAAGGAAATCACTCAATTGGCCCACCAAGTTGGAGCCATCATGGTAGTGGATGGTGCTCAATCTACACCTCATATGAAGATTGATGTACAGGACTTGGATGTGGACTTCTTTGCCTTTTCGGGTCACAAGATGGCTGGTCCGACTGGTATCGGTGTTCTTTATGGTAAAGAAAAGTATCTGGAACAAATGTCTCCAGTAGAATTTGGCGGCGAGATGATTGATTTCGTCTATGAGCAATCGGCTAGTTGGAAGGAATTGCCTTGGAAATTTGAGGCTGGAACTCCAAATATGGCAGGTGCTATTGGACTTGCTGCTGCAGTGGATTATCTGGAAAAGATTGGTATGGATGCCATTGAAACTCATGAACAGGAATTAATCTCATACGTATTTCCAAAACTGCAGGCCATTGAAGGATTGACTATTTATGGTTCTCAGGACTTGGCTCAACGTTCAGGTGTTATTGCCTTTAACCTAGGCGATCTTCATCCCCATGATCTAGCTACAGCACTTGATTATGAAGGAGTGGCTGTTCGTGCGGGTCACCATTGCGCTCAACCTTTGCTCCAGTATTTGGAAGTCCCAGCAACAGCTCGCGCAAGTTTTTATATCTACAATACCAAGGCAGATTGCGACAAATTAGTCGATGCCTTACAAAAGACAAAGGAGTTTTTCAATGGCACTTTCTAAACTAGATAGCCTTTATATGGCAGTGGTAGCGGACCATTCGAAAAATCCACATCATCAAGGGAAGTTGGATGATGCTGAACAAATCAGTCTCAACAATCCAACCTGTGGGGATGTCATCAACCTCTCTGTCAAGTTTGATGCAGCGGATCGTTTGGAAGATATCGCTTTTCTAAATTCAGGTTGTACCATCTCGACTGCCTCTGCTAGTATGATGACAGATGCAGTTTTAGGCAAGACCAAGCAAGAAGTCTTAGAACTTGCGACCATTTTTTCAGAAATGGTTCAAGGACAAAAAGATGACCGCCAAGATCAACTAGGCGATGCAGCCTTCTTGTCAGGTGTTGCCAAATTTCCACAACGGATTAAGTGTGCAACTCTGGCTTGGAATGCCCTTAAGAAAACAATTGAAAATCAAGAAAACAAGTAAGACAAGTTTCTTTTGTCTTACGAATCAGTAGAAATGAAGAATGAAAGAAAGGATATTATGGCTGAAGAAAGAGTAGAACCAAAACCAATTGATCTTGGTGAATATAAATTTGGTTTCCATGACGATGTAGAGCCTGTCCTATCGACAGGAAAAGGATTGAACGAAGAAGTCATTCGCGAATTATCAGCTGCTAAGGGAGAACCTGAGTGGATGTTAGAATTCCGTTTGAAGTCTTATGAAACCTTCAAAAAAATGCCTATGCAAACCTGGGGAGCAGACTTGTCAGAGATTGATTTTGATGACCTGATTTATTACCAAAAACCATCTGATAAGCCAGCTCGTTCTTGGGATGAGGTTCCTGAAAAAATTAAAGAAACCTTTGAACGTATCGGTATTCCAGAAGCTGAGCGTGCTTATCTAGCCGGTGCCTCTGCTCAGTACGAGTCAGAAGTGGTTTACCACAACATGAAGGAAGAGTTCCAGAAATTGGGGATTATCTTTACAGATACAGATTCTGCCCTCAAGGAATACCCAGACTTGTTTAAACAATACTTTGCCAAATTGGTACCGCCGACTGATAACAAGTTGGCAGCCCTCAACTCAGCAGTATGGTCAGGTGGAACCTTTATCTATGTCCCAAAAGGTGTGAAAGTGGATATTCCACTTCAAACTTACTTCCGTATCAACAACGAAAATACTGGTCAGTTTGAACGTACTTTGATTATCGTTGATGAAGGAGCAAGTGTCCATTACGTAGAAGGATGTACAGCGCCAACTTATTCAAGTAACAGCTTGCATGCGGCCATTGTAGAAATCTTTGCATTGGATGGAGCTTATATGCGTTATACGACTATCCAAAACTGGTCTGATAACGTCTATAACTTGGTTACAAAACGTGCTAAGGCTCAAAAGGATGCCACTGTTGAGTGGATTGATGGAAACTTGGGTGCAAAGACTACAATGAAATACCCATCTGTTTACCTAGATGGAGAAGGTGCTCGTGGAACCATGCTTTCGATTGCCTTTGCTAATGCAGGGCAACACCAGGATACTGGTGCTAAGATGATCCACAACGCTCCACATACTAGCTCATCTATCGTGTCTAAATCCATCGCTAAAGGCGGCGGAAAGGTTGACTACCGTGGACAAGTAACCTTTAACAAAAACTCTAAGAAATCTGTCTCACACATCGAGTGTGACACCATTATTATGGATGACTTGTCAGCGTCAGATACTATTCCATTTAATGAAATCCACAACTCGCAAGTGGCTTTGGAACACGAAGCCAAGGTTTCTAAGATTTCTGAAGAACAACTCTATTACCTCATGAGCCGTGGATTGTCAGAATCTGAGGCAACCGAGATGATTGTCATGGGATTTGTAGAGCCCTTTACAAAAGAACTTCCAATGGAATATGCAGTTGAGCTGAACCGCTTGATTAGCTATGAGATGGAAGGTTCAGTTGGGTAAAATTTGATTTTAAATTTACCCAAAATCAAGGACTTTGAAGAAGAACTTATAACAAAAAAATCGCGGTTTAAATCGCGATTTTTTTATAATTTTTCGTTGATAAATCGGATAAACTGATTCCACCAAACTTTTAAGAAGAAAGCTTTTTCAACTTTCTTTTCTGCTACCATTTCGAAACTAGGTCGTTCTGTGGTAATGTAACCTTGACCAATCAAATCCTTGTCTTCATAAGTCAAATGGCCAACTACTGTTCCAGCTTCAAGTGGTGCTGGGATTGCTTTGGAATCAGGTGTGAATTGAACAGATTGGGAAGATTGATTCCCAACACGTTCAATTAGATAGATATCCTCTGGGGCCACTGCAGTGACCGCATCTTCTTTTCCATCTTGTACAGGGGCTTTGCTATCTTGGTAGGCATCGCCTTTTTGAACGATTTTGCGAAGTGTGAATGTAGAAGAAATATAATCCATTAGGGAAGATGTAGCTGTAAAACGAGAGTAAGGATTATTATCTTGATGATCTGCATTCAAAACAACTGTGATAACCCTCATGCCTTTTTCGACAGTAGTACCAACAAAAGATTCACCAGCTTTGTCTGTTGTTCCTGTCTTAAGTCCATCAAAACCACCGCGATGAGCAGGCATACCTTCTAACATGTAGTTGGTCGAAGTGATTGTCATCCCAGCAAAAGTAGAAGAAGGTTTTTTCGTTATTTCCAAAACTTGTGGGTATTTCTTGATGAGGTTACGAGCAACGATAGCAACATCATAAGCACTGAGCTTATTTTCATCATCTTTATTAGACCCTGGGTAAATGTTATCTCCGAGAGTTTCGTTGTTCAGACCAGTTGTATTGATAACCGTGGCATCTTTTATTCCCCATTCCAGGAGTTTGTCCCGCATCATATCAACGAAGTTTTTTTCAGAGCCAGCAATTTTCTCAGCTAAGGCAATAGCGGCACTGTTGGCACTAGATACCAGGGTTGCTTCAAGCAACTCTTCGACGGTATAATTACGGGCCTCCATAGGAACATTACTGGCTTCGGAATTTGTCGTTAATTGATAAGGATAATCAGAAATATCTACTGGAGTGGATAGTGTGATACTTCCATTTTCTAGAGCCTCATAGACAAGATAAACTGTAAGTAGTTTTGTAATAGAAGCAATTTCGACAGGTTGAGTTGCATCTTTCTCGTAGAGAATTTTACCAGTATTGGCCTCAACAGCAATCGCATGTTTAGCAGCAATATTAAAATCTTGGGCAGCAACAGTAGAAGCTGAGCCAATAACGGATAGGGCTAGTAGAGTTAAAATGATTTTTTTCATAGTAAGTTTATTCTAACATAAAGAAAAAAATATTCCCAGTTTCATGACAGAAGAAAGAAGCTTTTTTGAAAGTATGGTAAAATAGATGAATGGAGGTACCTCATGTTTCGTAAGAATAAATTATTTTTTTGGACCAGTGAGATTTTACTATTAACCATCATCTTTTACTTATGGAGAGAGATGGGAGCGATTATTACACCTTTTGTGAGCGTCGCAAACACCATCATGATTCCATTTTTATTGGGTGGCTTTTTATATTATTTGACCAATCCTATTGTAAATTTTTTACAAAAGTATTTCAAAATTAATCGTATCATTGGTATTCTACTAACCTTGTGTGCTTTGGTTTGGGGGCTTGTCATTGGGGTAGTCTATCTGTTACCGATTTTGGTCAATCAGTTGACCAGCTTGATTGCGACTAGCCAGACTATCTATAGTCGTTTGCAAAATTTGATTGTAGATTTATCTACTTATCCAGCCTTTCAAAATTTGGATATTCAAGCGACTATTCAACAATTAAATCTGTCCTATGTAGATATTCTACAAAATATCCTAAATAGTGTTACCAATAGTGTCGGAAGTGTTATATCAGCTCTCTTTAGTACCGTTTTGATTATTATTATGACCCCTGTGTTTTTGGTTTATTTTTTGTTAGATGGTAACAAATTTTTACCGATGCTTGAGCGCACTGTTTTAAAGAGAGATAAGTTGCATATTGCAGGTCTCTTAAAGAATTTGAATGCGACAATTGCTCGCTATATTAGTGGAGTCGCCATTGATGCCATTATTATCGGTTGTTTGGCCTTTATTGGATATAGCGTGATTGGTTTGAAATACGCTTTGGTCTTTGCCATCTTTTCAGGATTGGCCAATCTCATTCCTTATGTGGGACCAAGCATTGGCTTGATTCCGATGATTATTGCCAATGTCTTTACGGATCCTCATAGAATGCTAATTGCAGTTGTTTACATGCTAATCATTCAACAAGTGGATGGAAATATCCTCTACCCTCGAATCGTAGGTGGTGTGATGAAGGTCCATCCAATCACGATTTTGGTATTACTTTTGTTATCAAGTAATATCTATGGTGTCATTGGTATGATTGTCGCAGTACCAACCTATTCTATCTTGAAAGAAATTTCTAAGTTCTTATCTCGCTTGTATGAAAATCACAAAATAATGAAAGAACGAGAAAGAGAATTAGTCAAGTAAAAGTCAGGAAATTCCTGATTTTTCTTTTTATTTAGGCAAGTGATAGGAGTTGAAGTACCGTTTAGATTAGTAGATTAAGAATAATTCACAAAAACTTTGTAAAACACTTGCAATTTAGCTGAAATTTGATAAAATAGTAAGGAAAGTTAGACTGTATTGCCTACTGTCTATCTATAAAATATATTTTATTGGAGGCTTTTACTCAAATGGCAAAAGAAAAATACGATCGTAGTAAACCACACGTTAACATTGGTACTATCGGACACGTTGACCACGGTAAAACTACCCTAACTGCAGCTATCACAACTGTTTTGGCACGTCGCTTGCCTTCATCAGTTAACCAACCTAAAGACTATGCGTCTATCGATGCTGCTCCAGAAGAACGCGAACGCGGTATCACAATCAACACTGCGCACGTTGAGTACGAAACTGAAAAACGTCACTACGCTCACATCGACGCTCCAGGACACGCGGACTACGTTAAAAACATGATCACTGGTGCCGCTCAAATGGACGGAGCTATCCTTGTAGTAGCTTCAACTGACGGACCAATGCCACAAACTCGTGAGCACATCCTTCTTTCACGTCAGGTTGGTGTTAAACACCTTATCGTCTTCATGAACAAAGTTGACTTGGTTGACGACGAAGAATTGCTTGAATTGGTTGAAATGGAAATCCGTGACCTATTGTCAGAATACGACTTCCCAGGTGACGATCTTCCAGTTATCCAAGGTTCAGCTCTTAAAGCTCTTGAAGGTGACACTAAATACGAAGACATCGTTATGGAATTGATGAACACAGTTGATGAGTACATCCCAGAACCAGAACGTGACACTGACAAACCATTGCTTCTTCCAGTCGAAGATGTATTCTCAATCACTGGACGTGGTACAGTTGCTTCAGGACGTATCGACCGTGGTATCGTTAAAGTCAACGACGAAATCGAAATCGTTGGTATCAAAGAAGAAACTCAAAAAGCAGTTGTTACTGGTGTTGAAATGTTCCGTAAACAACTTGACGAAGGTCTTGCCGGAGATAACGTAGGTGTCCTTCTTCGTGGTGTTCAACGTGATGAAATCGAACGTGGACAAGTTATCGCTAAACCAGGTTCAATCAACCCACACACTAAATTCAAAGGTGAAGTTTACATCCTTACTAAAGAAGAAGGTGGACGTCACACTCCATTCTTCAACAACTACCGTCCACAATTCTACTTCCGTACTACTGACGTTACAGGTTCAATCGAACTTCCAGCAGGTACTGAAATGGTAATGCCTGGTGATAACGTGACAATCGACGTTGAGTTGATCCACCCAATCGCCGTAGAACAAGGTACTACATTCTCTATCCGTGAGGGTGGACGTACTGTTGGTTCAGGTATGGTTACAGAAATCGAAGCTTAATTCGATTTAGTTCCCAGAAGAACAATTATTTAAGTCAGACACTAAAAGAATCTTGCTTTGCAAGGTTCTTTTTTTCAAATATTGAACTTAAATTAAAGAATTGCTTATAAAAAAGCTCCATACACCTGATGTGTATAGAGCAATGGAGATTATTTGATATAGAGTTCTTGATTTTTCAAGACAATTTCACGTACGCTTGCAAACTTCTTGAGTTTTTTGATTTCTTCTGGATGAGTGACGAGAGTGATAACATAGCCTTCTTTACCCATGCGACCTGTACGGCCAGCACGGTGAGTGTAGGTTTCAATATCTCTAGGAACATCAAAGTTTACGACGCATTCTAGACTATCGATATCAATTCCACGAGCCAAAAGGTCAGTTGCAAGGAGTAGGGTTAGTTGCTTATCTTTAAACTTTTCTAAGATGACTTTTCTAAATTTGACATTAACATCACTAGCGAGGGAAACAGCCAAGATATCACGATATTGTAATTTTTCTTCCGCACTGCCAAGGTCTGATAGGCTGTTAAAAAAGACTAGTCCGCGGAAATCCTCAACATGAGCCAGTTTTCGTAGCATATCCACTCGGTGACGTTGGTCTACCTGCATATAGAAATGCTGGATATTGTCCAGTTTTTGATCAGAGAGATCAATAGTGCGTGTATTTGGCACAATCTTTTCTTTGTCAAACTTGGTCGTCGCACTCATGTAGATAAGTTGATGGTCACGAGGTGCGTAGTGAGTGATTTTCTCAACAAAGTGAATCTGAGAATCATCTAGCAATTGATCAAATTCATCCAAGATGATGGTTTCTACATTCATCATCTTAATTTTTTTCAATTTAATCAGTTCAAAGATACGACCAGGGGTTCCAATCAGAATTTCTGGTCCTTTTTTAAGGCGTTCAATCTGGCGTTTCTGACTTGAACCTGATAGGAAGAGTTGGGCTGTCAAGCCGATAGCCTCTGCCCACGTTTTACATACATCAAAAATCTGTCCAGCAAGTTCTGTATTTGGTGCTAGAATCAAGAGTTGCTGGGCTTTTTTCTTTTGTAGTCTGAGAAGACTTGGTAGGAGGTAAGCTAGGGTCTTACCAGTTCCTGTTGGGCTCACTCCTAGGAGATTTTCTCCAGCAAGGATAGGCTCAAATAGTTGAGTTTGAATGGGGGTAAATTCTTGGAAACCGAGTTGGTCACTCAGTTCTTGCCATTCAGTCGGTAGTTTAGTTTTCATTTTCTGCCTCAAATCTAATGCCAGCAGTCTGGCGCATGGTATATAGTAGCTCATGAACAGAGCCTGCATCGTCCAGCCAAGTCTGGTAAAGTGTCTGGTCTGGTTGCTGAATCATCTGTGCAAAGGCAGCGACTTCCTCAGTCATCGTATGAGGAGCCTGCTGGATAGGGAGTTGGACTTGATTTCCTTGGTGGTCGCTAAAAATAGTTGAGCGGACATGTTCGATTGTGTTGAGAGTCAAGGTTCCATCTGTCGTATAAATCTCGCAAGGAAGATTGGAAGTGATGTTTTTTCCAGCTTTGATGTGAACTTGAAAGTCAGGGTAGAAGAGGATACCGTCTCCATTTAGGTCAATGCTATTGTCAAGCTGTTGAGCATGGTAGGTCGCGTTCTGAGCTTTTCCAAACAGACTAACGGCAGCGTAGAGGGGATAAATCCCCAAATCCATAAGAGCTCCACCAGCAAAACTGCCTGAAAAGACATTAGGTGTCTTCCCAGCCAACAAATCTGGCATTTTGGAAGAATACTTGGCATAATTGAAATCAGCTCCTAAGATTTGCTTGTCTGCTAGAAATTTTTTGATAGTAGTAAAGGCTTTCTCGTGGTAATTACGAGCTGCTTCAAGGATAAAACAATTATTTTTCTCAGCTGTTTGAATCAAATTCAGCCATTCTTGTGGTTGAGTGACAGCTGGCTTTTCAAGAATGACGTGTTTACCAGCAGTCAAGGCAGCTTTTGCCTGAGCAAAATGTAAGGAGTTTGGACTGGCGATATAGACTACATCAAAGGAAGACCTGAAGAAGTCCTCTAATTGATCGAAGAGTTGGATATCCTGATAGCGAGAAGCAAAGGTTGCTGCGGTTTCAAGTTTTCTAGAATAGACTGCGACCAACTGGTATTCTCCACTGGTATGTGCTGCTTCTATGAAGTGATGGCTGATAGCGCCTGTTCCGATGACAGCTAATTTTAGCATAGATACTCCTTTTCCGATTTTAAATCCTTCTTTCATTATAACATAGATGGCAGAGACTATCCAACAGAGGGTAAAAATTTTTAAATAAGCTACTAGGACTTTCCCAAAGAAAGTGGTACAATAATGAGATGAGTAAATGAAATGGGAGGAAAAATGAGGTTACTACCTATAAGAAAAATATCACGTCAGTCTAAGAGGCTAGCGCTTTTTTTGACTTTTTGTGCAGGATATGTAGATGCCTATACTTTTATTGTGAGAGGGAATACTCTTGTAGCTGGACAAACTGGGAATGTCGTCTTTTTATCAGTGGGTCTCATTCAACACAATGTGTCAGATGCTAGTGCTAAAGTAATGACCTTGCTAGCTTTTATGATGGGGGTCTTTTTACTAACGATTTATAAGGAAAAATTGAGAATTGTGAAAAAACCTATTCTGTCCTTGATTCCTTTAGCAATCCTATCAATCATTATTGGATTTGTACCACAAACTGTAGAGAATATCTATCTAGTACCGCCCTTGGCCTTTTGTATGGGGTTGGTGACAACTGCTTTTGGAGAAGTATCTGGGATTGCTTATAACAATGCATTTATGACAGGGAATATCAAACGGACTATGCTGGCTTTTGGAGATTATTTCCGGACCAAGCACACTCCTTTTTTGCGTGAAGGTTTCATATTTGTTAGCTTGCTTACTAGTTTTGTCCTTGGAGTGGTTTTTTCAGCCTATTTGACGATTTTTTATCATGAAAAGACCATTATTGGTATTCCTATTATGATGAGCATTTTTTACCTCAGTATGCTTTTTGCTTCATGGCAGAAAAAAGTAAAAGAAAAAGCTTCATTTTAGGTGTTATTACTTGTAAGAAAATAGGAGATATGTTATACTTGAAGAGTTGACTATGCACATTCCTGTGCAACCGCACGAACATCGTCGCTCGTCGTATAACAAATTTAAACTTCGTCATTGTCGCCTTGTCTAACATAAGTTATGCCTTCGGCTCAATTCCTAGTTTATTCTTTGTTATACTTAGAGCTCTTCTTTTAAGTGGTTCGTCCCACGATGCTAGGCGAGTCTTCACAAAAAATTCGGGGAAACCCATAAAAATCATAGGAGGTGCATAATGAGCACATACGCAATTATCAAAACTGGCGGAAAACAAGTTAAAGTTGAAGTTGGTCAAGCAGTTTACGTTGAAAAATTGAACGTTGAAGCTGGTCAAGAAGTTACTTTTAACGAAGTTGTTCTTGTTGGTGGTGAAAACACTGTTGTCGGAACTCCACTTGTTGCTGGAGCTACTGTAGTTGGAACTGTTGAAAAACAAGGAAAACAAAAGAAAGTTGTTACTTACAAGTACAAACCTAAAAAAGGTAGCCACCGTAAACAAGGTCACCGTCAACCATATACAAAAGTTGTCATCAACGCAATCAACGCTTAATTTTAAGGAGAACACATGATACAAGCAGTCTTTGAGAGAGCCGAAGATGGCGAGCTGAGGAGTGCGGAAATTACTGGACACGCCGAGAGTGGCGAATACGGCTTAGATGTCGTGTGTGCATCGGTTTCTACGCTTGCCATTAACTTTATCAATTCTATTGAGAAATTTGCAGGCTATGAACCAATCCTAGAATTAAACGAAGATGAAGGCGGCTATCTGATGGTTGAAATTCCAAAAGATCTTCCTTCACACCAGAGAGAAATGACCCAGTTATTCTTTGAATCATTTTTCTTAGGTATGGCAAACTTATCGGAGAACTCTTCTGAGTTCGTCCAAACCAGAGTTATCACAGAAAACTAACACGGAGGAAAACATTATGTTGAAAATGACTCTTAACAACTTGCAACTTTTCGCCCACAAAAAAGGTGGAGGTTCTACATCAAACGGACGTGATTCACAAGCGAAACGTCTTGGAGCTAAAGCAGCTGACGGACAAACTGTAACAGGTGGATCAATCCTTTACCGTCAACGTGGTACACACATCTATCCAGGTGTAAACGTTGGACGTGGTGGAGACGATACTTTGTTCGCTAAAGTTGAAGGCGTAGTACGCTTTGAACGTAAAGGACGCGATAAAAAACAAGTTTCTGTTTACCCAATCGCTAAATAAAAAGGTCCAGTAAACCTTTTTATCCCGAGCCTTGAATGTAAAGGCGAGGAAGCTAGAAATAGCATTAAATAAGGCTTTCCGAGATTTCGAAGAGCCTGTTTTTTTGTTTTGATACCCACGATGATACCCATTTTTAAAAACCAATGTAAGAAGTGAATTTGTCGGTTACTTTATTTTGCAATTAAAAAATAGCATGATGTAAAAATTTTTCAGTAATGAATTTAATAAGGTAATAAGATATTGTAAAAATTGCTAAGCTTTGATATTATAATTGTATCTAAAAGAAGAAGTAAGAAGAATGAAAGGATGTGACCCTGTATGAAAAAGATATTCATCATAATAGTCTGTTCAACCTCTTTTCTTGTTCTATCTGCTTGTGACAATAACAAAAAAATCATTCTTCCTGAATCTGAAAGGATTTCTGTAATTTCCCTGCAGAAAAGTATCTCTGGAGAAATTAAAATAATAAGTAAGAGAGAAGAAATTTCAGAATTGATTAAGGAGATACACAAACAATCAAAATCTACAACTTTAGAGAGTGTAAATGATCAACCGACAAATGTTAAAGATTACATCATTATCAAATTCACTCATCAGAATGAAGAAAATGATAGTATAGCCTATCTATATACTATGAAGGAAAAACAGTATATTGAACATCCTTATGCTGGTATTTGGGAAGTAAATCCAGATATAGCTTATAGGATTGAAGAGGCTTTTTCTAGTTGATTTATATAGCAAAAGAAAATGTTAGAGGATTCTCTTGCATCATATTTTAAACGGTAAATCAAAAAGATTTGCTGTTTTTATTTGCTTGAAATCAGATAAGGACTGAAAAAAGACATTATTCTAATTCTTGGATTGGGATGTTAGAGTCTTCATTGAGTTTTGAAAATTTCCAGACTTTTTTCCTTTTTGGAAAACTTCTAAAATATGGTATAATGAAAAAATAAAGAAGTTGGGGGTAGAAGATGAACATTCAACAATTACGCTATGTTGTTGCCATTGCCAATAGTGGTACTTTCCGTGAAGCTGCTGAAAAGATGTATGTAAGCCAGCCGAGTCTGTCTATTTCTGTTCGTGATTTGGAAAAAGAATTGGGCTTTAAGATTTTCCGTCGGACCAGCTCAGGGACTTTCTTGACCCGTCGTGGTATGGAATTTTATGAAAAAGCGCAAGAATTGGTCAAGGGATTTGATATTTTTCAAAATCAGTATGCCAATCCTGAAGAAGAAAAAGATGAATTTTCCATTGCTAGCCAGCACTATGACTTCTTGCCACCAACCATTACGGCCTTTTCAGAACGTTATCCGGACTATAAGAACTTCCGTATTTTTGAATCAACTACTGTTCAAATTTTAGACGAAGTAGCGCAAGGGCATAGTGAGATTGGGATTATCTACCTCAACAATCAAAATAAAAAGGGGATTATGCAGCGGGTTGAAAAGCTAGGTCTGGAGGTCATTGAGTTGATTCCCTTCCATACCCATATTTATCTCCGTGAGGGGCATCCTTTAGCCCAGAAAGATGAATTGGTCATGGAGGATTTAGCGGATCTACCAACGGTTCGTTTCACTCAAGAGAAAGACGAGTACCTTTATTATTCAGAGAACTTTGTTGATACCAGCGCTAGCTCGCAGATGTTCAATGTGACAGACCGTGCCACCTTGAATGGTATTTTGGAGCGGACGGACGCCTATGCTACAGGTTCTGGATTTTTAGATAGTGACAGTGTCAATGGTATCACAGTTATTCGTCTCAAGGATAATTTGGATAATCGCATGGTCTATGTTAAACGTGAGGAAGTGGAACTTAGTCAGGCTGGAACTCTTTTCGTAGAAGTCATGCAAGAATATTTTGATCAGAAGAGGAAATCATGAAAAAAAGAGGAATAGTGGCAGTCATTGTACTGCTTTTGATTGCGCTGGATCAGTTAGTCAAATCCTATATCGTATGGCAGATTCCACTGGGTGAAGTTCGCTCTTGGATTCCCAATCTCGTTAGCTTGACCTACCTGCAAAATCGAGGGGCAGCCTTTTCCATGTTACAAGACCAGCAGTGGTTATTTGCTATCATTACACTGGTCGTTATGGTAGGTGCCATTTGGTATTTACATAAACACATGGAGGACTCACTCTGGATGGTCTTGGGCTTGACCTTGATCATCGCAGGTGGTCTTGGAAACTTTATTGACAGAATTAGTCAGGGATTTGTTGTGGATATGTTCCACCTTGACTTTATCAATTTTGCAATTTTCAATGTGGCAGATAGCTATCTGACTGTTGGAGTGATTATTTTATTGATTGCAATGCTAAAAGAGGAAATAAATGGAAATTAAAATTGAAACTGGTGGCCTGCGTTTGGATAAGGCTTTGTCGGATTTGACAGAATTATCACGCAGTCTCGCGAATGAACAAATTAAATCAGGTCAGGTCTTGGTCAATGGCCAAGTCAAGAAAGCTAAATATACTGTCCAAGAGGGCGATATTGTCACTTATCATGTGCCAGAACCAGAGGTCTTAGAGTATGTGGCTGAGGATCTTCCGCTAGAAATCATCTACCAAGATGAGGATGTGGCCGTCGTTAACAAACCTCAGGGGATGGTGGTGCATCCGAGTGCTGGTCATACCAGTGGAACCCTAGTAAATGCCCTCATGTATCATATTAAGGATTTGTCTGGTATCAATGGTGTTCTGCGTCCAGGAATTGTTCACCGTATTGACAAGGACACGTCAGGTCTTCTCATGATTGCTAAAAATGATGAGGCCCACTTAGCACTTGCCCAAGAACTCAAGGATAAAAAGTCTCTCCGCAAATATTGGGCGATTGTTCATGGAAATCTACCAAATGATCGTGGTGTGATTGAAGCGCCGATTGGCCGGAGTGAAAAAGACCGTAAGAAACAGGCTGTGACTGCGAAAGGGAAACCTGCAGTTACCCGTTTCCACGTTTTGGAACGTTTTGGTGATTATAGCTTAGTGGAGTTGCAGTTGGAGACAGGGCGTACCCATCAAATCCGTGTCCATATGGCTTATATTGGCCATCCAGTCGCTGGTGATGAAGTCTATGGTCCTCGTAAGACACTTAAGGGGCATGGACAATTTCTTCATGCCAAGACTCTAGGTTTTACTCATCCGAGAACAGGTGAGACATTGGAATTTACAGCAGATATCCCAGAGATTTTTAAGGAAACATTGGAGAGATTGAGAAAGTAAGAATGAAAAAGAAATTAACTAGTTTAGTACTTGCAGGCGCTTTTTTAGGCTTGTCATGGTATGGAAATGTTCAAGCTCAAGAAAGTTCAGGAAATAAAATTCACTTTATTAATGTTCATGAAGGTGGCAGTGATGCGATCATTCTTGAAAGTAATGGACATTTTGCCATGGTGGATACAGGAGAAGATTATGACTTCCCAGATGGAAGTGATTCTCGTTATCCATGGAGAGAAGGAATTGAAACGTCTTATAAGCATGTTCTAACAGATCGTGTCTTTCGTCGTTTGAAGGAATTGGGTGTTCAAAAACTTGATTTTATTTTGGTAACCCATACTCACAGTGACCATATTGGAAATGTTGATGAATTACTGTCTACCTATCCAGTTGACCGAGTCTATCTTAAAAAATATAGTGATAATCGTATTACTAATTCTGAACGTTTATGGGATAATCTGTACGGTTATGATAAGGTTTTACAGACTGCCGCCGAAAAAGGTGTTTCAGTTATTCAAAACATCACACAGGGAGATGCTCATTTTCAGTTTGGAGACATGGATATTCAACTCTATAACTATGAAAATGAAACCGATTCCTCAGGTGAATTAAAGAAAATTTGGGATGACAATTCCAATTCCCTGATTAGTGTAGTCAAAGTCAATGGCAAGAAAATTTACCTTGGGGGCGACTTAGATAATGTTCATGGAGCGGAAGATAAGTATGGTCCTCTTATTGGAAAAGTTGATTTGATGAAGTTTAATCATCACGATGATACCAACAAATCAAACACAAAGAATTTTATTAAAAATTTGAGTCCGAGTTTGATTGTTCAAACTTCAGATAGTCTACCTTGGAAAAATGGTGTTGATAGTGAGTATGTCAATTGGCTCAAAGAACGTGGAATTGAGAGAATTAATGCAGCTAGCAAAGACTATGATGCGACAGTTTTTGAGATTCGACAAGATGGATTTGTCAACATTTCAACTTCCTACAAGCCGATTCCAAGTTTTCAAGCTGGTTGGCATAAGAGTGCATATGGAAATTGGTGGTATCAAGCGCCTGATTCTACAGGAGAGTATGCTGTCGGTTGGAATGAAATCGAAGGTGAATGGTATTATTTTAATCAGAGGGGAATCCTGTTATATAATCAATGGAAAAAATGGAACAATCGTTGGTTTTATTTGACAGACTCCGGTGCTGCTGCAAAAAATTGGAAGAAAATCGATGGAAGCTGGTATTATTTCAACAAAGAAAACCAGATGGAAATTGGTTGGATAAATACTGGAGGTCAGGATTATTATTTATCCAAGGATGGTTCGCTGCAAACAGGTTGGCTTCAATATAAGGGTCAATGGTATTACTTTGCTCAATCAGGGGAAATGAAAACGGGTTGGGTAAAAGATAAAGAAACCTGGTACTATATGGATTCTGCTGGTATCATGAAGACAGGTGAGATAGAAGTTGCTGGTAACCATTATTACCTAGAAGATTCAGGAGCTATGAAGCAAGGTTGGCTTAAAAAGGCAAACGATTGGTATTTCTACAAGGAAGATGGTTCACGAGCTGTGGGTTGGATCAAAGACAAGGATAAATGGTACTTCTTGAAAGAGAATGGTCAATTACTTGTGAATGGTAAAACACCAGAAGGTTATACTGTTGATTCAAGTGGTGCCTGGTTAGTGGATGTTCCAGTAGAGAAAACTGCTACAACTAGAGTTACAAGTAATTCAGAGACAAAAGAATCCAGTGAAGTAGTGAAAAAAGATCTTGAAAATAAAGAAACGAGTCAACATGAAGGTGTTACAAGTTCTTCAACTAGTCAAGATTTGACTTCAGTAATTTCGCAAAGCTCTGAAACGAGTGCAAATAAATCGGAATCAGAACAGTAGTAAAAAAGAAGGTTTTAGGGCCTTCTTTTTCCTATCAACTCTTTTCTATTTCCTGTTATTCATGTTATAATGGATAAATATGAAGAATCGGAGTGAGACTATGAAATACAAACGGATTGTCTTTAAGGTGGGGACTTCTTCTCTGACGAATGAAGATGGAAGTTTATCACGTAGTAAGGTAAAGGCTATTACCCAGCAGTTGGCGATGTTGCACCAGGCTGGTCATGAATTGATTTTGGTATCGTCAGGTGCCATTGCGGCTGGTTTTGGAGCCTTAGGATTTAAAAAGCGTCCGACTAAGATTGCTGATAAACAGGCTTCAGCAGCGGTAGGGCAAGGGCTTTTGTTGGAAGAATATACCACTAATCTTCTCTTGCGCCAAATCGTTTCTGCACAAATCTTGCTGACCCAGGATGACTTTGTGGATAAGCGCCGTTATAAAAATGCTCATCAGGCTTTGTCAGTTCTACTTAGCCGTGGTGCGATTCCTATCATCAATGAGAATGACAGTGTCGTCATTGATGAGCTCAAGGTTGGGGACAATGACACTTTAAGTGCCCAGGTAGCTGCCATGGTCCAAGCAGACCTTTTGGTTCTCTTAACAGATGTGGACGGTCTCTATACTGGAAATCCTAATTCAGATCCAAAAGCCAAACGCTTGGAGAAAATTGAGACCATCAATCGTGAGATTATCGATATGGCTGGTGGAGCTGGTTCTTCAAACGGAACTGGAGGAATGCTGACAAAAATCAAAGCAGCGACTATTGCGACAGAATCAGGAGTTCCTGTTTATATCTGTTCATCATTGAAGGCAGATGCTATGATTGAGGCGGCTGAGGAGACCAAGGATGGTTCTTACTTTGTTGCGCAAGAGAAGGGACTTCGTACCCAGAAACAATGGCTGGCCTTCTATGCTCAGAGCCAAGGTTCTATTTGGGTTGATAAAGGGGCTGCAGAAGCTCTCTCTCAACATGGAAAGAGTCTCCTTTTATCTGGTGTTGTTGATGCAGAAGGTGCCTTTTCTTACGGTGATATCGTGACAGTATTTGACAAGGAAAGTGGAAATTCGCTTGGAAAAGGGCGCGTGCAATTTGGGGCATCTGCTTTGGAGGATATGTTGCGTTCTCAAAAAGCTAAGGGTGTCTTGATTCACCGTGATGACTGGATTTCCATTACTCCTGAAATCCAACTACTCTTTACAGAATTTTAGAGGTAAACTATGGTAAGTACACAAGAACAATTTGAACAGGTACAGGCCGTTAAAAAATCGATCAACACAGCTAGTGAAGAGGTGAAAAACCAAGCCTTGCTAGCCATGGCTGATCACTTAGTGGCTGCTACTGAGGAGATTTTAGCAGCCAATGCCCTCGATATGGCAGCGGCCAAGGGGAAAATCTCAGATGTGATGCTGGATCGTCTTTATTTGGATGCAGGGCGTATAGAAGCAATGGCAAGAGGGATTCGTGAAGTGGTTGCTTTACCAGATCCAATCGGTGAAGTTTTAGAAACAAGTCAGCTTGAAAATGGCTTGGTTATTACCAAGAAACGGGTGGCTATGGGGGTCATCGGTATTATCTATGAAAGCCGTCCAAATGTGACGTCTGACGCGGTTGCTTTGGCTCTCAAGAGTGGAAATGCAGTTGTTCTTCGTAGTGGGAAGGATGCCTACCAAACAGCTCATGCTATTGTTAAAGCCTTGAAAAAAGGCTTGGAGACAACGACCATTCACCCGGATGTGATTCAACTGGTGGAAGATACTAGCCGTGAAAGTAGCTATGCTATGATGAAGGCCAAGGGATATCTAGACCTTCTCATTCCTCGTGGAGGGGCTGGTTTGATCAATGCCGTGGTTGAAAATGCTATTGTACCAGTTATCGAGACAGGAACAGGCATTGTCCATGTTTATGTGGATAAGGATGCCGATGAGGACAAGGCACTGTCTATCATCAATAATGCTAAAACCAGTCGTCCTTCTGTATGTAATGCCATGGAGGTATTGATAGTTCATGAAGACAAGGCAGCAAGTTTCCTTCCTCGTTTGGAGCAAGTACTGGTTGCAGATCGAAAAGAAGCTGGACTGGAACCAATTCAATTCCGCTTGGATAGTAAAGCAAGTCAGTTTGTTTCAGGTCAAGCAGCTGAGGCTCAAGACTTTGACACCGAGTTTTTAGACTATGTCCTAGCGGTTAAGGTTGTGAGCAGTTTAGAAGAAGCCGTCGAGCATATTGAAGTCCACAGTACCCATCATTCGGATGCCATTGTGACGGAAAATGCTGAGGCTGCAGCTTACTTTACAGATCAAGTGGACTCTGCAGCAGTCTATATTAATGCCTCAACGCGTTTCACCGATGGTGGTCAATTTGGTCTTGGCTGTGAAATGGGGATTTCTACTCAAAAACTGCACGCGCGTGGTCCAATGGGCTTGAAAGAGTTGACCAGCTACAAGTATGTGGTTACTGGTGACGGACAGATAAGGGAGTAAGAGATGAAGATTGGATTTATCGGTTTGGGGAATATGGGTGCTAGTTTGGCCAAGGCTGTTTTGCAGGCAAAGACGGGTGATGACATTCTCCTTGCCAATCGCAGTCAAGCCAAGGTGGATGCTTTCATCGCTAACTTCGGTGGTCAGGCTTCCAATAATGAAGAAATCTTCGCAGATGCAGATGTGATTTTTCTAGGAGTTAAGCCTGCTCAGTTTTCTGAACTGCTTTCTCAATACCAAACCATCCTTGAAAAACGAGAGAGTCTTCTTTTGATTTCCATGGCAGCTGGATTGACTTTAGAAAAACTAGCAAGTCTTATCCCAAGTCAACACAGAATTATTCGTATGATGCCAAATACCCCTGCTTCTATTGGGCAAGGAGTGATTAGTTATGCCTTGTCTTCTAATTGTAGTGCTGAGGACAGTGAGCTCTTTTGTCAGCTGTTAGCAAATGCTGGCCTCTTGGTTGAACTAGGTGAAGGATTAATCGATGCAGCGACAGGTCTTGCAGGTTGTGGACCGGCCTTTGTCTATCTTTTTATCGAGGCCTTGGCAGATGCAGGTGTTCAGACTGGATTGCCACGAGAAACGGCCTTGAAAATGGCGGCTCAAACTGTGGTTGGAGCTGGTCAATTGGTCCTAGAAAGTCAAGAGCATCCTGGGGTCTTGAAAGACCAAGTTTGTAGCCCAGGAGGATCGACTATCGCTGGTGTAGCAAGCTTAGAAGCGCATGCTTTTCGAGGAACAGTCATGGATGCAGTTGGTCAAGCCTACAAACGAACACAAGAACTAGGTAAATAAGAGGTGGCTTTGACTGCCTCTTTTATGGTGCATGAAATGAGAAGACAAAAAGATTGTCACAAACCCCTATTTTTTTGATAGAATAGAAGTAGTAAAAAAGAAATGAGTTAGACATGTCAAAAGGATTTTTAGTCTCTCTTGAGGGACCAGAGGGAGCAGGAAAGACCAGTGTTTTAGAGGCTTTACTCCCAATTTTAGAGGAAAAAGGAGTAGAGGTGCTGACGACCCGTGAACCTGGCGGAGTCTTGATTGGGGAGAAGATTCGTCAAGTGATTTTGGACCCAAGTCATACTCAGATGGATGCTAAGACTGAACTCCTTCTCTATATTGCCAGTCGTAGACAGCATTTGGTGGAAAAAGTTCTTCCAGCCCTTGAAGCTGGCAAGTTGGTCATTATGGATCGTTTTATCGATAGTTCTGTTGCCTATCAAGGATTTGGTCGTGGTTTGGACATTGATGCCATTAATTGGCTCAATCAGTTTGCGACAGATGGCCTCAAACCTGATTTGACACTTTATTTTGACATCGAAGTGGAAGAGGGACTGGCTCGCATTGCTGCTAATAGTGACCGGGAGGTCAATCGTTTGGACTTGGAAGGGTTGGACTTGCATAAAAAAGTTCGTCAAGGCTACCTTTCTCTTCTGGAAAAAGAAGGAAATCGCATTGTCAAGATTGATGCCAGTCTCCCTTTGGAACAAGTTGTGGAAACTACCAAGGATATCTTGTTTGATAGAATGGGCTTGGCTAAATGAAACAAGAAGAATTAAAGGCTTGGCAACCAGACCAGTTTGACCGCTTTGTTCGTATCCTAGAACAAGACCAGCTCAATCACGCCTATCTCTTTTCAGGTTTCTTTGGAAGCTTGGAAATGGCGCAGTTTTTGGCTAAGAGCCTCTTTTGTACGGATAAAGTAGGCGTTTTACCATGTGAGAAATGCCGAAATTGCAAGCTGATTGAACAGGAAGAGTTTCCAGATGTTACCTTGATTAAGCCAGTCAATCAGGTCATCAAGACAGAACGCATTCGGGAATTGGTGGGACAGTTTTCTCAAGCAGGGATTGAAAGTCAGCAACAGATTTTTATTATCGAGCAGGCGGAGAAAATGCATCCCAACGCAGCCAATTCTCTGCTCAAGGTCATCGAAGAACCCCAGAGTGAGGTTTATATTTTCTTCCTGACCAGCGATGAGGAAAAGATGTTACCGACCATCCGAAGTCGGACCCAGATTTTCCACTTTAAAAAGCAAGAAGAAAAACTCATCTTGCTCTTAGAACAAATGGGACTGGTTAAGAAAAAAGCAGCTCTCTTAGCTCAGTTTAGTCAATCGCGAGCTGAAGCAGAAAAGTTGGCCAATCAGGCAAGTTTTTGGACCTTGGTCGATGAAAGTGAACGCCTGCTGACCTGGTTATTAGCCAAGAAAAAAGAAAGTTATCTTCAGGTTGCTAAATTAGCCAACTTGGCGGATGACAAGGAAAAACAAGATCAGGTTTTACGGATTCTCGAAGTCCTCTGTGGGCAAGATATCCTACAAGCAAGAGTAAGAGTGATTTTACAAGATTTGCTAGAAGCTAGAAAAATGTGGCAAGCCAATGTTAGCTTTCAAAATGCCATGGAATATCTGGTCTTAAAAGAAGTGTAAACACAAAAATGAACGATAAAGAAAGGAAAGGGCTGGTTTATGGACAAAAAAGAATTATTTGACGCGCTGGATGATTTTTCCCAACAGTTATTGGTAACCTTGGCCGATGTGGAAGCCATCAAGAAAAATCTCAAGAGCTTGGTAGAGGAAAATACAGCTCTTCGCTTGGAAAATAGTAAGTTGCGCGAACGCTTAGGTGAGGTGGAAGCAGACGCTCCCGTCAAGGCCAAGCATGTTCGCGAAAGTGTCCGTCGCATTTACCGTGATGGATTTCACGTATGTAATGATTTTTATGGACAACGTCGAGAACAGGACGAGGAGTGTATGTTCTGTGATGAGTTGTTATACAGGGAGTAAGCATGCAGATTCAAAAAAGTTTTAAGGGGCAGTCTCCCTATGGCAAGCTGTATCTAGTGGCAACGCCGATTGGCAATCTAGATGATATGACTTTTCGCGCCATCCAGACCTTGAAAGAAGTGGATTGGATTGCGGCTGAGGATACGCGCAATACAGGTCTTTTGCTCAAGCATTTTGACATTTCCACTAAGCAGATCAGTTTTCATGAGCACAATGCCAAGGAAAAAATTCCTGATTTGATTGGTTTCTTGAAAGCAGGGCAAAGTATTGCTCAGGTATCCGATGCGGGTCTGCCTAGTATCTCGGACCCTGGGCATGATTTGGTTAAGGCAGCTATTGAGGAAGATATTGCTGTTGTCACAGTTCCAGGTGCTAGTGCAGGAATTTCTGCCTTGATTGCCAGTGGTTTAGCACCGCAGCCACATATCTTTTATGGCTTTTTACCAAGAAAATCAGGCCAGCAAAAGCAATTTTTCGACTCGAAAAAAGATTATCCTGAAACTCAGATTTTCTATGAATCACCTCATCGTGTGGCAGATACATTGGAAAATATGTTAGAAGTCTACGGTGACCGCTCGGTCGTCTTGGTCAGAGAATTGACCAAAATCTATGAAGAGTACCAACGAGGTACTATCTCTGAGTTATTAGAAAGCATTGCTGAAACGCCACTCAAGGGCGAATGCCTTCTCATCGTTGAAGGTGCCAGTCAGGATGTGGAGGAAAAAGACGAGGAGGACTTGTTCTTAGAAATCCAAGCCCGTATTCAGCAAGGTATGAAGAAAAACCAAGCTATCAAGGAAGTTGCTAAGATTTACCAGTGGAATAAAAGCCAACTCTACGCCGCCTACCACTATTGGGAAGAAAATGACTAAACAGGGAAGTTTGCCTTCTTCCCTTTTTTTGTTATACTAGTAGAAGAAAAAAAAGAAAGATTTGTGGGTGTCAAACAGTCTAGTAGCTTGTTTTGATATGGACTTAGGTCCCACCCAAAGAGGTATTAGTGTCGTGTCTCAATCTTATATCAATGTTATCGGTGCTGGTTTGGCAGGTTCTGAAGCAGCCTACCAAATCGCAGAGCGTGGTATTCCAGTTAAACTTTATGAAATGCGTGGTGTCAAGTCAACACCTCAACACAAAACAAACAATTTTGCTGAGTTGGTTTGTTCTAATTCCTTACGTGGGGATGCCTTGACCAATGCTGTAGGGCTTCTCAAGGAAGAAATGCGTCGCCTGGGTTCTGTCATCTTGGAATCAGCTGAAGCTACACGTGTTCCTGCTGGTGGTGCCCTTGCGGTAGATCGCGACGGTTTCTCCCAAATGGTGACAGAAAAAGTGACCAACCATCCCTTGATTGAAGTGGTGCGTGATGAAATTACAGAATTGCCGACGGATGTTATCACAGTTGTCGCTACTGGTCCTTTGACCAGCGATGCCCTGGCTGAGAAGATTCATGCCCTTAATGACGGCGATGGTTTCTATTTTTACGACGCGGCAGCGCCTATTATCGATGTCAACACAATTGATATGAGTAAGGTCTATCTCAAATCTCGTTATGATAAGGGAGAAGCAGCCTACCTCAATGCGCCTATGACTAAGCAAGAATTTATGGATTTCCATGAGGCTTTGGTCAATGCGGAAGAAGCACCGCTCAATTCTTTTGAAAAAGAAAAATACTTTGAAGGATGTATGCCTATCGAAGTCATGGCCAAACGTGGTATTAAAACCATGCTTTATGGACCTATGAAGCCAGTCGGACTTGAGTATCCAGACGACTACACAGGACCTCGTGATGGAGAGTTCAAAACACCATACGCGGTTGTGCAACTCCGTCAGGACAATGCGGCTGGTAGCCTCTACAATATCGTCGGTTTCCAGACCCACCTCAAATGGGGAGAACAAAAGCGTGTCTTCCAAATGATTCCAGGTCTTGAAAATGCGGAGTTTGTTCGTTATGGGGTCATGCACCGCAATTCTTACATGGATTCACCAAATCTTCTGGAGCAGACCTACCGTTCTAAGAAACAACCAAATCTCTTCTTTGCTGGTCAGATGACGGGTGTAGAAGGTTATGTTGAGTCAGCAGCATCAGGCTTAGTTGCAGGTATTAACGCGGCTCGACTTTTCAAGGGAGAAAGCGAGGCTATTTTCCCAGAAACAACAGCGATTGGAAGTCTAGCTCATTACATCACCCATGCAGACAGCAAGCATTTTCAACCGATGAATGTCAATTTTGGGATTATCAAGGAATTGGAAGGCGAGCGTATCCGTGATAAAAAAGCTCGTTATGAAAAAATTGCAGAGCGTGCCCTTAACGATTTAGAGGAATTTTTAACGGTCTAATTTTTTTGAAAGAATTGCTCATGATACTATAAAAATCTTAGAAATTGTGATAAAATAGGTAGGATAAAAAAAGGAGAGTGAAAATGGCGAATCCCAAGTATAAACGTATTTTAATCAAGTTATCAGGTGAAGCCCTTGCCGGTGAACGTGGCGTAGGGATTGATATCCAAACAGTTCAAACAATCGCAAAAGAGATTCAAGAAGTTCATAGCTTAGGTATCGAAATTGCCCTTGTTATCGGTGGAGGAAATCTCTGGCGTGGAGAACCTGCTGCAGAAGCAGGAATGGATCGCGTTCAGGCAGATTACACAGGAATGCTTGGGACTGTTATGAATGCTCTTGTGATGGCAGATTCATTGCAACAAGTCGGTGTCGATACGCGTGTACAAACAGCTATTGCCATGCAACAAGTGGCAGAGCCTTACGTACGTGGACGTGCCCTTCGTCACCTTGAAAAAGGCCGTATCGTTATCTTTGGTGCCGGAATTGGTTCACCTTACTTCTCAACAGATACAACAGCGGCCCTTCGTGCAGCTGAAATCGAAGCAGATGCCATCCTCATGGCTAAAAATGGTGTCGACGGTGTTTACAATGCCGATCCTAAGAAGGACAAGACAGCTGTTAAATTTGAAGAATTGACCCACCGTGACGTTATCAATAAAGGTCTTCGTATCATGGACTCAACAGCTTCAACCCTCTCAATGGATAACGACATTGACTTGGTTGTCTTCAACATGAACCAACCAGGCAACATCAAACGTGTTGTATTTGGTGAAAATATCGGAACAACAGTTTCAAATAATATCGAAGAAAAGGAATAAGAAAGATTATGGCGAACGCAATTATTGAAAAAGCTAAAGAGAGAATGACCCAGTCTCACCAATCACTTGCTCGTGAATTTGGTGGTATCCGTGCTGGTCGTGCCAATGCAAGCTTGCTTGACCGTGTACATGTAGAATACTATGGAGTAGAAACTCCTCTTAATCAAATCGCTTCAATTACGATTCCAGAAGCGCGTGTCTTGTTGGTAACACCATTTGATAAGTCTTCATTGAAAGACATCGAACGTGCCTTGAACGCTTCTGATCTTGGTATCACACCAGCTAACGACGGTTCTGTAATCCGTTTGGTTATCCCAGCTCTTACAGAAGAAACTCGTCGTGACCTTGCGAAAGAAGTGAAGAAGGTTGGTGAGAATGCTAAAGTGGCTGTCCGCAATATCCGTCGTGATGCTATGGACGAAGCTAAGAAACAAGAAAAAGCAAAAGAAATCACTGAAGACGAATTGAAGACTCTTGAAAAAGATATTCAGAAAGTAACAGACGATGCTGTGAAACACATCGACGACATGACTGCTAATAAAGAAAAAGAACTTTTGGAAGTCTAAAAATAAACAGAAAAACTCAGTTGGCATTGCTGGCTGAGTTTTATTCGAAAGAAGGAAATATGAATACAAATCTTGCAAGTTTTATCGTTGGACTCATCATCGATGAAAATGACCGTTTTTACTTTGTGCAAAAGGATGGCCAAACCTATGCGCTTGCTAAGGAAGAAGGTCAACATACAGTAGGGGATACGGTCAAAGGTTTTGCTTACACGGATATGAAGCAAAAGCTCCGCTTGACAATTCTAGAAGTCACTGCCACTCAGGACCAATTTGGATGGGGACGTGTCACAGAAGTTCGTAAGGACTTGGGTGTTTTTGTGGATACAGGACTTCCTGATAAGGAAATTGTAGTGTCGCTCGATATCCTCCCTGAGCTCAAGGAACTCTGGCCTAAGAAGGGCGACCAGCTTTACATCCGTCTTGAAGTGGACAAGAAAGACCGTATCTGGGGACTTTTGGCCTATCAAGAAGACTTCCAACGTCTGGCTCGTCCTGCTTACAACAACATGCAGAATCAAAACTGGCCAGCCATTGTATACCGCCTCAAGCTGTCAGGAACTTTTGTTTACCTACCAGAAAATAATATGCTTGGTTTTATTCACCCAAGTGAGCGTTATGCAGAACCACGTTTGGGGCAAGTCCTAGATGCGCGTGTCATTGGTTTCCGTGAAGTGGACCGTACCTTGAACCTCTCTCTCAAACCACGTTCGTTTGAGATGTTGGAAAACGATGCTCAGATGATTTTGACCTACTTGGAAAGCAATGGCGGTTTCATGACCTTAAATGATAAGTCATCTCCAGACGACATCAAAGCAACCTTTGGCATTTCTAAAGGTCAGTTCAAGAAAGCACTCGGTGGCTTGATGAAGGCTGGCAAAATCAAGCAAGACCAGTTTGGGACAGAGTTGATTTAGGGAGACATATGAGAAAATCATTTTACACTTGGCTCATGACTGAGCGCAATCCTAAAAGTAACAGTCCCAAAGCCATTTTAGCTGACCTCGCTTTTGAAGAGTCAGCCTTCCCAAAACACACAGATGATTTTGATGAGGTCAGTCGCTTTCTGGAAGAACATGCCAGTTTCTCTTTTAACCTAGGAGACTTTGACGCTATCTGGCAAGAATACTTAGAACACTAACATGATTCACTGGGTTTGGGCTAGTAATTTCTCCGCCCCTTTGCTATAATAAAAAGAAATAAAAGGATTAGAGAGGTTCTTTATTTGAAGGAACATTCAATAGACATTCAACTGAGTCATCCAGATGACCTGTTTCATCTTTTTGGTTCCAATGAACGCCATCTTCGTTTGATGGAAGAAGAGCTGGATGTGGTGATTCATGCTCGTACGGAGATTGTCCAGGTTTTGGGAGAAGAGACTGCCTGTGAGGAATCCCGTCAGGTTATTCAGGCTTTGATGGTCTTGGTGAATCGAGGGATGACGGTTGGCACGCCAGATGTGGTGACTGCGATTAGCATGGTCAAAAACGATGAAATCGACAAGTTTGTTGCCCTTTACGAAGAAGAAATCATTAAAGACAATACTGGGAAGCCTATCCGCGTCAAAACTCTAGGTCAAAAACTTTATGTGGACAGTGTCAAACAGCATGATGTGACCTTTGGAATTGGGCCTGCAGGGACAGGGAAGACCTTTCTTGCAGTGACCTTGGCAGTAACTGCCCTTAAACGTGGGCAGGTCAAGAGGATTATCCTAACTCGTCCAGCAGTGGAAGCAGGTGAAAGTCTAGGTTTTCTTCCGGGTGATCTTAAGGAGAAGGTAGATCCTTACCTTCGACCTGTTTACGATGCCTTGTATCAGATTCTGGGGAAAGACCAAACAACTCGTCTCATGGAGCGTGAAATTATTGAGATTGCGCCCCTTGCCTATATGCGTGGACGGACCTTGGATGATGCCTTTGTCATTCTCGATGAAGCCCAAAATACGACCATCATGCAGATGAAGATGTTCCTGACTCGTTTAGGTTTTAATTCTAAAATGATTGTCAATGGAGATATCAGTCAGATTGACCTGCCGCGGAATGTCAAGTCCGGTTTGATTGATGCCCAAGAGAAACTAAAGAACATTCACCAGATTGACTTTGTTCATTTTTCAGCCAAGGATGTGGTTCGACATCCAGTTGTCGCTCAGATTATCCGAGCTTATGAACCAGCACCTGTCAAGAATGAAGAGAGTGAAGAATTAGATCCTCAACCTCTATCTGAAGGATAGTTCTTTTGTACTTAAAGTTATCTCAATACAATGTTTCATTCAATATCCTTATCTTAGTTAGAAACTTTTCAAGTGGTGGAATCCTATGGAATCAATTTTTGTAAAATTTGCCCAGTATCCGTATATAGAAACGGAGCATTTATTGCTTAGACCTGTAACCTTGGATGATGCGGAAGCTATGTTTGAGTATGCCTCAGACAGAGAAAATACGCGCTACACTTTTCCAACAAATCAAAGTTTAGAAGAAACCAAGAATAACATTGCTCAGTTCTACTTGGCCAATCCCTTGGGACGCTGGGGAATAGAACTAAAAAGCAATGGTCAGTTTATCGGAACTATTGACTTACACAAGATTGATCCTGTTCTTATGAAGGCAGCTATTGGTTACATTATCAATAAAAAGTATTGGAATCAAGGTTTGACGACAGAAGCCAATCGTGCCGTGATTGAGCTGGCTTTTGAGAAGATTGGAATGAACAAGTTGACCGCCCTTCACGATAAGGATAATCCCGCATCTGGCAAGGTCATGGAGAAATCAGGTATGCATTTTTCTCACGCAGAACCTTATGCTTGTATGGACCAGCATGAAGAAGGCCGAATCGTTACAAGAGTTCATTATATCCTCACCAAGGAAGACTATTTTGCAAATAAATAAGCAGTTGAGAAGAATTTTTCAACTGTTTTTTCTTCCTCTTACGAATAATCTAAGAGAGGAGAAAATATGGAAGCAATTATCGAGAAAATTAAAGAATATAAAATCATTGTCATCTGTACTGGTCTAGGCTTGCTTGTAGGAGGATTTTTCCTGCTAAAACCAGCTCCACAAACACCTATCAAAGAAACGAATTTACAGGCTGAAGTCGCAGCTGTTTCCAAGGATTCGGTATCCGAAAAGGATGTGAAGAAGGAAGAAAAGGAAGAACCACTTGAACAAGATTTAATTACGGTAGATGTCAAAGGTGCTGTCAAATCGCCAGGGATTTATGACTTGCCAGTGGGTAGTCGAGTCAATGATGTCGTTCAAAAGGCGGGTGGATTGACAGAAGAAGCAGATAGCAAGTCGCTCAATCTAGCTCAGAAAGTTAGTGACGAGGCTCTGGTTTACGTCCCAACTAAGGGAGAAGAAGCGGCTAGTCAACAGACTAGTTCTGGGACAGCTTCTTCAACGAACAAGGAAAAGAAGGTCAATCTCAACAAGGCTAGTCTGGAAGAACTCAAGCAGGTCAAGGGTCTGGGAGGAAAACGTGCTCATGATATTATCGACCATCGTGAGGCAAATGGGAAATTTAAGTCGGTTGATGAACTCAAGAAAGTCTCTGGAATTGGTGCCAAGACCATAGAAAAGTTAAAAGATTATGTTACAGTGGATTAAGAATTTCTCTATTCCCCTAATTTACCTGAGTTTTCTATTGCTATTGCTTTACTATGCCATTTTCTCAGCATCCTATCTTGCTTTGTTGGGCTTCGTTTTTCTGCTAGTCTGTCTTTTTATTCAATTTCATTGGAAATCAGCAAGCAGAGTTCTAGTGATTTGTGGAATCTTTGGCTTCTGGTTTCTGTTTCAAAATTGGCAACAGAGTCAAGCGAGTCAAAATTTGGCGGATTCTGTTGAAAGGGTACGGATTCTGCCCGACACTATTAAGGTTAATGGTGACAGTCTATCCTTTCGTGGCAGGTCTGATGGACGCATTTTTCAAGTCTATTATAAACTCCAGTCCGAGAATGAAAAAGAGCAATTTCAAGCTTTAACAGCCCTTCATGATTTGGGACTTGAAGGAAAACTATCAGAGCCAGAAGGGCAGAGAAATTTTGGTGGCTTTGACTACCAAGCCTATCTGAAGACTCAGGGAATTTACCAGACTCTCAATATCAAAAAAATCCAGTCTATTCAAAAGGTTGGCAGTTGGGATATAGGTGAAAACCTGTCCAGTTTACGTCGAAAGGCTGTAGTTTGGATTAAGACACACTTTCCAGATCCTATGCGCAATTACATGACAGGTCTTTTATTGGGACATCTGGACACGGATTTTGAGGAGATGAATGAGCTTTATTCCAGTCTAGGAATTATCCACCTTTTTGCCTTGTCGGGCATGCAGGTAGGTTTTTTCATGGACGGATTTAAGAAACTTCTCTTGCGATTGGGCTTGACCCAAGAAAAGTTGAAATGGATGACTTATCCCTTTTCCCTTATCTATGCGGGCCTGACTGGATTTTCAGCATCGGTCATTCGTAGTCTTTTGCAGAAGCTACTGGCTCAACATGGGGTTAAGGGCTTGGATAATTTTGCCTTAACGGTGCTCATTCTCTTTATTGTCATGCCCAACTTTTTCTTGACAGCAGGAGGTGTCTTGTCCTGCGCCTATGCTTTTATCTTGACCATGACCAGCAAAGAAGGAGAGGGCCTTAAGGCTGTTGCTAGAGAAAGTCTAGTCATTTCCTTGGGAATATTACCCATTTTATCCTTCTATTTTGCAGAATTTCAATCATGGTCCATCCTTTTGACCTTTGTCTTTTCCTTCCTATTTGACTTGGTCTTCTTACCGCTCTTGTCTATCTTATTTGCCCTTTCCTTTCTCTATTCAGTTATTCAGCTGAACTTTATTTTTGAATGGTTAGAAGGGATTATTCGCTTGGTATCGCAGGTGGCAAGTAGGCCTCTGGTCTTTGGACAACCCAATGCATGGCTGTTGATACTATTGTTAATTTCATTTGCTTTAGTCTATGATTTGAGGAAAAATACCAAAAGAGCAGCTGGATTCAGCTTACTTATTGTTAGTCTCTTTTTCTTGATCAAGCATCCACTGGAAAATGAAATCACTATGCTGGATGTGGGGCAAGGGGAAAGTATTTTCCTAAGGGATGTAACTGGTAAGACTATTCTCATAGATGTGGGAGGTAAGGTAGAATCTGATAAGAAAATTGAAAAATGGCAAGAAAAGGCGACAACCAGCAATGCCCAGCGAAGTTTAATTCCTTATCTCAAAAGTCGAGGAGTAGCCAAGGTTGACCAGCTAATTTTGACCAACACAGACAAGGAGCATGTTGGAGACTTGTTGGAGGTGACTAAGGATTTTCATGTAGGCGAAATTTTAGTGTCAAAAGGCAGTCTGAAACAGAAGGAATTTGTGGCAGAACTACAGGCGACTCAAACCAAGGTGCGTAGTGTGTCAGTGGGAGAGAATTTGCCAATTTTCGGAAGTCAGTTAGAAGTCCTATATCCAAGGAAAATTGGAGATGGAGGGTATGAAGATTCCCTGGTTCTGTATGGAAAACTTTTGGATAAGCACTTTCTCTTCACAGGCAATTTGGAGGAAAAAGGAGAGAAGGATTTACTGAAGCACTACCCAGACTTGAAAATGGATGTTTTGAAAGCTGGTCAACATGGTTCTAAAAATTCAACAAATCCAGTTTTCCTAGAAAAACTCAAACCAGAGATCACTCTCATCTCAGTTGGAAAGAACAATCGAACGAAACTCCCCCATCAGGAAACTTTGACACGACTGGAAGGTATCAATAGTAAAGTTTACCGAACTGACCAGCAGGGAGCTATACGGTTTAAAGGGTGGAATAGTTGGAAAATAGAAAGCGTTCGATAGGAAAGATAGATACTATATATTAGTAAAATAAACTAAAAATCTGTTGCATAATAATGATAAAAACGATATAATGAAAACGTATTCAATGTTAATGATATAAAACTATTAAAAATTAGCAAAAATCGTTTAATTAGTTAGTTTATAATCCATTGGTCTTTTTCAGTCCAGTGTATCTGCTAAGAGTGTTCTTAAAAGTATCGGTATGATTGGAATATCTTCTATAGATCTAGTATGAATTTCCATGGATATAGACATACTAACGTTCCGTCATGGTCTCGTTATTACAGCTATTCTGAGTATCCAGTTGGTTCTGGCTGGAACTACGGTCGTTATGAGGTCATAAACTATTACAGCGGAGGCTATTAATTCTTAAAGAGTGAGAAAAAGGAGGGCTAGATATGTTGCAGCTTACTCATGTGACCTTAAAAACGCGACAAGTCATCTTACAAGATGTTGATTTTACATTTGAAAAGGGTAGGATTTATGGTATTCTTGCTATCAATGGTTCTGGAAAGACGACACTGTTCCGCGCCATTAGCAATTTAATTCCTATAAGTAGCGGAAATATTGTAGCCCATCCTTCTTTATTTTATTATGAGAGCGTTGAATGGCTGGATGGAAACTTAAGTGGGATGGACTATCTTCGCCTTATCAAAAACATCTGGAAGTCAGGGCTGAACTTGGGGGATGAAATTGATTACTGGGAAATGTCTGACTATATCAGCCTTCCCATTCGCAAGTATTCCTTAGGCATGAAGCAACGCTTGGTGATTGCCATGTATTTCCTGAGTCAGGCCAAATGCTGGCTCATGGATGAGATTACAAATGGCTTAGATGAGTATTATCGACAGAAGTTTTTTGATAGGCTAGCACAAATCGATAGACAAGAACAGCTGGTTCTTTTAAGTTCCCACTATAAGGAAGAGTTGCTTGATGTCTGCGATAGAGTAGTAACCATTCATCAGGGGCAGATAGAAGAGGTTTAGTTTATGAAAGATGTTAGTCTATTTTTATTAAAAAAAGTTTTCAAAAGTCGCTTAAACTGGATTATCTTAGCTTTATTTGTATCTGGACTCGGTGTTACCTTTTATTTTAATAGTCAGACTGCAAACTCCGTCAGCTTGGAGAGCGAGTTGGAAACCCGTCTTGTAAAAGATGAGAGAGTCATCAATGAATATGAAGAGGAACTCTCCCAAATTTCTGATACCAACTCGGAGGAATACCAGATTGCTAAAAGTAATTTAGAATCGCAAAAAAATCTTTTGACTCAAAAGAAAGAAATTCTGGATTTGTTAAAAGAAGGACGCTGGAAAGAAGCCTACTATTTGCAGTGGCAAGATGAAGAGAAGAATTATGAAGTTATGTCAAATCAACCGACTGCTAGCTCTGACTTTAAAATGGCGGTTGACCGCCAACGAAAGATTTACCAAGCCCTGTATCCCTTGAATATAAAAGCACATACTTTGGAGTTTCCGACCCACGGGATTGATCAGATTGTCTGGATTTTAGAGGCTATCATCCCAAGCTTGTTTGTGGTTGCTATTATTTTTATGCTAACGCAACTATTTGCAGAAAGATATCAAAATCATCTGGATACAGCTCAATTATATCCTTTTTCAAAAGTGGCATTTGCCATGTCCTCCCTTGGAGTTGGAGTGGGCTATGTAACTGTGCTGTTTATCGGAATCAGCGGATTTTCTTTTCTAGTGGGAAGTCTGATAAGTGGTTTTGGACAGTTAGATTATCCCTACCCGATTTATAGCTTAGTGAATCAAGAGGTAACTATTGGAAAGATACAAGATATGTTATTTCCTGGCTTGTTATTAGCTTTCTTAGCCTTTATCGTCATTGTGGAAGTAGTGTACTTGATTGCTTACTTTTTCAAGCAAAAAATGCCTGTCCTTTTTCTTTCACTCATTGGGATTGTTGGCTTATTGTTTGGCATCCAAACAATTCAGCCTCTTCAAAGGATTGCACATCTGATTCCCTTTACTTACTTGCGTTCAGTGGAGATTTTATCTGGAAGATTACCTAAGCAAATTGATAATGTCAATCTGAATTGGAGCATGGGGATGGTCTTACTTCCTTGCCTGATTCTCCTTTTGTTAGTGGGGATTCTATTTATCGAAAGATGGGGAAGTTCACAGAAAAAAGAATTTTTTAATAGATCCTAGCTTTCCTATAGGGAAAATAAGTAAAAACTAACATAGAGAGGGAATCAACTTGATTCTCTCTTTTTGATTAGGAAACTAAGCTAAAATACAAACAGAAACTTTTCAAAAAAATAACTTTTTATCTTGACAAGAGCTAGAAAACTTGGTATCATATAAAAGTTGAGAAAAGCAGAAGTGAGAGCTTCTCGCCTTGTGACATTAAGTTGCCTGGCCCTACGGATGAAAAGTTTCTAAGAAACGCTATCATAACGTGCGGGCTTGTATATTTACGAGTCCGCTATTGTTTTTCTCTAATAAAACAAAAGAGGTGAAAACCATAGCAAAGCAAGACTTATTCATCAATGATGAGATTCGTGTACGTGAAGTTCGCTTGATTGGTCTTGAAGGAGAACAGCTAGGCATCAAGCCACTCAGTGAAGCGCAAGCTTTGGCTGATAACGCTAATGTTGACCTAGTCTTGATTCAACCCCAAGCCAAACCGCCTGTTGCAAAAATTATGGACTACGGTAAGTTCAAATTTGAGTACCAGAAGAAGCAAAAAGAACAACGTAAAAAACAAAGTGTTGTTACTGTGAAAGAAGTTCGTCTAAGTCCAACTATTGACAAGGGTGACTTTGATACAAAACTTCGCAATGCACGCAAATTCCTTGAAAAAGGAAATAAAGTTAAGGTATCTATTCGCTTTAAGGGTCGTATGATTACCCATAAAGAGATTGGTGCAAAAGTTTTAGCCGAGTTTGCTGAAGCAACTCAAGATATTGCCATCATCGAACAACGTGCTAAAATGGATGGACGTCAAATGTTCATGCAATTGGCGCCAGCGACTGACAAAAAATAATTGTCAGAAAGTTAAATAAAGGAGAAAAAATCATGCCAAAACAAAAAACACACCGCGCATCAGCTAAACGTTTCAAACGTACAGGTTCTGGTGGACTTAAACGTTTCCGTGCTTACACTTCTCACCGTTTCCACGGAAAAACTAAGAAACAACGTCGTCATCTTCGTAAAGCATCTATGGTGCATTCAGGAGATTACAAACGTATCAAAGCAATGCTTACTCGCTTGAAATAATAGCTTGACTGTAAGTAAACAATTCTAGGAAATATTTGGAGGAAATAAAACATGGCACGTGTTAAAGGTGGCGTTGTATCACGCAAACGTCGTAAACGTATTCTTAAATTAGCAAAAGGTTACTATGGAGCTAAACACATCTTGTTCCGTACTGCAAAAGAACAAGTAATGAACTCTTACTACTATGCATACCGTGACCGTCGTCAGAAAAAACGTGACTTCCGCAAATTGTGGATCACTCGTATCAATGCGGCAGCTCGTATGAACGGACTTTCATACTCACAATTGATGCATGGTTTGAAATTGGCTGAGATCGAAGTTAACCGTAAAATGCTTGCTGACTTGGCAGTTAACGATGCAGCAGCTTTCACAGCTCTTGCAGATGCAGCTAAAGCAAAGCTTGGTAAATAATAACTGATAAGACTGGAACAGGATTGTCCCAGTCTTTTTAAAAATAAAGGAGAAAAATATGGCTTCAAAAATGCTACATACTTGCTTGCGAGTAGAAAATCTTGAAAAATCAATCGCATTTTATCAAGATGCTTTTGGTTTTAAAGAATTGCGTCGCAGAGATTTTCCAGACCATGCCTTCACGATTGTCTATCTAGGACTTGAAAGTGACGACTATGAGTTGGAGTTGACTTATAACTACGATCACGGTCCTTATGTGGTTGGAGATGGGTTTGCCCATATCGCCCTCAGTACACCTGATCTTGAAGCTCTTCATCAAGAGCACAGTGCAAAAGGCTATGAAGTGACTCAGCCAAATGGTCTACCAGGAACTGCACCTAACTATTACTTTGTCAAAGACCCTGATGGCTACAAGGTTGAAGTCATTCGTGAAAAATAATCTCGTGAAGTCAAGTAGAATGTTCGTTTTCTACTTGACTTTTTTTAGCTGAAAGAGTATACTAATAAAAATTTAACCTTTAAGGGGAGTCCAGAGAGACTCACAAGGTGTCAGATAAAAGAATAGTACAATTTTCTAGAGGAGACTTTTTGAGTGTGCTCTCTTGTATTGTATGATTTTAACTGAGGCCTTGCAATCGCAAGGTCTTTTCTTTATCTGGGCCCCTTAAAATTTAAGGAGGAAAAGTCATGAATCCCACATGTAAGAAACGCTTGGGTGCCATTCGTTTGGAAACCATGAAGGTGGTTGCACAGGAGGAAATCGCGCCAGCAATCTTTGAATTAGTCCTAGAAGGAGAAATGGTTGAAGCCATGCGAGCAGGCCAATTTCTTCATCTGCGTGTGCCTGATGATGCCCATCTCTTGCGCCGCCCTATTTCAATTTCGTCTATTGACAAGTCAAACAAGCAGTGTCATCTCATTTATCGGATTGAGGGGGCTGGGACTGCCATTTTTTCAACCTTAGGTCAGGGAGATACTCTTGATGTGATGGGGCCTCAGGGGAATGGTTTTGACTTGTCTGACCTTGATGAGCAGAGCCAGGTTCTCCTTGTTGGTGGTGGGATTGGTGTTCCACCCTTGCTTGAAGTAGCCAAGGAATTGCATGGACGTGGAGTGAAAGTAATGACTGTCCTCGGTTTTGCCAACAAGGCTGCTGTTATTCTCGAAAAGGAATTGGCTCAATATGGTCAGGTCTTTGTGACGACGGATGATGGTTCTTATGGCATCAAGGGGAATGTTTCTGTTGTCATCAAGGATTTAGACAATCAATTTGATGCTGTTTACTCGTGTGGGGCACCTGGAATGATGAAGTATATCAATCAAACCTTTTATGACCATCCAAGAGCCTATCTATCTTTGGAATCTCGTATGGCTTGTGGGATGGGGGCTTGCTATGCCTGCGTCCTAAAAGTGCCAGAAAGCGAGACGGTCAGCCAACGCGTCTGTGAAGATGGCCCTGTTTTCCGCACAGGAACAGTTGTATTATAAGGAGAAAATTATGACTAGAAATCGTTTACAAGTTTCTCTACCTGGTTTGGATTTGAAAAATCCTATTATACCAGCATCAGGATGTTTTGGTTTTGGACAAGAGTATGCCAGGTACTATGATTTAGACCTTTTAGGCTCTATTATGATCAAGGCAACAACACTTGAACCCCGTTTTGGGAATCCAACTCCAAGGGTAGCAGAAACACCTGCTGGTATGCTCAATGCAATCGGCCTGCAAAATCCGGGTTTAGAAGCTGTTTTAGCTGAAAAACTGCCTTGGCTGGAGAGAGAGTATCCAAATCTTCCCATTATCGCCAATGTAGCTGGTTTTTCAAAACAAGAGTATGCGGCCGTTTCTCGTGGTATTTCCAAGGCAGCTAATGTGAAGGCTATTGAGCTCAATATTTCTTGCCCCAATGTTGACCACTGTAATCACGGACTTTTGATTGGTCAAGATCCGGATCTGGCATATGATGTGGTAAAAGCAGCTGTGGAAGCTTCTGATGTACCAGTTTATGTTAAACTAACCCCTAGTGTGACGGATATCGTTACTGTCGCAAAAGCTGCAGAAGATGCGGGAGCAAGTGGATTGACCATGATCAATACCCTAGTTGGAATGCGCTTTGATCTCAAAACTAGAAAACCAATCTTGGCCAATGGCACAGGTGGAATGTCTGGTCCAGCAGTCTTTCCAGTAGCCCTCAAACTCATTCGCCAAGTAGCTCAAACAACAGACCTGCCCATTATTGGAATGGGAGGAGTAGATTCGGCTGAAGCTGCCCTAGAAATGTATCTAGCTGGAGCCTCTGCCATCGGAGTTGGAACAGCCAACTTTACCAATCCCTATGCCTGCCCTGATATTATCGAAAATTTACCAAAAGTCATGGACAAATACGGCATCAGCAGTCTAGAAGTTCTACGCAAAGAAGTAAAAGAGTCTTTGAAGTAAACTGCAATCAATCTGTTCTTGATTTTTATTAGTTTGTAATGTTGATTATAGAGAATTTTGATATAATGAAATGAGTAAGAACAGAGGAAGTAAATTAATGAAGAAATTGAAATTTATTTTTTTAGCCCTGCTATTTTTCTTAGCCAGACCAGAGAGTGCAATGGCTAGTGATGGTACTTGGCAAGGAAAACAATACCTGAAAGCAGATGGTAGTCCAGCAGCGAATGAGTGGGTTTTTGATGCTCACTATCAATCTTGGTTTTATATAAAAGCAGATGCTAACTATGCTGAAAATGAATGGCTAAAGCAAGGTGACGACTACTTTTACCTCAAATCTGGTGGCTATATGGCCAAATCAGAATGGATAGAAGATAAGGGAGCCTTTTATTATCTTGACCAAAATGGAAAGATGAAAAGAAATGCTTGGGTAGGAACTTCCTATGTTGGTGCAACAGGTGCCAAAGTAATAGAAGACTGGGTATTTGATTCTCAATACGACGCTTGGTTTTATATCAAAGCAGATGGACAGCACGCAGAGAAAGAATGGCTCCAAATTAAAGGGAAGGACTATTATTTCAAATCCGGTGGTTATTTACTGACAAGTCAATGGATTGACCAGGCTTATGTGAATGCTAGTGGTGCCAAAGTACAGAAAGGTTGGCTTTTTGACAAACAATACCAATCTTGGTTTTACATTAAAGAAAATGGGAATCATGCTGATAAAGAATGGATTTTTGATAATGGTCACTATTATTATCTAAAATCTGGTGGCTATATGGCAGCAAATGAATGGATTTGGGATAAAGAGTCATGGTTTTACCTCAAATCTGATGGGAAAATGACTGAGAAAGAATGGTTATACGATTCTAAAAGTCAAGCCTGGTACTACTTCAAATCTGGTGGCTACATGGCGAAAAATGAGACAGTAGATGGTTATCAGCTTGGAAACGATGGTAAATTGCTTGGAGAAAAAGCTACAAATGAAAATGCTGCTTATTATCAAGTAGTGCCTGTCACAGCCAATGTTTATAATGCAGATGGTGAAAAGCTTTCCTATATATCGCAAGGCAGTATCGTCTGGCTTGATAAGGACAGAAAGAGTGATGACAAGCGCCTGGCTATTACTGTTTCTGGTTTGTCAGGATATATGAAAACAGAAGATTTACAAGCGTTAGATGCCAGCAAGGACTTTATCCCTTATTATGAGAGTGATGGACATCGTTTTTATCACTATGTGGCTCAAAATGCTAGTATCCCAGTAGCTTCTCATGTTTCTGATATGGAAGTAGGCAAGAAATATTATTCGGCAGACGGGGTGCATTTTGATGGTTTTAACCTTGAAAATCCCTTCCTTTTCAAAGATTTGACAGAGGCTACAAACTACAGTGCTGAAGATTTGGATAAGGTATTTAGTCTGTTAAATATTGACAATAGTCTCTTGGAAAATAAGGGCGCTACCTTTAAGGAAGCCGAAGAACATTACCATATCAATGCCCTCTATCTCCTTGCTCATAGTGCTTTAGAAAGTGATTGGGGACGAAGTAAGATTGCCAAAGATAAGAATAATTTCTTTGGAATTACAGCCTATGATACGACCCCTTACCTTTCTGCCAAGACATTTGATGATGTGGATAAGGGAATTTTAGGTGCAACAAAGTGGATTAAGGAAAATTATATCGATAGGGGCAGAACTTTCCTTGGAAACAAGGCATCTGGTATGAATGTGGAATATGCCTCAGATCCTTATTGGGGCGAAAAAATTGCTAGTGTGATGATGAAAATCAATGAGAAGCTAGGTGGCAAAGATTAGTCCTATAATTGGATATGATTTGAGTATAATACTCAATGAAAATCAAAGAGCAAACTAGGAAACTAGCCGCAGGTTGCTCAAAACAGTGTTTTGAGGTTGTAGATAAGACTGACGAAGTCAGTCACATATATACGGCAAGGCGACGTTGACGTGGTTTGAAGAGATTTTCGAAGAGTATAAGCTAAAAATCCTGATTTCAAGTCGAATCAGGATTTTTTCATGGATGCGATTTTTTCGGGGTCTGGTGTGACACGGAGGGTCTTTTGTCCTGTGTAAGTGACAAAACCAGGTTTGCCACCAGTTGGTTTATTGAGTTTCTTGACTTCAATCATATCTACCTGAACCAGATTTGACAAGCGACCTTGAGAGAAGTAGGCGGCCAGCTCTGCTGCGTCTGTCTTGACTTCATCAGATGGGTCTAGATTTCCTGAGATGACAACGTGGCTTCCAGGAATGTCCTTGGCATGGAACCAAAGTTCTTCCTTGCGGGCCATTTTAAAGGTTAGCTCTTCATTTTGCAGGTTGTTGCGACCGACATAGATGATGGTTTTTCCATCGCTAGCCAGATACTGTTCTGGTTTTTTGCGTTTCTGGATTTTCTCCCGCTGTCTTCTACGGATAAAGCCGGTTTGAATCAATTCTTCACGGATTTCGGCTATTTCTTCTAGTCCAGCTTGGTTTAGGACGGTCTCTACACTTTCCAGATAGAGAATGGTTGCCTTGGTTTCCTCAATCAGATCAGTCAAGTATTTGACAGCTTCTTTTAGTTTCTGGTAACGTTTGAAATAGCGTTGGGCATTCTGGTTTGGAGTCAAGGCTTTATCAAGTGCAATCGTAATCGGTTGATTGGTGTAGTAGTTGTCTAGGATAACCTGATCTTGGTCGTTAGGCACTTGGTGGAGGAAAGTTGTTAGTAATTCACCCTTTTGGCGAAATTCCTCCGCATTGTCTGTCGCCAGTAACTCTTTTTCTTGTTTTTTCAGCTTATGACGATTTTTCTGAAGTTCATTTTCAACACGACGAATCAGTTCACTGGCTTGCTGTTTGACGCGGTCGCGTTCTGCCTTGTCCTTATAGTAGGTGTCCAGCAAGTCAGAAAGGCTGGCAAAAGGCTCTCCCACCTGATTGGCAAAAGGAACTGGACTGAAGGAAGTCTCTGTCAAGCAAGGCTTGGTTTCTTGATTGAAAAAGGTACGGAAAGTAGACAGTTTATCACTAGCCAGAATGTTTTCCAATTCATTTGCCGTATCGCGTCCCAGACCTTGAAAGAGACTTTGAAGATGTTTAGCTATTGTTTCCTGTGTTTGCAGGATTTCAAAGAGTTTCTCGTCCTTGATCGTGAAAGGATTGAGCGATTCCGTACTTGGCGGAGCGATATAGGTCGATCCAGGAAGCAAGGTGCGGTAGCTATTTTGTGAAAAGCCAACATGTTTGATAACTTCGAGGATTTTATGACTGCATTTATCAACCAGTAGAATATTACTGTGTTTACCCATGATTTCGATAATCAAGGTAGCCTGAATATGGTCTCCAATCTCGTTTTTATTGGAAACCGTAATTTCCACGATACGGTCATTTTCTACTTGCTCAATAGACTCAATCAGGGCCCCCTGCAAATACTTTCTCAAAACCATAATAAAGGTAGAAGGTTGGGCTGGATTTTCAAAAGTCGTTTGGGTCAGCTGAATGCGTCCAAAAACTGGGTGAGCAGAAAGGAGCAGGCGATGACTTTGGCGATTGCTGCGGATTTGCAAGACCAACTCTTGTTCAAAAGGCTGATTGATTTTCTGAATGCGTCCATTCACCAACTCTCTTCGCAATTCTTCAACCATGTGGTGTAAAAAAAATCCGTCAAATGACATCGTTCTCTCCTTGTGATTGTATTCCATAGTATTATATCAAAAAGGTAGAATAAAATCATGGAAATGTGGTATAATAAAGCCAAGTAAAGAGAAACGAGAAGCACATGTATATTGAAATGGTAGATGAAACTGGTCAAGTTTCAAAAGAAATGTTGCAACAAACCCAAGAAATTTTGGAATTTGCAGCCCAAAAATTAGGCAAAGAAGACAAGGAGATGGCAGTTACCTTTGTGACCAACGAGCGTAGCCATGAACTCAATCTGGAGTACCGTGACACCGACCGTCCGACAGACGTCATCAGCCTTGAGTATAAGCCAGAGTTGGAAATTGCCTTTGACGAAGAGGACTTGCTTGAAAATCCGGAATTGGCAGAGATGATGTCTGAGTTTGATGCCTATATTGGGGAATTGTTCATCTCTATCGATAAGGCTCATGAGCAGGCTGAGGAATATGGCCACAGCTTTGAGCGTGAGATGGGCTTCTTGGCAGTACACGGCTTTTTACATATCAACGGCTATGATCACTACACTCCGGAAGAAGAAGCGGAGATGTTCGGTTTACAAGAAGAAATTTTGACAGCCTATGGACTCACAAGACAATAAACGAAAATGGAAAAATCGTGACCTGATATCCAGTTTGGAATTTGCCCTCACAGGAATTTTTACTGCCATCAAGGAAGAACGCAATATGCGAAAACATGCAGTGACGGCTCTAGTGGTCATCCTTGCAGGTTTTATTTTTCAGGTGTCACGAATCGAATGGCTCTTTCTCCTATTGAGCATTTTCTTGGTAGTAGCCTTTGAAATTATCAACTCTGCTATTGAAAATGTGGTGGATTTGGCCAGTCACTATCACTTTTCCATGCTGGCTAAAAATGCCAAGGATATGGCGGCTGGCGCGGTATTAGTGGTCTCTCTTTTCGCAGCCTTAACAGGCGCATTGATTTTTCTCCCACGAATCTGGGATTTAATATTTTAAACAGTAAGAGGAAATTATGACATTTAAATCAGGCTTTGTAGCCATTTTAGGACGTCCCAATGTTGGGAAGTCAACTTTTTTAAATCACGTTATGGGACAAAAGATTGCCATCATGAGTGACAAGGCGCAGACAACGCGCAACAAAATCATGGGAATTTATACTACCGATAAGGAGCAAATCGTCTTTATCGACACGCCAGGAATTCACAAGCCTAAAACGGCTCTTGGAGATTTCATGGTCGAATCTGCCTACAGCACCCTTCGTGAAGTGGATACAGTTCTATTTATGGTACCTGCGGATGAGGCGCGTGGTAAAGGGGACGACATGATTATCGAGCGTCTCAAGGCTGCCAAGGTTCCTGTTATTCTAGTGGTGAACAAGATTGATAAGGTTCACCCAGACCAGCTTTTGTCTCAGATTGATGATTTCCGTAATCAGATGGATTTCAAGGAAATCGTTCCTATCTCAGCCCTTCAAGGAAATAACGTGTCTCGTCTAGTGGATATTTTGAGTGAAAATCTGGACGAAGGTTTCCAGTATTTCCCGTCTGATCAAATCACAGACCATCCAGAACGTTTCTTGGTTTCAGAAATGGTTCGTGAGAAGGTTCTTCATTTAACGCGTGAAGAGATTCCTCACTCAGTTGCTGTAGTTGTGGATTCTATGAAACGAGACGAAGAGACAGACAAGGTGCACATCCGTGCAACCATCATGGTGGAGCGTGATAGTCAAAAAGGGATTATCATCGGTAAAGGTGGTGCTATGCTTAAGAAAATTGGTAGCATGGCCCGTCGTGATATCGAGCTCATGCTAGGAGACAAGGTCTTCCTAGAAACCTGGGTCAAGGTCAAGAAAAACTGGCGTGATAAAAAGCTAGATTTGGCTGACTTTGGCTATAATGAAAAAGAATATTAAGTAGAGGTGGGCTCATGCCTGCTTCTTGTTTTTACAGAAGGAGGACTTATGCCTGAATTGCCTGAGGTTGAAACTGTTCGCCGTGGCTTAGAAAAATTGATTCTAGGTAAGAAGATTTTGAGTGTAGAAATTCGTTATCCCAATATGATTAAGACGGACTTGGACGAGTTTCGAAAGGAAGTGCCTGGTCAGATTATCAAGTCAATGGGACGGCGTGGAAAATACTTACTTTTTTACCTGACAGATAAGGTCTTGATTTCCCATTTACGCATGGAGGGCAAGTATTTTTACTATCCAGACCAAGTACCTGAACGCAAGCATGCCCATGTTTTCTTCCAGTTTGAGGACGGTGGAACGCTTGTTTATGAGGATGTACGCAAGTTTGGTACTATGGAACTATTGTCTCCTGACCTTTTGGACACCTACTTTATTTCTAAGAAATTAGGGCCTGAACCAAGGGAGCAAGACTTTGATTTACAGGTCTTTCAAGCTGCTTTAGCCAAGTCTAAAAAGCCTATCAAATCCCACCTCCTAGACCAGACTTTGGTAGCTGGTCTTGGCAATATTTATGTGGATGAAGTTCTCTGGCGAGCTCAGGTTCATCCAGCTAGACCTTCCTACACTTTGACGACAGAAGAAGCGGCAGCCATTCATGACCAGACCATTGCTGTTTTGGGTCAGGCTGTTGAAAAGGGTGGCTCAACCATTCGGACCTATACCAATGCCTTTGGGGAAGATGGAACCATGCAGGCTTTTCATCAGGTCTATGACAAGGCTGGTCAAAAATGCTCACGCTGTGGTACCATCATTGAGAAAATCCAACTAGGCGGACGAGGCACCCACTTTTGTCCTCAGTGCCAAAGGAGGGGCTGATGGGAAAAATCATCGGAATCACTGGGGGAATTGCCTCAGGTAAGTCAACTGTGACAAATTTTCTAAGAAAGCAAGGCTTTCAAGTGGTGGATGCCGACGCTCTTGTTCACCAACTACAGAAACCTGGTGGTCGTCTATTTCAGGCTCTAGTACAGCACTTTGATCAAAAAATCATCCTTGAAAATGGAGAACTCAATCGCCCTCTCCTGGCTAGTCTCATCTTTCCAAATCCTGAAGAACGAGAATGGTCTAAGCAAATCCAAGGAGAGATTATTCGTGAAGAACTGGCTACTTTGAGAGACCAGTTTGCTCAGACAGAAGAGATTTTCTTCATGGATATTCCTTTGCTTTTTGAGCAGGACTACAGCGCTTGGTTTGATGAGATTTGGTTGGTCTATGTGGACCGAGATGTCCAAGTAGAACGCTTAATGAAAAGGGACCAGCTATCCAAGGATGAAGCCGAGTCTCGTCTGGTAGCCCAGTGGCCTTTAGAAAAAAAGAAAGATTTGGCCAGCCATGTTTTAAACAACAATGGAAATCAAGACCAGCTTCTTAATCAAGTGCATATCCTTCTTGAGGGAGGTGCAAAAGATGACAGAGATTAACTGGAAGGATAATCTGCGCATTGCCTGGTTTGGTAGTTTTCTGACAGGAGCTAGTATTTCTTTGGTTGTGCCTTTTATGCCCATCTTTGTGGAAAATCTAGGTGTAGGGAGCGATCAAGTCGCTTTTTATGCAGGCTTAGCCATTTCTGTCTCTGCTATTTCCGCGGCGCTCTTTTCTCCTATCTGGGGCATTCTGGCTGACAAATACGGCCGAAAACCTATGATGATTCGAGCAGGTCTTGCCATGACTATCACAATGGGAGGCTTGGCCTTTGTCCCAAATATCTATTGGTTAATCTTTCTTCGCTTACTGAATGGTGTATTTGCAGGATTTGTTCCCAATGCAACGGCCTTGATAGCCAGTCAGGTTCCCAAGGAGAAATCAGGCTCTGCTTTAGGTACTTTGTCTACAGGTGTAGTTGCAGGTACTCTAACTGGTCCTTTTATTGGTGGCTTTATCGCAGAATTATTTGGCATTCGTACGGTTTTCTTACTGGTTGGTAGTTTTCTATTTTTAGCTGCTGTTTTGACTATTTGCTTTATCAAGGAAGATTTTCAACCAGTAGCCAAGGAAAAGGCCATTCCAACAAAGGAATTGTTTACCTCAGTTAAATATCCCTATCTATTGGTTAATCTCTTTTTAACCAGTTTTGTCATCCAATTTTCAGCCCAATCTATCGGCCCTATTTTGGCTCTTTATGTGCGTGACTTAGGGCAGACAGAGAATCTTCTTTTTGTCTCTGGTTTGATTGTATCCAGCATGGGCTTTTCCAGCATGATGAGTGCAGGAGTCATGGGCAAGCTAGGTGACAAGGTGGGCAATCATCGTCTCTTGGTTGTCGCCCAGTTTTATTCAGTTATCATCTATCTTCTCTGTGCCAATGCCTCTAGCCCCCTTCAACTAGGACTCTATCGTTTCCTCTTTGGGTTGGGAACTGGTGCGCTGATTCCTGGGGTTAATGCCCTTCTCAGCAAGATGACTCCCAAAGCCGGTATTTCGAGGGTCTTTGCCTTCAATCAGGTATTCTTTTATCTGGGAGGTGTCGTTGGTCCCATGGCAGGCTCTGCAGTAGCAGGTCAATTTGGCTACCATGCAGTCTTTTATGCGACAAGCCTTTGTGTTGCCTTTAGTTGTCTCTTTAACCTGCTTCAATTTCGAACATTATTAAAAGTAAAGGAAATCTAGTGCGAGTAAAAATTAATCTCAAATGCTCCTCTTGTGGCAGTATCAATTACCTAACCAGTAAAAATTCAAAAACCCATCCAGACAAGATTGAGGTTTTAAAGTATTGTCCCAAGGAAAGAAAAGTAACCCTACATCTTGAATCTAAGTAGATTTTATGGTAAAATAATAAGGATTTTAAGGAGTTTGATATGTATAACCTATTATTAACCATTTTATTAGTATTATCTGTTGTGATTGTGATTGCGATTTTCATGCAACCAACTAAAAACCAATCCAGCAATGTATTTGATGCCAGCTCAGGTGATTTGTTTGAACGCAGTAAAGCACGCGGTTTTGAAGCTGTAATGCAGCGTTTGACAGGGATTTTAGTCTTTTTCTGGCTAGCCATTGCCTTAGCATTGACGGTATTATCAAGTAGATAAGAAAATAATGGGCAAGACTAGGTCTTTGCCTCTTTTTATTTTTAAAGGATGTTTAAGAAGGTTGTGCAGTAAAAGAACATTAAAAAATCTAGAAAGAAAATATGAAAGATAGAATAAAAGAATATTTACAAGACAAGGGAAAGGTGACTGTCAATGACTTGGCTCAGGCTTTGGGAAAAGACGGGTCCAAAGATTTTCGTGAGTTGATTAAAACCTTGTCTCTAATGGAAAGAAAGCACCAGATTCGCTTTGAGGAAGATGGTAGTCTGACCTTGGAAGTCAAGAAAAAACATGAGATTACTCTCAAGGGGATTTTTCATGCTCATAAAAATGGCTTTGGTTTTGTCAGTCTGGAAGGAGAAGAGGACGACCTTTTTGTAGGAAAGAACGATGTTAACTACGCTATTGATGGTGATACCGTTGAGGTCGTGATTAAGAAAGTCGCTGACCGCAATAAGGGAACAGCAGCGGAAGCAAAAATTATTGATATCCTAGAGCACAGTTTGACAACTGTTGTCGGTCAAATCGTTCTGGATCAGGAAAAACCTAAGTATGCAGGCTACATCCGTTCGAAAAATCAGAAAATCAGCCAACCGATCTATGTTAAGAAACCTGCCCTTAAACTAGAAGGAACAGAAGTTCTCAAGGTCTTTATCGATAAATACCCAAGCAAGAAACATGATTTCTTTGTTGCTAGTGTCCTTGATGTGGTGGGGCATTCAACGGATGTTGGAATTGATGTCCTTGAGGTTTTGGAGTCTATGGACATTGTATCCGAGTTTCCAGAAGCTGTTGTCAAGGAAGCAGAAAGTGTGCCTGATGCTCCGTCTCAAAAGGATATGGAAGGTCGTCTGGATCTAAGAGATGAGATTACCTTTACCATTGATGGTGCTGACGCCAAGGACTTGGACGATGCGGTGCATATCAAGGCATTGAAAAATGGCAATCTGGAACTCGGAGTTCACATCGCAGACGTTTCCTACTATGTGACTGAGGGTTCTGCCCTTGACAAGGAAGCCCTTAACCGCGCGACTTCTGTTTATGTGACAGACCGTGTGGTCCCAATGCTTCCAGAACGACTGTCAAATGGCATCTGCTCCCTTAATCCTCAAGTTGACCGCCTGACCCAGTCTGCTATTATGGAGATTGATAAATATGGTCGTGTGGTCAACTACACCATTACCCAAACGGTTATCAAGACAAGCTTCCGTATGACCTATAGCGCTGTCAATGATATCCTAGCAGGTGACGAGGAGAAGAGGCAAGAATATAAGAAAATTGTTCCAAGTATCGAACTTATGGCCAAGCTCCATGAAATTTTAGAAAACATGCGTGTGAAACGTGGAGCCCTCAATTTCGATACCAATGAAGCCAAGATTTTAGTGGATAAACAAGGTAAGCCTGTTGATATCGTTCTTCGTCAGCGTGGTGTTGCCGAGCGCATGATTGAGTCCTTTATGCTGATGGCCAATGAAACAGTTGCTGAGCATTTTAGTAAGCTGGATTTGCCTTTTATTTATCGAATCCACGAGGAGCCCAAGGCTGAAAAGGTTCAGAAGTTTATTGATTATGCTTCGAGCTTTGGCTTGCGCATTTATGGAACTGCTAGTGAGATTAGCCAGGAGGCCCTCCAGGACATCATGCGTACTGTTGAGGGAGAACCTTATGCGGATGTATTGTCTATGATGCTTCTCCGTTCCATGCAGCAGGCTCGCTATTCGGAGCACAATCACGGCCACTATGGACTAGCTGCTGACTATTATACTCACTTTACCAGTCCGATTCGTCGTTATCCAGACCTTCTGGTTCACCGTATGATTAGGGACTATGGTCGTTCTAAGGAAATAGCCGAGCATTTTGAACAAGTGATTCCAGAGATTGCAACCCAGTCTTCCAATCGTGAGCGTCGTGCCATTGAGGCTGAGCGTGAAGTCGAATCCATGAAAAAGGCTGAGTACATGGAAGAATACGTGGGTGAAGAGTATGATGCGGTTGTATCAAGCATTGTCAAATTTGGTCTCTTTGTTGAATTGTCAAACACGGTTGAAGGTTTGATTCACATCACTAATTTACCCGAATTTTATCATTTCAACGAGCGTGATTTGACTCTTCGTGGGGAGAAATCAGGAACAACCTTCCGTGTAGGTCAGCAGATTCGCATTCGCGTTGAAAGAGCTGACAAGATGACAGGTGAAATTGACTTCTCTTACATTCCAAGTGAATTTGATGTGATTGAAAAAGGCTTGAAAGAGTCTAGTCGAAATGACAGAGGGCGTGGTTCAAGTCGTCGTTCAGATAAGAAGGAAGACAAGAGAAAATCAGGACGCTCAAATGATAAGCGCAAGCATTCACAAAAAGACAAGAAGAAAAAGGGTAAGAAGCCTTTTTACAAGGAAGTAGCTAAGAAAGGAGCCAAGCATGGCAAAGGGCGAGGGAAAGGTCGTCGCACAAAATAAAAAGGCGCGCCACGACTATACAATCGTAGATACGCTAGAGGCAGGAATGGTCCTGACTGGGACTGAAATCAAGAGTGTGCGAGCTGCTCGAATCAATCTCAAGGATGGCTTTGCCCAAGTAAAAAATGGGGAGGTTTGGTTGAGCAATGTTCATATCGCGCCTTACGAGGAGGGCAATATCTGGAACCAGGAACCTGAACGCCGTCGTAAACTCCTGCTTCATAAGAAGCAAATACAAAAGTTGGAACAAGAGACCAAAGGGACAGGAATGACCCTTGTTCCCCTTAAGGTCTATATCAAAGATGGCTATGCCAAGCTCCTTTTAGGCCTAGCTAAAGGGAAGCATGACTACGACAAACGGGAGTCTATCAAGCGTCGTGAACAAAACCGCGACATCGCGCGTGTCATGAAAGCTGTCAACCAACGATAAAAAGAGGAATGAAGATGGAAAAACTAGTTGCCTATAAACGCATGCCACTGTGGACTAAAGAGACCATGCCAGAGGCGGTTCAGCAAAAGCACAATACCAAGGTCGGTACTTGGGGTAAGATTACTGTTGTAAAAGGAACTCTCAAATTTATTGAATTGACAGAGGATGGTGAGATTCTAGCTGAACACCTCTTTGAAGCAGGTGCAGACAATCCCATGGCGCAACCTCAAACCTGGCACCGAGTGGAGGCTGCCACAGACGATGTGGAATGGTACTTGGAATTTTATTGTAAACCTGAGGATTATTTCCCTAAAAAATACAATACCAATCCTGTTCATTCGGAAGTCTTAGAAGCTATGCAAATAGTGAAACCGGGTAAAGCCTTGGATTTGGGTTGTGGTCAGGGGCGCAATTCTCTTTTTCTAGCCCAGCAAGGTTTTGATGTGACAGCTGTAGATCAAAATGAACTATCCCTTGAAATCTTGCAAAGCATTGTGGAGCAGGAAGATCTGGACATGCCTGTTGGTCTTTACGATATCAATTCAGCCAGCATTGGACAAGACTATGATTTTATCGTATCTACAGTTGTTTTGATGTTTTTGCAAGCAGACCGCATTCCTGCAATTATCAAAAATATGCAGGAGCACACCACGGTAGGTGGCTACAATCTTATCGTCTGTGCCATGGACACGGAGGATTATCCTTGCTCGGTTAACTTCCCATTCACATTTAAAGAAGAGGAACTGGCAGACTACTACAAGGACTGGGAATTGGTCAAGTACAATGAAAATCCAGGCTATTTGCACCGTCGCGATGAGAATGGCAATCGTATTCAACTACGCTTTGCGACCATGCTAGCTAAGAAAATCAAATAAACACACATGAAGATTAGGAATTTTCCTGATCTTTTTTCTTTTTTACGAATAGATAAGATAGAAGAATTGACAAAAATACGCATTATGAGTATAATTTCAGATAGAAAGGTGACTATAAATGCCAATCACAGGTAAGGAAATGGTAAAATTAGCTCTTGCAAATGGATGGATTGAAGTTCGTAAGAGAGGAAGTCATCATCATTTTAAGAAAGAAGGAGTTCCCTATCTTGTCACTATTCCAGTTCACGGTAATGAGGATTTAGGAAAAGGTTTAGAGAGAAAAATAGTAAAAGATTTGGGACTTTAGTTGATTTGGAAATTGTGGAGGTGTATTATGCTAAAATCTTATCCTGCTATTTTTCATAGAGAAGGCACTGGATACTGGGTTGAATTTCCTGAATTTGGAGGCGGGACAGAGGGAGCAACGATTGAACTTGCAATGAAAAATGCTCGGGAAATGCTTGAGAGTGTTTTAGCTTCTTATATTGATGAAGAACTGACTTTGCCTACTCCTAGTGACATTTCTAAGTTGAAAGCTCCTGATGGATTTGTGACTTTAATTCAGGTCAATCCCTTGCCTTTCGTAAAGAATAATAAGGCGATTCGAAAAAATGTTACGGTTCCAGAGTGGCTAGTCAGACTTGCAGATCGTGAGAAAGTGAACTATTCTGAAGTGTTGACACAAGCTCTTGAAAGTCGCTTGCAACTCTAATATTATAGAATGATTAAGATTAGGAATTTTCCTGATCTTTTTTTCTTTTTTACGAATAATATAGAAAAGGAGGGAAATCATGTTTGTCGCGAGAGATGCTAGGGGAGAGTTGGTAAATGTGCTAGAGGATAAGCTCGAGAAGCAAGCATACACCTGCCCAGCTTGTGGAGGTCAACTCCGTTTGCGTCAAGGGCTAAGTGTACGGACCCATTTTGCCCATAAATCCCTAAAAGATTGTGATTATTCCTTTGAAAATGAAAGTCCAGAACATCTGGTTAACAAGGAATTCCTCTACCACTGGTTAAAAAAAGAGGCAGAGGTTCAATTAGAATACCCCCTTCCAGAGCTTAAACAGATTGCAGATGTGTTTGTAAATGGCAATCTAGCTCTAGAAGTTCAGTGTAGTCCCTTGCCTCAAAAAGTCCTTAAAGAGCGCAGTGAGGGCTATCGTAGTCAGGGTTACCAAGTACTGTGGTTGCTGGGTCAAAAACTGTGGCTCAAGGACCGCTTGACTCGTCTGCAACAAGGTTTTCTCTATTTCAGTCACAACATGGGCTTTTATGTTTGGGAATTAGACAAAGAAAAACAAGTTTTAAGACTCAAATACCTGATTCATCAAGACCTACGTGGTAAACTCCATTATCAGATTAAGGAATTTCCCTATGGTCAAGGCAGTTTATTGGAAATATTACGTTTCCCCTATAAGAAACAAAAAATATCTCATTTTACAGTTTCTCAGGATAAGGACATCTGTCGTTATATCCGGCAACAACTCTATTACCAAAATCCCTTTTGGATGAAAGAACAAGCCGAAGCCTATCAAAAGGGAAAAAATCTCCTAACTTATGGACTAAAAGAATGGTATCCACAAATTCGGCCAATAGTGGGCAAATTTTTCCAGATTGAACAAGACTTGAGTAGCTATTATCAGCACTTTTACACCTATTACCAAGAAAATCCTCAAAATGATTGGCAAAAGCTCTATCCACCAGCCTTTTATCAGCAATATTTCTTGAAAAATATGGTAGAATAGAAAGGATGGAGGAATCTAATGGTATTACAAAGACATGAAATAAATGAAAAAGATACATGGGATCTATCAACGATCTACCCAACTGACCAGGCTTGGGAAGAAGCCTTAAAAGATTTAACAGAAAAATTGGAGACAGTAGCCCAGTATGAAGGCCATCTCCTGGATAGTGCGGATAGCCTACTCGAAATTACTGAATTTTCTCTTGAGATGGAACGCCAGATGGAGAAGCTTTACGTTTATGCTCATATGAAAAATGACCAGGACACTCGTGAAGCCAAGTATCAAGAGTACTATGCCAAGGCAATGACTCTCTACAGCCAGTTAGACCAAGCCTTTTCATTCTATGAACCTGAATTTATGGAGATTAGTGAAAAGCAGTATGCTGACTTTTTAGAGGCTCAACCAAAATTGCAGGTTTATCAACACTATTTTGACAAGCTCTTGCAAGGCAAGGATCACGTTCTTTCACAACGTGAAGAAGAATTATTGGCTGGAGCTGGAGAAATATTTGGTTCGGCAAGTGAAACCTTCGCTATCTTGGACAATGCGGATATTGTATTCCCTTATGTCCTAGACGATGATGGTAAGGAAGTTCAGCTCTCTCATGGGACTTACACACGTTTGATGGAGTCTAAAAACCGTGAGGTTCGTCGTGGTGCCTATCAAGCCCTCTATGCGACTTATGAACAATTCCAACATACCTATGCCAAAACCTTACAAACCAATGTTAAGGTTCAAAACTACCGTGCCAAAGTTCGTAACTACAAGAGTGCGCGTCATGCAGCTCTCGCAGCGAATTTTGTTCCAGAAAGTGTTTATGACAATTTGGTAGCAGCAGTTCGCAAGCATTTGCCACTCTTGCATCGTTACCTTGAACTTCGTTCAAAGATTTTGGGGATTTCAGACCTCAAGATGTACGATGTCTACACACCGCTTTCATCTGTTGAATACAGCTTTACCTACGAGGAAGCTTTGAAAAAGGCAGAAGATGCCTTGTCAGTCTTGGGTGAGGATTATTTGAGCCGTGTTAAACGTGCCTTCAACGAGCGTTGGATTGATGTTTATGAAAACCAAGGCAAGCGTTCAGGGGCCTATTCTGGTGGTTCTTACGATACCAATGCCTTTATGCTCCTTAACTGGCAGGACAATCTGGACAATCTCTTCACCCTTGTCCATGAGACTGGTCACAGTATGCATTCAAGCTATACTCGAGAAACCCAGCCTTATGTTTACGGAGATTATTCTATCTTTTTGGCTGAGATTGCATCAACTACCAATGAAAATATCTTGACGGAGAAATTATTGGAAGAAGTGGCAGACGACGAAACGCGCTTTGCTATCCTCAATAACTTCCTAGACGGTTTCCGTGGAACAGTTTTCCGACAAACTCAATTTGCTGAGTTTGAACACGCCATTCACCAAGCGGATCAAAATGGTGAAGTTTTGACAAGCGATTTCTTAAATAAACTCTACGCAGACTTGAACCAAGAGTATTATGGTTTGAGTAAGGAAGACAATCCTGAAATCCAATACGAATGGGCTCGCATTCCACACTTCTACTATAACTACTATGTATATCAATATTCAACTGGATTTGCAGCAGCCTCAGCCTTGGCTGAAAAGATTGTCCATGGTAGTCAAGAAGACCGTGACCGCTATATCGATTACCTCAAGGCAGGTAAATCTGACTATCCACTTAATGTCATGAGAAAAGCTGGTGTTGATATGGAGAAGGAAGACTATCTCAACGATGCTTTTGCAGTCTTCGAACGTCGTTTGAATGAGTTTGAAGCCCTTGTTGAAAAATTGGGATTGGCATAAGATGGTTGAATCATATAGCAAGAATGCCAACCATAACATGCGTCGTCCTGTCGTCAAGGAAGAAATTGTGGACTTGATGCGTCAGCGTCAAAAGCAAGTCACAGGATCTTTGAAAGAATTAGAAGACTTTGCCCGCAAGGAAAATATTCCCATTATTCCCCATGAAACGGTAGCTTATTTCCGTTTTCTCATGGAAACCATACAACCTAAAAACATTCTGGAAATTGGGACGGCTATCGGTTTTTCAGCCCTCTTGATGGCGGAACATGCGCCAAAGGCCAAGATTACAACCATTGACCGCAATCCAGAGATGATTGGATTTGCCAAGGAAAATTTCGCCCAGTTTGACAGTCGCAAGCAAATCACTCTCCTAGAGGGAGATGCGGTAGATATCTTATCTACCCTGACAGAGTCCTACGATTTCGTCTTTATGGATTCAGCCAAGTCTAAATATATCGTCTTTCTGCCAGAAATCCTCAAACATTTGGACGTTGGAGGTGTGGTTGTCTTGGATGATATTTTCCAAGGTGGTGATGTTGCCAAGGATATTATGGAAGTCCGTCGTGGCCAGCGAACCATTTATCGAGGCCTTCAAAGACTATTTGATGCAACCTTAGACAATCCAGGGCTTACAGCAACACTAGTACCTCTGGGAGACGGCATTCTCATGCTTCGTAAAAATGTAGCAGATGTTCAATTGCCTGACAGCGAATGATTTTCAGAAAAATTTAAGAAAATATAGTAAAATAGATAGAGTAACACTTATCTCAAAGGAGTAAACATGAAGAAAAAACTATTGGCAGGTGCCATTACACTATTATCAGTAGCAACTTTAGCAGCTTGTTCGAAAGGTTCAGAAGGGGCAGACCTTATCAGCATGAAAGGGGATGTCATCACAGAACATCAATTTTATGAGCAAGTGAAAAGCAATCCTTCAGCTCAACAAGTGTTGTTGAACCTGACCATCCAAAAAGTATTTGAGAAACAATACGGTTCAGAAGTAGATGACAAAGAAGTCAATGATACTATTGCCGAAGAAGAGAAACAATATGGTGAGAACTACCAACGTGTCTTGTCACAAGCAGGTATGACTCTTGAAACACGTAAAGCTCAAATTCGTACAAGTAAATTAGTTGAGTTGGCAGTTAAGAAGGCAGCAGAAGCTGAATTGACAGATGATGCCTATAAGAAAGCATTTGACGAATACACTCCAGATGTAACGGTTCAAATCATCCGTCTTGATAATGAAGATAAGGCCAAAGAAGTTCTCGAAAAAGCTAAGGCAAGTGGCGCAGATTTCGCTCAATTAGCTAAAGATAATTCAACTGATGAAAAAACCAAAGCGAATGGTGGAGAAATTACCTTTGATTCTGCTTCAACGGAAGTACCTGAGCAAGTCAAGAAAGCCGCTTTCGCTTTAGATGTAAATGGCATTTCTGATGTGATTACAGCAACTGGCACACAAGCCTACAGTAGCCAATATTACATTGTAAAACTCATTAAGAAAACAGAAAAATCATCTAATATTGATGACTACAAAGAAAAATTAAAAACTGTTATCTTGACTCAAAAACAAAATGATTCAACATTTGTTCAAAGCATTATCGGAAAAGAATTACAAGCAGCCAATATCAAAGTTAAGGACCAAGCCTTCCAAAATATCTTTACCCAATATATCGGTGGCGGAGATTCAAGCTCAAGCAGTTCATCAAAAGAATAAAACAGAAAAGGGCCAAGTGCTCTTTTTCTTATGACAAAAATGGTCTATCTGATGGATAAGAGTTTTTTTCTTTCGGAAAAAATGGTATAATAGCAATCAAAACTAGAAAACAAACGGAATTTGGGAAGCAATTGTGTTGTTCTCATTAGATTGGTGATACTATGAAGATTAGTAAAAGGCACCTGTTAAATTATTCTATTCTAGTTCCTTACTTGCTTTTATCTATTTTGGGCTTGATTGTGGTTTATTCGACAACCAGTGCTATTTTAATTCAAGAAGGTCAAAGTGCACTGCACTTGGTCCGAAGTCAGGGACTATTTTGGATATTTAGTTTGATATTGATTGCCTTGATATATAAGTTGAGACTGAATTTTTTAAGAAATGAACGTCTTCTATTTATCGTTATGTTCGTTGAGCTGATTCTATTAGCCTTGGCTCGGATAATTGGTATTCCTGTCAATGGAGCCTATGGCTGGATTTCTGTAGGACCTTTGACCATTCAACCAGCCGAATATTTGAAAATTATTATTATTTGGTATCTAGCAAATAAATTTTCCAAACAACAAGAGGATATAGCTATTTATGATTTTCAAGTTTTGACACAGAATCAGTGGCTTCCTCGTGCGTTTAATGACTGGCGCTTTGTTCTCTTTGTACTGATTGGGAGCCTTGCTATTTTCCCAGATTTGGGGAATGCTTCTATTTTGGCTTTGGTTGCCTTGATTATGTATACGACTAGTGGTATCGCTTATAGATGGTTTATTGCCTTTTTGGGAATTTTGGTTGGTATTTCAGCTCTATCCTTATCAGCTATTTCTATGATTGGGGTTGATAAGTTTTCAAAAATTCCAATATTTGGCTACGTTGCTAAGCGTTTCAGTGCCTACTTTAATCCCTTTGCTGATTTGGCAGGAGCAGGCCACCAACTTGCAAATTCCTACTTTGCCATGGTAAATGGTGGTTGGTTTGGTCTAGGCTTAGGAAATTCAATTGAAAAACGTGGCTATTTACCAGAGGCCCATACAGATTTTGTATTTTCAATTGTCATCGAAGAATTTGGATTTGTAGGGGCCAGCTTGATTTTAGCACTTGTTTTTTTCCTTATTTTGCGAATTATCCTAGTCGGAATTCGTGCTAAGAATCCCTTTAATTCCATGATGGCGATTGGGGTTGGGGGGATGATGTTGGTACAGGTCTTTGTCAATATCGGTGGAATTTCTGGCATTATTCCATCGACAGGAGTAACCTTCCCTTTCTTATCGCAAGGAGGGAATAGTCTTCTGGTCTTGTCTGTAGCCATCGCCTTTGTCTTAAATATTGATGCAAGTGAAAAGCGTGCCCAATTGTATGAGGAGTTAGAAGCTCACTCCTCAAACTATATGTAGAGCTGATAGTGGAAAGGATTACCTATGTCTCTTCAAAAATTAGAAAACTATAGTAATAAAGCTGTCGTGCAAGAAGAAGTATTGATTTTAACAGAATTGTTAGAAGATATCACTAAAAACATGCTTGCCCCAGAGACTTTTGAAAAAATCATGCAGTTGAAAGAATTGTCAACTCAAGAAGATTATCAAGGTTTGAACCAATTGGTTACTAGTCTGTCAAATGATGAAATGGCCTATATTTCACGCTATTTCTCTATCCTGCCCCTCTTGATTAATATTTCAGAAGATGTGGATTTAGCTTATGAAATCAACCACCAAAATAATATCGATCAAGATTATCTTGGGAAATTATCAGCAACAATCAAAATGGTTGCAGAAAAAGAAAATGCGGTTGAAATTCTTGAACACTTGAATGTTGTTCCTGTTTTGACAGCCCATCCAACACAAGTTCAACGTAAGAGTATGTTGGATTTGACTAACCATATCCATACCCTCTTGCGTAAGTATCGTGATGTGAAATTAGGCTTGATTAATAAGGAAAAATGGCATAATGATCTCCGTCGTTACATTGAGATTATTATGCAGACAGATATGATTCGTGAAAAGAAATTGAAAGTAACCAATGAAATCACGAATGTTATGGAATACTACAATAGTTCATTCCTGAAGGCAGTTCCTCATTTGACTGCTGAGTACAAGCGTCTGGCTAAAAAACATGGCTTAGAGTTGAAACATCCTAAACCAATTACCATGGGAATGTGGATTGGTGGAGACCGTGATGGGAATCCTTTTGTTACAGCAGATACCTTGAAACAATCTGCTATGACTCAGTGTGAAGTCATCATGAACTACTATGATGAAAAGATTTACCAACTTTATCGTGAATTCTCTCTCTCAACCAGTATTGTCAATGTAAGCAAGCAAGTCAGAGAAATGGCTCGTCAATCCAAGGATAACTCTATTTATCGTGAAAAAGAGCTGTATCGTCGTGCCTTGTTTGATATTCAATCAAAAATCCAAGCAACAAAAACCTATCTGATTGAGGATAAGGAAGTTGGAGCTCGCTATGAAACAGCTAATGATTTTTATAAGGATTTAATTACCATTCGTGATTCCCTCTTGGAAAATAAGGGTGAAGCACTGATTTCTGGTGATTTTGTTGAGCTGATTCAGGCAGTTGAAATTTTTGGTTTCTATTTGGCATCTATTGACATGCGTCAAGATTCTAGTGTTCATGAAGCTTGTGTAGCCGAACTCTTGAAATCAGCAGGAATTCATTCTCGTTATAGCGAACTAAGTGAAGAAGAAAAATGCCAGCTTCTATTGAAAGAATTGGAAGAAGATCCACGTATTCTTTCTGCAACTCATGTTGAAAAATCAGAGTTACTTGAAAAAGAATTGGCCATCTTTAAAGCTGCTCGTAAGTTGAAAGATAAGTTGGGCGATGATGTTATTCGTCAAACCATTATTTCACATGCAACTAGCGTATCAGACATGCTGGAATTGGCTATCTTGTTAAAAGAAGTAGGGCTAGTTGATAAAGAAAGAGCCCGTGTCCAAATCGTTCCTCTCTTTGAAACAATCGAGGACTTGGATCACTCAGAAGAAACCATGAGAGAATATCTTTCTCTTCCTCTTGCTAAGAAATGGATTGCTTCTCGCAATAACTACCAAGAAATCATGCTTGGCTACTCTGATAGTAATAAAGATGGCGGTTATCTTTCATCATGTTGGACTCTCTACAAGGCTCAACAACAATTGACTGCTATTGGAGATGAATTTGGCGTTAAGGTTACCTTCTTCCATGGCCGTGGTGGTACTGTCGGTCGTGGTGGTGGACCAACCTATGAAGCCATTACCTCTCAACCGCTCAAGTCTATCAAGGATCGTATCCGTTTGACGGAGCAGGGTGAAGTAATTGGGAATAAATACGGTAATAAAGATGCGGCCTACTATAACCTTGAAATGCTGGTTTCAGCGGCCATTAACCGTATGATTACTCAGAAGAAGAGTGATACCAATACCTCAAATCGTTATGAAGCTATTATGGACCAAGTAGTGGACCGTAGTTACGATATCTACCGTGATTTGGTCTTTGGTAATGAGCATTTCTATGATTATTTCTTCGAGTCAAGTCCAATCAAGGCTATTTCAAGCTTTAATATTGGTTCTCGTCCAGCCGCTCGTAAGACTATTACTGAAATCAGTGGTTTGCGAGCTATCCCTTGGGTATTCTCATGGTCACAGAGTCGTGTCATGTTCCCTGGCTGGTATGGTGTCGGATCAAGCTTCAAAGAATTTATTGATAAAAATCCAGAAAATATCGCTATCCTACGAGATATGTACCAAAATTGGCCTTTCTTCCAGTCACTTCTTTCAAATGTTGATATGGTCTTGTCAAAATCAAATATGAATATTGCTTTTGAATATGCCAAACTTTGTGAAGATGATCAAGTAAAAGCAATTTATGAGACTATTCTAAATGAATGGCAAGTTACCAAGGAAGTCATCTTGGCTATCGAAGGTTACGATGAACTCTTGGCTGAAAATCCATATCTAAAAGCAAGTTTGGATTACCGTATGCCTTACTTTAATATCCTAAACTATATCCAGTTGGAGTTGATTAAACGTCAACGTCGTGGAGAATTATCAAGCGATCAAGAAAAATTAATCCATACAACCATCAACGGAATTGCGACAGGATTGCGTAATTCAGGCTGATACCTTTCAAACTTCCTCTTTTTCATAGGGGAAGTTTTTGAATATTTCAAAAAAATGCTCAAAGAGTCTTGACAAGTAGTTGAAAAATGATATAATTTAACCATTCAGAAAAGTAATCATACAAACTTTTTAGAGAGTCTGTGGTAGCTGAAAACAGATAAGTGGTGATGATGAAAATTGGGCTGAATGTTATTTAGAATTTGAAATCATAAAAATTCGGTGAGCACACCTTACAGTGCATCTCGTTATTGCGAGACAGAGCGATAGGGAAATTCCCTATAATTGAGGTGGTACCGCGCATCGACGTCCTCACACAAGTTTTTTGTGTGAGGACTTTTTTGATGGAGGTTAGTATGGAAAGAAAACGATGGCGTCGCTTATTTAGATAAGTGAAGTAGTTTAAAGGAATTAATAAGGAGAAATAAAATGAAAAATAAACGTTTAATTGGAATTATCGCCGCATTAGCAGTCTTAGTAGCAGGAAGCTTGATTTACTCTTCAATGAATAAACCAGAAGCTAAGAATGAAAAGAAAGTTGCCAAAGTTGGTGTCCTTCAGTTTGTGAGCCATCCATCTCTTGACTTGATTTATAAAGGGATTCAAGATGGACTTGCAGAAGAAGGTTATAAAGATGATCAGTTGAAGATTGACTTTATGAACTCAGAAGGTGACCAAAGCAAGGTTGCGACCATGAGTAAACAATTGGTTGCAAACGGTAATGACTTGGTTGTTGGTATCGCAACACCAGCTGCTCAAGGTTTGGCTAGTGCCACAAAAGACCTACCGGTTATCATGGCTGCTATTACAGACCCAATCGGTGCTAACTTGGTTAAAGATTTGAAAAAACCAGGTGGCAACATTACAGGGGTATCTGACCACAATCCAGCTCAACAACAAGTTGAACTCATCAAGGCTTTGACACCAAATGTGAAAACTATCGGAGCTCTTTACTCAAGCAGCGAAGACAATTCAAAAACACAGGTAGAAGAATTTAAGGCTTATGCTGAAAAAGCAGGTTTAACAGTAGAAACATTTGCAGTTCCTTCAACAAATGAAATTGCTTCAACAGTTAACGTTATGACTAGCAAGGTCGATGCTATCTGGGTTCCAATTGATAACACTATTGCTTCAGCCTTCTCAACTGTTGTATCAAGTAACCAATCAGCTAAAAAACCAATCTACCCAAGCGCAACTGCCATGGTAGAAGCAGGTGGTTTGGCATCCGTTGTAGTTGACCAACATGACCTTGGTGTGGCAACTGGTAAAATGATTGCTCAAGTTTTGAAAGGTGCAAAACCAGCTGATACACCAGTCAATGTCTTTTCAACTGGTAAATCAGTAATCAATAAAAAATTGGCACAAGAGTTAGGTATTACTATTCCTGAATCTGTTCTAAAAGAAGCAGGACAAGTGATTGAATAATCTGTAATGGAGGAGTTGGGGACATCTCCTCCAATTTTTTACAATAGAAATCGTATAGAAAAGGTTAAGAAACAAATGATATTATCTATTATTTCTCAAGGATTTGTCTGGGCAATTTTAGGTCTGGGAATCTTTATGACATTTAGGATTTTAAACTTTCCAGATATGACGACAGAAGGTTCCTTCCCTCTTGGGGGAGCTGTTGCTGTCACTCTGATAGCCAAAGGTGTAAATCCCTTTTTAGCGACACTTGTTGCTGTAGGAGCAGGGTGTTTGGCTGGAATGGCAGCAGGCCTTCTTTATACAAAAGGGAAGATTCCAACCTTGCTCTCAGGGATTTTGGTGATGACTTCTTGTCACTCTATCATGCTCTTGATTATGGGACGTGCAAATTTAGGCTTGCTTGGAACTAAGCAAATCCAGGATGTCTTACCTTTTGATTCAGACTTGAACCAACTCTTGACAGGTCTTATCTTTGTCAGTCTTGTCATTACTCTCATGCTCTTTTTCTTGGACACCAAACTTGGACAAGCCTATATTGCTACAGGTGACAATCCTGATATGGCTAGAAGTTTCGGAATTCATACTGGACGCATGGAGCTCATGGGCTTGGTCTTATCAAATGGGGTGATTGCCCTTGCGGGTGCCCTCATTGCCCAGCAAGAAGGCTATGCTGATGTTTCTCGAGGAATCGGGGTTATCGTTGTGGGGCTTGCAAGTTTGATTATTGGAGAAGTTATTTTCAAGAGTTTGAGCTTGGCAGAACGTTTGGTTACCATCGTTGTAGGTTCTATCGCCTATCAATTTTTAGTCTGGGCAGTTATCGCGCTTGGATTTAACACAAGTTACCTTCGTCTATACAGTGCCGTGATTTTAGCAGTCTGCCTCATGATTCCAACATTTAAGCAAACAATCTTGAAAGGAGCCAAATTAAGTAAATGACAGCAATTGTAGAATTAGAAAATGCAACCAAAGTCGTTAAAAATGGCTTTGATGAAGAAAAGATTATTTTAAATGATGTTTCCTTAGAAATTTTTGAACAGGATTTTATCACGATTTTGGGTGGAAATGGTGCTGGTAAATCAACTCTTTTTAACACTATTGCAGGAACCTTATCACTAACCAGTGGGACAATTCGTATCTTGGGTGAAGATGTTACCAAATTTTCACCCGAGAAGCGCGCCAAGTATTTATCTCGTGTTTTCCAAGATCCTAAGATGGGGACAGCTCCCCGTATGACAGTGGCTGAAAATCTCTTGATTGCTAAGTTCCGTGGTGAAAAGCGTGGATTGTTACCAAGACGTCTTGCTAGCTATAAGGATGAGTTTCAGACGACTATTGAAAAAGTAGGAAACGGTCTTGAGAAACATTTGAATACACCGATTGAGTTCTTATCAGGTGGACAAAGACAGGCCTTGAGCCTCTTGATGGCAACCTTGAAGCGTCCTGAATTACTCTTGCTAGATGAGCATACTGCGGCCCTTGATCCAAAGACCAGTGTGGCACTCATGGAATTGACAGATGAATTTGTCAAGAAGGACAAGTTGACAGCACTTATGATTACTCATCATATGGAAGATGCTCTCAAATATGGTAATCGTCTGATTGTCATGAAAGAAGGACGGATTATCCAAGATTTGAAGCAAGAAGAAAAAGCAAAAATGAAAATCTCTGATTATTATCAACTCTTTGAATAAAGTAGGGAAAATGAGTGAAATGGTTTACTTTTTTTCTGAAATAAAGTATACTATATAAAGTAAACTATGATAACATGGAGGTATTGTGTATGGTTGACAAACAAGTCATTGAAGAAATCAAAAACAATGCCAACATTGTGGAAGTCATAGGAGATGTGATTTCTTTACAAAAGGCAGGACGGAACTATCTAGGGCTCTGTCCTTTTCATGGTGAAAAAACACCTTCTTTCAACGTTGTAGAGGATAAGCAGTTTTACCACTGTTTTGGTTGTGGTCGCTCGGGTGACGTCTTTAAGTTCATCGAGGAGTACCAAGGGGTTCCCTTTATGGAGGCTGTCCAAATTTTAGGTCAGCGTGTCGGGATTGAGGTGGAAAAACCGTTTTATAGTGAGCAGAAGCCAGCCTCCCCCCACCAAGCTCTTTATGATATGCACGAAGATGCTGCCAAATTTTATCATGCCATTCTCATGACAACGACCATGGGGGAAGAGGCCAGAAATTACCTCTATCAACGTGGTTTGACAGATGAAGTGCTCAAGCATTTTCGGATTGGTTTAGCACCTCCAGAACGAAACTATCTCTATCAACGTTTGTCTGGTCAGTATCGTGAAGAGGATTTCCTGGATTCAGGATTATTTTACCTCTCAGATGCCAATCAATTTGTAGATACCTTTCACAATCGGATTATGTTTCCCTTGACCAATGATCAGGGAAAGGTCATTGCCTTCTCAGGTCGTATCTGGCAGAAAACGGATTCACAAACTTCTAAGTATAAAAATAGCCGATCGACTGCAATTTTTAACAAAAGTTACGAATTATATCATATGGATAGGGCAAAAAAATCTTCTGGTAAAACCAGTGAGATTTACCTCATGGAAGGGTTCATGGATGTCATTGCAGCCTATCGGGCTGGGATCGAAAATGCTGTGGCGTCTATGGGTACGGCCTTGAGTCGTGAGCATGTTGAGCATCTGAAAAGATTAACCAAGAAGTTGGTTCTTGTTTACGATGGCGATAAGGCTGGGCAAGCTGCGATATTGAAAGCCTTAGATGAAATTGGCGATATGCCTGTGCAGATCGTCAGCATGCCTGATAACGTGGATCCAGATGAGTATCTACAAAAAAATGGACCAGAAGACTTGGCATATCTATTAACGAAAACTCGTATTAGTCCGATTGAGTTCTACATTCACCAGTACAAGCCTGAAAATAGTGAAAATCTGCAGGCTCAGATTGAGTTTATTGAAAAAATAGCTCCCTTGATTGTTCAAGAAAAGTCTATCACTGCTCAAAACAGCTATATTCATATTTTAGCTGACAGTCTGGCGTCTTTTGATTATGCCCAGATTGAGCAGATTGTGAATGAGAGTCGTCAGGCACAAAGGCAGAATCGCATGGAAGGAATTTCCAGACCGACGCCAATCACTATGCCTGTCACCAAACAGTTATCGGCTATTATGAGGGCAGAAGCTCATCTACTTTATCGAATGATGGAATCTCCCCTTATTTTGAACGATTACCGTTTGCGAGAAGATTTTGCATTTGACACTCCTGAATTTCAGGTTTTATATGACTTACTTGGCCAGTATGGTAATCTTCCTCCAGAAGTTCTAGCAGAACAGACAGAGGAAGTTGAAAGAGCTTGGTACCAAGTCTTAGCTCAGGATTTACCTGCTGAGATGTCACCGCAGGAACTTAGTGAAGTAGAGATGACTCGAAACAAGGCCCTCTTGAATCAGGACAATATGAGAATCAAAAAGAAGGTGCAGGAAGCTAGCCATGTAGGAGATACCGATACAGCCCTAGAAGAATTGGAACGTTTAATTTCCCAAAAGAGAAGAATGGAGTAATAATGGCAACAAAACAAAAAGAAGTAACAACATTTGACGTACAAGTAGCAGAATTTATCCGTAATCATAAACAAAAAGGGACAGCAACAGATGATGAAATCAATGCTAGTCTTGTCCTTCCTTTTACCTTGGATGCTGATGGGATTGAAGATCTCTTGCAACGAATTCAGGATGCAGGGATTTCAATCACAGATAACGAAGGAAATCCAAGTGCGCGTGTTCTTAGTGCAGAAGAAGAACCAGAACTTAGCGATGAGGATTTGATTGGTTCAACTTCGGCTAAGGTCAATGACCCTGTCCGTATGTACTTGAAAGAAATCGGGGTCGTACCTCTTTTGACCAATGAAGAGGAAAAAGAATTGGCACTTGCTGTTGAAGCTGGCGATATCGAAGCCAAACAACGTCTTGCGGAAGCCAACCTTCGTTTGGTTGTTTCTATTGCCAAACGCTATGTCGGCCGTGGTATGCAGTTCCTTGACTTGATTCAAGAAGGGAACATGGGCTTGATGAAGGCGGTTGACAAGTTTGACTATTCTAAAGGATTCAAGTTCTCAACTTACGCAACTTGGTGGATTCGTCAGGCTATCACTCGTGCTATTGCGGATCAAGCTCGTACCATTCGTATTCCAGTCCACATGGTTGAAACCATCAATAAATTGGTTCGTGAACAGCGTAATCTCCTTCAAGAATTGGGACAAGATCCAACGCCAGAACAAATCGCTGAACGTATGGATATGACCCCTGACAAGGTTCGTGAAATCTTGAAGATTGCTCAAGAACCAGTATCGCTTGAAACACCAATCGGTGAAGAGGATGATAGCCATCTTGGGGACTTTATCGAAGATGAAGTGATTGAAAATCCAGTGGACTACACAACTCGTATCGTCTTGCGTGAGCAGCTGGATGAGGTCTTGGATACTCTTACAGACCGTGAAGAAAACGTCTTGCGTCTACGTTTTGGACTAGATGATGGTAAAATGCGCACCCTTGAAGATGTAGGTAAAGTCTTTAACGTAACCCGTGAGCGTATCCGTCAGATTGAAGCCAAGGCTTTGAGAAAACTACGCCAACCAAGTCGCAGCAAACCGCTTCGTGATTTTATTGAAGACTAAGAGTGAGGATAAATATGGCTTATACAGAAGAGCAAATTGAAAACATCAAAACACGCATTTTAACAGCCTTGGAAGAAGTCATCGACCCTGAGTTGGGAATCGATATTGTCAATCTTGGTTTGATTTATGAGATTCGTTTTGATGGCGACACAGGTCAAACAGAGATTGATATGACTTTGACAACTATGGGATGTCCCCTAGCTGACCTTTTGACGGACCAGATTTATGATGCCATGACAGAGGTGCCAGAAGTAACTGATACTGAGGTTAAATTAGTCTGGTATCCAGCTTGGACAGTTGAAAAAATGAGTCGCTATGCCCGCATTGCCCTAGGCATTAAGTAAACATATAAAAGCATGTGAGAGACAGTTGGAAAAGAAAGGAAATTTCCCCTTCTTTTCCAACTGTCTCTCCTTTCTTTTGCTGATTTTCTTCAAAGAAAATGATATAATAGTAGTTATGGAAAAAAAGAAATTACGCATCAATATGTTGAGTTCAAGTGAGAAAGTAGCAGGACAAGGAGTTTCAGGTGCCTACCGTGAATTAGTTCGTCTTCTTCACCGTGATGCTAAGGACCAATTGATTGTTACTGAAAATCTTCCAATTGAGGCAGATGTGACTCACTTTCATACGATTGATTTCCCCTATTATTTATCTACATTCCAAAAGAAACGTTCAGGGAGAAAAATTGGCTATGTGCATTTCTTGCCTGATACACTTGAGGGAAGTTTGAAAATTCCATTTTTCTTAAAGGGAATTGTCAAACGCTATGTATTTTCTTTTTACAACCGGATGGAGCACTTGGTTGTGGTCAATCCTATGTTTATCGAGGATTTGGTGGCAGCTGGTATTCCACGTGAAAAAGTGACCTATATTCCTAACTTTGTCAATAAGGAAAAATGGCATCCTCTTCCACAAGAAGAGGTAGCTCGACTACGCGAAGAGCTAGGTCTTAGTGACAATCAGTTTATCGTAGTAGGTGCTGGTCAAGTTCAGAAACGTAAAGGGATTGATGATTTTATCCGTCTGGCTGAGGAATTGCCTCAAATTACCTTTATTTGGGCGGGTGGTTTCTCTTTTGGGGGCATGACAGATGGTTATGAACGCTACAAGAAAATAATGGAAAATCCCCCTAAAAACTTGATTTTTCCAGGTATTGTATCGCCAGAGCGGATGCGAGAGTTGTATGCCCTAGCGGACCTTTTCTTGTTGCCTAGTTACAATGAGCTATTTCCTATGACTATTTTAGAGGCTGCTAGTTGTGAAGCTCCTATTATGTTGCGTGATTTGGATCTCTATAAGGTGATTTTGGAGGGAAATTATCGGGCGACAGCAGATAGAGAAGAGATGAAAGAAGCTATTTTGGAATATCAAGCCAATCCTGCTGCCTTAAAAGAACTTAAAGAAAAGGCTAAAAATATTTCTAGAGAGTATTCTGAAGAGCATCTGTTACAAATCTGGTTGGACTTTTATGAGAAACAAGCCGCTTTAGGGAGAAAGTAAAAAGTGAGGTAATCTATGCGAATTGGTTTATTTACAGATACCTATTTTCCTCAGGTTTCAGGTGTAGCGACCAGTATTCGAACCTTGAAAACAGAGCTTGAAAAGCAGGGGCATGCTGTTTTTATCTTTACGACGACAGATAAGGATGTCAATCGTTATGAAGATTGGCAAATTATCCGCATTCCAAGTGTTCCTTTTTTTGCTTTTAAAGACCGTCGCTTTGCCTACCGAGGTTTCAGCAAGGCGCTTGAAATTGCCAAACAGTATCAACTGGATATTATCCATACTCAGACAGAATTTTCTCTTGGCTTGTTGGGGATTTGGATTGCGCGTGAACTGAAGATTCCGGTCATCCATACCTATCACACCCAGTACGAAGACTATGTGCATTATATTGCTAAGGGAATGCTGATTCGTCCGAGTATGGTCAAGTATCTGGTCAGAGGTTTCCTTCATGACGTGGATGGGGTTATTTGCCCGAGTGAGATTGTTCGTGACTTGCTATCTGACTATAAAGTCAAGGTTGAAAAACGGGTCATTCCAACTGGGATCGAATTAGCTAAGTTTGAGCGTCCAGAAATCAAGCAGGAAAATTTGAAAGAACTGCGTAGTAAATTAGGGATTCAAGATGATGAAAAGATGCTGCTTAGTCTTTCCAGAATTTCCTATGAAAAAAATATTCAAGCAGTACTAGCAGCCTTTGCAGAAGTTCTGAAAGAAGAAGACAAGGTTAAACTGGTGGTAGCTGGGGATGGTCCTTATCTGAATGACCTCAAGGAGCAAGCCAAAAAACTAGAGATTCAAGACTCAGTCATCTTTACTGGTATGATTGCTCCCAGTGAGACAGCTCTTTACTATAAGGCGGCGGATTTCTTCATCTCGGCATCCACAAGTGAAACACAAGGTTTGACCTACTTGGAAAGCTTGGCTAGTGGAACGCCTGTCATTGCACATGGGAATCCTTATCTGGATAATCTTATCAGTGATAAAATGTTTGGGACTCTGTACTATGGAGAACATGATTTGGCTGGTGCTATTTTAGAAGCTCTGATTGCAACGCCGGACATGAATGAGCATACCTTATCAGAGAAGTTGTACGAGATTTCAGCTGAGAACTTTGGGAAACGAGTGCATGAATTTTATCTGGATGCCATTATTTCAAATAACTTCCAGAAAGATTTAGCAAAAGATGATACGGTCAGTCAGCGTATTTTTAAGACAGTTTTGTATCTTCCGCAAAAGGTGGTCGCTGTACCGGTAAAAGGCTCTAGACGCATGCTGAAGGCTTCAAAAACACAGTTAATCAGCATAAGAGATTATTGGAAAGACCATGAAGAATAGAAAGAGGAACAGTTATGAAAAAACAATTAATGAGAAGTGGCCGTGATAAAAAGATTGCTGGTGTTTGTGCCGGAGTGGCCCATTATCTGGATATGGATCCAACTATCGTTCGAGTCATTTGGGGTGTCCTTGCTTGCTGTTACGGAGCAGGAATTGTAGCTTATATCATTTTATGGATTATTGCACCTGTAGCAGCTGACTATTGAAAACTAGCTCAATTCATGCTAAGATAATAGAAAATAGAATGTAACGAAGGAGATAAAAATGGCATTTGGAGATAATGGAAATCGTAAAAAAACCTTGTTTGAGAAAATAACCTTGTTTATCGTGATTATCATGCTAGTAGCAAGTTTATTGGGAATTTTTGCAACTGCAATTGGTGCCCTCAGCAATCTATAAAATAGTTTCAAGAAAATTTAGTGACTGGGATTTCCCAGCCCTTTTTTAAAGTGAGAAGAAAAAATGAGTATGTTTTTAGATACAGCTAAGATTAAGGTCAAGGCTGGTAATGGTGGTGATGGCATGGTTGCCTTTCGCCGTGAAAAATATGTCCCTAATGGCGGTCCTTGGGGTGGTGATGGTGGTCGTGGAGGCAATGTGGTCTTCGTTGTAGACGAGGGTTTGCGTACCTTGATGGATTTCCGCTACAATCGCCATTTCAAGGCTGATTCTGGTGAGAAAGGAATGACCAAAGGGATGCATGGTCGTGGTGCCGAAGATCTTAGAGTTCGAGTGCCACAAGGTACGACTGTTCGTGATGCCGAGACAGGCAAGGTCTTGACAGATTTGATTGAACACGGGCAAGAATTTATTGTAGCCCACGGAGGTCGTGGTGGACGTGGAAATATCCGCTTTGCGACACCAAAAAATCCTGCACCGGAAATCTCTGAAAATGGAGAGCCAGGTCAGGAACGTGAGTTACAGTTAGAACTAAAAATCTTGGCAGATGTTGGTTTAGTTGGCTTCCCATCTGTTGGGAAATCAACCCTTTTAAGTGTTATTACCTCAGCTAAACCTAAAATCGGTGCCTACCACTTTACCACTATCGTGCCAAATCTTGGTATGGTTCGTATCCAATCAGGTGAATCCTTTGCAGTAGCCGACTTGCCAGGTTTGATTGAAGGAGCTAGTCAAGGTGTTGGTCTGGGGACCCAGTTCCTCCGTCATATAGAGCGTACCCGTGTTATCCTCCATATCATTGATATGTCAGCTAGCGAAGGCCGTGATCCTTATGAGGACTACCTAGCGATCAATAAAGAGCTGGAGTCATACAATCTTCGCCTTATGGAGCGTCCACAGATTATCGTAGCCAACAAAATGGATATGCCTGAGAGTCAAGAAAATCTTGCAGAATTCAAGAAAAAATTAGCTGAAAACTACGATGAATTTGAGGAGTTACCAGCAATCTTCCCAATTTCTGGTTTGACCAAGCAAGGTCTGGCAACGCTCTTGGATGCCACAGCTGAATTGTTAGATAAGACACCAGAATTCTTGCTCTACGGCGAGTCAGATATGGAAGAAGAAGCTTACTACGGCTTTGCCGAGGAAGAAAAAGCCTTTGAAATTAGCCGTGATGACGATGCAACATGGGTGCTTTCTGGTGAAAAACTGATGAAACTCTTTAATATGACCAACTTTGATCGTGACGAATCAGTCATGAAATTTGCCCGTCAATTACGTGGTATGGGGGTTGATGAAGCTCTTCGTGCGCGTGGTGCTAAAGATGGGGATTTGGTCCGCATTGGTAAATTTGAGTTTGAATTTGTAGACTAGGAGACTGGTATGGGAGATAAACCGATATCTTTCCGAGATGCGGATGGTAATTTTGTTTCCGCCGCAGACGTTTGGAATGAAAAGAAATTGGAAGAATTATTTAATCGTCTCAATCCAAATCGTGCCCTGAGGTTGGCACGAACTAAAAAAGAAAATCCATCTCATGCTCAATGAAAATTAAAAAGCAAATTAGGAAGCTAGCCGCAGGTTGCTCAAAGAACTGCTTTGAGGTAGCAGATAAGGCGAAGCTGACGTGGTTTGAAGAGGTTTTCGAAGAGTATCAGTAAAGAAGATAAAAAAAATTCCGTGTCTGATCAGACACGGAATTTTGCTATTCACCAAAGAAAAATGGTGGGGCGAATTTTTTCAGATCTTCAAAGCAATGTTGGGCTGCCTCTGCATCTTCGCAGATGACGAGACAGACATCATCGCCACAGAGGGTAGCGATAGCGTCAGGGAAACTCAAAGCATCAATGATAGAACCAAAGGATTGAGCAAGTCCAGGAAGAGTTTTTAGTAGGACTTGGTGTTGAACTGGGCGCATCAAGACAAGGGCGTCTTCCATGTAGATTTCGAGACGTTTCTCCCATTTTGAGATAGAACCTGTATTGAGCACGTAGTACGAGTTATCCTCTTCGCGGACTTTTGACAGGTTCATATTTTTGATGTCGCGTGAGAGAGTTGCCTGGGTAACTTGAATGTCGTTATCAGCAAGAAGGGCTTGCAACTCAGCCTGTGTATGAATTTTGTTTTTTGCAACAAGAGCGCGTATGAGTTGGTGTCGGTGTTCAGATTTGTTCATAAAATATTACTCCTTGTACAAAGTACAGAAAGCGTGGACTGATCGAAATTGTCAGTCGAGTGGTAAGCGGTATTGTCACGTATAATGATTTCAATGTCAGTAGCCTAAAGAACTAGATGGAGAGAATCTCCCTCTTTTAACTTGTCACTAGTTGGGTGCAGTTGAATTGGATATCTATTCGTTCATCTACATTGCTGTTCTTTACTGACAGTGAATCATTTAATTATGGTAGCATTTTGTCACGGCTTGTTGTGAATTTTCTATAAATATAATTCACAGAGATTTTCCAACATGTGGTGTGGTAGCGTGTATGATAGAGGGTTACACATGTTGGTCAGGGGGATTAGTATCTTTTGTCCAAACTCCAGTTATGGGCTTATCATAAGTCCTTCTTTGAGAGTGGATTTGATACCAAGTTTATGTTTCGTTAGACTATTCAAGTGGGAATTTTCCCATACTGAATGTCTGTTACATTATACCTTTTGATAAGGTAAGATAAGTGTAGACTGTTCAAGATCAACAGTCAGGTGGTAAGCGGTATTGTCACGTATAGTGATTTCAAAGTCAGTAGTATAAAGGACTAAACGAAGAGTATCTCCTTCTTTTAGCTTGTAAATAGTTGGTTGCAGTTCAAATTGCACATCCATCCATTCATCTGCAGTGATATCCTCTACTAACAGTAAATCGTTTCTATTCTGTAAATTAAGGTAACCTTTTGTCACGACTCGTTGTGCCTCTGGTCTAAATGGCAATTCACAGAGATTTTCCAACATGTGGTAGCGTCCATTATCAATGGTTTTAGCACTTAAAATAGCTGGATAAGGTTGTAGGTATTTCTTTTGACCAAGTTCCAGTAGTTGAGCAGATAAAAGCCCCTTGTTTGTGCTGGATTTGATACGAAGATTGAGTTGAGCGCGACCGTTCAAGTGAAGATCCTTAGTCACAGGAAGGTCAAGGGTAATCTGATTGACTTTCCCTTGATAAAGCTCTGTATTGAAGGTCCGGTAGGTCTTGCCATAGCGCTCAAAATCCTTATCTGAGTACTGATTTTGAATCACTTGCTCTTCTTGACCAAGTGAGAAGGTTTCAGAGTTCTCTTGCAGACCGAAGTTATCAATTGATAACCAAGTCTGAGGGGCTGTATTGTCTTGCCAAATGACAGTAGGAAGTTGGTAATTCGTTTCCTGTCCCAGTAATTTCTTTGTCAACAAAGCATTCATGGACTCACGGAAGTCAATGGACTGCCAGTTGTTCATGTACACATGAGCGCCATTATGGAAAAAGAGGTGCTTGTTTATATGATTAGGAAGTGCATGGAACATCTGGTAAACATGGAGTGGTTTGACATTCCAATCCTGAGAACCGTGGGTAAAGACAACCTCTGCCTTTACTTTATTAGCATTGAGCAGATAGTTACGGTCATGCCAAAATTGATTGTAGTCGCCGGATTTGCGATCCAGTTGCTCTTTTACTTTTTCTAAGTCAGCTTGGTGAGCCTCGTTACTACGAATATAGTCACCAGCTAAAAGATTACGAGAGTAGGTTAACTCAGCAAGGGAGTCAAAATCCTCACCTGGATAACCACCTGGGCTAGTTACCAGACCGTTTTCACGGTAGTAGTTGTACCATGAGGAAATGCCTGCCTCGGCAATGATAACTTCTAAACCATCGACGCCTGTAGTAGCAAGACCATTTGACATTGTACCTAGATAGGAAAGTCCAGTTGTGGCTACTTTTCCATTTGACCAGTCAGCCTTGACTTGACGCTGGCGCGTATGGTCGGTAAAGGCACGGCAACGACCATTAAGCCAATCAATGACATTTTTATAAGCCTCGATTTGCTGGTAGTCCCCATTAGTCATGAAACCAGTAGAGTCTTTGGTACCAACACCTGAAACATAGAGATTAGCAAAACCTCGTGGGAGGAAGTAATCGTTGAGTGTATAGCTAGAGTTGATGTGACTTAGCTTTTCCTCAGCTTTTGCCACAAGCTCAGCTTGGCCTTGAGGTTGAACGAGATTTAGTTGAGGTTCTTCTAGCTCAATCTTGTGAGCAGGTTTGACCTCAAGCTGGCCCTCCATCTTGTAGAGAGCCTTATCGCTTGCCTTGTCATTTGTTCCTTGGTGATAAGGACTGGCTGTCATGATAGCAGGGATTTGTCCTTCATAATGAGGACGAATAATGCTAACCTTGACTAGGTCTGGTAGGCCCTTTTGGTCAGTATCGACACGAGATTCAACATAAATCACTTCTCGAATGACATCATGGCTAGAAAAAGTAGCCAAACTCTTGCCGTTAAAGTAGTGGTAGTTATTATCCTCAGGAATCAGGCCATCACTGACAAGTTGGTCGATAAGAGTATTTCCCTTTTTGGTGCGAGTATTGAGTAACTGATAGAGATTTTCAATTAAGTCACCATATACAATGGGAAAACCAGTCTCTTTACGAAAAACGTCACTATCTTCGAAGTCAACCAAATAAGAAAAGCCTAAAAGTTGAAAAGCAACAGTATAAAAAATATCTGCTGTCAGTTCATCTTCTGATTGAAAAAATGTCAGCAGGTCTGTTTTTTTATTAGCTGCTAGGATGGAAAGTGGGTAGTTGGTGTCTTGATAAGTGAAAAAGAAACGACTTAGAAAAGACTCCAACATCTTTTTATTTGTTGACTCAGATGGAAAATCAAATCCATACTTTTTTAATTCATATAAAATAGTATCTCTTGGAAGTGATAAATAGCTGAATTGATTAAAGCGCATAAAACCTCCTTGTAAAATAATAATTAAGGTTATTATATCAAAAAAATAGGAGAAAGGGAATTATTAAGTGAGAAAGAAATTAATTAAAGAATAATGAATACAATTTATATGAAATAATATGTGATATTCTATAGTGTTCATAAATTAAACTATATCTAACAAGAATTTTGAGTGAATTTATCTCACTTCTTTAAAAGAGATATCCATTTATTGGGATAAAAAGTTCAAAATAGTTTACAGAAACATTTTTACTGCAAATATATTTGTTATTTTTTCATCCAAAATGCCTTATTTAAAATATAAAACAGAGATAGGAGTTATTGCTTTTGTCTTTCTCTTTTTGAAAATGGTATAATATAGTGAGAACGATAGAGGAGAAGTGTAAATTGATCGCACAACTAGATACAAAAACAGTCTATAGTTTTATGGAGAGCGTCATTTCGATCGACAAGTATGTGAGAGCAGCTAAAGAATTCGGCTACACTCATTTGGCTATGATGGATATTGATAATCTTTACGGTGCTTTTGACTTTCTAGAGGTTACAAAAAAATACGGCATTCATCCTTTGCTAGGGCTTGAAATGACTGTGTTTGTAGATAATAAGGAAGTGAATTTACGCTTTTTAGCTCTATCTAGTGTGGGCTATCAGCAGTTGATGAAGCTTTCAACAGCCAAGATGCAGGGGGAGAAAGATTGGTCAGTTTTATCTCAGTACCTAGAGGATATTGCGGTAATTGTGCCTTATTTTGATGGATTGGAGTCATTAGAACTAGGCTGTGATTATTATATTGGTGTTTACCCAGAAACACTGGCAAGCGAATTTCATCATCCTATTTTGCCACTGTATCGGGTCAATGCTTTTGAAAGCAGGGATAGAGAAGTTCTGCAAGTATTAACAGCGATTAGAGAAAACCTACCGCTCAGAGAAGTTCCCTTGCGGTCACGACAAGATGTCTTTATATCAGCAAGTTCTTTAGAAAAATTATTCCAAGAACGTTTTCCGCAAGCCTGGGACAATTTAGAAAAGCTTATTTCAGGTATTTCGTATGACTTGGATACTAGTCTGAAATTGCCTCGTTTTAACCCAGCGAGACCAGCCGTAGAAGAGTTGAGAGAGCGTGCTGAATTGGGGCTTGCTCAGAAGGGATTGTCTAGTAAAGAATATCAAGACCGTTTAAACCAAGAATTGGCTGTTATTCATGATATGGGCTTTGATGATTATTTCTTGGTTGTTTGGGATTTGCTGCGTTTCGGACGTTCGAATGGCTATTATATGGGAATGGGACGGGGTTCTGCAGTAGGCAGCTTGGTTTCCTATGCCTTGGACATCACAGGGATTGACCCAGTAGAGAAAAATCTCATTTTTGAACGTTTCCTCAATCATGAACGCTATACCATGCCTGATATTGATATCGATATTCCTGATATTTATCGTCCAGATTTTATCAGATATGTTGGCAATAAATATGGTAGTAAACATGCGGCTCAAATCGTTACCTTTTCTACCTTTGGAGCCAAGCAAGCTCTGCGAGATGTCTTAAAACGCTTTGGTGTACCCGAGTATGAATTATCTGCAATTACCAAGAAAATCAGTTTTCGTGACAATCTCAAGTCGGCCTATGAGGGCAATCTCCAGTTTCGTCAGCAAATCAATAGTAAGTTAGAATACCAAAAAGCCTTTGAAATTGCCTGCAAGATTGAGGGCTATCCAAGACAAACCTCTGTCCATGCGGCTGGTGTTGTAATCAGTGACCAAGATTTGACTGACTACATTCCTCTAAAGCATGGTGATGAAATTCCACTGACTCAGTATGATGCTCATGGTGTTGAAGCAAGTGGGCTTTTGAAAATGGATTTTCTGGGACTACGAAATTTGACCTTTGTCCAGAAAATGCAAGAGTTGCTTGCTGAAACAGAAGATATTCACTTGAAAATTGAAGAAATAGATTTGGAAGACAAAGAAACGCTGGCTTTATTTGCATCTGGCAATACAAAAGGTATCTTTCAATTTGAGCAACCTGGTGCCATTCGCTTGCTCAAGCGTGTGCAACCAGTCTGTTTTGAAGATGTCGTAGCGACTACTTCCTTAAATCGACCAGGAGCTAGTGATTATATCAATAATTTTGTGGCAAGAAAGCATGGGCAGGAAGAAGTAACGGTTCTGGATTCAGTGCTGGAGGATATTTTGGCTCCAACCTATGGCATTATGCTCTATCAGGAGCAGGTTATGCAAGTAGCCCAGCGTTTTGGCGGATTTAGTCTTGGGAAAGCCGATATTTTGCGTCGAGCTATGGGGAAAAAGGATGCCTCTGCCATGCATGAGATGAGGGCTTCCTTTATTCAGGGAGCATTAGAAGCTGGTCATACTGCGGAAAAGGCAGAACAGGTCTTTGATGTCATGGAGAAGTTTGCAGGTTATGGTTTTAACAGGTCACATGCCTATGCCTACTCAGCCTTGGCCTTCCAGTTGGCTTATTTCAAAACGCATTATCCAGCCATCTTTTATCAGGTCATGTTAAATTCTGCCAACAGTGATTACTTAATAGATGCACTTGAAGCAGGCTTTGAAGTGGCGCCTCTGTCCATCAACACCATTCCCTATCACGATAAAATTGCCAACAAGGCCATCTATCTAGGATTGAAATCGATTAAAGGAGTCAGCAAGGATTTGGCACTTTGGATTATTGAAAATAGACCCTATTCTAACATTGAAGATTTTATAGCTAAGTTACCTGATAATTATCTGAAACTTCCTCTGCTAGAACCTTTGGTAAAAGTTGGTCTTTTCGATTCATTTGAAAAAAATCGTCAAAAAGTATTCAATAATTTAGCTAATCTATTTGAATTTGTGAAAGAGTTAGGAAGCTTGTTTGGAGAGACCATTTATAGCTGGCAAGATTCGGAGGACTGGACGGAGCAAGAAAAATTCTATATGGAACAAGAGCTTTTAGGAATAGGTGTCAGCAAACACCCACTGCAAGCTATTGCAAGTAAGGCTATTTACCCGATTACCCCAATTGGGAATTTGTCAGAAAATAGCTATGCTATTATCTTGGTTGAGGTTCAGAAGATAAAAGTAATTCGTACCAAAAAAGGTGAAAATATGGCTTTCTTACAGGTGGATGACAGTAAGAAAAAATTGGATGTTACCCTCTTTTCAGATTTATATAGACAGGTTGGACAAGAAGTAAGAGAGGGAGCTTTCTACTATATCAAAGGGAAAGTCCAATCACGTGATGGCCGTCTGCAAATGATTGCACAAGAAATTAGAGAAGCAGTAGCTGAACGCTTTTGGATTCAGGTGAAAAATCATGACTCGGATCAAGAAATTTCACGTGTTTTAGACCAATATAAAGGCACGATCCCAGTCATCATCAGGTATGAAGAGGAACAGAAAACCATCGTTTCTCCCCATCATTTTGTAGCTAAATCCAATGAATTAGAAGCAAAATTGAATGAAATCGTTATGAAAACGATTTATCGCTAAAAATACGGAAAATAGAAGAATTTTAAAATCAAATGTGGTATAATCAATAAGAATGTTAAAAGAAAAAGGAGCATAAACCAATATGAAACGTATTGCTGTTTTGACTAGTGGCGGAGACGCCCCTGGTATGAACGCTGCTATCCGTGCAGTTGTTCGTCAAGCAATTTCAGAAGGAATGGAAGTGTTTGGTATCTATGACGGATATGCTGGTATGGTTGCCGGTGAAATTCATCCCCTAGATGCAGCTTCAGTAGGAGACATCATTTCTCGTGGTGGTACTTTCCTTCACTCAGCTCGTTACCCAGAGTTCGCTCAACTTGAAGGGCAACTTAAAGGGATTGAGCAATTGAAAAAACACGGAATTGAAGGTGTAGTTGTTATCGGTGGTGATGGATCTTACCACGGTGCTATGCGTTTGACTGAACATGGCTTCCCAGCTATCGGTCTTCCAGGTACAATCGATAATGATATCGTTGGTACAGACTTCACAATCGGTTTTGACACAGCGGTTACTACCGCTATGGATGCTATCGATAAGATTCGTGATACATCATCAAGTCACCGTCGTACTTTTGTTATTGAAGTTATGGGACGTAACGCTGGTGATATTGCTCTTTGGGCTGGTATTGCAACTGGTGCTGATGAAATCATCATTCCTGAAGAAGGATTCAAGATTGAAGATATCGTAGAAAGCATTAAATGTGGTTATGAGTGTGGTAAAAAACACAACATCATCGTCTTGGCTGAAGGTGTGATGTCAGCAGCTGAATTTGGTAAAAAACTAAAAGAAGCTGGGGATACAAGCGACCTTCGTGTAACAGAACTTGGACATATCCAACGTGGTGGTTCTCCAACTGCGCGTGACCGTGTATTGGCGTCACGCATGGGTGCGCATGCTGTTAAACTTCTTAAAGAAGGTATCGGTGGTGTTGCGGTTGGTATCCGTAACGAGAAAATGGTTGAAAACCCAATCCTTGGAACTGCAGAAGAAGGAGCATTGTTTAGCCTTACTGCAGATGGTAAAATTGTGGTTAACAACCCACACAAGGCTGACCTTGAGCTATCTAGCTTGAATAAGAGCTTGTCATAATTTACAATTTAGTTAATAAGACCAAAAAGGTCATATATATAAAGGAGTCACAAAAATCATGAATAAACGTGTAAAAATCGTTGCAACTTTGGGTCCTGCGGTAGAAATCCGTGGTGGTAAAAAATTTGGTGATGATGGATACTGGGGTGAAAAACTTGATGTTGAAGCTTCAGCTAAAAACATTGCTAAATTGATTGAAGCTGGCGCTAACACATTCCGTTTCAACTTCTCACACGGTGACCACCAAGAACAAGGTGAGCGTATGGCAACTGTTAAACTTGCTGAAAAACTTGCAGGTAAAAAGGTTGGTTTCCTTCTTGATACAAAAGGACCAGAAATCCGTACAGAATTGTTCGAAGGTGAAGCTAAAGAGTATTCATACAAAACTGGTGAGAAAATCCGTGTTGCAACTAAACAAGGAATCAAATCAACTCGTGAAGTGATTGCATTGAACGTTGCTGGTGCTCTTGATATCTATGATGATGTTGAAGTTGGTCGTCAAGTGTTGGTTGACGATGGTAAACTTGGTCTTCGTGTGGTTGCTAAAGATGATGCAACTCGTGAATTTGAAGTTGAAGTTGAAAACGATGGTATCATTGCTAAACAAAAAGGTGTGAACATTCCTAACACTAAAATTCCTTTCCCAGCTCTTGCTGAACGCGATAACGACGATATCCGTTTCGGTCTTGAACAAGGTATCAACTTCATCGCGATTTCATTCGTACGTACTGCAAAAGATGTGAACGAAGTTCGTGCAATCTGTGAAGAAACTGGAAATGGACACGTTCAATTGTTCGCTAAAATCGAAAACCAACAAGGTATCGATAACTTGGATGAAATCATCGAAGCTGCTGATGGTATCATGATTGCTCGTGGTGACATGGGTATCGAAGTACCATTCGAAATGGTTCCAGTTTACCAAAAAATGATTATCACTAAAGTCAATGCTGCAGGTAAAGTTGTTATCACTGCAACAAACATGCTTGAAACAATGACTGAAAAACCACGTGCAACTCGTTCAGAAGTATCAGACGTATTTAACGCTGTTATCGACGGAACTGACGCAACAATGCTTTCAGGTGAGTCTGCAAACGGTAAATACCCACTTGAGTCAGTAACTACAATGGCTACAATCGATAAGAACGCTCAAACTCTTCTTAACGAATACGGACGTTTGAACTCAGATTCATTCGAACGTAACTCTAAGACAGAAGTAATGGCTTCAGCTGTTAAAGATGCTACTAACTCAATGGACATTAAATTGGTTGTAACTCTTACTAAGACAGGTCACACTGCACGTTTGATCTCTAAATACCGTCCAAATGCTGACATCTTGGCATTGACATTCGACGAATTGACAGAACGTGGATTGATGTTGAACTGGGGTGTTATCCCAATGTTGACAGATGCTCCATCATCAACTGACGATATGTTCGAAATTGCTGAACGTAAAGCAGTTGAAGCAGGTCTTGTACAATCTGGTGACGATATCGTTATCGTAGCTGGTGTACCACTTGGAGAAGCTGTTCGTACAAATACAATGCGTATCCGTACAGTACGTTAATTAAAATAAAAAGCCTATCATATCAAGCCTTATAGCCTGTATGATGGGCTTTTTTGTATATAGGAAAAGTTTTCTACTTTTGATTTAATGTAACTGTAGCTAAAGAGTAAATCGTTGCTTGTTGCATACTTTTTGTGATGTGAGTATAAATCTGATTGGTCATCTTAGCGTCTCTATGACCTACACGCGACATGATGGTGTGAAGAGGAATATTGCTTTTTACAAGCAAACTAATAAGATATTGAGTGTAAATACAGATAAAAACAACTCCCTGATGATTCAAGGAGTTGTCTATAGCTAAATTAGTTTTTTGAAGCTGCTTGGAATTCTGGGTTTTTCCATGCTTCATCAATGATAGCTTGCAATTCTTTAGCAGATGCTTGCATTTTTTGAGTTTCTGCGTCGTTCAATGGGATATTTACTGGACGAACGATACCATGTGCACCAACAACAGCTGGTTGACCGATAAAGACGTTCTCAACTCCGTATTGACCTTCTTGGAATACTGAAAGTGGAAGTACTGCGTTTTCATCGTCAAGGATTGCTTTAGTGATACGAGCAAGTGCTACTGCGATACCGTAGTATGTTGCACCTTTTTTGTTGATGATTGTGTAGGCTGCATCACGAACACCTTCGAACAATTCAATCAATTCAGCTTCTTGAACATTTTGAGTGTCTTTAAGGAATTCTTCAAGGTTTACACCAGCGATGTTTGCGTGTGACCAAACAGCGAACTCAGAGTCACCGTGTTCACCCATGATGTAAGCGTGAACTGAACGAGCATCTACATCCAATTTTTCAGCAAGTGCTTGACGGAAACGAGCTGAGTCAAGTGAAGTACCTGAACCGATAACGCGTTCTTTAGGGAAACCAGAGAATTTCCAAGTTGAGTAAGTCAAAACGTCAACTGGGTTAGCAGCAACAAGGAAGATACCTTTGAAACCTGATTCAACAACTTGAGTTACGATTGATTTGTTGATAGCAAGGTTTTTACCTACAAGGTCAAGACGAGTTTCACCTGGTTTTTGAGGTGCACCTGCAGTGATTACAACAAGGTCAGCGTCTGCACAGTCAGAGTATTGAGCTGCATAGATTTTTTTAGGTGAAGTGAAGGCAAGGGCGTGGCTAAGGTCAAGCGCATCACCAACAGCTTTTTCATGCAATTGTGGAATTTCGATAATTCCAAGCTCTTGTGCAATTCCTTGGTTAACAAGTGCAAAAGCGTAAGATGAACCTACAGCACCATCTCCGACAAGGATAACTTTTTTGTGTTGTTTAGTTGAAGTCATTGTTCTAAACATCTCCTTAATTTTATTCAGGGATTTCCCCAGTTATTTTAATTCTATCACTTTTAAAAAGCTTTGTCACGAATATGCCTTGGAGTTCTTGATGTAAACGTTTTAGCTAATTTGGATACCTGAAATATGGCGGACATTATGGTATAATATTATTAATTACTAATAGTGAAATGAGGCATTTATTAATGCAGGATAGAAATTTAGTGAATGTCAATCTGACAAAGGAGATGAAGACGAGCTTTATCGATTACGCCATGAGTGTTATCGTAGCGCGGGCTCTTCCTGATGTTCGAGATGGCTTGAAACCTGTTCACCGTCGGATTCTCTATGGAATGAATGAATTGGGTGTTACTCCAGACAAACCCCATAAAAAATCTGCTCGTATTACAGGGGACGTCATGGGTAAATACCACCCACACGGGGATTCCTCTATCTATGAAGCAATGGTCCGTATGGCTCAATGGTGGAGCTACCGTTACATGCTTGTTGATGGACATGGAAACTTTGGTTCTATGGACGGGGACGGTGCTGCCGCCCAGCGTTATACTGAGGCACGTATGAGCAAGATTGCTCTGGAAATGCTTCGTGATATCAATAAAAATACGGTTGATTTCGTCGATAACTATGATGCTAATGAGCGTGAACCCTTGGTCTTGCCAGCTCGTTTTCCTAACCTCTTGGTCAATGGAGCAACTGGTATTGCCGTTGGGATGGCGACCAATATTCCGCCTCACAACTTGGGAGAAACCATTGATGCAGTGAAGTTGGTCATGGACAATCCTGAAGTGACTACCAAGGACTTGATGGAAGTCTTGCCTGGTCCAGATTTTCCAACAGGTGCCCTTGTCATGGGGAAATCAGGCATTCATAAGGCTTATGAAACAGGTAAAGGTTCTATTGTCCTTCGTTCTCGTACTGAAATTGAAGAAACTAAGACTGGCCGTGAGCGCATCGTTGTAACGGAATTTCCTTACATGGTTAATAAAACCAAGGTGCATGAGCATATTGTTCGTTTGGTTCAGGAAAAACGCATTGAGGGGATCACAGCGGTTCGTGATGAATCCAACCGTGAAGGTGTTCGTTTCGTGATTGAAGTCAAGCGCGATGCCTCAGCCAATGTTATCCTTAACAATCTTTTCAAGATGACCCAGATGCAAACCAACTTTGGTTTTAATATGTTGGCGATTCAAAATGGTGTACCGAAGATTTTGTCTCTTCGCCAGATTTTGGACGCTTATATTGAACACCAAAAAGAAGTGGTTGTTCGTCGGACACGTTTTGATAAGGAAAAAGCGGAAGCGCGCGCTCACATCTTAGAAGGTCTCTTGATTGCGCTAGACCATATCGACGAAGTGATTCGTATCATCCGTGCTAGTGAAACAGACGCAGAAGCACAAGCTGAGTTGATGAGTAAGTTTAAGCTTTCTGAACGTCAAAGTCAGGCTATCCTAGATATGCGTCTCCGTCGTTTGACAGGTTTGGAACGCGATAAGATTCAGTCTGAGTATGATGATCTCTTGGCTCTGATTGCGGATTTGGCGGATATTCTGGCTAAGCCAGAACGTGTTTCTCAAATCATCAAAGACGAATTGGATGAAGTCAAGCGTAAGTTTGGCGACCAACGTCGTACAGAGTTGATGGTCGGTGAGGTCTTGAGTCTTGAAGATGAAGATTTGATTGAAGAATCGGATGTTTTAATTACGCTTTCTAACAAAGGCTACATTAAACGTCTGGACCAAGCTGAGTTTACTGCTCAAAAACGTGGTGGCCGCGGTGTTCAAGGGACAGGTGTTAAGGATGACGATTTTGTTCGTGAGTTAGTGTCAACTAGCACCCATGATCACCTGCTCTTCTTCACAAATAAAGGACGTGTCTATCGCCTGAAAGGTTATGAAATTCCTGAGTATGGTCGGACGGCCAAAGGGCTACCAGTAGTCAATCTCTTGAAATTGGACGAAGGTGAAAGTATTCAGACTATTATCAATGTTGAGTCTGAACGCAGTGATGATGCTTACCTCTTCTTCACAACCCGTCATGGTATTGTGAAACGAACCAGTGTCAAGGAATTTGCTAACATTCGCCAGAATGGTCTCAAGGCTTTGAACCTCAAAGATGAAGATGAGTTGATTAATGTCTTGCTGACAGAAGAAGATACGGATATTATCATTGGTACCAAGTTTGGTTATGCAGTTCGATTCAATCAATCAGCCGTTCGTGGGATGAGTCGTATCGCCACTGGTGTGAAAGGTGTTAATCTTCGTGACGGAGATACAGTTGTTGGAGCTAGTGTGATCACAGACCAGGACGAGGTTCTTATCATTACTGAAAAAGGATATGGTAAGCGTACAGTCGCGACTGAATATCCAACAAAAGGTCGTGGTGGTAAAGGGATGAAGACGGCAAATGTGGCTGAGAAAAATGGTCCTCTATCAGGTCTCTTGACTGTGAAAGGTGATGAAGACTTGATGATTATCACTGATACAGGTGTCATGATTCGAACCAATGTTGCCAATATTTCACAAACAGGACGCTCAACTATGGGAGTTAAAGTAATGCGTCTGGATCAAGATGCTAAAATTGTGACCTTTACAACGGTTGCAGCGGCAGAAAAAGAAGAAGTTGGGACAGAAAACGAAACAGAAGGTGAAGCATAATGTCTCAAAAAAATAATAAGAAGAAAAACAAACGAAAAAATCTGCTGACAAATATCCTAGCAGGATTTCTGATACTACTATCAATTGCTTTGATTTTTAATGCTAAAATTCGTGATATTTTCATAGTTTGGAATACTAATAAATACCAAGTCAGTCAGGTATCAAAAGAAAAAATAGAAGAAAATCAGGATACAGAAGGAAATTTTGATTTTGATTCTGTCAATGCTATCTCTTCGGAAGCTGTTCTAGCTTCTCAATGGGATGCTCAAAAATTACCAGTTATCGGCGGAATTGCAGTTCCTGAATTAGAAATGAATCTGCCAATTTTTAAAGGGCTTGATAATGTCAATCTCTTCTATGGTGCTGGTACCATGAAACGCGATCAAGTGATGGGGAAAGGAAATTATAGTCTAGCTAGTCATCATATTTTTGGTGTCAATAATGCTAATAAAATGTTATTTTCTCCTTTGGATAACGCTAAAAATGGTATGAAGATTTATCTAACCGATAAAAATAAAGTTTATACTTATGAAATACGTGAAGTCAAACGGGTTACACCGGATCGTGTTGATGAAGTTGATGATAGAGATGGGGTCAATGAGATTACATTAGTAACCTGTGAAGACCTTGCTGCTACAGAACGTATTATTGTAAAAGGCGATTTGAAAGAAACAAAAGATTATTCACAAACATCTGATGAAATCCTAACAGCTTTCAATCAACCATATAAACAATTTTATTAATACAAATCAGTGAAATCCTGGATTTCACTGATTTTTTAAGATTTTCATAAAAATAAACTTTTATGAAATACAGAAAACGCTTCCTAAATTCAAGAGTTTGTGATATAATTATCAGGTAAAAAATTTTTAGGAGTTTATTATGGTTTCTTCAGAATTTATCTCAAAGATTGAATTTGCTTGCAAGAAGAAAGAAAGTCTTTATAGCCAAAGCAAATTTAAGTATGCAATTCGTTCTATGTTCGCAGGTGCTTTTTTAACCTTCAGTACAGCTGCTGGTGCAGTTGGGGCTGACTTGATTAATAAAATTGCGCCAGGTAGTGGACGTTTCCTCTTCCCATTTGTCTTTGCTTGGGGCTTGGCCTACATTGTTTTCTTGAATGCCGAATTGGTAACATCAAACATGATGTTTTTGACTGCTGGTAGTTTCTTGAAAAAAATCTCTTGGAGAAAAACAGCAGAGATTTTACTATACTGTACCTTGTTCAACCTTATCGGAGCCTTGATAGCAGGTTGGGGCTTCGCTCACTCGGCAGCCTATGCAAATCTGACTCACGATAGCTTTATTTCAGGGGTTGTTGAGATGAAGTTAGGCCGTTCAAATGAGCTAGTCTTACTTGAAGGTATTTTAGCCAATATCTTTGTAAACATTGCCATTCTTTCATTTGTTTTGGTCAAAGATGGTGGTGCCAAACTTTGGCTTGTGTTGTCAGCAATTTACATGTTTGTATTCTTAACAAATGAGCACATTGCGGCGAACTTTGCTTCTTTCGCGATTGTGAAATTCAGTGTTGCTGCTGATTCAATTGCTAACTTCGGTGTTGGAAATATGCTTCGTCACTGGGGAGTAACCTTCATCGGAAACTTTATCGGAGGAGGCCTCTTGATGGGTCTTCCATATGCCTTCCTCAATAAAAACGAAGATACTTATGTAGATTAAGAAAATGAGCACGATTGATTCGTGCTTTTTTGTTTTGTAAGAAGTAATAGTCGCTCCTTATATCAAAATATAGAAAAGAGGTATTAGTCAAGATAGGTCGATAGTGCTACAATATCCTTAATCAAACTATTTGGAGGTCTCCTTATGACTCGTGATTTTAAATTTGAAACTCTACAATTGCATGCTGGTCAAGTTGTGGATCCAGCAACTAAGTCTCGTGCAGTGCCAATTTATCAAACAACATCCTTCGTTTTTGATGATACGCAGGAAGGTGCTGATCTGTTTGCCTTGAGAAAACCAGGCAACATCTATACTCGTATTACAAATCCTACAACGGCTGCCTTTGAAGAAAGAATCGCTGCTCTTGAAGGTGGTGTTGGAGCTCTTGCAACAGCATCAGGTATGGCAGCAGTGACTTATACGATTTTGGCTCTTGCCCATGCTGGTGACCACGTGGTAGCAGCATCAACTATTTACGGTGGGACCTTCAATCTCTTGAAAGAAACCCTTCCTCGTTATGGGATCACAACAACCTTTGTCGATGTGGATAATTTGGAGGAAGTGGAAGCAGCTATCGGTGACAATACCAAGCTTGTCTTGATTGAAACCTTGGGTAACCCTTTGATTAACATTCCTGACTTGGAAAAATTGGCTGAGATTGCTCACAAACACCAGATTCCTCTTGTTTCTGATAATACTTTTGCAACACCTTACTTGATTAATGTCTTTTCTCACGGTGTAGATATTGCCATTCACTCTGCGACTAAGTTTATTGGTGGGCATGGTACGACTATTGGAGGAGTAATTGTCGATAGTGGTCGTTTTGACTGGGCGGCTTCAGGGAAATTCCCTCAATTTGTTGAGGAGGACCCAAGTTACCATAACTTGAGCTATACTCGTGATGTGGGTGCGGCAGCCTTTATTATCGCTGTTCGTGTCCAATTGCTCCGTGATACAGGTGCTGCCTTATCGCCATTTAATGCGTTCCTCTTGCTCCAAGGACTTGAAACCCTTTCTCTTCGTGTGGAACGTCATGTGCAAAATGCTGAGAAAATCGTTGATTTCCTTGTCAACCATCCTAAGGTAGAAAAAGTTAACTATCCAAAATTGGCAGATAGTCCTTATCATGCCTTGGCTGAGAAATATTTACCAAAAGGTGTGGGTTCAATCTTTACCTTCCATGTCAAAGGTGGGGAGGCAGAAGCACGAAAGGTAATTGATCATTTAGAAATCTTCTCTGACCTTGCAAACGTAGCAGATGCTAAATCGCTTGTTGTCCATCCAGCAACAACTACTCACGGTCAATTGTCAGAAAAAGACCTGGAAGCAGCTGGTGTAACACCAAACCAAATCCGCTTGTCTATCGGACTTGAAAATGTAGATGATTTGATTGAAGACTTGCGCTTAGCCTTGGAAAAAATTTAAAGTAAAAGATATAAACAGTGGGTTTCGACTCACTGTTTTTGATTTTCCCTCAGGCATGATATAATGATTACAGAAGTCTAGAAAGAGGAACGATATGAACGAAATCAAATGTCCCAACTGTGGGGAAGTCTTTACAGTAAATGAAAGTCAGTATGCTGAACTATTGTCTCAAGTGAGAACGGCAGAGTTTGATAAGGAATTACACGACCGCATGAAGCAGGAACTGGCTTTGGCTGAGCAGAAGGCCATGAATGAGCAACAGTCTAAACTAGCTCAAAAAGACCAAGAAATCGCGCAATTGCAGAGTCAAATCCAAAACTTTGATACAGAGAAAGAGTTGGCCAAGAAAGAGGTTGAACAAACAAGTCATGAGGCCTTATTAGCAAAGGACAAGGAAGTGCAGGCCTTGGAAAATCAATTGGCCACCTTGCGTTTAGAGCATGAAAATCAACTGCAAAAGACCCTTTCTGATCTTGAAAAAGAACGGGATCAGGTTAAAAACCAGCTTCTTTTACAAGAAAAAGAAAACGAGCTTTCTCTTGCTTCTGTTAAACAAAATTATGAAGCACAGCTCAAAGCAGCGAGTGAACAAGTCGAATTTTATAAGAATTTCAAGGCTCAACAATCTACCAAAGCAATTGGCGAAAGTCTGGAACACTATGCAGAGAGTGAGTTTAACAAGGTCCGTAGTTTTGCATTTCCAAATGCCTACTTTGAGAAGGATAACAAGGTTTCAGCGCGTGGTTCTAAAGGAGACTTTATCTTCCGTGAATGTGATGAAAATGGAGTGGAAATCATTTCCATTATGTTTGAGATGAAAAATGAAGCGGATGGAACAGAGAAGAAGCACAAGAATGCAGATTTTTATAAGGAATTGGACAAGGACCGTCGGGAGAAGAACTGTGAGTATGCGGTTTTGGTGACCATGCTTGAGGCTGATAACGACTACTTTAACACGGGGATTGTTGATGTCAGCCACGAATATGAAAAGATGTATGTGGTTCGTCCTCAATTCTTTATCCAGTTGATTGGGCTCTTGCGAAATGCAGCGCTTAATTCCCTAAAATATAAGCAGGAGTTGGCCTTGGTTCGGGAGCAAAATATTGATATTACGCACTTTGAAGAAGACTTGGATGCATTTAAACAGGCCTTTGCCAAGAACTACAACTCTGCTTCAACCAACTTTGGTAAAGCAATCGATGAAATCGACAAGGCCATAAAACGGATGGAAGAGGTTAAAAAGTTCCTAACAACATCTGAAAACCAACTCCGTCTGGCAAATAACAAATTGGAAGATGTCTCTGTTAAAAAACTAACTCGAAAAAATCCTACCATGAAAGCGAAGTTTGAAGCATTGAAGGGGGAGTGAGAAAGCAAAAATGAACGGTATTATTAACTTAAAAAAAGAAGCGGGGATGACCTCGCATGATGTGGTTTTTAAACTGCGTAAGATTTTGGGAACCAAGAAGATTGGTCATGGTGGGACCTTGGATCCGGATGTGGTGGGTGTTTTGCCCATTGCGGTTGGCAAGGCGACACGCATGGTCGAGTTTATGCAGGATGAGGGCAAGGTCTATGAGGGAGAAATCACTCTCGGCTATTCAACGACGACCGAGGATGCTAGTGGGGAAGTGGTCGCAGAGACTCCTGTTTTGTCGCCCTTGGATGAAATCATTGTCGATGAAGCCATTGCTAGCTTGACTGGGCCTATTACTCAGATTCCTCCTATGTATTCGGCAGTAAAGGTCAATGGTCGCAAGCTCTATGAGTATGCGCGCGCTGGTCAGGAAGTTGAGCGCCCCGAACGTCAGGTGACAATTTATAGCTTTGAGCGGACAAGTCCGATTTCTTATGATGGCGAACTTGCACGTTTTACTTTTCGTGTGAAATGCAGTAAGGGAACTTATATCCGTACCTTGTCAGTTGATTTGGGAGAAAAACTTGGATATGCTGCCCATATGTCACATTTAACAAGGACTAGTGCAGCTGGTTTGCAACTAGAAGATGCTCTTACCTTGGAAGAAATTGCTTCAAAAGTGGAGACTGGCCAGCTGGATTTTCTCCATCCTTTAGAGATTGGGACAGGTGATCTTGTCAAAGTTTTCCTAAGTCCAGAAGAGGCTACAGAAGTGCGCTTTGGTCGCTTTATTGAGCTCGACCAAACGGACAAAGAACTGGCTGCCTTTGAAGGCGATACATTGTTAGCTATTCTAGAAAAACGAGACAATCTTTATAAGCCAAGGAAGGTTTTTAGCTAGTCTAACTGAGGTGTAGGGATTAAAATTGTTCCCCATAGATTATCCAAATCAGACTATAAATTTTGCAAAAAATGTGATAGAATAGACCACGGATAAAAAAACGGAGGATAGCATGCAAAATAGACCAATCATTATCGGAGTGACAGGTGGTTCTGGTGGAGGAAAAACCAGTGTTTCAAGAGCCATTTTATCGCATTTTCCTGATGAAAAGATTTCCATGATTGAGCACGATTCATACTACAAGGATCAGTCTCATTTGACCTTTGAAGAGCGTGTTAAAACTAACTACGACCACCCTTTTGCCTTTGATACAGACTTGATGATCGAGCAAATTAAGGAATTGTTGGCGGGTCGTCCGGTGGACATCCCGACTTATGACTATACAGAGCATACACGCAGTAGCAAGACTTATCGTCAGGAGCCTCAAGATGTCTTTATCGTTGAGGGGATTTTGGTCTTGGAGGACAAGCGCCTGCGCGATTTGATGGATATCAAGATTTTTGTGGATACGGATGATGATGTGCGCATTATTCGTCGTATCAAGCGTGATATGGAAGAACGTGGCCGTAGCCTTGACAGCGTTATTGACCAGTATTTAGGTGTGGTTAAACCCATGTACCACCAGTTTATTGAGCCGACTAAGCGTTATGCGGATATCGTTATTCCTGAAGGGGTTAGCAATATAGTTGCTATCGATCTGTTGACGACCAAGATTGCAAAGATTTTGGAAGAAGCTCGAAACAGCAAATAATCATACGTGGAGGCCTTGCCTCCTTTTTCTATTTTTCCCTTATAATGGTACATAAATGAAGATTTTTAGGCATAATTTTGGTATAATAATACCCATGAAAGAGCAAGGAAATGAATAGTAGGTGGAGATGGAAAAGTATTTATCGGTAACAACTTTGACCAAATATCTGAAAATGAAATTCGATAAAGACCCTTACTTGGAACGGGTCTATTTAACTGGTCAAGTTTCCAACTTTCGTAAACGACCTACTCACCAATACTTCTCCCTAAAGGATGATCATGCAGTTATTCAAGCGACTATTTGGTCTGGGATTTATCAGAAATTAGGTTTTGACCTGGAAGAAGGAATGAAGATCAATGTGATTGGGCGTGTTCAGGTCTACGAACCGAGCGGTAGCTACTCCATCATTATTGAAAAGGCTGAGCCTGATGGCGTTGGGGCGTTAGCGATTCAGTTTGAACAACTCAAGAAAAAATTGACAGAAGAAGGTCTGTTTCAAGAGAGATTCAAGCAACCTCTGCCCCAATTTTCTAAGAGAATTGGTGTGGTGACCAGTCGCAGTGGAGCTGTTATTCGAGATATTATTACGACTGTCAGCAGGCGCTTTCCAGGTGTGGACATTCTTCTCTATCCGACCAAGGTACAAGGTGATGGAGCAGCAGAAGAAATTGCTCGAAATATTGCGCGTGCTAATGAACGTGACGATTTGGACTTGCTGATTATTGGTCGTGGAGGGGGTTCTATCGAGGATCTCTGGGCCTTTAACGAAGAAATTGTGGTACGAGCTATTTTTGAATCTCGTTTGCCAGTTATCTCTAGTGTGGGGCATGAGACGGATGTGACTTTGGCGGACTTTGTGGCAGATCGCAGAGCAGCGACGCCAACAGCAGCAGCTGAACTAGCAACACCTGTGACCAAGTTGGATGTGTTGGCTCATTTGCAAAATCAAGAAAAACGGATGGCAACAGCAGTCCGAAATGTCCTAGCTAAGAAACAAGAATCTTTGAAAAAATGCAGTCAGTCTGTTATCTTTAGACAGCCAGAGCGCTTGTATGATGGTTATTTGCAACGATTGGATCAACTGCAACTGCGCTTAAAACAAAGTTTGCGCACACAGATTTCCGATAACAAACAGCTAGTACAAGCAAGGACACATCAACTGGTGCAATTATCACCTATTACCAAAATCCAGCGTTATCAAGACCGCCTAGGTCAATTGGACAAGCTCTTACGAAGCCAAATGGCGCTTGTTTATGATGCCAAGGTTGCTGAGGTGAAAAGACTTTCAGAAGCCTTGTTGATGTTGGATACCAGTCGAATCGTGGCGCGTGGTTATGCTATTGTCAAAAAAGAAGAGTCCGTTGTAGATTCGGTTGAGAATTTGAAGAAGAAAGACCAAGTAACGCTTTTGATGCGAGATGGTCAAGTAGAATTAGAGGTTAAAGATGTCAAAACAAAAGAAATTTGAGGAAAATCTAGCAGAACTGGAGACCATTGTCCAAAGTTTGGAAAATGGTGAAATTGCTTTGGAAGATGCGATTGCTGCCTTTCAAAAAGGCATGGTCTTGTCAAAAGAGCTCCAAGCGACTCTGGACAAGGCTGAAAAGACCTTGGTCAAGGTTATGCAAGAAGACGGAACAGAAAGTGATTTTGAATGAAAAAGCAAGAAAAATTAGCTCTTGTTGAGTCGGCTTTGGAAGACTTTTATGGAGACCAGCAGTTTGCCTCTAGTTTGCGAGAGTCTGTTCTCTATTCCATTCATGCTGGTGGCAAACGTATTCGCCCTTTTCTCTTGTTAGAAGTTCTGGAATCCTTGCAAGTTGCCATCAAACCTGCTCACGCGCAGGTAGCCGCGGCCTTGGAAATGATTCATACAGGGAGCTTGATTCACGATGACCTTCCTGCCATGGATGATGACGATTATCGTCGGGGACGTTTGACCAATCATAAGAAATTTGGCGAAGCAATGGCGATTTTGGCAGGAGATGCCTTATTCCTAGATCCATATGCCTTGATAGCGCAGGCAGATTTGCCAAGTCAAATCAAGTTGGACTTGATTGCCAATTTATCGCTTGCTTCAGGTAGTCTAGGCATGGTAGCAGGGCAGGTTTTGGACATGGAAGGCGAACACCAGCATTTGTCTTTGGAAGAGCTCCAAACCATTCATGCCAATAAAACTGGGAAGTTATTAGCTTATCCCTTCCAAGCAGCTGCTATCATAGCTGAATTAGCACCAGAAATCCAAACAAAATTGAAAACTGTGGGTGAATTGATTGGACTTGCCTTTCAAGTTAGAGACGATGTGCTTGATGTGACAGCTAGTTTTGAGGAAATCGGCAAGACTCCTCAAAAGGACTTGCAGGCAGAAAAATCAACCTACCCAGCCTTGTTGGGCTTGGAAGAAGCCATTACCTTTTGTAACCAAACCCTGGATCAAGCTAATGCCAAATTAGAAGAAATTGCCCAGCAGGTTCCCTTTGAGATAGAATCGATTGTAAGAGTAGTAGAAAGTTTGAGAATCAATGGCTAAGGAAAGAGTGGATGTACTAGCTTATAAACAGGGCTTGTTTGAAACGAGAGAGCAGGCCAAGCGCGGTGTCATGGCTGGACTAGTCGTAGCAGTCCTGAATGGAGAACGGTTTGATAAACCAGGAGAGAAAATTCCAGATGACACCGAGTTAAAACTCAAGGGTGAGAAACTCAAGTATGTTAGCCGCGGTGGCTTGAAATTGGAAAAAGCCTTGCAAGTCTTTGATTTGTCAGTTGAAGGAGCAACAACGATTGATATTGGAGCTTCTACTGGAGGTTTTACCGATGTCATGTTGCAAAATGGTGCTGAGTTAGTCTTTGCAGTTGATGTTGGTACCAATCAATTGGCTTGGAAATTACGCCAAGACCCACGAGTGGTCAGCATGGAGCAGTTCAATTTTCGCTATGCTGAAAAGACTGATTTCGAAAAGGAACCGAGCTTTGCCAGTATTGATGTGAGTTTTATTTCTCTCAGCCTGATTTTGCCAGCCTTGCACCGAGTGTTAGCCGATCAAGGTCAGGTTGTGGCTCTAGTTAAGCCTCAGTTTGAGGCAGGACGTGAGCAGATTGGAAAAAATGGAATTATTCGAGATGCTAAGGTTCACCAAAATGTCCTTGAATCTGTCACAGCTATGGCAGTAGAGGAAGGTTTTTCAGTCCTTGGTTTGGATTTTTCTCCCATCCAAGGTGGTCATGGCAATATTGAGTTTTTAGCGTATTTGAAAAAAGAAGAGTCAGCAAGCAATCAGGTTCTTGCTGAGATTGAAGAAGTAGTAGAGAGGGCGCATAGTCAATTTAAAAATGAATAAAAAAGAGAGACTTGAAAAAATTAGACGATTTGTGACAGATTATCAAATCGGTACGCAAGAAGAAATCGTAGAACATTTGAAAGAGGCAGGCATCACTGCCACTCAGGCAACGGTATCACGAGATATCAAAGAACTGGGTATTGTCAAAATTCCTTTGAGAGACAATACTTATGTCTATGAATTGCCTAAATCAATCGTAAAAAGTTTGCAATTGGCTGAAGACAATATCGAATCTGCTGAATTGATGGAAAAGATGATCAATCTCCAAGTCATCCCAGGAAATACGGCTTTTGTAAAAGCTCAGTTAATCGAGACTTTTGCGGACAAGATTTTTAGTTGCTTGGCTGATGATAGCTCGATTTTAGTCATTGCCAGAAGTGAAAATCTAGCTGAGGAAATCTTTGAACAAGTAAAAAATTGGTAGGTCTATATGTTACTTGAAATTTCGATAAAAAACTTTGCCATTATTGAGGCTATTTCCCTCAATTTTGAAAAGGGGATGACTGTCCTGACTGGTGAAACGGGTGCAGGGAAGTCGATTATCATTGATGCCATGAATATGATGTTGGGGGCTCGTGCGACGACAGATGTTATACGTCATGGTGCACCAAAGGCAGAGATTGAGGGGCTTTTCTCAGTTGAGAATAGTCGTCTTTTGCAGGAAATTTTCGATGAGCAAGGTTTGGAATTGGGTGATGAGATTATCATCCGTCGGGAAATTCTGCAAAATGGTCGTAGTATCAGCCGTGTGAATGGCCAGATGGTTAATCTGTCTGTTTTGCGTGCTATTGGGCAACATCTGGTGGATATTCATGGTCAGCATGACCAAGAGGAGTTAATGCGTCCTCAACTGCACATCCAGATGTTGGATGAATTTGGCGATGCAGCTTTTTGGGACTTGAAAGAAACCTATCAAACGAGTTTTGATGCCTACCGTAAAATGCGTAAGCAGGTTCTGGAAGTCAAGAAAAACCAACAGGAACACAAGGCACGTATCGAAATGTTGGAATTTCAAATGGCAGAAATTGAGGCAGCCAACTTGCAAGCAGGAGAAGACTTGACTCTCAACCAAGAGAGAGAGAAACTTCTCAACCATAAAAATATTGCAGATACGCTAACCAATGCCTACAGCATGTTGGACAATGAAGACTTTTCAAGTTTGGCTAATGTTCGTTCAGCCATGAATGACATGGAAAGTGTCGAAGAGTATGACCCTGAATACCGTGAAATTTCAAGCTCTCTGTCTGAGACCTACTATGTCTTAGAAGACATTAGCAAACGTTTGGAAGCTATTATTGACGACCTTGATTTTGATGGTAATCGTCTCATGCAGGTTGAGAATCGTTTGGACCTTCTGCACACTATTACCCGTAAGTATGGTGGAACTGTAGACGATGTCTTGCTTTATTTTGCCAAGATTACAGAAGAGTACAATCTCTTGACAGGCAATAACCTTTCGTCTGAGGACATGGAAGCAGATCTTAAGAAGTTGGAAGTCAATCTTGTCGATTTGGCAGGTCAGCTTGCATCTGCTCGTCATGACTTAGCCAATCAACTTGAAGCAGAGATTAAACAAGAACTGCAAGACCTTTATATGGAAAAAGCCCAGTTTCAGGTTCGTTTTAGCAAGGGCAAATTCAGCCGTGAGGGCAATGAAATGGTCGAATTTTACATTTCAACCAACCCTGGAGAAGACTTTAAACCCTTGGTCAAGGTTGCATCTGGTGGGGAATTATCCCGTCTCATGCTAGCTATCAAGTCTGCTTTTTCTCGCAAAGAAGGCAAGACTAGCATTGTCTTTGATGAGGTGGATACGGGAGTTTCAGGTCGTGTAGCTCAAGCTATTGCACAGAAGATTCACAAGATTGGTCAGCATGGTCAGGTACTGGCTATTTCCCATTTACCACAAGTGATTGCAATTGCGGATTATCAATTCTTTATTGAGAAGATTAGCAATGAGCATTCAACGGTTTCAACTGTTCGTCTCTTGACGGTTGAAGAGCGAGTGGAGGAAGTTGCCAAGATGTTGGCAGGTGATGATGTGACGGAAGCTGCCCTGACGCAAGCCAGAGAATTGTTGAGAAACAGGGAGAAATAAGATGACAGACTATTATGTAATTGGAGATATTCACGGAAAAGCTGGGATGCTGGAAGACCTTCTTAAAACATGGGATGGTCAAACCCAGTTGCTCTTTTTGGGTGATTTGATTGACCGCGGTGAGGATAGTCGCCGTGTTCTTGAAATGGTTAAGGAATTGGTGGACAATCAAGGGGCTATCTGTTTGTCAGGAAATCACGAGTATATGTTTTTGACTTGGCTAGATGACCCAGAAGAAAGTTATGACCACTATCGCCGCAATGGTGGAGATACAACCATTAACTCTATCCTAGGTCGTCCCTTGGATGCTCCAGTTGATGGAGTAGAAGATGCCAAGCGGGTTGCTACTGAAGCGGCAGACTTGGTCGCATTTATTCGTCAAATGCCGTTTGTGGTAGAGACAGACAAGTATATCTTTGTTCATGCTGGTATTGATTTAACTTTGGATGATTGGCATGAAACTACAGATTATAAAAAAGTCTGGCTTAGAAAACCATTCCACGAAGCTGAAAATCATACTGGAAAAACCATTGTCTTCGGTCATACACCGGTCTATGGCTTGCTGAAGCAAGAACGAGGTACTGCTGAGCTTTGGACTACAGAAGATGGTAAGATTGGAATGGATGGAGGAGCTGTCTATGGTGGTGTTCTTCATGGGATTGTCTTTACTGACCAAGGAATGACAGAACATCACTTTATCGAAAATGACGGCTTTGTCGCTGAAGATTAGTACTCCTAGCAGGGTATGGTCTTGTCAAAATATCAAAAACAATTTATAATAAATAGATACCCTGAAAGGAAGAGAATCATGAACTTAGAAGAATTAAAAAAACGACAGGAGAAGATCCGTAACTTCTCTATTATCGCCCATATTGACCACGGGAAATCGACTCTAGCAGACCGCATTTTGGAAAAGACAGAGACGGTTTCCAGTCGTGAAATGCAGGCTCAGCTTTTGGATAGCATGGATTTAGAGCGAGAACGTGGGATTACCATTAAACTCAATGCCATCGAGCTCAATTATACTGCTAAAGATGGGGAAACTTATATTTTCCACTTAATCGACACGCCAGGACACGTTGACTTTACTTATGAAGTTTCGCGTTCGCTAGCTGCCTGTGAGGGTGCTATTTTGGTGGTCGATGCCGCTCAAGGTATTGAGGCTCAAACACTTGCCAACGTTTATCTAGCCTTGGACAATGATTTGGAAATCATGCCAGTCATTAATAAAATTGACCTGCCAGCAGCGGATCCAGAGCGCGTGCGTACAGAAATTGAAGATGTCATTGGTTTGGATGCCAGCGAAGCAGTCTTAGCCTCAGCCAAAGCTGGTATTGGTATCGAAGAAATTCTCGAGCAAATCGTAGAGAAAGTTCCCGCACCAACGGGCGATGTGACGGCGCCACTCAAAGCCCTGATTTTTGACTCTGTTTACGATGCTTACCGTGGGGTTATCCTCCAAGTTCGTGTTATGGACGGAGTTGTTAAACCTGGCGATAAGATTCAGCTCATGAGCAATGGCAAGACCTTTGATGTTACCGAAGTCGGAATTTTTACACCCAAAGCAGTTGGTCGTGATTTCCTTGCGACTGGTGACGTTGGTTATATTGCGGCTTCTATCAAGACGGTTCAGGACACTCGTGTCGGGGATACCGTTACCTTGGCAACCAATCCTGCGGCAGAGCCCTTACATGGCTACAAGCAGATGAATCCGATGGTCTTTGCGGGTCTCTACCCAATCGAGTCAAACAAGTACAATGATCTTCGTGAAGCCCTTGAAAAATTGCAACTAAATGATGCCAGCTTGCAGTTTGAACCAGAAACATCTCAGGCGCTTGGTTTTGGTTTCCGTTGTGGGTTCCTTGGACTTCTTCATATGGATGTTATCCAAGAACGTTTAGAGCGTGAGTTCAACATTGACCTCATCATGACAGCGCCGTCTGTTATCTATAAGGTTAATATGACTGACGGTGAATCAATGGATGTCTCTAACCCATCTGAGTTTCCAGACCCAACCAAGATTGCGACCATTGAAGAGCCTTATGTTAAAGCTCAAATTATGGTACCGCAGGAGTTTGTCGGGGCAGTAATGGAATTAGCTCAGCGCAAGCGTGGGGACTTTGTGACTATGGACTATATTGATGATAACCGTGTCAATGTTATCTATCAAATTCCTCTTGCTGAAATCGTCTTTGACTTCTTTGATAAACTTAAGTCTTCGACACGTGGTTATGCAAGCTTTGACTACGAATTGTCAGAGTACCGCCCATCTAAGCTAGTCAAAATGGATATCCTTCTCAATGGAGACAAGGTGGATGCCCTCAGCTTTATCGTTCACAAGGATTTTGCTTACGAACGTGGGAAACTCATCGTTGATAAGCTCAAGAAAATCATCCCTCGTCAACAATTTGAGGTGCCGATTCAAGCAGCAATTGGACACAAGATTGTGGCTCGTACGGATATCAAGGCTCTTCGTAAGAACGTACTTGCCAAGTGTTACGGTGGTGACGTTTCTCGTAAACGTAAACTCCTTGAAAAACAAAAAGCTGGTAAGAAACGTATGAAAGCTATCGGATCAGTAGAAGTTCCACAAGAAGCCTTCCTCAGCGTCTTGAGTATGGATGAAGAATAAGTTATCAGAATTGTTTTTCTTGTTAATAGGAAATTTATATAAGAATCAATAGTGAAGCAGGCTTAAATGGTCTGCTTTTTTAGTTTCTAGAACAGAAAAAATGTTTGAAGTGTTTGTTTATATGTTTGTTTTTACGCAACAAACTGCAAAAACAACAAAAATATAAAAAAAGAGACAAAAAACAACAGAAAAATATTGACAACGATTTCATATAGTGTTATACTTATGGCATAAAGTTAATGGAAAGAAGGGAAAACCTTATGGGATTAGATCATTTCTTTGACAAAAACCTTGTGTTTTGCTTAGAAGCGGATAATCAAGAACATCTCTTTGATCAGGTTGCAACTTTATTGGAAGAACGAGAAATCGTGACTCCAACCTATCGTGAAGCCTTGATCACGCGTGAAAAGTCATTTCCAACTGGCTTAGATATGGAATTTTTGGGTAAGGATTTGCCGAATGTGGCTATTCCTCATACAGATATTGTTCATAATCTAGCTGAAAAAGTTGTGGTCGTTCGATTAGATAAACCAGTGACTTTCCACAATATGATTGCACCAGATAAGGAAGTAGAAGTATCCCTGCTCTTCTTTATCATTAATAACTCAAGTTCAAGTCAAACTAATATTCTTGCTCAGTTGATGGACTTCTTTACTGGAAATGGTCATCTTGAAGACCTATCAAAAATTTCTGAACCAGAAGCCCTCTATGCTTATATCGCTGAAGCAATCGCTTAATCTTGTCTATTAAAAATATTAAATCGGAGGAAATCCATATGATTAAAATTCTTGCCGCCTGCGGTGCAGGTGTTAACTCAAGCCACCAAATTAAAAGTGCTCTTGAAGAAGAACTTTCAAACCGTGGTTACGATGTTCACTGTGATGCAGTTATGGTAAAAGACGTTAACGAAGACCTTATCAAAGGTTATGACATCTTCACACCAATTGCTGCGACAGACCTTGGATTTGACCCAGGTATTCCAGTTATCGAAGCTGGACCAATCTTATTCCGTATCCCAGCTATGAGTGCTCCAGTATTTGACAATATTGAAGCAGCTATCAAAGAACACGGATTAAGCTAATTTTAATTTGTTAACATTCATATAACATAAAAAAGGGAGGAACTGTTATGGATGCAATCTTTGACCTAATCAAAAAGGTCTTTACACCCGTCTTAGATATGGGTGGTCCTGTCATCATGTTGATCATTTTGACAATATTGGCTCTACTTTTTGGAGTGAAATTCTCCAAAGCACTTGAAGGTGGTATCAAACTTGCCATCGCTCTTACTGGTATCGGTGCTATCATCGGTATGCTAAACACTGCTTTCTCAGCGTCGCTTGCAAAATTCGTTGAAAATACTGGTATTCAATTGAGTATTACCGACGTTGGTTGGGCACCACTTGCTACAATCACTTGGGGTTCTGCTTGGACACTTTACTTCTTGCTCATTATGTTGATTGTCAACATAGTGATGCTTGCTATGAAGAAAACAGATACACTTGACGTCGATATCTTCGATATCTGGCACTTGTCTATCACAGGTCTTTTGATTAAATGGTATGCAGACAATAACGGTGTGAGCCAAGGGGTTTCACTCTTGATTGCTACAGCAGCTATCGTCCTTGTTGGTGTGTTGAAGATTATCAACTCTGACTTGATGAAACCTACATTTGATGACCTTCTTAATGCACCAAGTTCATCACCAATGACTTCAACTCACATGAACTACATGATGAACCCAGTTATCATGGTTTTGGATAAGATTTTTGAAAAATTCTTCCCAGGTCTTGATAAATATGACTTTGATGCTGCTAAATTGAACAAGAAAATCGGTTTCTGGGGATCTAAATTCTTCATCGGTTTCATCCTTGGTATCGTTATCGGTATTATGGGAACTCCACATCCAATTGAAGGTGTTGTCGATGCAGATAAATGGCGTCTAGTTATCAAAGGTTGGTTGTCTCTTGGTTTGACTGCCGGTGTATCTTTGGAACTCTTCTCACTTATCGGTTCATGGTTCATCGCCGCTGTAGAACCTCTTTCACAAGGTATTACAAACGTTGCTACTAAACGTCTTCAAGGACGTAAATTCAATATCGGTCTTGACTGGCCATTCATCGCTGGTCGTGCTGAAATCTGGGCTTGTGCCAACGTACTTGCACCAATCATGTTGATTGAAGCAGTGCTTCTTTCAAAAGTCGGAAATGGTATCTTGCCACTTGCCGGTATCATCGCTATGGGTGTTACACCAGCTCTCTTGGTGGTAACACGTGGTAAATTGCTCCGTATGATTATCTTCGGAACACTATTGTTGCCACTCTTCCTTCTTTCAGGTACACTTATCGCACCATTTGCAACAGAACTTGCTAAAGGTGTAGGTGCCTTCCCAGCAGGGGTGAGCGAAACTCAATTGATCACTCACTCAACTCTTGAAGGACCAATCGAAAAACTTCTTGGTTGGACAATTGGTAACACTACAACAGGTGATATCAAAGCAATCCTTGGTGCTGTAGTCTTCCTTGTATTCTATATCGGTATCTTTGCTTGGTACAGAAAACAAATGATCAAACGTAACGAAGAGTACGCAGCGAAAGCAAAATAATGCGCTCCTATAAAATGTAAATTGTTAAAGCTAGGTTGTCGACATCCATTAGGAGTGACAGCCTAGTTTTTTATAAACTATCAAGAAATCGGAGAAAATAATGGTAATTGAATTAAAATCAGAACAATTAAGTGTTCAATTTAACAGTTTTGGTGGGGCTCTGTCTTCTATAAAAGATGCTGAAGGACTTGAGTATTTGTGGCAAGGGGATGCTACTTATTGGAGTGGACAAGCTCCTGTTCTCTTTCCCATTTGTGGTTCATTGAGAGATGATACAGCTTTCTATATAGATGAGAAAGGGCAAGAAAGAAAAGGAAAGATTCCTCGTCATGGTCTGGTTCGTAAGAAAGTATTTGAATTAGTTGAACAAACGGAAAACAGTGTAACTTTTGCAATTGAAGACGATGAGAATAGCTATCAGAACTACCCTTATCATTTCCGCTTAGAAATCACTTATATCCTTACTGGAAAGACAGTACGGACTAAATACAAGATTTTCAATAAAGAAGCTAGCAAGGTCATGCCTTACTTTATTGGTGGACATCCAGGCTTTAATTGTCCTCTACTTGATGATGAAGTCTATGAAGATTATTATCTAGAGTTTGAGAAAGAAGAGACTTGCTCTGTTCCACGTCCTTTCCCAGAAACAGGTATGTTGGATTTCCAAGATAGAAGTCCATGGCTAGACGGTCAAAAAGAAGTAGACCTCAGCTATGATTTGTTTAGCACAGATGCAGTTACCTTAGATGAATTACAATCTAGAACAATTGCCCTTCGTTCTCGTAAACATGATAAAGGGTTGAAAGTACACTTTGCAGAGTTTCCAAATCTTATTATCTGGTCAACTTTGAATAAAGGTCCTTTCATTGCTTTTGAACCATGGTCAGGCTTGTCAACATCTCTTGAAGAAGGAGATCATCTAGAAGATAAGAAGAATGTTCGTCTCCTAGAACCTGGTCAAGTGGATCAAACTGGTTTTGATATCGAAATCTTTTAGATAAAAAACCACAAAAACAAACATTAACTGTTGACTTTTTTCAAAAATAGGAGTATATTATGTTTGTAAGCAACAAACGATGTTTGTAACAAACAAATAATCACTTGTTATATTCTCTTTAGTGGAGAAGGATTATCTCTAGGAAACTGGTTTCCTAAACTTGAATAAGGTGTCATTCATCTCATTCAATCCAATTTGTCAATAAACTGCTAGAAAACTTCTTGTAGGTAAACTACTAACTATAAAAGTTTTTACTAGCCAAGAAAAATAAAAAGGAGTATACAATATGTCTATTGTTATCGGTGCAGATGCTGCAGGTTTGAGATTGAAAGAAGTTGTGAAAGACTTCTTGGAAAAAGAAAACTTCCACGTTGTGGATGTTACAGCTGAAGGTCAAGACTTTGTTGATGTGACTCTTGCTGTTGCTGCAGAAGTAAACAAAGAAGAACAAAACCTTGGTATCGTGATTGATGCTTATGGTGCTGGTCCTTTCATGGTTGCAACAAAAATCAAAGGAATGGTTGCTGCAGAAGTTTCTGACGAACGTTCAGCTTATATGACTCGTGGCCACAACAACTCACGTATGATCACTATGGGTGCACAACTTGTCGGTGATGAATTGGCTAAAAACATTGCTAAAGGATTTGTTAATGGTAAATACGATGGTGGACGTCACCAAATTCGTGTCGACATGTTGAACAAAATGTGCTAATTAGATTACAGTAAGAAAGGTAAGTTAAAAATGAGAATTGCAATTGGATGTGACCACATCGTAACAGATGAAAAAATAGCGGTTTCAGAATTTTTGAAATCAAAAGGATATGAAGTCATTGACTTTGGTACATATGACCATACACGTACTCACTACCCAATCTTTGGTAAAAAAGTAGGGGAAGCTGTAACTAGCGGTCAAGCTGATCTTGGGGTATGTATCTGTGGTACTGGTGTTGGTATCAACAACGCTGTAAATAAAGTTCCAGGTGTCCGTTCTGCCTTAGTTCGTGATATGACAACAGCCCTTTATGCTAAAGAACAATTGAACGCTAACGTTATCGGTTTTGGTGGTAAGATTACTGGTGAATTGCTCATGTGCGATATCATCGAAGCTTTCATCCATGCTGAATACAAACCAACTGAAGAAAACAAAAAATTGATTGCGAAAATTGAACACGTTGAAAGTCACAATGCTCAACAAACAGACGCAAACTTCTTCACTGAATTCCTTGAAAAATGGGATCGCGGAGAATACCACGACTAAGAGGTGACCTATGATTTTAACAGTCACAATGAACCCATCCATCGATATTTCCTATCCTTTGGATGAGTTGAAGATTGATACTGTCAATCGTGTGGTGGATGTAACCAAAACTGCTGGTGGTAAAGGACTAAACGTTACTCGAGTACTTTCAGAATTCGGTGATTCTGTCCTTGCTACTGGTTTAGTGGGTGGTAAACTTGGTGAGTTTTTGGTTGAACATATCGATGATAACGTTAAGAAAGATTTCTTCTCTATTCAGGGAGAAACTCGTAACTGTATCGCTATTCTCCACGGAGACAACCAAACAGAAGTTCTTGAAAAAGGTCCTGTTGTATTGGAACAGGAAGGTCAAGACTTTTTGGAACATTTCAAAAAACTCTTGGAGTCAGTTGAAGTAGTAGCCATCTCAGGTAGTCTCCCAGCTGGTCTTCCAGTTGATTACTATGCGAGCTTGGTGGAACTTGCCAATCAAGCTGGCAAACCTGTTGTCTTGGACTGCTCTGGTGCAGCACTTCAGGCGGTTCTTGAATCACCACATAAACCAACAGTCATCAAACCAAATAATGAGGAATTGTCTCAACTTCTAGGAAGAGAAGTTTCTGAGGATTTGGATGAATTAAAAGAAGTCCTTCAAGAACCATTGTTTGCAGGGATTGAATGGATTATCGTTTCACTTGGTGCTAACGGTGCCTTTGCCAAACATGGGGACACTTTCTACAAGGTGGATATTCCTAGAATCCAGGTAGTCAATCCTGTCGGATCTGGAGACTCTACTGTGGCAGGGATTTCTTCAGGTCTTCTTCATAAAGAATCGGATGAAGAACTCCTCATCAAGGCAAATGTCCTTGGTATGCTCAATGCTCAAGAAAAAATGACTGGTCATGTCAACATGGCTAACTATCAAGCTCTATATAATCAATTAATAGTAAAAGGGGTATAAAATGGCTTTAACAGAACAAAAACGTGCACGCTTAGAAAAACTTTCTGATGAAAATGGTATCATCTCAGCTCTTGCTTTTGACCAACGTGGTGCTTTGAAACGCCTTATGGCTCAACACCAAACAGAAGAACCAACTGTGGCTCAAATGGAAGAACTTAAAGTCTTGGTAGCAGATGAATTGACTAAATACGCTTCATCTATGCTTCTTGACCCTGAATATGGACTTCCAGCGACTAAAGCTCTTGATGAAAAAGCAGGTCTTCTCCTTGCTTATGAAAAAACAGGTTACGACACAACAAGCACAAAACGCTTGCCAGACTGCTTGGATGTTTGGTCTGCAAAACGTATCAAAGAAGAAGGTGCAGATGCAGTTAAATTCTTGCTTTATTATGATGTAGATAGCTCAGACGAACTTAACCAAGAAAAACAAGCTTACATCGAACGTATCGGTTCTGAGTGTGTGGCTGAAGATATCCCATTCTTCCTTGAAATCCTTGCTTACGATGAAAAAATTGCTGACGCAGGTTCTGTAGAATATGCTAAAGTAAAACCACACAAAGTTATTGGTGCTATGAAAGTCTTCTCAGACCCACGCTTTAACATTGATGTCTTGAAAGTAGAAGTACCTGTTAACATTAAATATGTTGAAGGATTCGCTGAGGGTGAAGTGGTTTACACACGTGAAGAAGCAGCAGCCTTCTTCAAATCTCAAGATGAAGCAACTAACTTGCCATACATTTACTTGAGTGCTGGTGTATCAGCTAAGCTCTTCCAAGATACTCTTGTATTTGCTCATGAATCAGGTGCAAACTTTAACGGAGTTCTTTGTGGTCGTGCTACATGGGCTGGATCAGTTGAAGCATACATCAAAGATGGTGAAACAGCAGCTCGCGAATGGCTACGCACAACTGGTTTTGAAAATATTGACGAACTCAATAAAGTTCTTCAAACAACAGCGACTTCATGGAAAGAACGCGTGTAAGCAAGTCCTCCTGGGTTAGGAACATGAATCTAAAAAAATTTTAAAAAAAGTTTCATGTAAAGGTTTACAAAACAACCTACTTGTGCTATACTTAAATCACAAATTAATACAAGGTGAGTGTTACTAAGTAATATTAGGCATGATCACAGGTGAATTAGAAATCGGCTGATTTTCTAGTTCATTTGTGGTCATTTTTTGTACTAATATACCTTTAAGATTTAAAAGGAGGTTGACATGTATCGAATTCTAAATCCAATGAATCACAATGTCTCGCTTGTCAGAAATGATAAAGGAGAAGAAGTGATTGTGATTGGTAAGGGGATTGCATTTGGGAAAAAGAAGGGGGATTTGATTGCTGAACATCAGGTGGAGAAAATCTTTCGGATGAAGACCGAAGAGTCAAGAGAAAACTTTATGGCTCTCCTCAAAGATGTTCCGCTTGATTTTATCACAGTGACTTATGAAATCATTGATAAGCTATCAAAGAAATATCATTATCCGATTCAAGAGTATCTCTACGTAACCTTGACAGATCATATTTACTGTTCTTACCAAGCTCTAGCACAAGGAAGGTACAAGGATAGTAATCTGCCAGATATTTCCACTAAGTATCCTGTCGCTTTTCAAATCGCAAATGAAGCATTTGAAATTTACCGTCAGAAGCTAGCGGATCATTTTCCTGAGGATGAAATTATTCGGATTGCTTATCATTTCATCAATGCTGAGGGTGAGAATGAAGTCCAAGTGGTTGAGTCGATTGATAAGAGGAAAGAAATTCTCAGCAATGTTGAAGAAGTGCTAAAGGACTATGCAATTCAACGAACCAAAAAGAATAATCATTTCTATGATCGCTTTATGATACATTTGAATTATTTCTTGGATTATTTAGACCGCTCTAGAGATGATAACCAATCGCTTCTGGATATGGAAGACCATATCAAACGATCCTATCCAAAAGCGTTCGAGATTGGTTCCAAGATCTATGATGTGATTACGCAACATACGGGTCTTGATTTGTATAAAAGTGAACGTGTTTATCTAGTTCTACATATCCAACGTTTATTGTCATAAAAAATTTAATTAAAACTATATAAGGAGAATTCTATCATGAATAGAGAAGAAGTAACATTGTTAGGTTTTGAAATCGTAGCCTATGCTGGCGATGCTCGTTCAAAACTATTGGAAGCCTTGAAGGCTGCTGAAGCTGGTGATTTTGCAAAAGCGGATAGCTTAGTTGAGGAAGCTGGTTCTTGCATTGCTGAAGCTCACCACGCTCAAACAAGTCTATTGACTAAGGAAGCAGCTGGTGAAGATTTAGCTTATAGTGTGACCATGATGCATGGTCAAGATCACTTGATGACAACTATCTTGTTAAAAGATTTGATGCACCATTTAATTGAACTGTACAAGAGAGGAGTTAAATAATGAATAAACTAATTGCATTTATCGAGAAAGGAAAGCCTTTCTTTGAAAAATTATCTCGTAATATCTATCTTCGAGCTATTCGTGATGGTTTCATTGCAGGTATGCCTGTTATTCTCTTCTCAAGTATCTTTATCTTGATTGCCTTTGTACCAAACTCATGGGGCTTTAAATGGTCTGATGATGTTGTAGCTTTTCTGATGAAACCTTACAGCTATTCAATGGGGATTCTGGCTCTCTTGGTAGCTGGTACAACAGCTAAATCATTGACTGACTCAGTCAACCGTAGCATGGAGAAAACCAATCAAATCAACTATATGTCAACATTGTTGGCAGCAATTGTTGGTTTGTTGATGTTGGCAGCTGATCCTATCGAAAATGGCCTAGCTACTGGATTCTTGGGGACAAAAGGTTTGCTTTCAGCCTTCCTTGCTGCCTTTGTTACCGTAGCTATCTATAAGGTTTGTGTTAAGAACAATGTCACTATTCGCATGCCTGACGAAGTTCCACCAAATATCTCACAAGTCTTTAAAGATGTGATCCCATTCACTCTATCAGTTGTTTCTCTTTATGCTCTTGATTTACTAGCTCGTCATTTTGTTGGTGCTAGTGTAGCAGAATCAATCGGTAAATTCTTTGCACCATTATTCTCTGCTGCTGATGGTTATCTAGGTATTACCATTATCTTTGGTGCCTTTGCCTTCTTCTGGTTTGTTGGTATCCATGGTCCATCTATCGTTGAGCCTGCTATCGCAGCTATTACCTATGCAAATGCCGAAGTCAACTTGAACCTTCTCCAACAAGGTATGCACGCTGACAAGATTCTTACTTCTGGTACACAAATGTTTATCGTTACCATGGGTGGTACAGGTGCGACACTAGTTGTTCCATTCATGTTCATGTGGTTAACAAAATCAAAACGTAACCGTGCAATCGGACGTGCTTCAGTAGTTCCAACTTTCTTTGGTGTAAATGAACCAATCTTGTTTGGTGCACCACTTGTATTGAACCCAATCTTCTTCATTCCATTTATCTTTGCTCCTATCGCTAACGTATGGATCTTCAAATTCTTCATTGAAACTCTTGGAATGAACTCATTTACTGCTAATCTACCATGGACAACTCCAGCTCCACTAGGTCTAGTTCTTGGTACTAACTTCCAAGTTCTATCATTCATTCTTGCTGCCCTTCTAATTGTGGTTGACGTAGTCATTTACTATCCATTCCTTAAAGTCTATGATGAACAAATTCTTGAAGAAGAGCGATCAGGTAAGTCTAATGATGAATTGAAAGAAAAAGTTGCTGCAAACTTCAACACTGCGAAAGCAGATGCTATTCTTGAAAAAGCTGGTGTAGAAGCAGCACAAAATACAATCACTGAAGAAACAAATGTCCTCGTTCTCTGTGCAGGTGGAGGGACAAGTGGACTTCTTGCGAATGCTTTGAATAAGGCAGCAGCAGAATACAATGTCCCTGTGAAAGCAGCAGCAGGTGGCTATGGTGCTCACCGTGAAATGTTGCCAGAGTTTGATCTTGTTATCCTTGCTCCTCAAGTTGCTTCAAACTTTGAAGATATGAAAGCAGAAACAGATAAACTCGGTATTAAACTTGCCAAGACAGAAGGTGCTCAATACATCAAATTAACCCGTGATGGAAAAGGTGCTCTTGCATTTGTACAAGCTCAATTCGATTAACAATAGGGACTGTGAAACAGTCTCCTATCGTTACGGAAATCGCTATGGCGAATTTCCTAATCGCCTTGTTAATTCGTCGGTAAAAAGATATCGTTTTTACCTCCTCATGTCACAATTCGATTAATAATAGGGACTATGAAATAGTTTCCTCTCGTTACGGAAATCGCTATGGCGAATTTCCTAATCGCCTTATTAATTCGTCGGTAAAAAGATATCGTTTTTACCTCCTCATGTCACAATTTGGTGACTTGGTACAAGAAGTGAGATGGAGAAGGATGGCTCACTGACTCCTCTCCTCTCACTTTTACTTTATTTAAATCAAGAAATAGGTGAAAAAAATGACAAAAACATTGCCAAAAGACTTTATTTTCGGTGGCGCAACAGCTGCCTATCAAGCAGAAGGTGCTACACATACTGATGGTAAAGGACCAGTAGCGTGGGATAAATATCTTGAAGATAACTACTGGTACACTGCAGAACCAGCCAGTGATTTTTACAATCGATACCCAGTTGACCTAAAGCTAGCAGAAGAGTATGGTGTCAATGGCATTCGAATTTCCATTGCCTGGTCACGTATTTTCCCTCCAGGTTATGGTCAAGTAAATCAGAAAGGTGTTGAGTTTTATCATAATTTATTTGCGGAGTGCCATAAACGTCATGTTGAGCCTTTTGTAACTCTTCATCACTTCGACACGCCAGAAGCTCTCCACTCAAATGGAGACTTCTTAAACCGTGAAAATATCGAATACTTTGTAGACTACGCGGCCTTCTGTTTTGAAGAATTTCCAGAAGTAAACTATTGGACAACATTCAATGAAATTGGACCAATCGGTGATGGTCAATATTTAGTTGGTAAATTCCCTCCAGGTATTCAGTACGACCTTGCCAAAGTATTTCAATCTCACCACAATATGATGGTTTCTCATGCGCGTGCAGTCAAGCTATATAAAGATAAAGGTTATAAAGGTGAAATTGGTGTCGTGCACGCTCTCCCAACCAAGTACCCACTTGATCCTGAAAATCCTGCAGATGTTATTGCGGCAGAGTTGGAGGACATTATCCATAACAAATTTATATTGGATGCAACTTATCTGGGTCACTACTCTGAAAAGACTCTGGCAGGGGTAGAGGCTATCTTGGCTGCCAATGGTGGTAGCTTAGATCTTCGTGAAGAAGATTTCGAAGTATTAGAAGCCGCAAAAGACTTGAATGACTTCCTAGGAATTAACTACTATATGAGTGACTGGATGGAAGCCTTTGATGGAGAAACTGAAATCATCCATAATGGTAAAGGTGAAAAAGGAAGCTCTAAATACCAAATCAAAGGTGTTGGTCGTCGTGTAGCTCCTGATTATGTACCACGTACGGACTGGGATTGGATTATCTACCCTCAAGGTTTGTATGACCAAATCATGCGCGTGAAGAAAGATTATCCGAACTATAAGAAAATTTACATCACTGAAAATGGTCTTGGATATAAAGATGAGTTCGTTGATAACACTGTTTACGATGATGGCCGTATTGATTATGTCAAACAACACTTGGAAGTATTATCTGATGCGATTGCAGATGGCGCTAATGTAAAAGGTTACTTCATTTGGTCATTAATGGATGTCTTCTCATGGTCAAATGGATATGAGAAACGTTACGGTCTCTTTTATGTAGACTTTGAAACTCAAGAACGTTATCCTAAGAAATCAGCTCACTGGTACAAGAAAGTAGCGGAAACTCAAGTGATTGAGTAGTAGAATGAGTAATTAGATATAGAATTCTAGTGAGGCAAAAAGATGTTCAAAGATTTTATCCAATCAATTTATGAAAAAGTTTATATTATAAATTTCGAAAAATGTTCTCAAATACCGTGTTTGACGAATGAAGAATTGAAAAGTCTCGGAAAATGGTATGTCTCGACTGGTAAAGAATGGATTTGTCATTCAGATTATGAGCTGGAAGAATTTAAAAATCTGTTTTTAAATTTTATCAATCCTGAAGAATGGGATAATATCTCCTTTGATTCAGATTTTATGCCGTTTCAACAATCATAAAGAATCTAGGAAACTCTTTGTAAAAATCTTCATCAAAAAATGCGTCATATCAAGATTCTTATTTTCTTGATATGACGCATTTTATATTTTATCAATCCTCAGTTTTATGGTTTAGAAAGAATAATTTTTGTTTGTTTTGAAAGTTGTTCAAACGTTTCTTTGCTCAGTTTAGAATCTGAAACGATGGTATCAATATCAGAGATATTGTAGAAGGTATAGAAATCAAATTTATTGAATTTACTATTGTCAGCTAGTAAGTATTTTTTATTGGAATTGTTGAGGGCGATGCGTTGGGATTCACCTTCCTCTTCACTAAAGGTCGCAATCGCATTGTCCTGAATACCATTACAGCTAACGAAAGCTTTAGAAAATTGTAGATTGGCCAAATTTTGCAAGGTTAGTGTTCCCACAAAGGCTCCAGTGATAGAGCGATAGTTTCCACCGATTAAAATCAAATCTGTTAGTTTTCGTTCGTTTAGGATGAGAAAGACTGGTAAACTGTTTGTTACAACACGAATATTATCGATTGGCAGTTCACGGGCAAAAGATTCCAAGGTTGTACCTGGGCCGATAAAAATGGTCTCTCCCTCATCAATTAAATGACCGGCAAAACGACTAATTTCTTGTTTTTCTGCGATTTGTAAGCTTTGTTTTTCGATATTGGAACGTTCATTGTTTAAAATAGAACCTGTGCGAATTTTCTCAGCTCCACCGTGAACCCGAACAAGTAGATCCTTGTCTGCCAACTCTTGCAAGTAGCGTCTAGCAGTCATATCAGACACATCCAAGCGAGTCATGATTTCTTTTACAGTAATAGTTCCCTTTGTATTTACCGTTTCTAGAATATTATCTAGTTTTTCCTGCTTTAACATCGTTATCACCTCTATTTCTATTACTATTTTATCATAAAGTATTCAATCAATCAATTTAAAAAACAAAAGAAAACAAAAACAAAAATATCATGGTTGTTTTAAACAAACCATGATATTTGTTATCACTCATAAAATAGATGACTTAGTCCAAACCGTAGTTGTAGTCATCGTCTTGCATAGCTTCAACTTCACCAAGAAGGTAACCATTTCCGACTTGAGAGAAGAAGTCGTGGTTGGAAGTTCCTGTTGAAATACCGTTCATGACGATTGGGTTGACATCATCTGCTGAGTCTGGGAAGAGTGGATCTTGTCCCAGGTTCATGAGTGCCTTGTTGGCATTGTAGCGAAGGAAGGTTTTAACTTCTTCCGTCCAACCAACACCGTCATAGAGACTCTCTGTATAACCTTCTTCATTCTCATAAAGAGTATAGAGCAGGTCGTACATCCAATCCTTGAGTTTTTCTTGCTCATCTTCTGGTAGTTCATTGAAACCAAGTTGGAATTTGTAACCGATGTAGGTTCCGTGAACAGACTCATCACGAATGATCAATTTGATGATTTCCGCAACGTTGGCTAGTTTGTTGTTACCAAGATAGTAGAGGGGAGTGAAGAAACCTGAGTAGAAGAGGAAGGTTTCAAGGAAGACGCTGGCAACTTTCTTTTCAAGTGGGCTACCGTTGAGGTAGATTTCGTTGACGATCTCAGCCTTCTTTTGTAGGTAAGGATTGGTATTGGTCCATTCGAAAATTTCTTCAATCTCAGCCTTGGTATTTAGGGTAGAGAAGATAGAAGAGTAAGATTTTGCGTGGACGGATTCCATAAATTGGATGTTATTGAAAACAGCTTCCTCATGCGGTGTACGGATGTCTGCGCGAAGGGCTTGAACTCCAGTTTCAGATTGCATAGTGTCGAGAAGGGTTAGACCACCAAAGACTTTTCCAACTAAGTCTTTTTCTACATTTGATAGCTTTCTCCAGTCATCCAAGTCGTTAGACAAGGGAATACGTGTATCGAGCCAGAATTGCTCCGTCAGTTTTTCCCAAGTTGATTTGTCGATGACATCTTCGATGGCATTCCAGTTAATGGCTTTGTAGTAAGTTTCCATTTGAAATCTCTTTCTGTGTTTAATATTGCGAACTCACAATTATTTCTATTTTATCATAATTCTAGAGGAGTATCGCACAAAAAGTCGGAAGACCGACTTTTTTGTTATTTCATAGTATAGATGCTTATTCCAGTTCAGTCTGATAAATGAATCGATAGCCTGAGTAAATGTAGTTTCCTCAAGAAAAGATTAAATCACACAGCTTTCACATTGGTTGGCACCGACTTCTCCACCATCATCTGTAAAGGTACGGACGTAGTAGATAGACTTGATTCCCTTGTTAAAGGCATAGTTACGAAGGATAGACAAGTCACGTGTCGTTTGTTTGTTTTCTTTCTTCCATTCGTAAAGTCCTTTGGGAATGTCACTACGCATGAAGAGTGTGAGTGAAAGTCCTTGGTCCACGTGCTCAGTTGCAGCAGCATAGACATCAATCACCTTACGCATATCCATGTCGTAAGCAGAAGTGTAGTAAGGAATGGTTTCTGTTGACAATCCAGCAGCAGGGTAGTAGATTTTACCGATTTTCTTCTCTTGGCGTTCTTCGATACGTTGCGTAATCGGGTGGATAGAAGCAGAAACGTCGTTGATATAGCTGATAGAACCATTTGGCGCTACAGCAAGACGGTTTTGGTGGTAAAGTCCATCTGCTTGAACCTTGTCGCGAAGTTCAGCCCAGTCAGCAGCGCTTGGAATAAAGACATCTTTAAAGAGTTCTTTAACACGGTCTGATTTTGGAACAAATTCGCCTGTCACATACTTGTCGAAGTAGCTTCCGTTAGCATAGTCTGATTTTTCAAAGTTATGGAAGGTAATACCACGTTCACGCGCGATATTGTTTGACTCAACCAAGGTCCAGTAGTTCATAAGCATAAAGTAGATGCTTGTAAATTCAACAGACTCAGGCGATCCATATTCAATCAATTGTTGGGCAAGGTAGCTGTGAAGTCCCATGGCACCAAGACCAAAGGTGTGGGCTTGGCTATTTCCGTGGTCGATGGTAGGAACAGCTACGATGTGCGAACTATCTGTAACGAAAGTAAGGGCACGAACCATAGCACGGATAGAACGACCAAAGTCAGGTGAAGTCATCATGTTGACTACGTTGGTTGAACCAAGGTTACATGAAACGTCCGTTCCCATTTGAAGGAATTCTTGAGCATCGTTGATCAAGCTTGGTTCTTGAACTTGAAGAATCTCAGAACACAAGTTACTCATGATAATCTTACCATCAACAGGATTTGCACGGTTAGCCGTATCAATGTTGACGACATAAGGGTAACCAGACTCTTGTTGCAATTTAGAGATTTCAGTTTCCAAATCACGCGCTTTGATTTTTGTTTTGCGGATGTTTGGATTTGCGACCAATTCATCGTATTTTTCAGTGATGTCGATATAGTTGAATGGCACACCATATTCAAGTTCTACAGAATATGGGCTGAAGAGGTACATTTCTTCATTTTTACGAGCCAATTCGTAGAATTTATCGGGTACCACGACACCAAGTGAAAGGGTCTTGACACGAACTTTTTCATCGGCGTTTTCTTTCTTAGTGGAAAGGAAGGCGATGATATCTGGGTGAAAGACGTTGAGGTAGACAACACCGGCACCTTGACGTTGACCTAATTGGTTTGAGTAAGAGAAGCTATCTTCAAAAAGCTTCATAACTGGTACGACACCAGAAGCTGCTCCTTCATAGCCCTTGATAGGAGCACCAGCTTCACGAAGGTTGCTGAGAGTAATTCCCACACCACCACCAATACGTGAAAGTTGAAGAGCTGAGTTGATAGAACGTCCGATAGAGTTCATATCATCAGTTACTTGGATCAGGAAACAAGATACCAACTCCCCACGACGAGCACGTCCAGCATTCAAGAAGGAAGGTGTGGCAGGTTGGTAGCGTTGGTGGATGATTTCATTGGCAATATCGATGGCAATAGCTTCATTACCATCAGCGAAATAAAGGGCGTTAAAGAAGACGCGGTCTTCCATACTTTCAAGATAATATTCACCGTCGTTAGTCTTTAAGGCATATTGATTGTAAAACTTATAGGCTGCCATGAAAGACTTGAATTGGAAGTTTTGTTCTTTGATAAATTGATGCAATTCTTCCAAAAATTCTGGACGGTATTTCTTGATAAAGGCTGTTTCGATGTAGTTGTTTTCAATGAGGTAATTGATTTTATCTTTGATTGAATCAAAAACCATAGTGTTTGGAACTACATTTTCTTTAAAGAAAGCATCCAAGGCTTCCTTATCTTTATGAAGCATGATTTGTCCATTGACAGGACGGTTGATTTCGTTATTGAGACGGAAGTAAGTCACGTCCTCAAGATGTTTTAATCCCATAAAATTTCCCTTATCTAATTACAAAAGAAAGGCTTCTAAGTTAGCCCTAGAAGCAGTTTCTTCTGGATGATGTACTAAGATTATGCTAATTGTTTCAATTTTCCTGGTTGGAAACCTGAAAAGACTTCAGTTGGTGTTTGGATAACAGGAGCTGCGCTGAAACCGAGCTCTTTAACTTGATCGATGTACTCAGGTTGCTCATCAAGATTGATTTCACGATAAGCGACATTATTACTGTCTAAGAAACGTTTAGTCATCTTACATTGGACACAGTTGTTTTTAGAATAAACGGTTACCATTGTGTAACTCCTTTTTCAAAATAGATTACTTTCTTAGTATATCAGAAAATAAATTTTTGTCAATGATTTAAAACTAAATATAGTGGTCTGTTTTTGCACATGATACCATAAAGCACAATATGTAGTGTTTGTTTTGTAAAATAGTGATGATTATCCTACAAGTAGTTTTTTGGAAAACTATATCCTGTGTTTTGTTATCTAGAATAGAAGATTTTCAGGAAGTTATCTGAAAGGAAATCGAATAAATCCCATAAAATGCTTGAAAAAAATCCTAGAAGATGATATAATACCAAATTGTAAGGGTTATCACATATAACTCAAATAAGAAAGAACAAAAGGAGAGTCAAACTATGGCTTCTAAAGATTTCCACGTAGTGGCAGAAACAGGTATTCACGCACGTCCAGCAACATTGTTGGTACAAACGGCTAGCAAATTTGCTTCAGATATCACTCTTGAGTACAAAGGTAAATCAGTTAACCTTAAATCAATCATGGGTGTTATGAGTCTTGGTGTTGGCCAAGGTGCTGACGTAACTATCTCAGCTGAAGGTGCAGATGCAGATGATGCTATCGCTGCAATCTCAGAAACAATGGAAAAAGAAGGATTGGCATAAGGAAAATGACAGAAATGCTTAAAGGAATCGCGGCATCTGACGGTGTTGCAGTTGCAAAAGCATATCTACTCGTTCAACCGGATTTGTCATTCGAGACGATTTCAGTCGAAGATACAAACGCAGAAGAGGCTCGTTTGGATGTAGCTCTTGAAGCTTCTCAAAACGAGCTTTCTCTTATCCGTGAGAAAGCTGTAGGTACGCTTGGTGAAGAAGCGGCTCAAGTTTTTGACGCTCATTTGATGGTTCTTTCTGACCCAGAATTGATTGGTCAGATTAAAGAAACAATCCGTGCTAAGAAAGTCAATGCAGAAGCAGGTCTTAAAGAAGTGACTGACATGTTCATCACTATCTTTGAAGGCATGGAAGACAACCCATACATGCAAGAACGTGCAGCGGATATCCGCGACGTGACAAAACGTGTATTGGCAAACCTTCTTGGTAAGAAATTGCCAAACCCAGCTTCTATCAATGAAGAAGTAATTGTGATTGCGCATGACTTGACACCATCTGATACAGCTCAATTGGACAAAAACTTTGTAAAAGCTTTTGTAACAAACATCGGTGGACGTACAAGCCACTCAGCTATCATGGCACGTACACTTGAAATTGCAGCTGTATTGGGAACAAATAACATCACTGAAGTAGTGAAAGACGGTGATATCCTTGCCGTTAACGGAATTACTGGTGAAGTGATTATCAACCCAACAGATGAACAAGCGGCAGAATTTAAAGCAGCTGGTGAAGCTTATGCTAAACAAAAAGCTGAATGGGCACTTTTGAAAGATGCTCAAACAGTGACTGCTGACGGTAAACACTTCGAGTTGGCTGCTAACATCGGTACTCCAAAAGACGTTGAAGGTGTTAACAACAACGGTGCTGAAGCTGTTGGACTTTACCGTACAGAGTTCTTGTACATGGATTCTCAAGACTTCCCAACTGAGGATGAGCAGTATGAAGCATACAAAGCTGTTCTTGAGGGAATGAATGGTAAACCAGTGGTTGTTCGTACAATGGATATCGGTGGAGATAAGGAACTTCCTTACTTCGATATGCCACATGAAATGAACCCATTCCTTGGATTCCGTGCCCTTCGTATCTCTATTTCTGAAACTGGAGATGCAATGTTCCGTACACAAATCCGTGCCCTTCTTCGCGCTTCTGTTCATGGTCAATTGCGTATCATGTTCCCAATGGTTGCCCTTTTGAAAGAATTCCGTGCAGCTAAAGCAGTTTATGAAGAAGAAAAAGCAAACCTTCTTGCTGAAGGTGTTGCAGTTGCGGATGACATCCAAGTTGGTATCATGATTGAAATCCCTGCAGCAGCGATGCTTGCAGACCAATTTGCAAAAGAAGTAGACTTCATGTCAATTGGTACAAACGACTTGATCCAATACTCAATGGCAGCAGACCGTATGAACGAGCAAGTTTCCTACCTTTACCAACCATATAACCCATCAATCCTTCGCTTGATCAACAACGTTATCAAGGCAGCTCACGCTGAAGGTAAATGGGCTGGTATGTGTGGTGAGATGGCTGGTGACCAAAAAGCTGTTCCACTTCTTGTCGGAATGGGCTTGGATGAGTTCTCTATGTCAGCAACATCTGTACTTCGTACACGTAGCTTGATGAAGAAATTGGATACTGCTAAGATGGAAGAGTACGCTAACCGTGCCCTTACAGAGTGTTCAACAATGGAAGAAGTTCTTGAACTTCAAAAAGAATACGTTAACTTTGATTAATGTGATTAACCTTGCAACCTAGTTGCAAGGTTTTTTTGACGTATTTTGGAAAAGTATAGTCTAATAAAGCTCACTTTTCAATGGTGCAGAGGCATGGTATAATAGGGGAAAGTAAATAGAATAAGAGAGAAACCATGTCTAAAGAAATTGATATTGAGTACTACCACCAGCTAGCCTTGCAAAAGCAGAAGGAACACCGTAAAGTTTTAGCCAATCTAAAGAAAAAACCTCCTAAAAACCTAGACAAGATTGCCCAGCAGATTCACCAAGAAGTCTTTGAGGAGATTGATTGTACGGCCTGTGCTAACTGTTGCAAGACATTGGGGCCTGACTTTAAAGAAGCGGATATTACACGAATCGCCAAGTATTTTAAGATGAAATTACCTGCTTTTGAAGCAGAGTTTTTGCAAGTAGATGAAGATGGGGACAAGGTTTTTAAATCCATGCCTTGTCCCTTCCTAGGAGGAGATAATCTCTGTTCTATCTATGACGTTCGTCCAAAGGCCTGTCGTGAATTCCCTCATACTGATCGCAAAAAAATCCATCAAATCAACCATTTGACGATTAAGAATACCTTGACCTGTCCAGCAGCCTATCTCTTTGTGGAGAAATTAAAGGATAAGTTATAGAGATTTAAAGGAGAAAAAATTCTCATAATAACTAGTAATATGAAGGGAGTACTCCTGTGCCTAGACCGAAAACAAAAGAGGATCTAATGCTGGCCTCTAAGGAAAACTATGAAAAGCTCAATCGTTTCATCTCCCAACTAAGTGAAGATGAGCTACAGACTTCATTTGATTTTTCAAGAGACCCAAAGAAAAAAGAAGCTCACTGGAAAAGGGATAAAAATCTACGGGATGTCTTAATCCATCTTTATGAATGGCAGCAGTTACTTTTGACTTGGATACATTCTAATCAAGAAGGTCACGAAAAACTTTTTCTCCCTGAACCTTATAATTGGAAAACTTATGGAGAAATGAATGTCGCTTTTTGGAAGAAGCACCAGAAAACCTCCTTAGAAGAAGCGACTAGACTCCTAGAACAATCACATAGAGAGGTTTTAGAGTTGATGGAAGTTTTTAGCAATGACGACCTATTTACCAAATGTATCTATAAGTGGACAGGAGGGACAAGTCTAGGTTCCTATTTTATCAGTAGCACCTCCAGTCATTATGATTGGGCTCTGAAAAAACTCAAAGCTCATCGGAAGAATTGTAAGGGATAGATGGCCTATTTGAAATGGCAAGAATGAGTTCTTTTAAACGTAAGATAAAAGCAAAGGGCCATCAAGTGATGTAGCCCTTTTGAGTTATACAAGCAAATTACCATGCAAAAGCTGTCGTTGGAGCATTAAGAGCTTCTAACCATTGTTTATTTTTTACAGGGCATAGAGTTACGGATATACCTGCCATATCCAGACTGGTCATAAATGTGCCTGATTTTATGAAGGTAATAGTGACTCCTTCAATTTCTAAGAGTTGAAGGAGATCATTGAGAAATATGCCCATTTCTAGGTTGCTAGTAGTGCCTAGATTATTTACAAGCAATATAAATTGATCACCCTTTTTCCAATGATAGTGCAATCTTAATTTGCTTATAATTTCATTTGCAAGGATTTCCGATGATTGAAATGGGACGATACGATATCCTTCTTCGCCATGTATCCCTATGCCATAGGAAATATTTCCTTCTTCCAAGTTAAATAGTGGGAGAGTGGTTTGGGGTAGACTAGCGGATTTCCTTGCAAAGCCAATCGTTGCGATTTCGGGAGCAAGTTCATGACCTAAATCGGTTAGTTGCTCTATGTTGGCACCATTTTGAGCTGCAAATCCTAGGATTTTATGAAGTAAGATTGTCCCTGCAAGCCCTCTTCCTCTAATTTGAAATCTATTGTGAGGTTCAATTGAAATATCGTCGTGTGCTAGACTATAGCCGACTTTAATGCCTTCTTTTCTAGCAGTGTTAATGGCCGAGCTAAATTCTTTGATGTCTGCTTCGAAATTTTTTACAATGATGAAGACACCGTGACCATTGTTTAAAAAACGAATGGACTCTAAGATTTCAGTTCTGGTAGGTGGAGTAAATAATTGGCCATAGATAGCAGCAGTAAGCATTCCTTCTCCCACATATCCAATATGAGCAGGTTCGTGACCTGAACCTCCACCCGACAATATGGGAACCTGATGAGGATTGTGATTTTTTTGATAGACTAATGGTAAGGTAGGGTGTTTTTCTAATTCAGGATGACTGCTGACAGTTGCCGAAATGTAACTTGAAATAATGTTCTGTTTATGATTTGAAATAAATGTCATTGTGGTCTCTTTCCAATAATTGTCATGATTAGAAAGTCTGGTTGTGGAACTGGACTTTTTTTATTGACGTAAGCCTTCACGATTTCTGCTAGAGCATGTGAATGATAGTCTAACAAAAAACAAGTATAAGCAGATGAATCGATATCAATCTGACCATATTCTCTTAAAATTTTTGATACAAGCAAGCGACAGTAACTTATAAAGTGGTCATAGAAGTTATTTTGCCCTTGAATATCAAAAAGTTGAATATAAAAGTCACGCTCTTGTTCGAAATAAAGAAATAATTCTTGTAATAGTTTTTGGCCTGAAATGAAGTCCAAGTTATTGGTGATATACTCGGTTAAGTCATTTTCAAATATCCAGTCTAGCAGTTCATATTTGTCAAGAAAGTGATTATAAAAGGTCTGTCTACGAATGCCAGCTGATTCCATGATCTCTACAATAGAGATTTTGTCAAATTCTCTAGTAGCTAAGAGGTCTCTAAATGCCTTGGCAATCCGTTTTTTTGTGATGAGTGATGATGCCATAGGAAACCTTTCTTTTACTTCCTTCATTTTACCAAAAAAATGTTTGAAACGGGTTTAAAAGGGGACAAATAATAGAATCTGTCCCTTATCAGACAGCGATAAAAAATATATAATGAAAGCGAAAACAAAGGTTGATGCCGAAAGGAGTTTCTCATGAAAAAAATTATAAATGAACCGACACAAGTTGTTGATGAAATGTTGCAGGGATTGTCATTTATGCATAATGACTTGGTAGAACGCTTAGATGGTTTTGATGTTATCATTAGAAAGGCAGAAAAGACAGGAAAAGTTGGACTCATTTCAGGTGGAGGCTCAGGACATGAACCAAGTCATGCTGGATTTGTAGGAGACGGGATGTTGTCTGCTGCCGTTTGTGGAGCAGTCTTTACCTCACCTACTCCAGATCAAATTTTAGAGGCTATTAAGGCAGCTGATGAAGGTGCTGGGGTCTTTATGGTCATCAAGAACTATTCTGGTGACATTATGAACTTTGAAATTGCACAAGAACTTGCTGAAATGGAAGGTATTGATGTAGCAAGTGTTGTGGTTGATGATGATATCGCTGTTGAAAATAGTCTCTATACCCAGGGTCGTCGAGGTGTTGCGGGTACTATTTTAGTCCATAAAATTTTGGGTGCTGCAGCTCGTTCTGGTAAATCATTAGCTGAAATGAAGGAGTTGGCCGATAAACTTGTGTTAGAAATTAAAACAATTGGCCTTGCCTTGTCTGGAGCAACCGTTCCTGAAGTTGGCAAACCAGGATTTGTTCTAGAAGACGATGAATTTGAATATGGAGTTGGTATTCACGGTGAGCCAGGATATAAAAAAGAGAAAATGCAACCTTCCGCACAATTGGCATCAGAATTGGTTGAAAAATTATCTGAAGGTTTCCAACTTAAATCAGGCGAACGCTATGGCCTTCTCATTAATGGTTTAGGAAGCACGCCTCTTATGGAACAATATGTATTCGCAAATGATGTGGCTAAATTGCTCCATGAAAAAGGTGTTCAGTTGGCATTTAAGAAAATTGGAAACTATATGACTTCAATCGATATGGCTGGTTTGTCATTAACATTGATTCGATTGGCAGATGATGAGTGGTTGGATGCTCTAAATGCACCTGTTACTACACCAGCTTGGTAAAACTTTAGGAGGAAATGTCGCATGAATGCTGAACAAGCTCTTGAATGGATGAAACTTTTTAATGAAAAGATTCAAGAACAGAAAGATTACCTTAGTGAGCTAGACACTCCTATAGGAGATGGAGACCACGGTGGAAATATGGCGCGTGGCATGGCTGCAGTTATGGAAAACTTAGAAGGAAAGCAATTTGAGACAAGCAGTGATGTTTTTAAACTTGTCTCAATGCAACTACTGAGTAAGGTAGGCGGTGCTTCTGGTCCCTTGTATGGCTCTGCTTTTATGGGCATGTCCAAGGCTGGTTCAAATTCGAAATTAGAAGAAATCTTACAAAGCGGTTTGGATATGATTGTCAAACGCGGGAAAGCAGAAGTTGGAGAAAAGACAATGGTTGATGTTTGGACTCCTGTTATTGCTGCTTTGTCTGCTGGTCAATTGACTCAAGAGGTTATTGATCAGGTAGTGAATGCTACCAAAGATTTACTTGCAACTAAAGGAAGGGCATCTTATGTAGGAGAACGTTCGCTTGGACATATTGATCCTGGATCATTCTCATCAGGATTACTCTTTACTGCTCTTTTAGAAACTGGGGTGGTTTGATGGGAAGTATTGGTCTTGTTATCGTTTCACATTCCAAAAATATTGCACAAGGTCTTGTTGAACTGATTAGTGAAGTAGCTAAAGATGTTCCGATTACTTATGTAGGAGGAACTGAAGATGGAGGAATTGGAACTAGTTTTGATCAAGTAGATAGGGTTGTTTCTGAAAATCCAGCAGATACTTTACTTGCCTTTTTTGACCTAGGTTCTGCTAAAATGAATTTAGAAATGGTGGCTGATTTCAGTGATAAGAGTATCATCATCAACAGTGTTCCAATTGTAGAAGGTGCCTATACTGCAGCTGCTCTTCTACAGGCTGGGGCAGAACTGTCAGTTATTCAAACACAGTTGGCTGAACTTGAAATCAACAAATAAGGAATCTTCCTATCATTCCGTCTATAGGTGAGTTATTGCTTATCTCTACTATCAAAGTTTAAGTAGATTATTACAAAATCAGAAAGGGATTGCTTGGGCAGTTCCTTTTTAATTTAACAGAAGTAAAGCCATAGAGTTTCTAAATTGTGAACCATTCAAAACTAATTGTAATGGGATCATTCTAGCTTTAGAATCCTTCAAAAATTTAGATTTAAAGCAATCAATAGCTTAGAAGAGTGCCAAAACATTTAGTTTATAGGAATTCTAGGCCTAGAATTGCATGGATATTTATGAAGTTAGGGTGTTCGATAGTTAGGATTGTTCTATTCTGAAAGATTTGGGTTGTCAATTGTATAGGATAGTATTACTCTATGTTAGATTCCAGTATAAATAATTGGATAAATAATATTAAAGAAAAATCAAAATCATAATTTTGTTTAATATGGTATAATATTTCTAATAATTTAAACATAATGAGGTAGTAATTTATGGATGAAGTTTTATTTTTTGGAGAAGATGACTTCGATATTCTTGATATTGATGGTTATGAACTAAAACCCTCAACGTTTTTTAATAAGTTACCAGAAATAGCCCAACCTTTAGCCAAAAATGCAAATAAAATCTTATCTGAAGTAGAAAAAATGTTATATTCTGTTCCAGCCTTTATCCATGTTGTCCAATCTAGTATACCTGAAGAGGTTTTTCAGGCAATTCTTTCTCCAGAACAACGGGAACAAATTGCTCAAGGAGTGTTAAAATTAATGACAAAGAAAGATGGCTCTCTCTTGGCGGTATTAGTAGATACTAATACTAATAAAGTCATTGGAAATGTACCATTGAAATCTGTTAAATTGACACCAGAATTAAATAAAGCGTTAGCTGATTATTCGTCACAAATTCAAATGGCTCAGATTGCAGAGGAGATTCAAAATGTACAATATGCTATTGAAGACGTCAGAAAAGGACAGGAGTCAGATAGACTTGCCATAGCCTATAGTTGTCAACAGAAACTCTTGCAGGCTAGAGAGATATCAGATCCAAACATTAGAACAATGATGTTACTACAAGTTATTTCAGATGCAGAAGATAGTCGAAACCTTCTAATGCTTAGTCAAAAATCTAATGTAAATTTTATTAAAGAACAACCAGATTCTACTTGGGGTAAGTTATTAAAAGGTGATAAACCAGATAAAATAGAAGCTCGTATGAATGAGATTAGAGATGGATTAGCAGCTGTAAATATCGTTTCACTATCAGCAGCCATAGCTTATAATGAGTTGGGCGAGAAAAAGGCCGCTCAAAAAAGTTTGGATTACTTTGGGAAATTTATTAACGAAACTTATCTCAGTTCTCAAGAATTAGTAGAGAGACTTGATTTACTTGATCCTTCGCCAACAAATTACTGGACAAAAGAATTGCCAAAAATTGAAACTTCTATAATGAAATTGCCAAATAAACCAGATTATATTGAGACAGAGGTGCTAGAATGAAAGAAATAAAAAAATGCAAGATATGTACTAGGGATTTACCATCAAGTTATAAGCACAATAAGTGCGAATCGTGTAGAAACAAAAAAATAGATGAAGCAAAAAAGATACTTAAAGTTGTTGGACAAGTTGGAAGTGTGGTTACTCCAGTTGTAGTTGGTATGTTGATGAATAAAACTAAGAAAAAGAAGAAATAAACTAATCTATTAAGTACTTAGAAAGGAAAACTCTCAAATTGTCCTACAAATTTCTACTCTTCGACCTTGACCACACTCTTCTTGATTTTGATGCTGCTGAGGATGTGGCTTTGACGCAACTTCTAAAAGAAGAAGGAATTGCAGATATTCAGGCTTATAAAGATTATTATGTTCCTATGAACAAGGCTCTCTGGAAGGAATTGGAGCTGAAGAAAATCAGTAAACAAGAGCTGGTTAACACGCGCTTTTCTCGTTTATTTGGTCATTTTGGACAGGAAAAAGACGGTAGTTTTCTTGCCCAACGTTACCAATTTTACCTAGCCCAACAGGGACAAACTCTTTCAGGCGCTCATGAACTCTTGGACAGCCTTATCGAGCGTGATTATGAGCTGTATGCTGCGACAAATGGGATTACTGCTATACAGACGGGACGTTTGGCTCAATCTGGTCTGGCACCTTATTTCAATCAAGTTTTTATCTCTGAACAGTTGCAAACCCAAAAGCCTGATGCACTTTTTTACGAAAAAATCGGTCAGCAGATTGCAGGTTTTAGCAAAGAAAAGACGCTGATGATTGGAGATTCCCTAACCGCCGACATTCAAGGTGGCAATAATGCTGGGATTGACACGATTTGGTACAACCCTCATTACCTCGAAAATCATACACAAGTCCAGCCAACCTACGAAGTCCATTCTTACCAAGACTTGCTGGATTGCTTAGATAAACTGTAAAAAGTGGTTTAGATAGCCACTTTTTGCTATAATAGAGGCAGTAAAAACGAAGGAGTTGGCTATGGAACACTCGTCTTGGCATGCTTTGATTAAGGAGCAATTACCTGAAGGTTATTTTGCGAAAATCAATCAGTTTATGAACCAGGTCTATGCTCAGGGAACTGTTTATCCACCTAAGGAAAAGGTTTTTCAGGCTCTCTTGACTACACCGCTTGAAGAAGTTAAGGTGGTGATTTTAGGGCAAGACCCCTATCACGGGCCAGGTCAGGCGCAGGGCTTGAGTTTTTCTGTACCTGATTCTATCCCAGCTCCGCCATCCTTGCAAAATATCTTGAAAGAATTGTCAGATGACATTGGGGTTAAGAAATCTCATGATTTGACAGCTTGGGCTGAGCAAGGAGTCTTACTTCTTAATGCTTGTTTGACGGTTCCTGCTGGACAGGCCAATGGTCATGCTGGTCAAATATGGGAGTCCTTTACTGATGCAGTGATTCAGGTGGTCAATCATCTAGATAGACCAGTCGTTTTTGTACTCTGGGGAGCCTATGCACGTAAGAAGAAGGCCTTGGTTACTAATCCTCAGCACTTGATTATCGAATCAGCCCATCCCAGTCCTTTATCGGTTTACAGAGGATTTTGGGGTTCCAAGCCTTTTTCCAAGGCCAATACATTCTTAGTAGAGACAGGACAAGAGCCAATCGACTGGCTTAGATAAGGAGAGAATATGCCTCAGTTAGCGACAATTTGCTACATTGATAACGGAAAAGAACTGCTCATGCTCCACCGTAATAAGAAACCCAATGATGTTCATGAAGGGAAATGGATTGGTGTGGGTGGTAAGCTAGAGCGAGGAGAGACACCTCAGGAATGTGCTGCGCGTGAAATCTTCGAAGAAACAGGGCTTAAAGCTAAGCCAGTTCTAAAAGGCGTAATCACTTTTCCTGAATTCACACCAGATTTAGACTGGTACACCTATGTTTTTAAGGTGACAGAGTTTGAGGGTGACTTGATCGACTGCAATGAGGGGACCTTAGAATGGGTTCCCTATGATGAGGTTTTGAGCAAGCCAACTTGGGAAGGTGACCACACCTTTGTTGAATGGCTTTTAGAGGACAAACCCTTCTTTTCAGCTAAGTTTATTTATGATGGGGATAAATTGTTGGATACCCAAGTCGATTTCTATGAATAAAGGAGAAAGTAGATGCTACTAATCAAAAATGGTCGTGTAATGGATCCTAAGTCTGGTTTAGACCAAGTGTGTGATGTTCTAGTCCAAGATGGTAAAATTGTCAAAATTGCGCCTGAAATCAAGGAAGAAGGAGCAGAGGTGCTTGATGCTACTGGTCTAGTCGTTGCTCCTGGTTTGGTTGATATCCATGTTCATTTCCGTGAACCTGGTCAAACGCACAAGGAGGATATCCATACTGGTGCCCTAGCGGCCGCTGCAGGTGGTTTTACAACGGTTGTCATGATGGCTAATACCAGTCCAACTATTTCAGATGTGGAGACTTTACAAGAAGTTCTCCAGTCAGCTGCCAAGGAAAAAATCAATGTCAAGACAGTTGCGACCATTACTAAGAACTTTAATGGCCAAGACTTGACTGACTTTAAGGCACTCTTAGAAGCTGGAGCTGTTGGTTTTTCTGATGACGGTATTCCTCTTGAGAGCAGTAAAGTGGTTAAGGAAGCCATGGAAGAAGCCAAAAAACTCAATACCTTTATCAGCCTTCATGAGGAAGATCCAGGTTTGAACGGTGTTCTTGGCTTTAATGAAAATATTGCTAAAGAACATTTCCATATCTGCGGTGCGACTGGGGTGGCTGAGTATGCTATGATGGCGCGTGATGTCATGATTGCCTATGCGACCAAGTCTCATGTCCATATCCAGCATTTGTCTAAGGAAGAAAGTGTTAAAGTGGTGGAGTTCGCTCAAGGATTGGGTGCGCAAGTCACAGCAGAAGTAGCGCCACAGCATTTCTCTAAGACCGAAGCGCTCCTTTTGACACAAGGAAGCAATGCTAAGATGAATCCGCCACTTCGTTTGGAATCAGACCGACGTGCCGTTATCGAAGGTCTCAAATCAGGCGTCATCACAGTTATCGCAACTGATCACGCGCCTCACCATGCGGATGAAAAAAATGTCGAGGATATCACCAAAGCACCATCTGGCATGACAGGTTTGGAAACATCTCTTTCTCTCGGTTTAACTTATTTGGTAGAAACTGGGGAATTAAGCTTGATGGAATTGCTAGAAAAAATGACCTACAACCCAGCCAAGCTTTACAACTTTGAAACAGGTTACTTGGCTGAGAATGGTCCAGCGGACATCACTATTTTTGATGCTAAGGCTGACCGCCTTGTGGACTCCAATTTTGCTTCCAAAGCAGCTAATTCACCATTCATCGGTGAAACCTTAAAAGGGCAGGTTAAATATACCATCTGTAAAGGACAAATCGTCTATCAAAACTAGGTGGGAGTCTGCTCTGTAAAACAAAAGAATAGAGAGCCTATATGTACCAAACCCATCATTTTAAAGACAAGTTTATCTTATTTTTAAAGATATTTTTCCCTATCCTGATTTATCAATTTGCCAATTATTCTGCCTCCTTTGTTGATACGACTATGACAGGTCAATACAATACCATGGACTTGGCTGGTGTATCTATGGCAACCAGTATCTGGAATCCATTCTTTACCTTTCTAACAGGAATTGTATCAGCCTTGGTGCCTATCATTGGTCACCATCTTGGTCGAGGGAAAAAGGAAGAGGTTGCGTCTGATTTTTACCAGTTCATCTATCTGGCCTTGGGTCTATCTGTGCTCTTGCTGGGGATGGTACTTTTCTTGGCACCACCAATCTTGAATCATATTGGCTTAGAAGCACCAGTGGCAGCAGTAGCGGTTCGCTATCTCTGGTTTTTATCTATCGGGATTATTCCTTTGTTGCTCTTTAGTGTCATTCGTTCCTTGCTGGATTCACTGGGGTTGACTAAACTGTCCATGTATCTCATGCTTTTGTTACTTCCTCTCAATAGTGGATTTAACTATCTCTTGATTTACGGGGCCTTTGGTGTTCCAGAGTTGGGAGGTGCTGGGTCAGGTTTAGGGACTTCCTTGGCTTATTGGGTCTTGCTGGGGATTTCTATTCTAGTTTTATTTAAACAGGAGAAGCTCAAAGCCTTGCATCTTGAGAAACGCATTTCACTTAATATGGATAAAATCAAGGAAGGGGTTCGCTTAGGTTTGCCCATTGGAGGAACTGTCTTTGCAGAAGTGGCTATCTTCTCCGTGGTTGGCTTGATTATGGCCAAATTCTCTTCCTTGATTATTGCTAGTCACCAGTCAGCTATGAACTTCTCAAGTCTCATGTACGCCTTTCCTATGAGTATTTCATCTGCTATGGCTATTGTTGTTTCCTATGAAGTGGGAGCCAAGCGATTTGATGATGCGAAAACCTATATTGGATTAGGAAGATGGACGGCACTCATCTTTGCGGCCTTCACTTTATCTTTCCTTTACATTTTTAGAGGAAATGTGGCCAGTCTTTATGGTAACGACCCAGAATTTATCAATTTGACAGCGAGCTTTTTGACTTATAGCCTTTTCTTTCAGCTAGCAGATACCTTTGCGGCACCTCTTCAGGGAATTTTACGGGGTTATAAGGATACAGTGATTCCTTTTTACCTTGGTCTGGTTGGTTATTGGGGGGTAGCAATCCCAGTGGCTATGGTATTTGATTCCCTCACAGATTTTGGAGCTTATTCATACTGGATTGGTTTGATAATTAGTCTGATAGTGAGTGGGGTGCTCTACCGTTGGCGTTTAACCGTAATTATGAAGAGATTTGAATCTATAGCAAAATCTAAACGATAAAAAGTTTGTGAAAAAATATTCTTGATAAGAAAATCCCTTGTTCTCATTGGGTTTTCTTTTTTATTTTGTGAAATTTCCTTGAGAAAAACTTTGACAGTATTTTCTAAAAACGGTAAAATAGTAAGGTAAGAAGAAAGTTAGAAAGGCAAGAAGATGTCAACATTAGATAAAAATCTTTTGCTAGAAATGTTCCGTAAGATGGAAGAAATCCGTCGCATGGACTTAAAAATTGCACAATTAGTAAAGAAAGGGAAAGTGCCAGGAATGACGCACTTTTCTGTTGGTGAAGAGGCAGCTAACGTGGGGGCTATGTTGGCTCTCAATCCAGATGATCTGATTACCTCAAACCACCGTGGTCATGGTCAAGCAATTGCCAAAGGAATTGACCTCAACGGAATGATGGCTGAAATCCTTGGGAAATACACTGGAACCTGTAAAGGGAAAGGTGGTTCTATGCATATAGCCGACCTTGATGCTGGTAACCTTGGTGCCAATGGTATCGTAGGTGGTGGTATGGGAATCGCTGTCGGTGCAGCCCTCAGTCAGCAAATGCAACATACAGGAAAAATTGTTGTCTGCTTCTTTGGAGATGGTGCGACCAACGAGGGTGTTTTCCACGAAGCAGTGAACATGGCTTCTATTTGGAAGCTGCCAGTCATTTTCTACTGCATTAACAATGGTTATGGTATCTCTGCGGATATCAAGAAAATGACCAACGTAGAACATATCCACCAACGTAGCGCCGCTTATGGAATTCCTGGAATGTTTATCGAAGATGGCAACAATGTCATCGACGTCTATGAAGGATTTAAGAAGGCTGTAGACCATGTTCGCAGTGGCAATGGGCCTGTATTGATTGAAAGTGTAACTTATCGCTGGCTTGGTCACTCATCATCTGACCCTGGTAAATATCGTACCCGTGAAGAAGTGGAATTGTGGAAACAAAAAGACCCAATCGAAAACCTTCGCAAATACCTCATTGAAAACAATATTGCAAGTGCTGAAGAATTGGAAGAAATCCAAGCACAAGTCAAGGAGGCAGTAGAAGCTTCTGTTAAATTTGCGGAAGAAAGTCCATTCCCACCTCTTGAATCAGCATTTGAAGATATTTACGCAGACTAAGGAGAAAGAGATAAAATGGAAACAAAAACAATGTCCTTCCGTGACACCATTATCCTTGCTATGTCTGAGGAAATGCGTCGCGATGAAAATGTATTCTTGATGGGAGAAGACGTCGGTGTCTTCGGAGGAGACTTCGGAACATCTGTTGGCATGCTTGAAGAATTTGGTCCAGAACGTGTTCGTGACTGTCCAATTTCTGAAGCAGCCATCTCGGGTGCAGCTGCAGGAGCAGCCATGACAGGCCTTCGTCCAATCGTGGATATGACCTTCATGGACTTCTCGGTTATTGCCATGGACAATATTGTCAACCAAGCCGCTAAAACACGTTATATGTTTGGTGGTAAAGGTCAGGTTCCAATGACAGTTCGATGCGCAGCTGGTAACGGAGTTGGATCTGCAGCTCAGCACTCGCAATCACTAGAGTCTTGGTTTACTCACATTCCTGGACTTAAGGTTGTAGCACCTGGAACACCTGCGGACATGAAAGGACTGCTCAAGTCTTCTATCCGTGATAATAACCCTGTTATTATTCTTGAGTACAAGTCAGAATTTAACCAAAAAGGGGAAGTGCCAGTTGATCCAGACTATACGATTCCACTTGGAGTTGGGGAAATCAAACGTGAAGGTACAGATGTAACAGTTGTTACTTATGGTAAAATGCTTCGTCGTGTGGTTCAAGCTGCTGAAGAGTTAGCAGAAGAGGGAATTTCAGTTGAAATTGTGGACCCACGTACCCTCGTTCCGCTTGATAAGGATATCATCATTAACTCAGTGAAGAAGACTGGTAAGGTGGTGCTTGTCAACGATGCTCACAAAACAAGTGGCTATATCGGAGAGATTTCAGCTATTATTTCAGAATCAGAAGCATTTGATTATCTAGATGCACCAATCCGCCGTTGTGCAGGAGAAGATGTGCCAATGCCTTATGAGCAAAACCTAGAAAATGCAATGATTCCAACAGTTGAAAGCATTAAGGATGCAATCCGAAAAACTTATAACAAAGAATAGAATTACATAAGATAAATTATGTAAAACAACGGTTGTTTTTAACTTTAGTAACTTGATATATGTATTGTACCCAAGTTATTTACAAATTTGCGACATGAGTGAGTCGAATCGATGTTATTCGACGAACGACTTAGTAAGTCTACTAGGTTGACCGCCTAATAGCGGCAACCGTAGCAACTTGTGATACGTGTTGTATCCAAGTTGCTTGTAGAGTTGAGCACGGGCTAAAAGCTTGGAAAAAAGATAAATCTCCTTGGCTTCATCAAAGTCATCGTCGATTTCCTATTTTTCAGTCGCTTTTGACGCCCTTTGCATCATTTAATTGAATTTGGACGGAGGTCTGCGAAAAAAAGATAGATTTTCTTATGTTCATCGAACACATCGTCAATCTCCTATTTTTTCATTGCCCTCTGCGTCCTTAATATCTTATATTCGAACACGGGCTAAAAGCTCGGAAAAAAGATAAATCTCCTTGGCTTCATCGAAGCCATCGTCGATTTCCTATTTTTCAGTCGCTTTTGACGCCCTTTGTATCATAAATAGAATTGGAGAGGTCATGGCTGATGACAAGCTAAGAGCGACTCCTGCAGCTAGAAAGTTGGCGGATGATCTAGGGATCAACCTTTACGACGTTTCTGGCTCAGGTGCAAACGGTCGTGTCCACAAAGAAGACGTGGAAACTTATAAAGACACAAACGTGGTTCGCATTTCGCCACTTGCAAAACGAATTGCCCTCGAACATAACATTGCTTGGCAGGAAATCCAAGGAACTGGTCATCGTGGTAAAATCATGAAGAAGGATGTTTTGGCCTTGCTTCCTGAAAATATTGAAAACGACACCATCAAGTCTCCTGCTCAGATTGAAAAAGTGGAAGAAGTTCCTGATAACGTAACACCATACGGTGAAATCGAGCGTATTCCAATGACACCAATGCGTAAGGTTATTGCCCAACGTATGGTTGAATCTTACCTAACTGCGCCAACCTTCACGCTTAACTATGAAGTTGATATGACTGAAATGCTGACTCTTCGTAAGAAGGTGCTTGAACCAATCATGGAAGCAACTGGGAAGAAGACTACTGTAACAGACCTTCTTTCACTTGCAGTTGTTAAGACTCTTATGAAACACCCATACATCAACGCTTCATTGACAGAAGATGGCAAGACCATTATCACTCACAACTATGTCAACCTTGCGATGGCAGTTGGGATGGATAATGGATTGATGACACCTGTTGTTTACAATGCTGAGAAGATGAGTCTTTCTGAACTAGTTGTGGCCTTCAAGGATGTCATTGGCCGTACCTTGGATGGAAAATTGGCTCCAAGTGAGTTGCAAAATTCAACATTTACTATCAGTAACTTGGGAATGTTTGGCGTTCAGTCCTTTGGTCCTATCATCAACCAACCAAACTCAGCTATCCTTGGTGTCAGTTCGACGATTGAGAAGCCTGTTGTTGTCAATGGTGAAATTGTGATTCGCCCAATCATGAGTCTTGGTTTAACAATTGACCACCGTGTCGTAGATGGTATGGCTGGTGCTAAGTTTATGAAAGACTTGAAAGAGTTGATTGAAAATCCAATCTCAATGTTGATTTAAGAACAAGAGTATTCATTTTAAAGATATAGATAAAGGAAGGAAGACATGGCCTTAGAAGTAATTATGCCAAAAGCCGGCGTGGATATGACAGAAGGACAAATCGTCCAATGGAATAAAAAAGTCGGAGAATTTGTAAAAGAAGGAGAAATCCTTTTGGAAATCATGACTGACAAAGTCAGCATGGAATTGGAAGCCGAAGAAGATGGGTACTTGATTGCCATCCTTAAAGGAGATGGCGAAACTGTCCCTGTAACGGAAGTTATCGGTTACCTTGGCGAAGAAGGGGAAAATATCCCAACAGCTGGAGCCGTAGCGCCAGAAGCTAGCCCAGTACCTGTAGCAAGTTCCTCAAGCGATGATGGTAAGAGCGATGATGCTTTTGATATCGTTGTGATTGGTGGAGGTCCTGCTGGTTATGTTGCAGCCATCAAAGCTGCCCAACTCGGCGGTAAGGTTGCCCTTGTTGAGAAATCTGAACTTGGTGGAACCTGCTTGAACCGTGGTTGTATTCCAACCAAGACCTACCTTCATAATGCTGAAATCATCGAGAATATCGGTCATGCCGCAAACCGTGGTATCGTAATCGAAAATCCAAACTTCACTGTAGATATGGATAAACTCCTTGAAACCAAGTCTAAGGTTGTCAATACTTTGGTTGGTGGAGTTGCTGGTCTTCTTCGTAGCTACGGAGTTACTGTTCATAAGGGTATCGGTACTATTACTAAAGACAAAAATGTCTTGGTAAATGGTTCTGAATTGCTTGAAACCAAGAAAATCATCCTTGCTGGTGGTTCAAAAGTCAGCAAGATCAACGTCCCTGGTATGGAATCTCCACTTGTCATGACTAGTGATGACATTCTTGAAATGAATGAAGTGCCAGAAAGCCTCGTAATCATCGGTGGTGGCGTTGTCGGTATTGAACTCGGGCAGGCCTTCATGACATTTGGTTCAAAAGTGACTGTTATCGAAATGATGGACCGTATCGTGCCAGCTATGGATGCGGAAGTGTCTAAGAATCTTCGCTTGATCCTTGAACGTAAAGGTATGACCATCTTAACTGACACTAAACTCCAAGAAATCGTCGAAGAAAATGGTCAACTTCGTATCAAGGTTGAAGGAAAAGACGATATCATCGCAAGTAAAGCCCTCCTTTCAATCGGTCGTGTGCCAGACCTTGAAGGTATTGGAGATGTTGAGTTTGAATTGGATCGTGGACGTATCAAGGTCAACGAATACATGGAAACTTCTGTTCCAGGTATCTACGCACCAGGTGACATCAACGGTACTAAGATGTTGGCGCACGCAGCCTTCCGCATGGGTGAAGTTGCCGCTGAAAATGCCCTTAAAGGAAATCATGCTGTTGCTAAATTGAACTTGACTCCAGCAGCCATCTACACTCTTCCTGAAGTAGCAGCAGTAGGCTTGACCGAAGAACAAGCCCGTGAGAAATACGATGTCGCTATCGGTAAATTCAACTTTGCTGCCAACGGCCGTGCTATTGCATCGGATGCAGCTCAAGGTTTCGTTAAAGTCATCGCTGATAAGAAATACGGAGAAATTCTTGGTGTTCACATCATTGGTCCTGCAGCTGCAGAGTTAATCAACGAAGCATCAAGCATCATCGAAATGGAAATCACTGTTGAAGAAATGCTGAAAACCATCCACGGACACCCAACTTACTCTGAAGTGATGTACGAAGCATTTGCGGATGTTCTAGGAATGGCCATCCATTCACCTAAGAAAAAATAAAATGAAGATAGATTAGACTGGAATTTTTTTCCAGTCTCTATCGTATAAAGGGATATCATGAAATACATTATCAATCATTCAAACGACACTGCTTTTAATATTGCCTTGGAAGAATATGCCTTTAAACACCTTTTAGATGAGGATCAAATCTTCCTACTTTGGATTAACAAACCTTCTATCATTGTTGGTCGTCACCAGAACACTATTGAAGAAATTAACCGTGATTATGTTCGTGAAAATGGCATTGAGGTAGTCCGCCGTATCAGTGGTGGTGGAGCCGTTTATCACGATTTAAACAACCTCAACTACACCATCATTTCAAAAGAAGATGAAAACAAGGCTTTTGACTTCAAGAGTTTCTCAACTCCAGTTATCAATACCTTGGCTCAACTTGGTGTTAAAGCTGAGTTCACAGGCCGTAACGACCTTGAGATTGATGGCAAAAAATTCTGTGGCAACGCCCAAGCCTATATCAATGGCCGTATCATGCACCACGGTTGCTTGCTCTTTGACGTTGATTTGTCGGTCTTAGCCAACGCCCTCAAGGTTTCAAAGGATAAATTTGAATCAAAAGGTGTGAAATCCGTCCGTGCCCGTGTAACTAATATTGTCAATGAATTACCAGAAAAAATCACAGTTGAAGAATTCCGTGATTTGCTATTGGAATACATGAAAAAAGAGTACCCAGAGATGACTGAATACGTCTTTTCTGAGCAAGAATTGGCCGAAATCAATCGTATCAAGGATACTAAGTTCGGTACTTGGGACTGGAACTACGGCAAATCACCTGAGTTTAACATCCGTCGTGGGACAAAATTCACCAGTGGTAAGGTCGAAGTCTTTGCTAATGTTGTCGAATCAAAAATCCAAGATATCAAGATTTATGGAGACTTCTTTGGTATCGAGGACGTTGCAGCTGTAGAAGATGTCCTTCGAGGCGTTAAATACGAACGCGAAGATGTCCTTAAAGCCTTAGAAATTATTGATATTACACGCTACTTTGCTGGTATTAGTCGTGAAGAAATCGCTGAAGCGGTAGTGGGATAAATTAAAAAGAAGTTGCTTGTTTTAGCAGCTTCTTTTTATGAGTTGCACTTTACATAATTTATTTTATGTAGCTTATAAATTATCCAGAGCATTCTTTTGTTCATCGTTGACAATATGGGTATAGAGATCAGTGACTTGTGTACTGGCGTGACCTAGCTGGTGGCTAACCAAAACTTGCGATTTAGTGGCATCATAGAGCCTAGTTGCTAGGGTATGACGCAGTTTGTGAGGGGTTACACGTACTTTGAAGTACTCAGAGTACTTAGCAACCATCTTTTCCACGCTGGAAGCATCGATACGATTGGGAACACCTCTGTAGAGTGTCAAAAAGAGGGCTGTATCTGTTTTTTCCGTCTTATAGCGTTGATTTCGAATGGCTAGATAATTCTCTAGGTAAGGCTTAGCAAAGGCAGCGACATTGACCGAGTCACGTTTGCCACCTTTTCGAGTGACATCAATGACCATCATCTTAAGATTGAGATCTCTTAGATCCAGATTAACAGCTTCAGATAAGCGGACACCAGATGCTAGTAGAAGGGCGATAATGGCCAAATCACGTTCCTTATTTTTATTAAACGATGATAGAGCACGATTTGAGAGCTGTTGTGGGTACTCTTGGTCGATATAAGTCAGAAAACCTTCTGTTTCATCACCTAGAAAGAGCTTTTGCTTGATGTTTTCAGCTCTGGCAGCAAGAGTTTCTTTCTTTTTCTTGGTTGAAACTTTCTTCATTACATTACGATAGAAATAAGGCTCTCCCTGGTCATTTTCAACTTCCTCGGTCAGATACTTGTAAAGACTAGAAAGTGCTGACAAGGTCCGATTGATGGTCGTCTGAGAGACACCTTGCTTGGTTGTATTAGCATTCAGCAAAGGTCGTTCACGTAGATACAGGATAAAGGATTCCATATCTTTTTTAGACATATTTTCCAAGACTGATAAAGGAATATCAGACATTTTATCAACATTTGAAATACCAGACTCCAAAACCCAGCTGAAAAATCGATCATATTCCTTGAGGTATTCGTACAAGGTTGTAAAACTATAGGGAACAGCAAGCTTAGATTGGTAGTATTCCAAAACATACCAGGGCATGATTTGTTTTAGTTTGTCGATTCGTTCCAGTAAAATCTCACGTTTCATCTATTTTCTCCGTAAATAAGTCTACTAGTAGTATAGCATAGACTTATATATTTTTCAAGAAAATTATAGTTTTTCGGAAAGATGTCATAGGAATTTTTTAAGTGATAAAAAGATTTAAATCCATTTTATAACTGGAAATTTTTTTCATTAAGAAAATAGTCAATTTTATACTTTATAAACTGGATCAAAAAATGTACTTTATCTTGCCTTAAAATCAATTATAAAGTACATTTTTTAAAGAGTGTACATTACGCCTTAAATTCATTCGTATCAAGGGTTTATCCACTGTTTAGGTAAAAGTACAAAAATTTTTAGTTTTTCTAAATCTTTGGAGTTATTATTGTGAATCATTATCAAGTGCTTTTTCTAGTTTCCAAATACTAAACCAGAATGAAATAGTCAGCAGAATAAGGAAAATAAAAAAGAGATTATCAGTAACGATACTTCTGTTCATTCTACATAACTGAAGAGCTATATAAGGAGCTATGAGATACAAAATACATTGTATAATTGCTATTGTTTTCTTTTTCATGATTTTAATCTTACTGTACAGATTTGACACAGTAAACTCCTTTCTAGTTTTATGTTTTATTATTTCTAACTTAATTATAGGCTTATTTTTATCCAAGTTCAATTATTTGTATGTAAAATATTTTATCTGCAAAAAATAACCGATCTCATTTCTGAGAATCGGTTTTCTAATGTATTTAATCAAATATTTACATAATATAAATTATGTAAACAAGAGCTACAATAACAAATCTTTTACTTTTCCAATTTCACTTTTTGGAATCACTAAGTGAATCATATCACCCAGATACATTCTGGTTGAGCCGTTAACGGTCTGTCTCTTACCATTATGGACTTGGGTTGTGATGAGGACATTGTGTGGTATGTTGAGTTCGTATACTTGTTTTCCTGCTATTTTATCTGAAACAGGGATTTCAATGAGTGTGACTTCTCCTTCATCCGTCGCTTCTTCTGGCAGCATTTTTTCTAGCATGGCCTCATAGACTGGCGCACCTTTAAGTAAATCCATGATGATGTAAGCTACTAAGGTTACTAAACCAAGTGACATGAGGTTGCGAATGTCGCCTACCATCTCGGTTACCAGAATCATGGCAGTTAAGGGAGCCTTGGATATTGCTCCAAAATAGCCACTCATTCCCAGAATGACAAATATAGGGAATTGCTCCTGACTGACAAGTCCAAGATTGACACAAATAACACCAACTAGGGCACCGAGTAAGGAACCTAGCGCCAGAATTGGTAGGAAAATTCCTCCTGGAAGGCCACTTCCATAGCTAATCATGCTCCAAACAAAACGAATCAAAAAGTAAGCTAATAGAACTTGGAAACTAAAATTTTGCTCAGTTAGGGAAAGAACAAGCTGATTTCCACCTCCAAGGATTTGTGGCAAGAAGATCCCGACAGGTATGATGAGAATAAAGGCAAGAATTGGGTAATAAGCTCTATCCAAACGGATTTTTTGACCAAGCCAGTCATAAACTCGACCAACATTGAGTACAGCTTTCTCATAGAGAAAACCAGAAAGTCCTAGAAAAATTCCCATGAGGAGGTAAATCCAATACTGATCTAAGGTCATGAGTGGGATATTGTCTGGCATATCCAGTACGGGTGTTAGGCCAAATATGAGCAGAGAAACAAAGTTTGCTACGAGGCTGGCTGCTAGAGTTGAGACCCAGAAAAAGCGTGAAAAATGGTGATAGACTTCTTCTACAACAAAGAGAAGTCCTGCAATCGGAGCATTAAAGGCTGCGGCTAAACCTGCTGCAGCACCACTCGCAATAAGAGAACGTTCCTCTACTGGACTGGATTTAAGCCATTTGGCAATTCCTTTACCACCGACCGCTCCGAGTTGAATACTTGGCCCTTCACGCCCCAGCATAAGGCCACTTGCAATAGCCAAAATTCCTAGAATATATTTTTTCCAAAGTACGCCCCACCAGTTGAGGGTCATCAGTCCCTTTAATTCGGCTTCAACTTGAGGAATTCCTGAGCCTTTTATGTCTTTTTCTGATCGAGTTAATTTCGCACTGAGCCAACAAACTATTAAATAAAATAGACCAATGATAAAAAGATTGCGCACTAGGTGCGCTTGATCTTGATAAAGTCCTTGTATCAGGTGGAAGCCTTTTTCGATTGAAAACCGAAAGGATCCGACGATGATTCCGACAACGAGCCCCACAATGATTCCTCGTCCAACTTGGGATAATATAGTGCTCGAGGCAAAGGCAAATTCTTTCTTGGAACTGAGTGTTTCTGACTGTTCCTCCATAATCATTCCTTCTAACTTAACTTTCTTTTTCTCCTAAAACCAGTGATTTAATGGGTTCAAAGCTGGTTCGGTGAATTGGGGTAACTCCTAGTTTTTCAAGTCCTTCTAAGTGTTTAGCTGTTCCATATCCTGCATTAGCAGCAAAATCATAGCCAGGGAACTGCTGATCGTATTCCTTCATCAATTCATCACGTGTCACCTTGGCTACTATAGAAGCTGCTGCGATAGAGAGGGAATTAGCATCACCTTTGATGATGGAGGTTTGTGAAATGGGCAACTCCAGTTTCATTGCATCAATTAAGAGGTGCTCCGGTTGAGGATTGAGTTGGGAGATTGCTTTCTTCATGGCTAGTTTGGTTGCTTCATAGATATTGACTTGGTCGATGGCCTGATTATCCATGATACCAATTCCGATTGACAAGGCTTGGTCTTGAACGGCTTGGAAAATCTCCAGATGTTTCTTTTTAGGAATTTTCTTGCTATCGTTGAGGCCTTTAATCTTACAATTTTTAGGTAAAATAACAGCTGCAGCGACTACAGGACCAGCAAGAGGACCACGACCGACCTCATCAACACCTGCAATTAAAGTCAATCGTTGCTTATAAAGTTCTTTTTCATAGGAAAGCATAGATTCCAAACGAATATCCTCATCCAGTTCAGCCTGAATGGCTCTTTTACGCTTGCTGATTTCCTTTTGAACTCCAGAGCGATTATCCTTTTCAAGTTCTAAAAAAACAGGACTCTCTAAATCCTTGACTGTTGCAAGGAGTTCTTTGATTTCTTTAATCGTCGCCATCGAGGTCTTCCAATGTATCTAAGGTATAGTTACCGAGTTTGCCATCGCGGACTTCCTTCACGAAAAGACTGTAAAATCGATCATAGTCGTCACGGAAACCAAGGGCACGGGTCATATCCATAATGATAACAGGGGCTTCTTCTTCAATTTGCATTTGTTTGAAGCGTTCGGCCAGCTTTTCTGGATAATGTTCCTTGAAATAATTCAGACCAAAAATGGTTACCTCGTCCATAGGAAGCAACTGGTCTTTAATAGCTCCAGTCAAGGCTAACTTAAGCGCAACAGTTTCATCCTCAAACTTAGGCCAAAGAATCCCTGGCGTATCTAAGATTTCCAAGTCTTTATTTGTTTTGAGCCATTGTTGTCCCTTGGTAACCCCTGGTTTATTGCCGACAACGGCAATTTTCTTACCAGCTAAACGGTTCATAAGAGTTGATTTACCAGCGTTTGGAATTCCGATAATCATGGTACGTAGGGTTTCAATCTTGATACCACGTTCCTTTTGGCGAGCAATCTTATCAGCCATGAGCTTTTTGGCAGCATCTGTTACAACTTTAACAGTCACTTGCTCTTTGGAGTTGATAGCCAGAGTCTGAATTCCTTGTGATTCAAAATACTGACGCCACTCCTTGGTCATTGCTGGATCAGCCAAGTCTGCCTTGTTTAAAATCAAGAGTTTTGGTTTGTCACCAACAATTTTTGTCAACATAGGATTTTGACTAGATAGAGGTAAACGTGCATCCACCAAAATCGTCACAAAATCAACAAATTTTAAATTTTCCTGAACCTGTCGACGCGCCTTAGACATGTGACCAGGAAACCATTGAATAGTAGCCATTGAGTTTTTTTCCTTATAAAAATGTAATTAGTATAAATAGTGTTATTCTTATAATCTATTTTATCATAATTTGAGCACTTTTGCATAGGCTTTTGGTTTTTTATAACATAGATATAACATAAAATAAATTATGTATTATGTTTGTGCTTCTGATTTTTAAATTAACAGAAAATATTCAGCTTTTTCTCTATATTTTTTGGATAAAATAACACCTACCATGTCACTTCCACGGTAGGTGTTACTCATATCAATAATCGTTCTAAAAATGGTTTGAGGCAGTTGAGGAGAATTCCTTCTATCCAGCTTTCTTGGGCTGAGGATAGATGTTCTGCCTGTAGGCTTTCTTTTAGAAAATCTCGGACTTGTTCTGGTGAGATCTCAAATTCAAAAGCTTTCATTTTATAGAAAAAGTCGATGAGATGATCTGACAAATACTCGGTTGAAAAGGGAACTTCTCCACTTTTTCGATATGCTAATAAGAGCCTAGAAAATCGAGCTTTTTCTTCAGGAAGATCACGGAAATAGGAATTGAGGAGCCAGGTCTGCTTCTGCTTTCTTTCAATTGGATCCTGACTAGCAATTCGTTGGTCTTTTTCCAACTCTTTTTGGTATTGTTTGGCCTTGATAGCCCGTTCTGTTCGATTTTTACCAAAAAGAATTTTCTCCCACTTGCGTTCTTCTTGAGTCAGGGTCTCTGTAAAGCCAAAGTAATCCTGATAAGCACGCTCTGCTGGACCCATGGCTAGGACTAGATTATCTGCATATTGCTTGGCAATTTTATCTCTTTTCTTACGCTCCTTCTCTGCCTGGATACGCAGTTCTTGTTCGTAGTCAATTTTTTCCTTTCCTAGCTTGACAAGGTAGAGTTGGTCATCTGGTTTTCCAAGTAAAAAGGGTTTGATACACTTTTCAAGGACTTCTTCCATCCGAGCCTTTTTCTTTGGCTCGGCCTTGGTCCAACTTCCTCCCTGAAAGACTTCTAGGAAAAGCTGGTAGTCTCTCTCAGGTGTGAACTGATTACCGCGATTGGGTTTGAAAACACCTTTTTCCCAGAGCCATTTTAGAAGTCGCTCGTCAAAATCACTTTTATTGACCTTGATTTTTTCCTTTTTCTGGGCTTTTCTGGTTAGATTTTCAACCTTTCTGAGTAGTTTTTCTTCCTCTTCTAGTTGCTGGTCAAGGGACAATCGATGAAAATGACGAACACAATCGCTACCAATCGGAAAGAGGCGTTGACCTGTAACACCGTTAAAGAGTTCATAAGCGTATTTGATGGCATTCCCACAGACACAATTGCTACGGCCGATACCGTTAAAAATCAAGGAAACTTCATTCCATTCCTTGGTAGCTTGTTCCCAAGTATCAGCTTTTGAAGTCTGTAAAACCGCATCGTGTAGGGATTTTCTAACTGGAAGTGTCATGAGGTCTCCTTTCTAATACTCAATGAAAATCAAAGAGCAAACTAGGAAGCTAGCCGCAGGTTGCTCAAAGCACAGCTTTGAGGTTGTGGATAGAACTGACGAAGTCAGTAACCATACCTACGGCAAGGTGAAGCTGACGTGGTTTGAATTTGATTTTCGAAGAGTATAAATTATACTTTTACAACTTGAACCTCTTCTTTACCGAGTAAAATCAAATATTTCTCAATATTTTCAATCGAATAGGCTCGTGATAAAGCCTCTCCGTATAGGGCTAATTGACCACGATAGCGGTCTATGAGTTGACTTGGCTCATCATAGCGGTCTGTCTTGTAGTCAAACAGAACGATTCTATCCTCGTAAAGTAGATAGCCATCCAAGATACCACGGACAACGAAGTCTTCCTGACTCTTTTGGTCTCGTTTGAGCATGGAGAAAGGTTGCTCGCGATAAAGATGGTCTGTATTAGCAAGAATTTCCTGGCCAAGTGCTGTGTCAAAGAATGCAAGAATTTTAGCAAGATTGATTTTGTCTCTGACAACTGGGCTGATTTGAACTTGGTGGAGAGTTTCTGTCAGGCTAGCAAGGGTTGGTCGCTGACTGAGGTCAATTCTCTGCATGAGTTCGTGGGTAGCACTACCAATCTCAGCTCCAGTCACCTTTTCTTTGGTTGAAAAATCTGGCAACTCAAAGCTAATTTTCTTGTCTACTGACTGGCCTTGACTAGCAATCTCGACACCTTCCATATTCATAACTGGTTCGTAGAATTTCTTGATTTGACTTGGGGTTTGAACACTAGGAAGTTCAATGGCTGCGCGATGAAGGGTATTATAAACTTCCACCTCTTTCAGCATTTCCAGAGCTTCTTTGATGGTTTCTGACTGGCGATTATCGGCTTGGGAGCTGTCTTGTAGAGGGCTCTTGTTTTCCAACTCTCCGATAGCTTCTCTAGTCAACTGGTCTTCACTAATAAAACGATAACTAAAGTTGAGATTGTCCTTGGCAAACACTTTGTTGATAGACCAAAGCCAATCTTGGAAATTCTTGGCTTGAAGCCTAGTATTGCTATTTAGTTTCCCATTTTTAGCTGCTGGGTATTCCTTGGCTTCCAGCTTTTCACGAGATCCCTTACCGACAAGGTAGAGCTTTTTCTCAGCCCGAGTCATGGCAACATAAAGGAGACGCATCTGCTCTGAGTAGCTTGCCAGCTGTAATTCCTCTTCGTTCTGTATATAAGTTAGGCTAGGAATGGAGAGTTTGATGGTTTTAGGATAGTGAGCTTCTACTGCTCCTGTCTCTATTTTGGCAATATATTTGACACCTAGTCCATTTTTACGGCTGAGAATGACTTCTGACATGCTGTCTTGCTTATTGAAGTCCTGATCCATATTGAGGATAAAGACGTAAGGAAACTCCAGCCCCTTACTCTTGTGAATGGTCATGAGTTCTACAGCATCCTTGGGCGGTGCGACTGCCACGCTTGCAAGATCGTGCTGGGCTTCCAAGACTTGGTCAATCATACGAATAAAACGAGACAAGCCCTTGAAATTGCTCTTTTCAAATTGATCAGCACGCAGAGCTAGGGCATAGAGATTGGCTTGTCTAGCAGGGCCATTTGGCAAAGCTCCAACATAGTCATAGTAAAAACGGTCGTTGTAAATCTTCCAAATCAAGTCATAGAGAGAGTGAGTTTTGGCATACAGACGCCAAGAAGCCAAGATATCCATGAATTGATTTAATTTTTCAGCTAAATCCGTATGAATTAAGTTTTTCTGGCTAGATGCCAGTTTTTGAGCATTGACCAGTTTCTCATAGAGATTTTCTTGGATTTTATCCTCTGCTTTCTGGAGAGACAAACGTGCTAACTCGTCCTCATCAAATCCAAACATTGGAGACTTCATGAGAGCAACCAAGGCATAGTCTTGCAGGGGATTGTGAATAACACGCAGAGTGTCTAGCATGACTTGCACTTCTAGGGATTGGAGATAATTGTTTTGCTCGCCGTCGGTTTTGACAGGGATTCCGTATTCAGACAGAGCAAGAAGAATCTGGTCATTTCTACTGCGACTGGAAGTCAAAAGGGCAATTTCCTTAAAAGCAACACCTTTTTCCTGATGGAGTTTAAGGATTTCCTTGATGACCAGGCGCATTTCACCTGTTAATTTCGTTTCTGCTTGGCTCTCTTCTTCCTCACCAGAATCGTCCTTATCGTAGAGGAGAAATTCTGCCTTGTTGTCTGGATTGGGAGTTAGTTTGCTATTGGCAAAGACAAGCTGGTGCATGCTGTCATAGTTGATTTCTCCGACCTCTTGGTCCATAAGGCGTGCAAAAACATCATTGGTTGCTGACAGCACTTCTGAACTACTACGGAAATTTTCCTTGAGCAGAATCAGCTTTCCTTCTTGATGATTTTGTGCATAGCGTTGGAACTTTTCATTAAAAATCTGCGGATCTGCCTGACGGAAACGGTAGATGGACTGCTTGATATCCCCCACCATAAAGCGATTGTGGCCATTAGACAGCAATTCCAACATCCGTTCTTGAATGTGGTTGGTATCCTGATACTCATCGACCATGACTTCGTGGAAGCGTTCCTGATAAGCCTCACGAACTTGTGGGAAATTCTCTAAAATCTCAATAGTGTAATGGCTGATATCAGCGAATTCAAAGGCATTTTCCTGACGTTTACGCTGACGATAAGCCTCCACAAAATCTCTCATGAAGGTTTGGAAAGTCTTAGCTAGTTCCCATGTATCTTCATGATAACGTTCTTGATAGTCCAGAATGGTTACCTGGTCTGACAGTTGTCCTAGTTTAGCAAACTGGGCCTTTCTTTCTTCGTTGTAGGCATCCGCCAGTGGCTTCAAATCAGCCTTACGACTGGCATTAGTCAGAGCCCGACCATTTTTCTCCTTAGAGATGGCGACAACACGCGCAAGCACTGCCTGATAAGCCTGACTATCGGATTCTTGATTTAAGGAGCCAATTTCATCTAAAATCAACTGAATATTTTCTAGATAAGCAGCTTTGGGAAACTCCTTGGCATCATTATCCAGATGGTAACGGAAAAAGCTTTCCAAATCCCAAAGGGCTTGCTGGATTTGCTCAGTCAGTTTTTCTTTTTCACTCGTAAAATCAGCTTCTTCAAAGCCTTTTAGGAAAGATTCACTTAGCCATTTCTGAGGATTGCTGGTGGAATGGAGGAAGTCATAGATTTTGTAGACTTGCTGGCGCAGACCCCGTTCGTCCTTGCCACGTCCAGCAAAGTTTTTCAGCAGATGACTAAAGGACTCTTTTTGTTTACCTTGGTAATGCGCTTCAAAGACCTCGTGGAAGACTTCATTTTTTAGAAGGAGTTGCTCACTCTGGTTTTGTAAAATTCGGAAATTAGGCGCAATATCAATCAGATAGCCATGTTTGCCAAGGAATTTTTGTGTGAAAGAGTCCATAGTTCCGATGGCAGCATTGGGTAGGTCTGCCAACTGGCGTCCTAAGTGTTGTTTAAGGTCAACATCACTACTTTCTTGGATTTGTTGGCTGATTTTTTTCTCCAAACGTTCCTTAAGCTCTGTGGCAGCCTTGACCGTAAAGGTTGAGATAAAGAGTTGAGAAATTTCCACACCACGCGCTAATTTGTCCAGAATACGCTCGGCCATGACAAAGGTCTTCCCAGAACCAGCTGACGCTGAAACCAGAATATTCTGGCCAGAAGTGTAGATGGCTTCAATTTGCTCGGCAGTTTTCTTCTGTTCCTTATTCGAATTTGCTTCTGCTTCTTGCAGTTTTTGAATTTCTTCCTCAGTTAAAAAGGGAATGGGCTTCATCGATTCAACTCCTCTCTTATTTTTTCAAACCAAGCTTGCTTGAGCTTTTCTCCGACTAGACGCTTGCCGTCAGCCAAGTCTAACTTCTCTAAGAAACGGGCCTGCCCCAAATGGTAATTGGCTTCAAATCCTGTGATGGCTTGGTGTTGCTGGACGTATGGGGCAATACTTCTGCCATTTTCGGTATAAGGATTAATGGCGAATTGGCCTTTTAAAATCTTCTCAGCTGCTTTCTTGTAAAGATGGGCATTGTAGTCCAGTAGGAGCTGGAATTCCTCATCTGTCAGCTGATTGGCCTTGCTTTTGTTGTAAAATTCGCCCAAATGACTGCTTTCTTTTTCCAAAAAGAGGCCTTGGTATTTCATAGACTTGCTGGCTTCTACCACTGCTCCTGCTAGACTTTTAACAGCCATCAGAGATTGGACTGGTTCAGCCATTTCCAAGTACATGGCGCCGAAAAAGTTCTGCTCCCCCTCTCTTTTTAGGGCAGCAAGATAGGTTGGTAACTGGGAATTGAGGCCATTAAAGAAATGAGGAAACTGGAACTGAGTTAGACTCGACTTGTAGTCTACCACTCCTACTGCTCCATCAGCTTTCAAACGGTCAATGCGGTCAACCTTGCCTCGTACAAAGACACTGCGACCATTATCCAATTGAATAAAAGCCTGCTCTTTTCCACCAAAATTCGCCTCTTCTTTAATAGTTTCGACGGCTGGATTGTGACGGAGAATGTGACCAGTCGTCCGTGCAACATCAAGCAGGACTTCCTTGGTAAACTGGGCTTCCAAACTTTCCTGATAAATAGCTTCAAATTCCCGTTCCTGACTGGTTTCTTGGATAGCCTGTTCCAAACGTTGATCAAAAGAATCTTCGTCAGGTAATTGCAAGGTCCGTTCAAAAATGCGGTGCAAGAAATTCCCATGACTACGAGCATCAGGGCGAAGGCGCAATTCTTCCTGTAAGCCTAAAACGTAGCGGAGGAAATAACTGTATTGGTTACGGTAAAACTCCGTCAAACCAGACGTAGACAGGTAAAACTCCTGATCAGCAGGATAGAGCGCTTGTAAGGTGTCCTTAGCCAACTGCTTACTGCTTGGACTGGTTGGGAGGGCTGGATTTTCCAGACCTTGCTGTTCTAGTTTTTTACCCATGACACGCGACAGAACCTTGACAAAGGTCAAATCTTGCCCCCTATCACTCGTCTCGCCCTGTTGGTGATAGGCAACCAGACTAGACAAAAGACTGTGATATGAACCCATATCTTCCTTAGACAGCCCTTTGTGATTCATTCTCTTCTCTTTCCGACTAAATCCAAAATGGACCAGCTCTTGAGGATAGGCAGATTCCTTACTTTCACTTTCGTTAAAAAGGCTTGGAGCCGACAAGACCAACTGCTTACGAGCAGAATTAACCAAGGAAAGCATAGTGTAGCGATTTTTCTTAAGATTTTCACTGCTGGCAATCAGTAATTGAACGCCTTCCTCTGTCGCTTGGTTTAAGCTTTGTCTTTCTTCATCAGTCAAAACACTAGTGTTTTGCGCAATTTTTGGTAAATTGTCTTGAGTCAGCCCAATGGCATAGACAAAGTCAGCTGTAAGTGGCGCAATCAAATCATAGCTTTGCACCAGAACGGTATCTACGGTTGCTGGAATAGTACGGTACTGAGATAGGCTCATCCCAGAATGGAGCAAGGCTAGGAAATCCTCCAGACTAACCTGTGAACCAGCAAAAACAGTAGCAAATTGTTCTAAAACATGACAGAATGCCTTCCAAACTTCAGCTTGTCTTTCTTGTTCAAGAGCTTCCATGCCAGCTGTCAAATCTTGCAACTGCTTGGTCACCGCTCCTTCTTTTAGAAAGACCTTCCACTTTTGCAAGAGATTTTCTGCCTTCTGCTTTCGACTGGAAAACAGGGTTTCAAGAGGGGCTAAAATACGCAGACGAAGAGCATTTAATCGCTCTAAATTAAATTTTCCATGGTGGGATTTGGTGAAGGTTTGCTGAAAGGCTGGCAAGCCATTGATACCAAGATAACGGATATATTGCTCAAATGCGTCAATATCAGCCTGACTAAGGTCGGTATACAAACCAGTTCTGAGAAGGTTTATCAAGTCTTCCTGACGGAAACGATAGCGTTTCAAAGCTAAAATAGACTCGACAAACTGTGTCAAAGGGTGGTGGGCCATAGATTCGCTTCTACCAAGATAAAAAGGAATCTGATACTGATCAAAAATCGTTTTTAGAGATAACTGGTAAGAAGCCACATCTCCCAAGAGAATACGAAAATGCTTGTAACTAAGGTCTGAGTTCTCATGCAATTTCTGACGGATACTACGGGCAACTAACTCCAACTCTTCTTTTTGCGTCAAACAAGACCAGATTTGCAGATTTTCTCGGTCATTATCATCGATCTCCAAAGTAAGGTCTGAAAAGTCATAAGAAGACTCCAGCAAACGAGAGGCCTTGTCAAAGCTATCCATCTTCTCATGAGTTTGAGAACAGTCCTGTGCAGGAGTTTGGTATTTAGAGGCTAGATGATGGAGAAACTCCACACTAGCTTGGTAGAGATTTCCCTCGCTAAAAGGGCTGGTATAGGCTTTTTTACTAGTATAAGCCCCGATTACAATCTCAACACCCTTGCCATGAAGTAGGTCCACAATCCGCTCTTCCTCAGCAGAAAAACGAGTAAATCCATCAATAACCAAGGCGATTTGAGTAAAATCACTACTTACCTTGTCATTCTCAATAGCCTCAATCAAATGGGACAACTGACTCCCCTGAGCCAACTGGCCTTGATTGAGATAGGCGGTTACTTTCTCAAAAATCAAGAGTAAATCTGCTCGCTTGTCCTCGTCTGTCAAACTTTCTAAGTCCAAAAAACTCATCTGAGCAGTCGTCATTTCATGATAAAGTTCAATCAACTGCTGGATAAACTGAGGATCTTGCTTAATCGTACCATAAACACGTAAGTCCTTGGGATCAAGTTCCGCAAGGCACTTATAAAAAGCCATCCCAAGACCGATATCATCAAGACTGGTCTTAGCTGGCAAATCATTCAAAATCAGGTAACGAGCCATTTGAGCAAAGCGCGTGATGGTAATCGCAAAAGAAGCCTGCTGGGACAAGCATTCCAGCACGGCGCGTTCCTTTTCAAAAGAAAGAGAGTTGGGGGCAATGTAGAAGACCCGCTTGCCCGCGGCAACTAGCTCTTCTGCCTCTCTAGTTAAAATTTCTGTCAAAGAAGTCCGAATATCAGTATAAAGTAATTTCATCTCAGCCTCGTTGGGATTTTTCATTACCTTTTATTATACCATTTTTTAGCTATTCAATCCTATAAATAATCAGTTCTTGCTCATCTATTGAAAAGAAAATGCCGGAAAATTCCGACATTGTTTTAGTAAGCTAACTTCCTGAAAATAGGAGTAACCACAAGTTCCAGAAGGCAGTGATATTGATGAGGATATGAACCACTATTGGATAGTAGAGACTTTTTGTCATGCGATACAATATAGCCAAAATAAGACCTCCACTAGCATAAATGAAAAAGGCAAGAGGTGTTAAAGCGAAATTGATATGAATACAACCGAAAATAATAGCAGAAAGCAAGACATCTCCGTACCAAGGCGAGTTTTTGAAAAAGGTTGTCATAAGCACACCGCGATAAATCAATTCCTCAGAAATAGGGCCGATGAAGCAAACTATGAGTAAGAAATAGGGTAATTCCTGTCGCCCCATCATTTCTATCGTTTCATTCAAAGAAATTTGATTTGAGGACGAGGGTATGAAATAAGACAAGAGGAAGTCAGACATATACAAAGTGATGTAACCCAGTAAAAGGTAGATAAAATACCTCAACTGCCACTTAAAATGAAAAGTCTTCTTTCCTGCAAAAACTAGTAGATAGATGACTGCTGACAAAAGAACACCACTCTCCATCAAAAGCAGAATCTGAAAAAATTCACGACTTGCTGGTAGATAGGACTTTGCGAGATGATTGAAAAGTCTCCAAAACCAAGTTGATTTGTAAAAAATTAAGGACAATGCTAGTAAAATCTGAATAATCCGTTTTTTCATATTAAATCCTCTGTTTTCCTTGATAAGCTTACAAAATACTTGATTGAATCACAAATTTAGTATAGCATATCTTCGCAAAGTATCCTCTTCAAATCATGAATTGTCATCAAAACATCCTAAACTGTAAAATCAGTTATTCCAAAGCCTTTTATCAATTTCTTCTCCAAAATATGCTATAATAATACCAAAAGATAAAGAAGGAAAATCTATGATTAAACTACTAGCCTTGGATATGGACGGAACCCTCCTCAATGAAGCCAAGGAAATCCCACAAGCTCACATTACTGCTATTCACCAAGCCATTGAAAAAGGTGTCAAACTGGTTCTTTGTACAGGTCGCCCGCTCTTTGGTGTCCTCCCCTACTATAAAAAACTAGGACTTGACCTGCAGAATGAGTATGTCATTGTTAACAACGGTTGTTCAACTCACCAGACCAGCGACTGGGGGCTAGTTGACTGGCAAGAACTTAGTCCAGCTGACATTGAATACCTCTATGACCTAGCTGAAAAAAGTGATGTGCAGTTGACTCTTTTTGATGAGGAACACTATTTTGTCCTCGGTGGTAAGCCTAATGAAATCATTCAAAATGATGCTAAGCTAGTCTTTTCAGACCTGACTGAAATTTCTCTTGAGGAAGCCACCAGTGGCAAGTATCGGATGTTCCAAGGAATGTTTTTAGGAACAGAGAGCCAAACAGACGATTTTGAGCAACGTTTTGCTGAGGAACTCTGCCAACGATTTAGCGGAGTTCGTTCGCAGCCTGTTATCTATGAAGCCATGCCACTTGGAACGACAAAGGCTACCGCTCTTTCACGACTAGCAGAGATTTTGAAGATTGATTCCTCAGAAATCATGGCCATGGGCGATGCCAATAACGATATCGAAATGCTCCAGTTTGCAGGACTGGGCATTGCTATGGGAAATGCCAGCGATTATGTCAAATCCCTAGCTGATGACGTTACAGCAAGCAACGAAGAAGATGGCGTCGCGCGTGCGATTGAAAAATATATTCTATAATTAAGAAACCCAGTTCATGTCAACTGGGTTTTGATATTTAAGAATTCCTAAAACTTTAGAAACTCTTTAGAAATGCTTGAGCTTTCTTTGACTTCTATGCTTTATACTAGAGTTATCAAAATAAATCAAAAGGAGAGAATCATGAAAACAGTACTTGATATTCATGGATTGTCCAAAAACTTTGCCAAACAAGCTATTCTTCAAGATCTTCATCTAACGATAAGAGAGGGAGATATTTATGGACTTATCGGGAAGAATGGAGCTGGGAAAACCACCTTAATAAAAATCATTACGCAACTACTCTTTGCGGATAAAGGGACTGTTTCCCTCTTCTCCAGCAAAACGGAAAATGAGTGGAGCAAGTCTCTATCTCGAGTAGGTTCAGTGATCGAATCACCTGTAGCTCATAATCACTTAACAGCCTATCAAAATCTGAAATATTACTGTATGATTCGTCATATTCCAAATGCTGATCAAGTCATTCGAGAAACGCTGGACTATGTAGGCTTGTCAGATACAGGTAAAAAAGTCTTTCGAGATTTCTCACTGGGAATGAAGCAAAGACTCGGTATCGCCATTGCTCTTCTCTCAAAACCAGACTTCCTAATCTTAGATGAACCTATCAATGGACTTGACCCAATTGGTATCAAAGAATTTCGACTAATGATTCAACGGCTCAATCAAGAAAAAGGGATTACCATTCTCATCTCTAGCCATATCTTGTCAGAACTCTATCTCGTAGCAAATCGCTTTGGTATTTTAGATCAAGGTAAGATTATCCGTGAAATCAGCAAAGCTGAATTTGAAACACTAAGTGAGGATTATATTGTGCTTAAGACAGCTGACCAAGAGAAAGCTTGCCAAGTATTGAAAGAACAAATCCAGCTCCAGTTCAAGGTTGTCAATCCTGAAAACGAAATCCACATCTTTGGTCAGGAACAAGATGTCAAACAGATTCTCAAGGAATTAACCTTGGCAGATGTCGCTATTGACGAGATTTACTACGCCCGTCAAAACCTAGAAGAATACTTCACTCAATTGGTCGAATAGGAGGAAAATCATGATACATACCATTCAAGCAGACTTTTACCGTCTTTTCCGTTCCAAAGGATTCTGGATTACAGAGTTCATTCTCTTTGTACTCATGTTAATGGGGGCTGTTTTTGGGGCTACTGGCCATCTGATGGCAATTCAGACAGAAGAGCCAGACATTCCAACCCATGGTTGGGACGGTGTACAAGCCCTGATTAACGCATCTAGTCAAGGTTCAAACCTCGTTTTTCTCTGTATTGTTCTAACTTGTCTAGTTCTCGGTGTTGATTTAATCGGAAAGCTCTATAAAAATAGTTTGACAGTAGGGATTTCTCGTACAGAGTTTTTCCTTGCCAAAGCCTTTGTACTGGCTTGTATTGCACTTTTGCAAGTTATCATCAGTCTTGTGATTGCCTTTATTCCAGCAACTATCTTAAATGGATTTGGAACTATGCCTGATGGCTTTATTGGCAATCTACTGATAACCATTTCCCTTCAATTCCTTTGCCTCCTTGCTTGGCTTTCGATTGTTTCCTTCATTCTCTATGTTAGCCATTCTTATCTTGCAGTATTTATTGGCTATTTGGTCAGCTCTATTTTACTTTCTATGCCAATGCTCATCTTCCCAAGTATCAAAATTTTGCCATATTTATCATTGCAATTTTTCTATGCTATGACTGCTAATAGTGAATCCATTTTCTATACACTTATAGTTACCTTAGCTGTTATTCTAATCTTTAATCTAAGTGGACTGGCAGTTTTCAAAAAGAAAAGTCTATAAAAAATGACCTCCTCTAGCCTACAGAGGAGGTTTATTTCGTTAAAAATAAATGAAAACCGATAACCACTGGCCATCTGTGCTTAGTTTCATCTCTGCACCGAGAAGATGACATAATTCCTCAGTGATATAAAGACCTAAACCAGAGGATTCTTCTGTGTCTGATAGATTTTCAGAATAAAAACGATTGCTAAGATTTTCTATTTTTTTGATGGGTTGTTTGACAAGGTTTGCAATCTCTAAGACAAGCTGTTCCTTTTCTTTTCGCAAAGATAGACGCGCTTCTTCCTTGCCATGTTTGAGGACATTTCCGAGCAAATTTTGTAAAATTCGATCCAGCAAGTCTTCATCAGTCCTCGTTTTTAAACCAGCTTCAACCTTAAAATCAAGCGTGATATTTGCCGCCTGAAAAACATCATAATAAGCCAAAGTCTTTTTGGTGATAAAAGCTGATAGATCTACTTCTTCCAGTTTCGGTTTGACAGCTCCTTCCATCAAACGACGATATTCAAGGAGAGCCTCCAAACGTTTGGAAACTAAATCAAGATGCTGGGCTATTTTTTGTAAGGTTTCTGCTTTGTCTTTAGGAGACTTTATCAATTGTTGCGTGTAGCCTGACGCGATAGTCAAAGGTGTCCGAATATCATGGGCAATATTGCTGATGGCCATATCCAGAGTCTGCTTTTCCCTTTTCATTACCAAACGAGATTGTTCGACTTCCTGAAATAGATTTTCGATTTGCTGGTAGAGATGTAGAAAATGTTTGGAAAAAATGCTGACTCCTACTCTTTTCATACTACCTGTCAGAATCTTGTCTTCAATCTGTTGACTCAGACTCTCAAGTGCTAGGTGGTAGCGAATCAATGAAATCGATAAAATAATTAGGAGTATCAGTAGAACAAAGATTATCATGTAGGTCATTGCTTGTCTCCTTTTAATCTTACCCCAACGCCCCAGATGGTTTCAATATATTCTTGATTTGGGTCAAGCTGGTTTAATTTTTTACGAAGATTACTCAAATGCGTATTGAGGGTATTATCTCCAGGTAGATAGCTATCCTCCCAGACCAATTCATAAAGTTCTTCCTTGGTGAAAATTTTCTTAGGATGTTTGAGGAGAGTTTGGAGAATCAAGCATTCTTTCTTAGCAAGGCGAATTGTTTCCTGACTATTTTTGATTTCGAAACTTTCCGCATCAAACTGGATATTTTTCAAGTTTTGTGGCAGATTTTCAGTTTTTCCTATTTTCATAGGCTGTTTTTCTGCACTTTGGCGTAATTGAACAGTAACCCTAGCAAAGACTTCATCCAAATCAAAAGGCTTGACGATGTAATCATTGGCACCGTCTAAGAGGTATTGACTGATTAACTTCTTATCGCTCAAAGCCGTTAGCATAATGACTGGAGTTTGACTTTGTTCCCTGATGGCTTTTAAAACCTGATCCCCATTTTTCCCAGGAAGCATGATATCTAGCAAAACGAGTTCAATCCCCCCTTGGTCAAAACGCATGATTCCTTCAGTTCCTGAAAAGGCTTGAATCACCTCATGCTCCTCAGTAAGAAGTGTTCGCAAAATCTCTTGAATGTCACTATTGTCTTCAATAACCAATATCCTAGCCATAAATACCAACCTTTCACCAACTATTATAGCATGTTTTATTGATAAAGCTTAAACAGAAAAGCTCCTCGCATAAAAGCGAGAGAAAGCTTTAGTGGGTTAAAATATAAAATCCACTTGCTAGATGACCTAGTATACTTATAGTTGCTAATAAGAAGTTAATTTAGCAGAATGAATCTCCCATTTCTCCCCTACTAGTCCGTAATTCGTTGATACATTTCGGGTCTTCTATCTCGAAACAAGCCCCAGTTTAGACGTTCGCTTGCTCCCTTGTCTAGGTCATAAGTTGCTAAAAGAACAGCTTCGCCTTGTCTTTCAGCTCGCTCTAGAATAGCTCCTGTTTCATCCGTCATAAAGGATGAACCGTAGAAGTCAAGACTGGAACTCTGTCCACCATTTTCCTCACTAGGAGCGACTTCCTCCAAACCGTAACGATTGGCTGCAATAACTGGGACAATATTTGCTGCTGCGTGTCCTTGCATGGTACGTTGCCAGTGACCACAACTATCTGTATCCAAAATTGGCTCTGAACCGATAGCTGTTGGATAAAAGAGCAATTCTGCCCCATTCAATGCAAGACAACGCGCTGTTTCAGGGAACCATTGATCCCAACAGATACCAATACCAATCTTAGCATAACGAGTGTCCCAGACCTTGAAACCTGTGTTGCCAGGCGTAAAATAAAACTTTTCTTGATAATAATGATCATCTGGTATGTGAGTCTTCCGATAAACGCCCAGAACTTCCCCATCTGCATCAATAACGGCAATGGAGTTATACAAGACATTGCCATCTTTTTCATAGAAACTGATTGGTAAAACGACCTTTAGCTCCTTGGCAATGGTTTTAAAATGCTGAATGGCAGTATTTTCTGCTACAGATTGGGCATGCTGGTAGTATTCATACTGACGTTCCTGACAGAAATAGGGACGTTCAAACAACTCGGGCAAGAGAATAATTTGTGCGCCTTGTTCTGCAGCCTGACGTACTAAACGCTCTGCGGTTTGGATATTTGTTGCCACATCCTTAGCGCATTGCATCTGAATAGCTGCAACTCTTACATTTCTCATCTTTTTCTCCTATTCTGGGATTTGTTGGGTGATACAGTGGATATTGCCACCACCTAAAAGAATATCTCTAGCTGGTATTCCGACAACTTTACGATCTGGGAAGCACTTACTGAGGATATCTAAGGCCACTTGGTCATTGACATCTTGAAACTGGGGAACAAGGACAGCCTTGTTGGCGATATAAAAGTTTACGTAGGAAGCTGCTAGTCGTTCACCTGCGTATCGCTCTTCTTCTCCTTCTTCATAGATGTAGCCTGACAAATCCTCTTTGGTTACAACTTGATGAAAAGCTGGAATTGGAAGTTTATGAATGGTGAAGTGACGACCTTTTGCATCTGTTTCCTTTTCTAAAAGCGCTAAATCAGCTGTTGACATGGCATATTGAGGATCGCTTTTGTCGTCTGTCCAAGCCAAAACAAGCTCAGCAGGACCAACAAAGGATGCAACATTGTCAACGTGTTCATTGGTTTCGTCCTGATAAATACCATAAGGAAGCCAGATAACTTTTTCAGCTCCAAGGCACTCTAATAAGGTGGTTTCGATTTCTTCCTTACTAAGATGAGGATTGCGACCAGAACTAAGCAAGCAACTTTCAGTCACGAGAATGGTTCCTTGGCCATCGCTGTGTATCGCTCCGCCTTCTAGAACAAAAGGTTTGGCATCGTAAATAGGCATTTCCAAGGTTTCAGCAAAACGACTGGCTACTTGGTCATCATCTTCATAGTCTTGGTAGAGACCATCAACAGCACCACCCCAAGCATTGAAAGACCAGTCTACTGCCAACTTTTCCCTTTTATCATTGAGGAGAATGGTCGGTCCTGTATCTCTAGCCCAGGCATCATTTGTCTGAATATCTAGATAAACGACCTTGTCTCCAAGATAGGATTGGGCTTCAGATAGATAATCTTGCTCCACCAAAAGATAGACTCTTTCCCCTTCTGCTATGGTTTTTATAATCTGGCTAAAAGCCTTTTTAGCTGCCTTACCTTGAAAGGGCCATGAACCTGGTCGAGTCGGCCATATCATGAGGGTACCATGATGGGGCTCGTATTCTGCTGGCATGCGATAGCCTGCTTTTTTCGGAGTTTCTATCATGATAATCTCCCTTTAAAGTCTTGATAGCCGAAGGCTTTGACCAAGCTGCAGTCTCCCTGTTCGTCCATAAGATAGAGACTTGGCAATCCAATACCATTAAAGGTATTATTTTTGACAAAGGAATAAATGGCCATGTCTTCGAAATAAAGTCTATCACCGATTTGGACTGGATTTTCAAAGCTATAATCTCCAATCACATCACCCGTAAGGCAAGTATTGGAAGAAAGTCTATATGTATGGGCTTTTTCCTGTGCCTCAAAGCCATTTCTCAAAGGTGGACGATAGGGCATCTCAAGTACATCAGGCATATGACAGGTCGCAGATGCGTCTAAAACCAAGATTTCCATACCGTTTTCGACAATATCCAATACTTCAGTTGCTAAATAACCTGCATTGAGCGCAATGGCTTCACCCGGCTCGATATAGATTTCAAGATTGTAAGTTTCTCGGATACGCTTGATTTCTGAAATCAGCAAATCCACATCGTAACCTTCTCTTGTGATGTGGTGTCCGCCCCCCATATTGAGCCATTTAACTTGATGCAAATAGGAACCAAACTGCGCTTCTACAGCTTTCAAAGTTGTCTCTAAATCATCTGCTCCCTGCTCGCAAAGGGTATGAAAATGAAGACCATCCACCAAATCCAGCAAATCACTAGGAATCTTGTCTAGAGTGACTCCAAAACGGGATCCAGGGGCGCAAGGATCATAGAGAGCGTGATCTCCTTGGGTCGAACACTGAGGATTGAGGCGCAAACCAATACTGATACCAGCATCTCGACAACGCGGACCGTGTTGTCGCAACTGTCTCTCTGAGTTAAAGACGATATGGTCTGTTATATCAAGCAATTCTTCCAAGTCTGCATCCTTGAAAGCAGGTGCAAAGACATGGACTTCCCCCGGAAACTCCTCTCTAGCTAGCTTGGCCTCATAGAGTCCACTGGCTGTTGTACCAGATAGATACTGGCTAATCAAGGGATAGGTTTTGTAGAGGGAATATGCCTTCTGGGCAAGCAAAACCTTGCAGCCCGCCTCTTCCTGTACTTGTTGAAGAATCCGGCAATTTTCCTCTAACTTGGCCAAGTCAATGACATAGGCTGGTGTGGGTACTTGTTCTAGCTTCATTAGTCCACCATTTGTGGATTTTCAACCACAACCCATGGCAAACCATACTCATTCAAAGCTTCCATGAATGGATCTGGATCCAATTCTTCAAGGTTGTAAACTCCTGGTTGTTTCCAAGTACCGTTCATAACTAATTTTGTCCCAATCATGGCTGGAACGCCAGTCGTGTAAGAAATTGCTTGTGAACCAACTTCAGCGTAACATTCCTGATGGTCGCAGACATTGTAGATGTATATGGTCTTTTCAACACCATCTTTGACACCTGTAAAGATACAACCAATATTGGTTTTTCCGACTGTACGTGGGCCAAGACTGGCTGGATCTGGAAGCAAGGCTTTCAAGAATTGGATTGGTACAATTTCTTGTCCGTTAAAGTTAATCGAATCTGTACGAAGGAGTCCGACATTTTCAAGACATTTCATGTGCGTCAAGTAAGATTGACCAAAGGTCATAAAGAAACGAATGCGTTTGACACCTGGAATGTTTTTCGCCAATGATTCAATTTCTTCATGGTGAAGGAGATACATATCTTTTTGTCCAACCTGAGGGAAATCGTACTCACGTTTGATAGACATAGCTTCGACTTCGACCCACTTTCCATCTTCCCAGTAAGAACCTGGTGCAGAAACCTCACGTAGATTGATTTCTGGGTTAAAGTTTGTCGCAAATGGATAACCGTGGTCACCACCATTACAGTCTAAAATGTCGATATAGTGGATTTCATCAAAGTAATGTTTGAGTGCATAAGCTGAAAAGACGCTGGTTACACCTGGGTCAAAACCAGATCCAAGAAGAGCTGTCAAGCCTGCTTCTTTGAATTTTTCCTGATAAGCCCATTGCCATGAGTAGTCAAAGTAGGCTGTAAAACCAAGTTCCTTGCAGCGTTTTTCGTAGATAGCACGCCATTCAGGGTCTTCCGTATCCTCAGCTTCGTAGTTGGCTGTATCGATATAGTGAACACCTGTTGCCAAACAAGCGTCCATAATTGTTAAATCTTGATATGGTAAAGCTACGTTCAAAACAGCTCCTGGCTTGTAGCTTTCAATCAGGGCAATCACTTCTTCAACCTTGTCAGCATCAAGTGCTGCAGTTTCAATTTTAGTACTTGTTTTGCCTTCTAGCTTCGCCTTTAAGTCATCGCATTTCGACTTGGTACGGCTGGCAATCATAAGCTCTGTAAAGGTTTCACTATCTTGGCAAATCTTTGAAATAGCGACTTGGGCAACGCCCCCACATCCGATAACTAGTAAACGACTCATTTTCTTCCTTCCTCTTCTTCTAAAATGTCTTCCACATACTTGGGCAACATAAAGGCTCCCACGTGTAAGTTTGCAGTGTAGTATTCTGTGAAAAGCTGACGTTTTTTCCAGCTTTCCTTGTCAAAATCTTTAACAGGGTGGTATTTTTTCGATGCAAATCCAAATAACCAATAGCCAGCTGGACTGGTTGGGATGTGCGCCTGATAGACCCGACTGATTGGAAAGGCCTGATTGACCTTGCGGTGCATGCTACGACAAGCAGACTCATCTTCGTCAAAGAAAGGACTACCATGCTGGTAAATCATGATACCGTCATCTTTGAGAGCTCTGTAACTATTGCCGTAAAATTCCTTGGTAAAGAGTCCTTCCGTATGGCCAAATGGATCTGTCGCATCGTTGATAATGATATCGTAGTCATCTTCACAGTTTCGCAAAAAGCGAAGACCGTTTTGGTAGTAAATGGTAACACGAGGGTCATTAAGCCCTGCAGCAAAGTCTGGGAAATACTCACGACAGACCTCAACCAGCATCTCATCTGGTTCCACGATATCGATTTGCTCCAGTTCAGGATAGAGTGTTAATACTTGGGCAACACCTCCGTCACCACCCCCAATAACCAAAACTTTCTTGGGATTTGGGTGGACAGCCATGGGAACATGGACGGTCATTTCATTGTAGACAAAATCATCAGCATCTGAAAACAAAACGTGACCATTTAAAATCAGTATTTTCCCAAAAGCTGGCGTATCCAAGACTTCGATATCCTGCCATTCACTTTTACCAGCATAGAGTTGCTTGGCTGTTCTCAGGGACAATTTCACATCTGGAGTATGAACTTCAGAAAACCATAAATCCATCTAGTTCTCCTTTCTTTCAATGACATTGATATGGTTGACCTCTGGATCTTCCGTCCCTTGAAGGGAGCAACCACGTTCCTTGGCAAATTGGATATAGTCGACAATTTCTCGTGTAATGCGTTCACCTGGTGCTAGGATTGGAATACCTGGAGGATAACACATGACAAATTCCCCACAGACTTGTCCGACTGATTCGTCTAAGGATAGACTTCTACGTTGGGCATAAAAGGCTTCCTGAGGAGACAACACCAACTCGGGTTGGATATATTCTCCAGCAATCAAGTCCTTCCCATCTCGTGAATAGAGTCTCTTGATATCAGCCAAAGCACCAACCAAGCGTTCGATGTCTTGAATTCGGTCACCAATGGAAATATAGGCCAAAATATTCCCTATATCCCCAAACTCAATCTGAATGTCATATTCGTCTCGCAAGAGGTCATAGACCTCGATACCTGTCAAGCCAATACCCTGAGTGTAAACTGACAGCTTGGTTACGTCAAAATCACAGACCGATACACCGTCTATCAATTCTTTGGAGTAGGCATAGTATCCACCGATGGCATTGATTTCACGACGAGCGTACTCGGATAACTCAATGACTTTCTCAAACGACTCTTTACCACGAAGGGCTAAGTTACGACGTGAAATATCTAGACTAGCCATCAACAAGTAAGAGGCGGATGTTGACTGGGTTAGGTTGATGATTTGACGAACGTACTCAGGATTCATCTGCTCCCCGATAAGCAGGATGGAGCTCTGGGTCAAACTCCCACCAGACTTATGCATAGAGACCGCCGCCATATCAGCTCCTGCATCCATAGCAGACAGTGGAAGTTTATCCGTGAAATGCAAATGCGCTCCATGGGCTTCGTCTACTAAGACCAGCATGCCTGCTTTGTGAGCCATTTCCGTTAAACCTTTGAGGTCTGAACAAATCCCGTAGTAAGTTGGATTGTTAATTAAAATGGCCTTGGCATCTGGATGCTCCTTTATGGCCTGGGCTACTCGGTCATTTTCAAGACCTAAAGCGATACCAATCTTAGGATCCACACTCATCTCGATATAGATGGGAATAGCACCACATAGAACCAGCGCATTGATAGCAGATTTATGGACATTACGTGGCAGAATAATCTTATCTCCAGCCTTGCAGGTAGAAAGAATCATAGTCTGCACCGATGAAGTTGTTCCTCCAATCATGAGAAAAGCATGGCTAGCTCCAAAAGCATCCGCCGCCAGCTCCTCTGCATCTCGAATAATCGAAATAGGATGCCCTAAATTATCCAAGGGTTTCATCGAATTGACATCGATACCAACGCATTTTTCTCCTAATAGTTCAACCAATTCAGGATTTCCTCGTCCACGCTTGTGACCTGGAACATCAAAGGGAACAATCCGTTTCTTGCGTAACTTCACCATGGCCTCATAAATTGGGGCTTGGTTTTGATCTAACTCTTTCAAGACATACTCCTTTCAATATTTTTTAGGACCCTATGAAAACTAAGGAACTAAAGGTTGACTCATGAAAAAAGAGCAGGATTTCACCTGCTCTGCAATCTTCTGACGTTTTTATGTTTGTTTCTGTTGAGTATGTCTGTTCCCGATGTTGCCTAACTCTCTAGTAGCAAATATTACGTACTTTATTGATCGTTTCACAAGATGACGTGTGCTTTCACCACACTAAAAATTTATGAATTAGGACAAACATCCTAACATCAACTTATAAAAGTAGGCTTTTAACCCTATCAATAATGTGGCTTTTCAACCACGCTTCGGCATTCAACCCTGCCTGTCCGTAGGCATTTTTTACTCGGGTTTATATTTGCTAGAAAACATCATCTCATTTTCTAAGCCCCATTACTATATCATGTTTTCAAGAACTTGTAAAGCGTTTCACGAAAAAAATATAAAAAAGTTCGCAAAATAGTTGGATTTTACTCGATTTAACAATGATTGTTTTTTTGTAAACGATTATAAAGTGAACGAAATGTTTATCGTATTTAATTTAAAATTTTTTATGCTACTCTATACTCTTTACCTTCTGTGTTTGATCAATTAGAGAAGATGTCGACATTTTTATATCATTAGAATCGTGCAACTTTTTTCAGACAGTTTTAAAAGATTGATTTCCTTATATTTTTCCTTTATACTGGATAAAAAGGAGAATAATATGTCAGAAACAAATCACGAAATTGATTCAAATTTTGCAGGTCGTTTAAATATCCTGCGTGCGGGCGTTCTTGGTGCCAATGATGGGATTATTTCCATTGCGGGTGTGGTTATCGGGGTTGCCAGTGCTACGACCAATATCTGGATCATCTTTTTATCAGGCTTTGCGGCTATCTTGGCAGGTGCCTTTTCAATGGCTGGTGGAGAATACGTATCCGTTTCAACTCAAAAAGATACCGAGGAAGCAGCCGTTGCGCGGGAGCAAGTCTTGCTAGACCAAGATATAGAGTTAGCCAAAAAATCTCTCTATGCTGCCTATATCCAAAACGGAGAATGCGAAACCTCTGCCCAACTCTTGACCAACAAGGCCTTTCTAAAAAATCCACTCAAGGCTCTGGTCGAGGAAAAATACGGGATTGAGTATGAAGAGTTTACCAATCCTTGGCACGCTGCCATTTCCAGCTTTGTTGCCTTTTTCCTTGGAAGTTTGCCTCCAATGCTCTCAGTGACCATTTTCCCAAGTGAATACCGCATTCCAGCTACTGTCCTGATTGTAGGTCTTTCACTCTTGGTGACTGGCTATACTAGTGCCAAACTTGGAAAAGCACCAACTAAAACAGCTATGATTAGAAACCTTGCTATTGGCCTCTTGACCATGGGAGTTACCTTCCTACTCGGACAACTTTTCAGCATTTAGAACACAAGAAATACCTCGATTTTGAAGTCGAGGTATCTTTTTTACATTTGCACAATCTTGCGATAACTTCTTGAAGTAACCATGAAAATCAGCACATAGGCGATGAGGAAGATAGCGCAGATAGACAAGGTCACAATCAACATCATAGTCGTGTCTATTACACCAATCACTTTTAAAATCAGACTAAGCATATGGTAGGCAAAGGCGAGATGTATGAAGGCAAAGAGCAAAGGAAGGAAGAAAACAGTTAAAACCTGTTTGTTGATGGTTTGCTTGATTTGCTTTTGATCTAAACCGACTTTCTGCAAGATAATAAAGCGTTCACGGTCTTCATAGCCTTCAGAAATTTGTTTGTAATAGATGACCAGAACAGTTCCGACCATAAAGATAATAGATAGGAAAATACCGATAAAGAAGACACCACCAAAGAGGGCGCTCATCTGAGAACTAGCATCTGCTAGATTGCTACCATAAACATAGCTACCTTCCGTGTTTAATTGAGCATTAAACTGATCGAGGTATTTATCATACTCGTCAGCGACTTTGAGTTGTTCTTCTTCGCTGGCATTTACATTCATGCCACCGTAAAACTGATTATAGATAGCCGAATCTGGGAATTGGTCCAAAAAAGCTTGTAAATTAGGTACAACAAGATAATTGTAATCAGCAGTCAAAATATTAAACTGATTTGGGACATGGTTTACAATGAAATCTTTATTAAATTCTTCTTTTACAGAAAATTGATGATCATTTAGAGTTAGAGCTTTCTGTTCTTTAACTCCCTCATTCTTTGCAAAGAGTCCGACCTCATTTCCTGATAGAGACAGTTTTTGACCAGTCATATTTTCATAATCTTTTTGGTCAAATACCATGAAAACTGTTGTGGGTTGGACACGATTTTGTCCTTTTTCAAAAAGTGTTAACTTATTTCCTTCTTGGTTTGCAACACCAAAGTAAGTATAACGAAGCACTTCTTTCTCTTTAATCGTATAACCTTTGTCACTTGCAAACTGGCTCAAGAGTTTGTCCAAATCTTCTTTTTCAACATTTTGCCCTGAAACCCCAAAATCATGAGGATTTAGAACTTTTTTAAAGCTTTCTGAGGCATTGAAAATACTTGTTGCTGCTGACATGGTTACCAAAATCATTGTTGACAAAATAGCGATGGTTGCTAGCCCAACCGCATTTTTCTTCATACGGAAAATCAAGTTGGAAACAGAGATAAGATTATTTGGTTGGTAATAGTATTTCTTGTTTTTCTTTAAGATTTGAAGGAAAACGGTAATCCCTGCATTGAACAAAAGATAGGTACCAAAGATAACCAGCAAAACAGCTAAGAAGAAGGTTGTTAGGGCTGTGAGAGGATCTTTTACAGTAAGGGCAAGATAGTAGCCAATCCCTAAACTAATGGAACCAAGAATAGTTTGGAGAGGTAAGAAGCGACCTTTTTTCTCTCCGCTTGCTTTCTCACGAGAGAGTTGGAGAGCATTCATACGGGCGATTCGAAGAGCATTCAGGAACATGAGGCCTAGGAAAATCAAACCGAAGACAACAAGTACTGCAATGACAACATTCATCTGGAAGGTAGCGACTAGTTCTACCTTCAATTTCATCAGTTTGAGTAAGAAGGCGAAAATCAACTTGTCAAACAAGGCTCCAATACCGATACCTGCTCCAACAGTTAGAATTCCAAATAGCACCAACTCTTTAAAGGTCATACTGATCAGATGGCGCTTTTCCAAGCCCAACATGCCATAAATCCCAAGTTCCTTGGAACGGTTTTTCATAACAAAACTATTGGCATAGAGGACAATAATAGCTGACGCAAGTGTGACGACAAACATACCAAATCCAAGAGTAGCTTGAATGGTTGTCCCTCCACGGATTTCCGAAATCTTGGGATTGAAGGTTAGAGAGTAAAAGAGATAGGTGACAGTGACTGCCAGGAGAACAGCCAGCGCAAAAGGATAGTAGAGTTTGCGGTTTTTAATCAAGTTCGATACCGCTAACTTATTGGTTAATCGAAACATACTAATTCACCTCGCTTGCCATGACAGTCAAGGTATCAGAGATTTCTTGGAACATCTGACGCTCCGTCTTCTCTCCACGGTAGATTTGATTGTAAAGAATGCCGTCCTTGATAAAGAGTACACGCTTGGCCCTGCTAGCTGCTGCTGTTGAGTGGGTTACCATGAGAATGGTTTGGCCACGTTCATTGATTTCATCAAATACATCAAGTAAGGCTGCAGATGACTTGGAATCAAGAGCTCCTGTTGGCTCATCCGCAAGGAGAATTTCAGGTTCTGTGATGATAGCGCGTGCTACTGCTACACGCTGTTTCTGCCCACCAGAGATTTCATATGGGTACTTCTCTTGCAATTGGTTGATGCCTAGATTCTCAGCTGTCACCACCAATTTCTTCATCATCTCCGTAATGGGTCTTCTTGACAAGACAAGGGGAAGCAGGATATTGTCCTTAACAGACAGAGTATCTAGCAAGTTAAAGTCTTGGAAGACAAAGCCCAATTTTTCACGACGGAAGCTAGAAGCCTGTGAATTTTTAATGGTTGCGGTATCAGTTCCATTCAGGTAAACTTGTCCACGAGTTGGTTTATCCAGCATAGCTAGGATATTGAGAAGAGTTGATTTACCAGAACCAGACTCACCCATGATGGCAACATAGTCACCCTTTTCCACGGTAAAGTGAATATCCTTGAGGGCCTCTACTTGGTTGCCCTGAAAACGAGTTTTATAAATTTTTTGAACGTGTTTTACATCTAAAAGTGTCATGAGAATCTCCTTTCTTAATATCCCATCAAATGAAATGTAGCTTGCATCATAGCGCATCCCAGTTGAACGCGCTCGATTTCTTTGTGGCTTGGTTTTCTTGTTTTCTTATGTAAGATTTGTTTCATGATGTTACTCCTTTGTTCTTTATGAGTCTAGTTTACATCAAAAAAAGACCTCTTGCCATAACCTAACCTTACAAAAGAGACTTTAATCTTACATTTTTGTAAGATTGGGGGAAATGTAGGCAGATTTAATCTAGAGAAGTACACTGTAGCTTCTAAAATATTGTTAGAAATTGGTTTGAATTCCCCAATCAATTATTGAGTTTTTATTTCATTTCACTATGCAATAAATCACTTGACTTTTTACTATAAAATTTATATAATGTAATTATGAAAGGGCTTACTTTAGAAAGGAGAAAAAATCGGAAACTATAATTTGAGTAAGCTTATTTTAACTATCACTTTATTACCAAAATATTTCTACTAAAAATTTATTTTAGCTCTTTTCCAGAAAGTGTGGATATTATGAAAAAATCTTGATTACTTTTTTTGCTATCCTTTCACTATTTTTCTATTCATCTGTTTTTGCAGATGATACTAATACAATAGTGAGCGAAACTATGACAGCTCAACAACTTGTGAATCAATACGCGACTGATTATGATATCACATTGGAACAAGCATCAGATTTACTTGGTATAAATTTATACGAACGCTCTTCACAGACATATAGAACAATTTCTACTCAAATAACTGTTACAAACTCCTATAAACCATCTATTTCTTTCTACTGCGAAACAAGCGAATATGGAACTTATCATGGTATTATAAGAATATTAAGAACAGAAATAAATAGAAATTATAATGGAATGTCAAAACAGTTTTCTGGTTCATTGTATGTCAATTTAGAACAGGCTGATAGAATATTCTATATAATTAATGGAGATTTCTTTGATAACGGTACTACAACTTTAAGCGGAGGACTGAATATTGGAATAGGAGAAAGCGCTAGCGTAAATTTGGGAGGTTCCTACGTTGATAATCACTATAAATATGTATATCATGAAGGGAGAGTTCATTTTTAATGAAACACAAAGAACATATACTCATCGGACTTCTCTATCTCCTCTCTCCATTCATCGGTCAGCTCTTAGTTGAAAAGACATACTTTATCGGTACAAGAATTACAGCTACTGCTTATGCTATTTGCTGGCTATCAGTTGTTATCAGCATCCATCATTTTTCAAAAAATGTATTGTCTCAGCATGAAAAATCAGATTAGAAATCTAAGTTCAAAATATTATTTTTAATTTGTATGTGAGGCTGAGAAAATCTTATTAAAAGTAAAAAAGCTTTAAATCAAGTAATTTAGACTATTGATTTAAAGCTTTTTGCTTATTCCAAATCTTTTGAAAAACCTCACCAAAACCATCCTTCATTATCGTCAATGGCTTGGGCTTCTTTGCGTTTACGTGGGCCTGTTCCGTACATTTCTGCTTCGATTTCTTCCTTGGTTGGCATGACAGAAGCTAGAATGATATAGATAATCACGCCAAGTCCAAAGTTTGCGACTGTAAAAATGGCAAATAGGAAACGAACAAGGGTAACATCAAAGTTCCACTTGTCTGCCAGACCTGCCAGAACTCCTGAAATCATGCGATTTCGTCTCATTTTATAAAATTTACTGTTCATGTTATTTCCTCTTTCTGCTAGGTTAGACATAGTATATCACGGATAGGCTAGGCTTTCATCAGTCCTCAGGCTGATTTACTAGTAGCAACTTTCCTCGACAAAGTCCACAACGATAGCGTTTGGTATCAATTCTTCGTTTGCGATGATAAGTTTGCTGGCAGGATTGACAACGATAGAGCTTGATTGGCTTGGAGTTGCTATTTGGCAAGGTTGGTACAAAGCGTAACCCATCCACCGCTTTCAAAAGTTCCTTAAAATCCCGATCCTTGTGTTGATAGCCCTTCCCTTGAAAATAGAGGTGATAGTGACAGAGTTCATGGCGGACAATTTTTCTAAAAACATCCAAACCCAGTTCCTGATAAACTTTGGGGTTGAAATCCAGATGCCCATCTTTTGGGAAAAATCGCCCACCTGTCGTTCGCAGACGAGAATTCCATTGGGCATGATGGCTAAAAGGTCTCCCGAAGTCTTCTAGCGAAACCTGCTTGACATAATCAGTTAGATTCATCTGGAGCCAGGAGCGACAGATTGACTTTTTCCCGTTCAGTATCGATTTTCTTAACCCAAACGGTCACCAAATCTCCGACAGACACCACTTGGCTAGGATGTTTGATAAATTTGCGACTCATATGGGATATGTGAATCAAGCCATCCTCGTGAATTCCGATATCAACAAAAGCACCGAAGTCAACGACATTACGCACCACTCCTTCAAGCTTTTGCCCAACCACTAAGTCCTTGATATCTAGGACGTCTTGGCGAAGCACAGGTGCGTCAAAGGAATCACGGAAATCTCGACCTGGTTTGAGAAGGTCGGCAATGATATCTTTAAGGGTTTCTGGGCCAAGATCCAGTTCGTGCGCCATTTCCTTAACTGAAAGCGACTTGAGTTTGCTTTGGGCTTCTTCATTTAGGTCCTTGATATCCAAGCGTTTGAAGAGCTCCTTAACAGCAGCGTAATTTTCTGGGTGAACTCCTGTATTATCAAGGATATTGCTACTTTCTGGGATACGGAGGAAACCAGCAGCCTGCTCAAAGGCCTTGGTACCTAGACGAGGAACTTTCTTAATTTGAGCGCGTGAAGTGATTTTTCCTTCTTCCTCACGGTATTTGACAATATTTTCAGAAATGATTTTATTGAGTCCAGCAACATGGGAAAGCAGAGCTGGGCTGGCAGTATTGATATTGACACCGACTTGGTTAACTACCGTATCCACAACAAAGTCCAGACTTTCAGACAATTTCTTCTGACTGACATCGTGCTGGTATTGACCAACACCGATTGACTTAGGATCAATTTTGACCAATTCAGCGAGGGGATCTTGCAAACGACGGGCGATAGAAATAGCAGAGCGTTTTTCAACGGTCAAGTCTGGAAACTCCTGACGAGCTAGTTCGCTGGCAGAATAGACAGAAGCACCACTTTCATTGACGATAACATAGCTGACTTCTGGAAAATCTTTCAGAACTTCCGCCACAAAGGCTTCACTTTCACGACTGGCAGTTCCATTTCCGATAGCAATAATTTCTACACTGTATTGACCAATCAAGTCTGCCAAATCTTTCTTGGCTTCTTCGATTTGACGAGCTGATGCTGGTTTAACAGGATAAATAACCTGAGTTGTCAGCATTTTTCCTGTTGCATCAACGACAGCCAGCTTGGCACCTGTACGAAAGGCTGGGTCAAATCCAAGAACCACGCGCCCTTTCAGCGGGGCAACCAAGAGGAGGTTGCGTAGGTTGTCTGAAAAGAGTTGGATAGCCCCTTCTTCCGCTTTCTCAGTTAATTCTGTACGAATACGGCGCTCGATAGCAGGCAAGACTTTTTTCTTAACAGATTGCTGAACAACTTCATCAATATAGGCATTTTTTACCTTGAAACGAGCAGCAAAGAAAGCTAGAATACGGTCTGTCGCATGTTCAAAACTGACTTTCAAGACACCAAGTTTCTCCCCACGATTGAGGGCTAAAGTACGATAGCCTTGCATATTTCCAACTGTCTCTGAAAAATCATAGTAAATCTGAAAAACCTGCTTTTCATCAAGACTTTCATCTTTAACTTGAGAAGTTAGTTTAGAGTGTCTCAGCACCTCCTGATAAGTCATGGCGCGCAGTGTCACGTCTTCCGATAAGGCTTCGACTAAGATATCAACTGCACCAGCCAAGGCTTCCTTCCCAGTCGCAAATCCTTCACAGACAAACTTCTCAGCCTCTTTCTCTAAATCGGCTACGTTTTGCAAGATTAAGCGAGCAAGAGGAAAGAGTCCAGCTTCACGGGCAATGGTTGCCTTGGTCCGACGCTTTTCCTTGTAAGGAAGATAGAGTTCTTCAACGTCTGCTAATTTTTCGGCAGCTAAGATAGCTTCTTCCAACTCCTTGGTCAGCTTGCCTTGCTCTTGAATCTTAGCTAAAACAGCTTCCTTACGGTCGTTGAGATTTGTCAGACTTTTATCCAAGTCGATAATAGCCTTAATCGCCACCTCATCCAGACTACCAGTCATGTCCTTGCGATAACGCGCGATAAAGGGAATAGTCGCCCCTTCAGCTGTCAAACTTAGAACGGTATCAATTTGCTTTAACGTCACTCCCAAATCCTGGGAGATTTTTTCATATTTTTTATCCATGAAACTATTATACCATAAGCTAAACGTTTCAAATTAGCTCTTACAGTATTTAAAAACAATATGTGGAGAATAGATTTATATTCTATAGTGCAATAACTTGTACTTAGAGAGCATTGCCTTCTTTTTTAACCACTCCATGACATCAAAAGTATTTAATGGATCTGGCATAATAGCCAGTTCTGGAAGATGTTCCTGACCTGGAATAACACATTGACTTTTTAAATTTTTATCGAAATAAAAAAACCGCAAGTCTGAGCCTGCGGTGGGTGTAATCTATTAATAAAAAAGGAGCATTTAAGCCCCTCCTTTGAAATAACGGACACTTGGCTGGTCGGTGTACCCAGCATCTCAGATACCTTTTACAAGGTGCGGCAGGAACCTTTCTGCCCTCAAATGTCTTTCGTTAATGTTATTCTAGCACCATCTACTTTTTTTGTCAAACTTTCTCAATCTACCAGACTTAATCAGGCTTTATAAAGCTCTATTATTCGTTAGATCCTCAATTTTAACTTTTCCCTTTTCCTCAAAATAATAGTATAATAGAGGTAGAATTTAGAATCGAGGTACACCTATGGCTGTAAAATTTACAAAACGAGACGACTTGGACAAAATGTTCGAAGAGTTTGCTAAACTCCCTGATTTGAAGCAAGTTACTTTCCCTGATGACAAAGAGAAAAAAGCCAAAGCAGAAAAGAAAAACTAGATGACTGCTTTCCAACAACTCCCATCTAGTGTGCTTCAGACTGGAGCTATTTTTCTCTCCATTATCATTGAAGCCCTCCCCTTCGTGCTGATAGGAAGTATTGTCTCAGGGCTGATTGAAGTCTATATCACACCTGACAAAGTTTATCATTTTCTCCCTCGAAACCGTTGGGGGAGAATCTTTTTTGGGACCTTCGTTGGGATACTTTTCCCTTCTTGTGAATGTGGGATTGTCCCCATTATCAATCGTTTTCTGGAAAAGAAGGTTCCCAGTTACACGGCTGTTCCTTTTCTTGTGACTGCACCAGTTATCAATCCCATTGTACTTTTTGCGACCTATTCTGCCTTTGGCAATTCCTTTCACATCGCCCTGTTACGAGCTCTGGGTTCCATTGTTGTGGCTGTGATACTAGGAATTTTTCTGGGATTTTTCTGGCAAGAACCCATTCAAAAAGAAAATCGTCTGTCCTGTCATGAGCATGATTTTTCTCACTTGACTCCTGCAAAAAAAGTTTTTCAGGTCTTTGTGCAAGCCATTGATGAATTTTTTGATACAGGGCGTTATTTGGTATTTGGCTGTCTCTTTGCCTCTATGATACAGGTCTACGTTCCGACTCGGATTCTGACTTCTATCAGTGCGACCCCTCTTTTTGCCATCCTGCTCTTGATGCTTTTGGCCTTTCTTCTCTCTCTCTGTAGTGAGGCGGATGCCTTTATCGGCGCTTCTCTTCTTTCGAGTTTCGGTTTGGCACCAGTTTTGGCCTTTCTCGTTATTGGCCCAATGCTGGATATCAAAAATATTCTCATGATGAAAAATTACTTGAAAGCACGATTTATCAATCACTTCATAACGATTGTTACTCTGGTCGTTTTAGTCTATTCTCTCTTGATTGGAGTCATCCTATGATTCGATTTTTAGTTTTGGCTGGCTATTTTGAACTGACCATTTATCTCCATTTGTCTGGCAAATTAAACCAGTACATCAACATGCACTATTCCTATCTGGCCTATATTTCCATGGTACTTTCCTTTATCTTGGCTATTGTTCAATTGTATATCTGGATGAAGCAAGTTAAAACTCACAGTCATCTGAACAACCGATTGGCGAAGGTAACAAGTATTGCTCTTCTGGCAATTCCAATTGTCGTTGGTTTAACTTTCCCAACTGTTAGCTTGGATTCTCAAACCGTTTCTGCTAAAGGTTATCATTTCCCCTTATCAGAAGGAACGGATCAAGCCATTCAGACCAGCGAAGGGACGACAAGCCAATATTTGAAACCAGATACCAGTTCTTATTTCTCAAAAACAGCCTATGAAAAGGAAATGAGAACGGCGGCGGATAAATACTTGTCCCAAGATAGCATTCAGATTACGAATGAAAACTATATGGAAGTCATGGAGGCAATCTATGACTATCCAGATGAATTTGAGGGCAAGACAGTCCAGTTCACAGGCTTTGTCTACAATGACCCCAGTCATGCCAATAGCCAATTTCTGTTCCGCTTCGGCATTATTCACTGTATCGCTGATTCAGGTGTTTATGGATTGCTGACAAAGGGAAATACCCGTCAGTATGAAAATAACACCTGGATTACAGCCAAAGGAAAACTAGTCAATCACTACCATAAAGAACTCAAACAAAATCTCCCAACCTTGGAAATAGACAGCTTTACCAAAGTCGATAAACCAGAAAATCCCTACGTGTATCGAGTGTTTTAAAAGAAAAAAACGAACAAGTTCTCTTCTGAATGACAGAAAAAGAGCCTGTTCGTTTTTTGTTGAGTATAGTAGAACATAAATTGCGATTTTTAATATGATATATAACTAGTGAACAAGTCACAAATCAAATATATCTTCATCCAACTACTTAATACTATGCTTATTCATTTTTTGTTCAAAGATAGTCGTGATGATCTGACGCAATTCTTCGCGTTCTTTTTCTGGAATCTCACCACTTGTTTGAGCTGCAGCGTAGAGTTCAGGGTGTTCAATTGAAATGCGTTTAATAGTACGTGTTGTAGCATGTTTTCTGACAAAAAACGGGATTCGCTTAATCAAGTCTTGTGGGACGAGCGCAAAAATTTTCTCAGCAGTTTCCTTGTCACTGATCTTAGATGTAGTCAACCCCTTCTTAATCATTTCCTGTTCTTTTTCTGTAAAATCTTTTAATTCCATCTGATTAATCCTCCTATTTTCTCTAAGTTAAATTATATACCAATTGTAGCAAGACGACAAATAGTCTGTTTGTAAAATGCTCTCGATACTACAATTTTCCTGACGCTCATGATTACTCTTTAATGAAAAATCACAAATCCTTTTGGAGAGATGACAAGCTGATTCTCCAATTCTTGGCAATTGCTTGCTAGTGCTACTGCTTCTTTTTGTAAATGATAATCTTCTTTTGATTGGTTGAAAATGGCTTTAAGGATTTGGTTATCGTATTTCCACTGCAAAGCTATTACATCAGGTTTGATTTCTTTTAGTCTATACTTGCCACGCTGAATGGTTGCTGACGCATGTTTGCGAATCTTAATCAGCTTCTTCATAAAGTTCAGCATATCATTGTCACTTGATACACGTTCCCAAGGCATACAACGACGACAATCTGGGTCTGGACCGCCAGTCAAGGATAACTCTGTTCCATAATAGATGCAGGGTGTTCCTTTTTGTAAAAAGAGAAAGGCTAAGGCTGATTTGACCAGTTGAACGTCTTCATTGGCCGTCCACAAAATACGTTCTGTATCATGCGAATCTAGAAGATTAAACATCACTTCTGAAATCTGCTGCTTGTAATACATAGACTGGCCATTGATTTCATCGATGAACCGATCCGTCTTCTTAACACCTCGCAAGAAATAGTCCTTGATACTATCAGATAAAGGATAATTCATGACAGCGTGGAATTCATCTCCGTTTAGCCAAGGCTGAGACGTATGCCAAACTTCTCCCAGGATGTAAAGATCAGGCTTTTTAGCTAGTACTGCCTTACGAAAATCCTTCCAAAACTGATGGTCAATCTCATTAGCCACATCCAAACGCCAAGCATCGATATCAAACTCTTCAATCCAATAAGTCGCAACCTTTAAGAGATAGTCCTTGACCTCTGGATTGGCTGTATTTAGCTTGGGCATATAGTCCTCGAAACCAAAAGCATGATAGGATAACTCTCTCTTGTTGGCTAACTTTTCAGTCGTCACTGGGAATTGTTGAATATGAAACCAATCCTTGTAAGCAGACTGTTCACCATTTTGGACAACATCTTGCCATTGAGAAGATTGCGAACCGATATGGTTAAATACAGCATCCAGCATGACTTTCATGCCACGCTGATGAGCTTGCTCAATCAACTCCCGAAAGCTTTCCTTGTCTCCAAAATGACGGTCAATTTCAAAGTAATCCGTCGTATTGTACTTATGATTGCTCGTCGATTCAAAGATGGGACAGAGATAAAGACCAGTAATGCCCAAGTCTTGCAAGTAATCCAGATGATCAATAATGCCTTGTAAATCACCACCAAAGAAATCATCACTCTGAGGTGTGATGGAGGAATCCCAGGCTAAAGTCCCTTCTGGATTTAATCGAGCATTTCCATTGGCAAACCGCTCAGGAAATATCTGATACCATACCGTGTCTGAAATCCAGTCAGGAACCTGGCATGCATCAATCTCATGTATATAAGGCAACTTAAAGCCATTTCCAATAGCATGAAGATTTTCTAGAGAATTTTCCACGCAGCCTTTATCGCCGTACAAAATGCTCTGGTCTTCTGTATCCGTGAGTTCAAAAAGATACTGGATACGTGCAAAGTCAACGGACACTTCAACCTGCCAATAATCAAAGATGGCGTCAGAAGTCAGCTTGGCCATTTTCTTTATGTCTTGATAAAACTCCTCCATAAAGATAAAAGGATCACCGTAATGCAAGTTGATGCTTTCAATATCCCCTTTCTTGGTTCGAATCCGAATATGAAGTTTCTTATCCTTATAAAGATAGGCAAACTCAGACTCTGGCCTATGGTAAATAGCACTTAATTCCATTAACTTGTCTCCTAAATTTTTAATCCATTTTTACGCAAACGTTTTCAAAATCAATAAATCCAGTATACTATTTTTGTAAACTATTTGCAAGGAATGGACGTTTTTAAAAGAACTATCTTTTTAAGTATACAAAAAAGCCTCAAAAAGGCTTTCTCTATATATTATTCTGCTTTCGGTTTTGAAAAGACTTCAATATGTTGACCTAGTACCTTAATCTCTACAGGTAGGTTATCTGATTTATCACCGTCAACGTCTGACTCCAATTCACTATCTGAAGAGATTTTAATATTGCGCGCTTTGATATATTCGATATTATCATTTGCGACAACATCGCCTTTTAATAAATCAGGAATGACGGATAATTTGGAGAATAGAGACGCATCTTTCAGAATCAAAATATTGGCATAACCGTCCTTGTTTTCTTCAAAGATTTTTTTGTCAGCGAAGTAATTTGTCAAGAGAACCAAAACATGGCTCGCTTCACCAATATAATTGCCATTTTCTGTTTCAACCTTAATGTTAAAGACCTGATCCGTCATGACAGACTTCATGGTATTTACAGCATAAGCTAAAATACCGAATTTTGTCTTATCCTCGATTTCAACATTGTGAATCGCTTCAGGAAGAGAACCGATACTAAAGATATAACCAAAATAGTTATCATTTGCTTTACCAATATCAATCTTATTAGTTAGATCAAAATCGAGTTCATCAATAGCACCATCTATATCTTGATTGATTTCCAACAGTTTTGTAATGAGGTTACCCGTACCACCAGGGATAATCCCTAACTTAGGAACGTAGGCTCTCTCAGCAATACCCGAAATGACTTCGTTGACAGTCCCATCTCCACCAAAACACACCACTGCGTCGTACTGCTCACGAGACGCTTCCTCAGCAAAATGTGTTGCATCCAGCGCTTTTTCAGTAATTTTGGTTTCAACATGCTCAAAGTATTCTTTGGCTTTATTCTCCAGCTTTTCTTTATAATCCAAAGCCTTCTCTCCACCAGAGGTAGGGTTGATAATTACCATTGCTTTTTTCATTGATTTCTCCTTAATTTTAAATAGAAATGTTAGCGTAGCTGCATTTATCATTACATATAATGATATTTTATAATAAAAACTCAGAAAAGAGAACGCTGACGTACTGAGAATTGAAACTCCTTTTTCAAATAAAAAAGCTCAATCGTGTAGAAAAAGAGCATAGTTATATCAAATAAGATGTGTTCACTACGTAATAAATGATATAGATATGAATAGTGGCACTTATACGTGTAATCAGACCTTCTTTTTTTGAAAAGCCGTTGCAGATGATAGTTTAATGTGTTTTCATTTAAGGACTTCGTCTACTACCATCCTCTATTAAGTAGGCATAGGAAAGTATGAAAATGACTGTTTTAAAAGAAATAAATAAAAAATTTTTACTTTCTTAAAGTAACCTGGACACTATTGTTGCTTATAGTCCGTTGTCTCAAAATCAATATAATTTATAATTATATATTGAGGAGGTGTAATCCTGTGGAAAAAGATTATTTAACATTATTTGGTCAGCGAGTACGAGTACTGCGTCAGAAAACTGGTCTCAGCCAGGAAAAATTCGCATTAAAGATTGAAATGGATCGAACTTACTTCTCTTCAGTAGAATCAGGGAAAAGAAACATTTCCTTATTGAACATCAAAAAAATTGCAGATGGGTTGGAAATATCTGTGGATAAGCTTTTTGAAGATTTAAAACAAATTGAGAGGTAAATAGGTTTGAAAGATATTAGAACACTGTGCGAAGAATGGTCAAAACAGACATATAGAGATGGCTTGAATGCAATAGTAATCAAAGATACAGAACTATACAAACAAGCCATTTCAATTTTTACAGAACTAAAAATAATTGATATTCCAATGAACGGTTTTTCATGTGAAAATCTTCCAAAAACACATGAACAAGGAACTGCAATCAAGAAAACATATTCCGAAATATTCCACGAGGAGTTTGAGAAAAAAACTTTTACACCCGCGTCATATATGTTGCAATTATTAATCGAAAGTAACAAAAGTACAAAAGAAAAGAACAAAATTATAGGCTCATTGGCAAGGGGGCTAAGAACTTTAACTTCTCTATTAAGAGAACCTGATTTTGCATATCATTTACAATCCAAATTAATGATATTTGATACAGATGTAAAAACTCATTTAAATTCCAAGCAGGACAGTTCTGATCATACAGATGTTTTACTTAATTATAAGAAAAATGAGTATCGTATCTGGCTATATCAATTCTCACCTAGAGGATTACCACATGACATAGAAAGACTTACTGGAAAACGTGGGGAATTGCCCATTGGTACGCACATAATATGTCCCCTACATACTGAAGTTGCTATCAAATATGTTGCTCTATGTAAGAGACTCTCTAAATACAAACTCAAACTTAATTCTTATAAGAAAGAACTTTTAAAATGTAGTGAACGAGCTATTAAAAAACGAGAAAACATTGAGTCTAAGATTCAAAAGACAGATACAACAATAACTGATTTAGAAAATCAAATTGAAAGAGAACAGAAACTTTGTCTACAAGAATTAGATGTTGTTTGTGGTTGGTTCTTCTATTCAGAACAATATATTGGTAGGACTGTTAATTTTATAAATAGTTTATCACCTGTAAAATACCAAGATGTTGTAGATATCTTATCTGCTCCTGAAAGATTTGTTGGTAATCTACAATCATTTACCAAAGGAGAATAATTATGAACGTTGGAGAAAGAGACGAATTAATATTTAAACTTATAATGATATACAAAAGAGATCATAACGAAACACTATTTGGTCAGCCCATAAAAAGTGTTGGTTTTATGGGAAAAGAATTTGGCAAACTTCCAGTTGATTTCACAATAACTGAATTAAAAGAAATGTCAGATATTCAGATTGAAACAATTGCATCTAGCATAGGTAGTAAAAAGGCTCCCACTGGAGCAAAAGCGGATGTAGAAATAAATGGAGAAGGCATCTCATTAAAATCATTGCGGGCTGCACCCGCTGCACTAGTTAATCATACTTCTCGTCCAGGCTTTGAATTTGCTTGTCAAAACACAAGGGTTTCAATTGAAAATCTTGATATAATTATTGATGACTATTGGAATAAAAGAATGTCAGGAATAATTGCAGAAGATACTAGAACAACTGATTCAAATTGTCCTTTTTCTGGATATAAAGAATATTTAGGACCAATACTCGAATACTTCTTATTTGATGGAACTGGTAGTAAATTATCCATCGCGCCTGCTAAATACCTGATTGAATTTTCAAATCCATATGATGAAAGTTCATACAAAAGATTAAATAGACAAGATGCTGTAGATGCAATTTGGCCAAAATTGATTTTTAGTCTCAGAGCAAAAAAAGGAATGCCTTCTTATTATGATATTAATACATACAATGGAAAGAATGCTGCAAGCATCGCTAAATGGGTAAGATATTACAGCAACGAGTATAGAGGCGCTTTACATATACGCACATCAAAATAAAAAACACAATTCATATTAACAAAGGCGGAATGTATAAAATCATCTCGCCTTTGTTAATATTATTCCTAATTAAAAAAGCTGACGTTCTATTTCTAAAACTACTACAGTAGGAACAGCATTTCAAACTTGTTTATTCTTATTTCCTATAGGGTAGAAAATACAAGTAAATCCTTGCAATCTAATACATTCTTCAACAACGAAACAACGTTGACAACCATCTACATGATAGCAATATCAATTATATTTGTTATCTATCTCTGAATGTCTGCCCCTTATAAGAATTATGAAAGAATGCCTCCTTCTGTTTTTCTGACCATTATTTTTAAAAATAAAATGTCACACACGGTAGATGCTAGATACTCAAATGAGATATCTATGTTATCTCTCACACCAAAAATAAAAACCCTCTCCTTTCTTTGCGGAACACCATAATCGTTAGTCTCTAAAACTTAATACTTTACTTTATATCCAAATTTGGCATGACCTTCTATTATAGAAAAAATTGCACATAATAAATTAACGCTGGTATATCTTCGATCTTTATCTCACTAATTTCTTCAACATGTATGATACCATAATTCAACTTAAATGTCTCTATAGCTATCCAATTTGTTTATTATACCATTACGCAATGACTACTACATTTACTTGACATATTGAAAGTAACATATCCCCGAAAACAAATCTAGAAATGTAAATGTTGTTAACATTTATTTTTCCTAATCTAAACAGTCAAACAAAGACAATTGTCCATACTGAGGATCTGGTTTATCTTCCCACATTCCATTAAGAACATCTCGAATTTTTTCTGCAATTGCCTGAATTACATTTACAGTAACACTATTTCCGAACTGTTTATATAAATGTGTATCAGCTAGAACAAGTTTATACGAATCTGGAAATCCTTGTAATCTTGCCCACTCACGAGGCGTCATTTTTCTAATACCATCTTTGTTTATTTCCCCTTTGATATGCGTAGTCGGTGTCAAGTCTGTTTGTCTTTTATCTATTACCAAGTTTCTTTCTCTCCCCATTCCACCACATACAATAGCGCCTGCAATACCATACCATTCTCGTATTTCGTATCCAAATCCATTACCTTTTGCTGCATGACGTTCTTTATGTCTTATTAAAGTCTCCATATATGTATCACTTAAATAATATTTCGCAGGAACAGGATTTTCTTCCTGTATATCTATTAGAGTTTTTGTTGAATCTGTTGGATTAGGAAATTTAAAATATTTAGGCGCAATATCATCCCTAAAAGCAACTATATAAATTCTCTCTCTATTCTGTGGAACACCAAAATCCTTGGAATTCAATACTTGAGAAAAGACTTTATAACCTAATTTTTCAAAGGTATTACATATAACTTTAAATGTTTTTCCTTTATCATGGATAGTCAATCCCTTTACATTTTCACAGAAGATAACTTTAGGTTTGTGATATTCACAAATTCGTGCAACATCTAGAAATAATGTTCCTCTACATATTCCCATATAATCATCATCAAATCCCATATGTTTTCCAGCCATACTAAATGCCTGACAAGGGAATCCTGCTAGACATATATCAAATGAAGGAATATCTTTTTCATCGATTTTGGTAATATCTCCAGCAATTTCAAAATCATCATTAAAATTTGCTTTATAAGTCTTCTGTGCATGAGGATCCCATTCACTCACAAAAACTGTATCAATTTCATTATCAAAAGCTCTGTCGAACCCCATTCTTATTCCACCAATACCAGCAAATAAATCAATAGTCTTATATTTTTCCATACTACCCCCTTAAAAGTACTTTCTTTTTTATAATATATACAATCATGTTTTAAAAAAGGAAATATTCAAAATACTATATTTTCTTTTTTAATATTACAATCGAATTCTAAAATATCATCTACCTTACAATCTAATTTCTGACATATATTTTCGATTGTTTCCAAAGAAACGTACTCATTTTTCTTCAATCTAGATGTAATGTTTGCACTATATCCCACCATACGTTGTAATTGTGAATGAGTGAGTCCTCTTTCTATTAAGACATGTGATAACTTTTTATAACTAACGCTCATAATCAACCTCCTAAATAAAGTCTAACATAGTTTATCACGAATTCGTGAACTTTGCAACGAAATGATACAAATATAACCTACAAAAAATTACTAATTTTTTGTAGGCTTGCTCATTATTATATATCAAATTAAAGCACTTAAAAGCGTTCAAGCTTCACAACATATAAATTAATATCCATATGTCCACCACACTTTTTGTCACTGACAAGAAAAACTACCTCAACATGATGCGTTTGTGGGACTCAAAAGGTTTGGGTGAACTTTTTGAGGATTAGCTGCGTTTCACTAACAAACTTACACACTCAGCGGTTCGGACTTACCGTATCATTTCGTCGGTACCCGTCCTCATTCTACGAGTCCTATCCCATGGGCGGAGCATCTACTTCTACTTCGCTGATACCTCAGCTCGTACAAGCAGTGATACGGCCTCAACATGATGCGTTTGTGGGACTCAAAAGATTTGGGTGAACCTTTTGAGGATTAACTACGTCTCACTAACAAACTTACACACTCCACGTGATGCGTCTGTGGGAATAAATCCACTGGCTGGACTTTCTTCAATTTATAACCCAATTCTTGGTAGAGTTTGATATCACGCGCCATGGTTGCCACATTACATGAAATATAAGCGATGCGGTCTGCTCCTGTTTGGCTACTTGCCTTGATAAAGCTCTCGGTTAAGCCCTTACGTGGAGGATCAACTAAGATAACAGTGGGTTGAATACCTTCCTTGAGCCAATTTTTCATTGCATTTTCAGCAGTGTCACAGACATAGTGGGCGTTTGAAATATGGTTCAGTTGAGCATTCTTCTTGCTATTTTCAACCGCCTCTGGAATCACTTCAACACCATAGACTTCCTTAACATGTTTCGCAACAGAGAGGCCAATCGTTCCAATTCCTGAGTAGGCATCAATAACCACATCATCTTCTTTTAATGCAGCAAAGTCAATGGCTGTTTGATAGAGTTTTTCAGCCATTTCTGTATTAACTTGATAAAAGGCAGGGCCAGCGATTTGGTAGTCATTTCCCAACATTTGGTCGGTAATATAGTCTTGACCATAAAGAGTGCGCCACTCCTTACCAAAAATCGCATTGGTATTCTGGTCATTGATATTTTGCATAACAGACACAATCTCTGGGAACTGCTTGATTAGTTGTTCAATCAATTGTTCCACACGAAAAATTTTAGGACGAGTGGTTACCAAAATCACCATGATTTGTCCTGAGTAGTGGCCACGACGCACCACAAGGTTCCGAATCAAGCCAGACTGCTCCTTTTCATCATAAGGTTTTAAATCATAACGGCGGAGCAGGTCGCGTAGAGCTACCACTACCTCGTCAATCACAGGATCTTGGATAAAGAAATCTTCCAGTGGCATGAGGTCGTGCGAATTTTTACGGAAAAAGCCAGTTTCCAAGACACCATTTACTCGTCGAACGGGCACCTGAGCTTTGTTACGATACTTGACTGGCTTTTCCATACCGAGCGTTTCAGCAACCTCTATATCTGCAATTCCAGCAATCTTGTAGAGACTATCCTTGACTTGCTTGGTTTTAAATTTGAGCTGTTCTGGATAGGCAAGATGACCTAAATCCGCGATTCCTGAACGTAGGTAAGCCAAATCTAGATCTTGATTACGATGTGGCGACTGGACTAGGTATTCTTCAACCTTCCCAAAACCAATCTTTTTATTAACCTTGAGGACACGCATGAGGATTTTTTCACTCGGTAAAGCATTCTCTACAAAAAATACCAAACCATCCACCTTGGCAACTCCTGCACCTTCATGGGTCAAGTCAACAATTTCAACTTCTACAATATCATTTTTCTTTAACATTCTCTTCTCTTTCTATTGGCCGACAAAAAAGACGGCAACATTACGGTTACCATCTATTATACCATGATTTTTCTTAAGAACCAAAACTCTTGAAGAAGTTGACAATGGCTTGCCAGAGGGAGCTTAAGAAGTTACCGCCGTCTTCTAGTGCCTTATCTGCATCAAAGTTAAGGTTGATATTTTTAAAACTGTCGCCAGCTTGTGATACGATGCTTTGTTTAAGGTCATTCAAGGTTTTAGTGAAGTCTGTATTGCTGAGGATATCACTCTTTGAGAGATTCAAAGCAAAATTGATGATGATATTGATCTGGTTTCCTGTTATAACCTGATCGAGTTTGTAATTTTTCAAGGTATCTTCAACGATTTTACGGACATCTTCTTCTGTCAGATTTCCCTTGCTTTCTTTCGCTTTGGCAAGTCCTGACTTGATATCGGCTAGGGCAACATTTAATTTATTAGCATCATAGCCTGACTTGTCCTTGTTTTTAGCATTGATATCGGACAAAGCCTTCAACTCTTCTTGAGCCAAATCTTTATTGGCTTGCGGGACCTTGGCTCCATTAGCCTCTAGTGAATAATAAATTCCTGCTAAAGCACTCTCACCTGTAACTGGAATAGGGGCTGCTACAGTGATTTTGGCGTGTTCCACACCCAAGGTTACTGCTGCGTTTCGGTACATATCCTGCGTCACCTTAGTGATGTTCTCTGGTGTTTCAATCTTGACCTCAAGGGGCGACTTGTCACCTAGTTTTTGAATCTTGGCTGATGAATACAGTTGTAAACTAGAGTCATTTGCCACATTCATAATTTTAGAATAGACATCAGGTGTCATTGTCTTGAGGTCTTTGGTGTCTGTTGAGGCATTGTAGCCTAGTTTTTTAAGAGTTTGATTTTTTTGGTCTTCAGACAATGATGAACCTAGGACATATTCAGGTTGAACATAGGTTTCATCGATAACTTTTTGAACATCTGTTGCTGCATGGACGCTACTCATAGCTGTTACTGCCCACAAAACCGCAGCACTGGTCAGAAAGAGTTTCTTTCTCATGGGGAATTCCCTCCTTTACCTTTCTAGAGTAATATATCTATCTTAAAGAAAACTTATAACAAAAACACCTGGACTAGCCAGATGTCGAAAAGAGAGTGAAACATTTGATGATGTAAAGGTTGAGTTGCACCTGTCTAGAATAATAATAGTTTCCCCCATTTACATAGAGTTCAGCACCGTGAAAAATGGAAATGGGATGAATATAACTATAAGTCTTTCCAGTTGTATTACCAAGCAAGGGAGCAACCGTATCACGAGAGTACTGTTTCGCCAGTGCTAGGGTATTTTCCTTGCCATTTTGAGCGATATAATCAATATAGGCAGGACCAAAATTATAGGCTTGCACAGCTGTCCAGACATCAACACCCTTATTCTGGGCTAGATAGAGATTGTCTGTCAGAGTTTGCACACCTTGTCGAATGCTAGATGCATTATCATTGATGGTATTGGTTGAACCACTTGCAGATTCACTAGACTGCATAACATCGCCTTCTTTTCCTTTTGTTTCGGTATAAATCATAGCGAGCACAAGCTCTTCGTTTGCTGGAGTATCTTTTTCACTCAAGATTTCGCGCACCATGGGTTGATAGGTCATGACTTGCTTGACATCTTGGTGAACAAGGTAAGCTTTATAGCCAGCAAAAAGGAAGACTGCTAGTACAAGCACTCTTCGAATTCGTTTAAACATTATTTACTTTGAATATCCTCGATATTTTTGATTAAGATAGAGTAAGTTCCATTGTCGTTTTGGATAAACTCGACAGACTCGGCGTCTTGATAGACGTTATTGGGAACGATGAGCTCAATTCCATTTGACAAGGAGAGTTTTTGGTTTTCAAATTTCTTTAATTGGCGACTGGCATCAATTTCATCAAATTGAACAGGCTCTGGTACGGATTCTTTAACTTGGTCAATAAAGCTTAAACGAGCCGTCAGATTGTTGTCAAAAAGGTCATTAGCCAATTTCTCAGGTGATAATTCATTGCTTTCTTCTAGGTTATTAAAAATAGCGGATTTGACCTTAGATTGAAATTGAAAATCATCTGTGTTAAAAGTTTCAGCAATTCTCTGAGCCGTTTTTTCTAGTTCCTTGATAGATTTCTTAGGAGAAATCTTAGGGGCGACGGCTAGGAGATTATCTGAAAAATAGTTCAAGAAAGCTCCGTTGTACTTGATTCGTTTTTCAATCAGATGGTACTTGCGACTTTGAAGATTAACCACCAAGGCCTCATCAGCCCCTGTTCCAAATCCAGGCAGATTATTCTGAGTTAGCTTGATTGGATTATCAACCTCTCCACCGAGGTGAGTCAAGGTCTCACGCAGGGCAATTCGCAAGAAAGCGAAATGTTCCACACCTTCTTTAGAAAATTGCACAAAAATCAAGTCATTGGTCTTGAGGTTTTCAGAAATACTGAACTCTTCTTTCCAGAGATTAGCCAGTGTTACTGATGTCTCCAACAAATCGTCAGTGATGTGATTGAAGAAGGGATTTTCTTCTTCGAAAATCCCAGTCTTGGCTTCATCTGAATACACACGTTCAATTTTTTTACGTAGGTATTCCTCGATTTTTGGAGTGATATTGAGAAACTTATCCGCTAGGAACAGCTCGGTATCATCCGGACTGAACTGATGGATAATGGCTTTCTTAATATAAATGTCCATAAAAATTTTAGTCCTCGTATAGTGGGAAGGCATCTGTTAATGCTTTTACTTCACTTCTCACTTCTTCTAAGACAGCTTCATTTTCTGCATTCTTAAGGGTTTTAATGATAAGTTCAGCTACTTTACGACTCTCTTCTTCACCAAATCCACGTGCAGTGATGGCTGCAGATCCGATACGAATACCACTTGTCTTGAATGGTGACAAAGTTTCGTAAGGGATTGAGTTTTTATTTAGGGTAATATTGACTTCATCTAGCAAATTTTGAGCAACTTTTCCGTTTTCTACAACCTTGGTTACATCAACTAGGAAAAGGTGGTTTTCAGTTCCACCAGAGATAATACGGAAATTAGGATCTTGTAAGAAGACATTTGCCATTGCCTTGCTGTTTTTGATAACATTAGCAGCATATTCCTTGAAAGCTGGATCCAAAACTTCTTTGAAAGAAACTGCCTTAGCTGCAACAACATGTTCCAAAGGACCACCTTGAATACCTGGGAAAATTGCTGAATTGATTTTCTTAGCTAATTCTTCATCATTGGTTAAAATCAAACCACCACGAGGGCCACGAAGGGTTTTGTGGGTCGTTGTTGTCGTGATATGAGCGTATGGCACTGGGCTTGGGTGAAGACCAGCAGCAACCAAGCCAGCGATATGAGCCATATCTACCATGAGCTTAGCGCCAACAGCATCAGCAATTTCACGGAATTTTGAAAAGTCGATAATTTGAGAATAGGCTGAAGCACCTGCTACGATTAGTTTAGGTTTTACTTCTTGCGCTTGTTTCAAGATAGCATCAAAATCCAAGAGTTCCGTTTCAGGGTCAACACTGTAAGAAACAAAGTTGTAGGTTTGACCAGAGAAGCTAACTGGAGCTCCGTGGGTCAAGTGTCCACCTGCTGCCAAATCCATCCCCATAACGGTATCACCTGGCTCAATCAAGGCCATGTAAGCCGCACAGTTGGCTTGGCTTCCTGAGTGAGGTTGGACATTAGCGAATTTAGCGCCGAAAATTTCTTTTGCACGTTCAATAGCTAGAGTCTCTACAACGTCTACCACATCAGTTCCACCATAGTAACGGCGTCCTGGGTAACCTTCGGCGTATTTATTCGTCAAGATAGACCCTTGAGCTGCCATAACAGCCTTGGAAACTACGTTTTCCGAAGCAATCAACTCGATATTGTTTTGTTGGCGTTCTTCTTCTTTGGCAATAGCATTCCAGAGATCAGCATCGTATGCTTTAAAATCATCTTTATCAAAAATCATAGGTCTTCTCCTTTTATTGTGTGACTAGTCCATTAGTTAAATTTTCTTATTAGAAAATCAAACTAAAAGATGCGAATAAACCGTTTCTGCATTTTATCACAAGTATAACCAACTTTTTCATAAAATGCATGAGCACCCAGACGATGATCGGCAGAGTTTAAGCGGATAAACCCATAACCACGTCTTTTTGCTTCTTGCTCCAACCCTTGTAATAAGCTTTTACCAATACCTTGCCCTTGTGCTTGAGGCGAAACCGCTAAGCCTAAGATATTAAAGCCTGCTTTGGAATAGAGGGATTCATAAACTTCAGCATGGACATATCCAAGTAGGACATGACTGACTTCATCCTCATAGCCAAGTAGGAAATGATGGGAATCCTGAGATAATCTAGCTAGTTGACTAGCCGTGTCCTCTGGACTAAAAGAATAACCCAAAGTATCTTGGTTAATTTCACAAATGGCTTTCACATCAGTTTCTCTTAAATCTCTTAGCATCTCATTCCTCCTCAAAAGAAATCTCTGGCAACCGAGCAAGAATATCTTCTCGCTTAATGGCCCCTTGGCGTAAGATTTTCACCTTATCTCCAGACAAATCCAAAATAGTTGAATCCTGTCCAGTTAGAAAAGCATCGTCTTCTAGACCCAGAACTTCTTGGGCGAAATCCTCTAGAATTTGAGCAAAGGTCACTCCACTCGCTTGACCTGAAATATTGGCAGACGGTCCAATCAAGGGCCCCGTCTCTCTAATCAAATCTAGTGTAATGGGGTGACTGGGCATCCGAAATCCCACCGTTGCAAGACCAGAATTAACCCAATAGGGAACTCGGTCATTGGCTTCGAGAATAATGGTCAAGGGACCCGGTAAAAAGGTCTCTACAAGTTTTTGTAGATAAGTTGGCTGATTCTTTGAAAAGTACAAGATGTCCTCTAGAGAGGAAACATTGAGATTAAGTGCCTTGTCTCTAGGGCGACGTTTGAGTTGGTAAACATGATCAACTGCTTTTTCGTCTAGAGCCTTGGCAAAAAGACCGTAAACCGTCTCTGTAGGCAGAACGACAGCTCCACCATTTTCCAACTCTTGTCTAATCCTGTCCATCATCAACCACGACCATCCTATCTTGACCAAATTGGTCCTTGAGTGTTCGTACTCGCTTTTCAGGAAGATATTTCTTAAAAAGTTCAGGAACACTTTGACCTTGCTTGTATCCAATTTCAAGGTAAATCTTACCACCATCTTCGAGATAGTCTTTTGCATCTTCCGCAATTCTGCGATAAATAGCTAGGCCATCCTCATCTGCAAAGAGAGCTAGATGGGGCTCCGAATGCAAAACATTCAAACCGACCTCTGACTCATCTTCACGAGAGATATAGGGTGGATTGGAAACAATTATATCATATTTTTCAGAAATTTCTGTAAAACAGTCAGATTTTTTTAAAAATATTTTAAGATTTTGATTTTTAGCATTTTCGCTAGCTAAGTCTAAAGCATCTTGGGAAATATCTGCTGCTGTTACTGACCAATCTGGTCTGTTTTTTGCTAAGGTAAGAGCTATAGCTCCACTACCTGTTCCAATATCCAGAACTGACAGATTCGTCTCAGGATTTTCAGCTAGAATGAGCTCCACCAACTCCTCTGTCTCTGGACGAGGAATCAAAACTCGTTTATCTACTTTTAATTGCATTCCATAAAAATCTGCCTGTCCAATGATGTACTGTGGCGGTTTATGAGCTGCTAACTGTTGGAAAACTCCTTTAACAAAAACTTCTTCCTCTTCCGTCACTTCCTGCTGAAGAGCAAAGACAAAGTCCGTAAAAGAGAGATTTTTCAGGCTACGATAGACAAAAGAGAGGCTTTCTGCTTCCTCTCCTTGTCTTATCAACTCTTCTTCAAAATCTGAAAATAATTGAGCTAATTTCATTATTTGTTTAATTCTTCTAATTTCTGTGTTTGGTCATAAAGAACCAAGGCATCCACAACTTCATCCAATTTACCAGACAAAATGGTATCTAGTTTTTGGAGGGTCAAGCCGATACGATGGTCTGTGACACGGTTTTGTGGGAAGTTATAAGTACGGATTCGTTCTGAACGATCACCAGTACCGATGGTCGACTTACGCTCAGCGTCTTGTTCATCTTGTGCAATTTGTGCGAAGTGGTCAGCAACACGCGCACGGATGATTTTCATAGCCTTCTCACGGTTCTTCTGCTGGGTACGTTCTTCCTGCATCTCAACCTTGATATTGGTTGGCAAGTGAACAATACGAACGGCAGTCGCAACCTTATTGACGTTCTGTCCACCAGCACCTGATGCGTGGTAGATATCAACACGAAGGTCTTTTGGATCAATATCATATTCTACTTCTTCAACTTCAGGCATAACAAGAACTGTCGCTGTCGAAGTATGTACTCGTCCTTGGCTTTCTGTCACAGGGACACGTTGCACACGGTGGGCACCTGATTCATACTTGAGTTTAGAGTATACAGATTGACCCGAAACCATGGCAACCACTTCTTTAAAACCGCCGACACCATTCATAGAAGCCTCCATGACTTCAAAGCGCCATCCTTGGGCTTCCGCATACTTTTGGTACATGGTTAGCAAATCCCCAGCGAATAGTGCCGCTTCATCTCCACCAGCTGCTCCACGGATTTCAAGGATGATGTTCTTGTCATCATTAGGATCCTTTGGAAGGAGCAAGATTTTTAGTTTTTCTTCGTATTCTTCTTTTTCAGCCTTGGCATCTTTGAGCTCTTGCTTGGCCATTTCTTCCAAGTCCGCATCTCCGCCTGATTCCTTAATCATTTCTTCAGCATCGACGATGTTTTGAAGGACTTGTTTGTACTCACGGTAGGCTGTTACCGTGTCACGAGTTGAAGCCTCTTCTTTTGAAAGTTCCATGAAACGCTTGGTGTCTGAAACGACATCGGGGTCACTCAGCAATTCTCCTAATTCTTCATAACGGTCTTCTACAGCTTGTAGTTGATCATAGATGTTCATTTTTCTTCATTCTCCTTATTGATTTCAGGGGCAAAATAATGTTTACGGCAAACCGAGATATAGGTTTCATTTCCACCGATTTGGATCTGTTCACCATCATAAACGGGCAGTCCATCCTGAGTTCGCAACACCATGGTCGCCTTTTTCTTGCAATACTGACAAATGGTCTTGATTTCGTCAATCTTATCTGCTAAAAGCAAAAGATATTTGGAACCTTCGAACAATTCATTACGAAAGTCATTTTTCAAACCAAAAGCCATGACAGGTATGTCTAACTCATCAACAACACGAGCTAGATCGTAAACATGGTGACGCTTGAGAAACTGGGCTTCATCGACCAAAACACAGTAAGGCTTTTCTGGTAGGTCTCGGATATAACCAAAGATATCTGTCGTTTCCTCAATCGCAATGGCAGGTCGTTTCATACCGATTCGACTCGATACGTAGCCAACACCGTCACGCGTATCCAGAGCTGAGGTCATAATGACAACACCTTTTCCTTGCTCCTCATAGTTATAGGCCACTTTGAGAATCTCAATGGTCTTACCAGAGTTCATGGTCCCATAACGATAATACAACTGTGCCATGTTTCTTGCTTCACGTCCATTTCTAAATTTTTGCTACATTCTAGTATATCATAATTTTCTTAAGCTTTAAACGGCAAAATGTGGTAAAATAGAAGAAATCAAAAACTAGTGGAGGAAGCTATTATGCCATTTGTACGCATCGATTTATTTGAAGGACGCACGCTCGAGCAAAAGAAAGCTCTTGCTAAGGAAGTAACGGAAGCGGTTGTCCGCAACACTGGAGCCCCTCAATCTGCTGTTCATGTCATCATCAACGACATGCCAGAAGGAACTTATTTCCCACAAGGGGAAATGCGCACCAAATAAGCTAGCTTAAGCAGAATTGCTTAGGCTTTTTCAATCTCCAAGTAGCATCCATTGAAGAAATAGTCTAAATTTGTTACAATTTGAAAAGAGACTTGGAATATTCCAAGAAAAGAGCCATTAATTAAAGGAAACATTATGATTACACGTGAATTTGATACCATCGCTGCTATCTCTACTCCACTAGGTGAAGGGGCTATCGGTATTGTCCGCTTGAGCGGAACAGATAGTTTTGCGATTGCGCAAAAGATTTTCAAAGGGAAAGACTTGAGTAAGGTTGCTAGCCACACTCTCAACTACGGTCACATCGTTGACCCTCAGACAGGAAAAGTCATGGACGAGGTTATGGTTGGAGCTATGAAGTCTCCAAAGACCTTTACTCGTGAGGATATTATCGAGATTAACACCCACGGTGGGATTGCAGTGACCAATGAGATTCTCCAGCTGGCTATCCGTGAAGGAGCTCGGTTGGCAGAACCTGGTGAATTTACCAAGCGGGCTTTTCTAAACGGTCGTGTGGACTTGACACAGGCCGAGGCAGTGATGGATATCATCCGTGCCAAAACTGACAAGGCCATGAACATTGCTGTCAAACAACTAGATGGCTCCCTTTCTGATCTTATCAATAATACCCGTCAAGAAATCCTCAATACACTTGCCCAAGTCGAGGTTAATATTGATTATCCTGAGTATGACGATGTTGAGGAAGCTACTACTGCTGTTGTCCGTGAAAAGACTATGGAGTTTGAGCAATTGCTAACCAATCTCCTTCGAACAGCCCGTCGTGGTAAAATCCTCCGTGAAGGAATTTCCACTGCTATCATCGGCCGTCCCAACGTTGGGAAATCCAGTCTTCTCAACAACCTCTTGCGTGAGGACAAGGCTATCGTTACAGACATTGCTGGTACTACTCGAGATGTCATCGAGGAGTACGTCAATATCAACGGTGTCCCTCTCAAATTGATTGATACAGCTGGTATCCGGGAAACAGATGACATCGTAGAACAAATCGGTGTCGAGCGCTCCAAAAAAGCCCTCAAGGAAGCTGACCTGGTACTACTAGTGTTAAATGCTAGTGAACCGCTGACAGCCCAAGATCGTCAACTCCTAGAAATTAGTCAGGATACAAACCGTATTATTCTTCTTAACAAAACTGACCTGCCTGAAGCGATTGAAACTTCAGAACTTCCTGAAGATGTCATCCGTATTTCAGTTCTTAAAAACCAAAATATCGATAAGATTGAAGAGAGAATCAACAACCTCTTCTTTGAAAATGCTGGCTTGGTTGAGCAAGATGCTACTTACTTGTCTAATGCCCGTCACATTTCCTTGATTGAAAAGGCAGTTGAAAGCCTACAGGCTGTTAACCAAGGTCTTGAACTAGGTATGCCAGTTGATTTGTTGCAAGTTGACTTGACCCGTACTTGGGAAATTCTTGGAGAAATCACTGGGGATGCTGCTCCAGATGAACTCATTACCCAACTCTTTAGCCAATTCTGTTTAGGAAAATAAGAAAAATCCATGATCGTTATTGCGGTCATGGATTTTATAGTATTATTAGTAATCTGGTCTTAAAACACCTGTTACAGTTGCCTTAGTTGCTTCGTAGTCGCCATCTACAACAACCTTGATAATGCGTTTGGCATCTTCTTCTGGTGCTGGAACAAGAGGTAGACGAGTTGGTCCAGCTTCAAATCCCATGTAGTTAAGAACCGCCTTAACAGGAGCAGGACTTGGATAAGAGAAGAGGGCATTGACTTTAGGAATGAATTTACGCTGAATAGCTGCCGCTTTTTTCATATCGCTTTCTGCAATGGCAGTGAACATCTCGTGCATCTCATCTCCATTTGTATGGGAGGCAACAGAAATAACCCCGTCCGCACCAAGGTTCATGGCATGGAAAGCATCACCATCCTCACCAGTATAGACCAAGAACTCTTCTGGCTTGTGCTCAATCAAGTAAGCCATATTAGCTAAGCTGGTACATTCTTTAACCCCAATGATATTTGGATGGTCAGCTAAACGAAGCATGGTTTCTGGAGTCAATTCGACAACCACACGGCCTGGAATGTTATAGATAATAATAGGTAAGTCAGAAGCATCCGCAATCGCCTTAAAGTGCTGATACATTCCTTCTTGAGAAGGTTTGTTGTAGTAAGGTACAATAGCAAGTCCAGCAGCAAAACCACCAAATTCTGCTACTTCTTTGACAAACTCGATAGAGTCACGCGTATCATTGGTACCAACACCCGCAATCAAAGGAACACGTCCATTGACAACTTTTTGAACTGCCTCAAAAAGTTCCAACTCCTCATCGTGGGTCAAGGTTGGACTCTCAGCAGTCGTTCCAGCTAGGAGAATGCCATCTGTGTGATGAGCCAATAAATGCTCAATCAAGGCTGGAATGGCATCAAAGTTGATGGAACCATCCTCGTGGAAAGGGGTAATAAAGGCTGTGATGATTTTACACTCTTTTAAATCTTGATAAGACATGAAAACACCTCTCTATTTCAAAGAAGGAGTTCATCTGAACTCCTAAACGATATGACTATTTTAATTCAAACTTCAATTCAGCTGTTGGACGAACCAATCCACGTTCATGAAGAGTTTCTGCAATCTGAACTGAATTCCAAGCAGCACCTTTGAGAAGGTTATCTGAAACAACCCACATGTGGATTCCTTTTTCTGCATCCAAGTCTTTACGGATACGACCAACAAAGGTATCACGTGAACCTACTGCATTGATGGCTTGCGGATAGATTTGATGAGCTACATCATCTTCAAGAACAGCACCTGGGAAGGCCGCGATAGCTGCTTTGACTTCTTCGATTGGAGCCACTTCTTTTGTTTCGATGTAAACAGACTCAGAGTGAGCTGACAAGACTGGAATACGCACACATGTTGCAGATACTGCAATGCTATCATCTTCCATGATTTTCTTAGTTTCCTTAGTCATCTTCATCTCTTCGTAAGTGTAATCATTGTCAGTGAAGACATCGATTTGTGGAAGAGCGTTAAAGGCGATAGGATAATGTTTCTTGTCACCACCTGAAGGTAAGATTTCCGCATGCAAATCACGTGGTTTCACACCATCATTCAAAACTTCACGAAGTTCACGTTGTGTCTCAAGAATTGCTCCCATACCAGCACCTGAAACGGCTTGGTAAGTTGAAACAATGATACGGTCCAAGCCCCATTTTTGGCGAACAGGCTCAAGAGCTACCATCATTTGGATTGTTGAACAGTTAGGGCAGGCAATAATTCCGTTATGGGCATCAAGCGCGTGAGCATTGACCTCTGGAACAACCAAAGGAACATCTGGATTTTGGCGGAAGTAAGATGTATTATCTACTACTACCGCTCCAGCTTTAACTGCGTATGGTGCATACTTAGCTGATGTAGAACCACCTGCTGAAAAGAGAGCAATATCAACTCCTTCAAAAGCAGTTTCAGTCGTTTCTTCAATCGTAATATCTTGATCTTTAAATTTCAAAGTCTTGCCTGCCGAACGTGCAGAAGCAAGTAAACGGATTTTATCGATTGGAAGTGTTGATTCTTCCAACATTTTTATCATCTGAGCACCGACAGCACCTGTCGCGCCGACTACAGCAACTGTATATCCCATAAGTAACCTCTTTCGGAATTTTCTAAAAATTTCTATAATAGAAGTATTATACTACTTTTTCCATGAATTGCAAAGCTTTTTCATCATTTTTTGGAAAATAAAAATCCCCAGTCGCTAGACCAGGGACTAAGAGGCATCTTCATGTGATGAGCAGGTTCACACAACTCATCAAGGTCCGCTCCTGCGTTATGACCTCCTTATGCTCAATAGTAGCCCGAAGACTACCTATCGACTCATCGCATCTACTATTCTACTAAAGAGAATGACTTTTGTCAACAGACAAAACTCTTTGATTTTATTTACACATGTGCATAAGAAACATCTTTGAAAAATTTGGGGCAGACATAACAAAAACCCTTGTAAATCAAGGGTTTTGCTGTCTATTTCATGCTAATTGCCGGGATTGAACCGGCGACCTCATCCTTACCATGGATGCGCTCTGCCAACTGAGCTAAATCAGCTTACTTAAAAAGTATACTATAGTTAGAAAAATTTGTCAAGTTTCCTTAGACATTTTCCATAAGAAAAAGCCAGGTAAGAGTCACCCAGCTTGTCTTCTTCTATTTGCTTAAATCGATTCGACGACCAATTTTTCCAATAATCATCGCTCCAATAATCAATGAGGCAAATTCACCAACTCCTGTTGTAAACCAAGTAAGGAAAAATGGTAATTGCGCTACAATATTCAACTCTGCAGCGATGGTAAACATGGAAATTGAAAAGAGGATTGAAAAGAAGAAATGATCTTTTCGAATTAATCCATTAAAAAGGTAATCTTTGCTGTATTTTGCAAAAAGCCAAACACCTAGACTGAGGAATACTAAGGTTGATCCACCACCAACAAAGACATCTAGCAGTCCGAAACTAAAGAAATTAGCAATCATACAACCGATGGTAACTCCGATGATGTACTTGGGATTGTAAAAAGCCATAAAGTTCATCATTTCTGAAATACGGAACTGATAAGCACCATAGCTGATGGCATTTAGAGGCGGTGTAACAGTCAAAACGACATAGATAGCAGCGACGATTGCAATATCTGCAACATCACGAATAGTTAATTTTTTCATCTTTTCTCCTTTAGCGGGTTATCCGCGTGTAATATGCTTGGTGAAAGAAGCTAAGCACCAAGGGTTGCTTTATTCAACCTTACTAGTATAGCACAATAGCCTGCTTTATGCTATACTTAAACCATGAAAATTCCTATTCAAAAATTTTTTAACAATGAAATCTTATCCTATCTCTTTTTTGGCCTTGCAACAACTCTAGTTTCGATTCTCTCACGACTAGTTATTTATCAACTAAGTCATCAAGAACTCCTTGCGACTGCCCTGGCAAATATCATCGGTATCCTCTTTGCCTTTATCACAAATGATACGATTGTATTTAAGCAAGCTAGGCAGAATTGGCCAAGACGTTTAGTGAAATTTACTCTTGCCCGCCTTTCTACTTTTCTGTTAGACTTGCTCCTTACTTTTCTCTTTGTAAGCCAGTTTCCTCATATTATAGGACAATTCGTAAATGAAAATCTTGATAAAATCAACGCAATCGAAACAGTCCTTGCACAATTCTTGATAATTATCCTTAATTATATTTTTAGTAAGGTTTTTGTTTTTAAAAAATAAAATTTCTGAGCATATAGCTTGCAAGCTCTTTTCAATTAATATATAATGAAGAGTAAAAATTTTTGAAAGGTAAAATGAAAATGTTAAAAGATCTTAAAGCATTTTTGCTTCGTGGTAATGTTGTTGACCTTGCTGTCGGTGTGATTATTGCCTCTGCTTTTGGTGCTATCGTAACTTCATTCGTTAACGATATCATCACTCCACTTCTATTGAATCCTGCTTTGAAAGCTGCAAAAATCGAACGTATTGCTGAACTTTCATGGAATGGGGTTGCTTACGGTAACTTTTTGAGCGCTGTTATCAACTTCCTTGTAGTTGGTACTGTTCTATTCTTTGTGATTAAAGCTATGGAAAAAGCTCAAAACCTTACCAAAAAAGAAGAAGTTGCTGAAGAGGAAGCACCAGTTGGTCCAACTGAGTTGGAAGTACTTCAAGAAATCAAAGCTCTTCTTGAGAAAAAATAATCGTTTAAAAGGATCTAGCACACAGCTAAATCCTTTTTCTTTACTCTTTCGGCAACTTACCTGCTTTCTCAAGCATTTTCTTAATCAGATAAGGCATCTTAACATTTTCACGACCTTTTTTCTCAATCAGTTTTTTCACAAATTCTGGCATTTGTAAATCTTCAGATTCAGCCAAAATGTTTTTCGTCTCATCTGAAGGAACTAATTCATCAAAGGTTTCTTCTTCTGGAAGAAATTCCTTAAATTCTTTGTCCTCATTAGCTCTGACGGTATTGACCAAGGCATCAATCAAACGAGAATCCGTATTTGGCATTGGTGGACGATGGTAATTGACCCCAAATTCCTGACATAAGTCATAACACTCCACATCGTTGTCAAACAAGACTTCAATATGCTCGCTGATGAAGCTGATAGGGACAAAAATGTAATGGTCTGGATGTTCTGTCTGTTCTTTGAGATATTCCAAAACATCTGGCTTAATCCATGGAATCCCAATATCACTCTCGCTTTGCCAGGTATTTGTATATTGCTCGGAACTCAACCCTAGTTTTTCAGCGACTAGCTTGCCATTTTCGAAAATTTGGTCGATATAAGGGTCACCAAAATCCAAGGCAAAAATGGGCACACTGTGGGCTGAAAAGATGACTTTAAAGCTGTCCTGCTTTACTTCTTCTTTTAAAATCTTACCAATTTCATCCGCCCAATAGTTTAAGAGTGCTTCTTCCTGATACCAGTCCTTAATGACCAAAAATTGAATTTGTTTGCTTTCTAAAAATTTCTCATAGCCCATGACAGAGTAGAAAGAATAATGAGGCTCCAAAATCAAGCAAATACACTGTTCAATGCCGTCTGCTTCCATCTGACCGATCACATCTGGAATAAAGGGACTGGAAAACTTATTGGCAAAATAGACACTGTATTCATTACCTAGCCTAGATTCAACCAAGGCAACCTCTTCACGCGTAATTCTTTGCAGAGGCGTGCCTCCAATTCGTACATAATTATTATAGAGAGTCTGAATCTCGTGGTCTTGGGGTCTCACCCCACGACGAATATTTGTGAAAAAATCAGCCACACCTTCAAAGGTAATCTCTTCTGGTGAACCGAAGGTCATCATTAAAATTGCTTTTTTCATAACTGCTTCCTTGTGATGTTTTTATCAAGTTTATTTTATCATTAATTCATCAATAAGTAAACGCTAACATAGCGACATTCGCAATCTTCTGTCTTTTGTTTTTCTCTTCTTTCTATGATACAATGGAAAAAATGAATTCAAAAGGAGTTTTTTATGACTTATCCAAATCTCTTGGACCGCTTTTTAACCTACGTTAAGGTCAATACGCGCTCTGATGAACACTCTACTACTACTCCAAGTACACAGAGTCAGGTTGACTTCGCGACCAATGTCCTGATTCCAGAAATGAAACGTGTTGGACTTCAAAACGTCTACTACCTTCCAAATGGTTTTGCGATTGGAACTTTGCCAGCCAATGATCCATCTTTAACACGTAAAATTGGCTTCATCTCCCACATGGATACTGCTGACTTTAATGCCGAAGGTGTTAATCCTCAGGTGATTGAAAACTATGATGGTGGAGTAATTGAACTAGGGAATTCTGGTTTTAAATTAGATCCAGCTGACTTCAAGAGTCTTGAAAAATATCCAGGACAAACCCTCATCACAACCGATGGAACAACCTTGCTAGGTGCTGATGACAAGTCAGGGATTGCTGAAATTATGACCGCTATTGAATATCTGACTGCTCATCCTGAAATCAAACACTGTGAGATTCGTGTTGGTTTTGGTCCAGATGAAGAAATCGGTGTTGGTGCCAATAAATTTGATGCAGAAGATTTTGATGTAGATTTTGCCTATACAGTTGATGGTGGTCCGCTAGGAGAACTTCAATACGAGACTTTCTCAGCAGCTGGTGCTGAATTGCATTTTCAAGGACGTAATGTCCACCCTGGTACTGCCAAAGGACAAATGGTCAACGCCCTTCAGTTAGCAATTGATTTTCATAATCAACTTCCAGAAAATGACCGACCTGAGTTAACGGATGGTTACCAAGGTTTCTACCATCTTATGGATGTGACTGGAAGCGTTGAGGAGGCGCGTGCAAGCTACATCATTCGTGATTTTGAAAAAGATGCCTTTGAAGCGCGTAAAACAGCTATGCAGTCTATCGCTGATAAGATGAATCAAGAACTTGGTAGCGACCGTGTCACTCTAAACTTGACAGACCAATACTACAATATGAAAGAAGTCATTGAAAAAGATATGACTCCAATCACCATTGCCAAAGCTGTTATGGAAGATCTGGGTATCACTCCTATTATCGAACCAATCCGTGGAGGGACAGACGGCTCTAAGATTTCCTTTATGGGAATCCCTACTCCAAATATCTTTGCTGGTGGAGAAAATATGCACGGACGTTTTGAATACGTCAGCCTTCAGACTATGGAACGTGCAGTTGATACCATCATTGGTATCGTAGCTTATAAAGGCTAAAAAAGACGAGGTAGCTCAGCTACTTCGCCTTTCTTTTTATTGAGCTGGTTTTTCTTGGTTGTCAACACTAGTTGTAGATTCTGCTGTTTCCTTTTCTGAAGTTGATTCAGCAGGTTTAGAATCTGTTGCCTTGCTCGGTTTGTTTTCGTCACTTGCAGTTTCACTGTAAGATTCTGCAGTTGCGTTTGGTTGGTTCTCAGCACTGGTGTTATCTCCATTTGCCTCGGCATTTGTTGCTGGAGTTGTTTCTCCACTCGCACTTGATTTTGACTTGATTTCTTGATTCAAGACCAGAATAGCTTTTGTCAATTCAAGTAAAGCAGCCTTATCTTTACTCTTAGCAGAAAGTTGATCTAATAATGCATCCACCTTATCAAAGTCCTCATCAGAACCATTATTACTTTCTAAATATGCGTGAAGCGACCTGAGAATATCGTAGAGTTTTTGATAGAGTACAAGTGTCTGAGGATCTTGTTCAGCATTTTCCTTTTCTTGTTGAAGGGCGCTGGCGATACGAGTCAAGACATCTTTTACCTGACTGTTTACTTCATCCAAGTCTGCATCAGCCTTGTTTGTAGCAACTTTTAGATTTTCTACTTCTTCTGCCAAGGATTGTCTGATTCCTTCTTCTTGGATTTGTTCCAAGAGTTGATTTGCCTTGCTCAAGAGGTTTTCTACTTGTTCCTTGCTAACATGATTGACATGCTCCTCTTTCTTAAGATTAGGATAAAGATCTTTCAAAAATTCATAGATTGCTTGCTTAGCAGATTGGCTATCAACTTTTTCTTTATCTAAAACTGTTTCAGTTACTTTTGCACTAGTTGACTGATTTTTCAAAGCATCTTCTACTTCTTGTTTTGTTTGATAAATGTTTGGGAACAATTTATTCAAGTCCACAGCCTTACGGAAGGATTGAGATTGGTATAAAGTCAAAGTTAAATTAGCTACTTTATTACGAAGCTCATCACTTAAACGACCATCATTTACATGCTCATAGAAGTACTTAATGTATTCCACTGTTGTATCACCTGTACGATCATTAAAGTCTTGAAGAGCTTGAAGTTGTGATTCAACCGCTGCCAAACCTGCCTCATCTTTAGCCAACTTAGCTTCTTGGAGTCGAACGAGTAGGTCTTTCTTAGGAAGCCCATAAGAGTCTGTATCCAGTGTGTTGATTTTATCAATCAAGGCCTGATATTTCTTATCTAGAGCGCTTGTTTCAACAGGTTTGACACTTTCATCAATATGGATATATTGCTTATCAAAGAGATCAAGGGTTGCAAGATAACCTGCTGTAGAGTTAGTTGCCAATTTCTTCATGTTTTCAGTAAATTGACCCAAGGCTAACTCAATCTGTCTTTGTTTGATTGGATCGTCTTTATAGACGTTTCGACTTTCAGCTAGAAGTTGGTCTACTTTTGCCAAAACTGCCTTCTCATCAAAAGCTCCAGGTTGGTAGTTGGATTGGAGGGCTGGAATTTTGTTTTTCAAAGCCACTTCATAGCCCTTAGTTTGAACCTTGATATAGTGATTGTGGTCACCATGAGGGATCACAAAACTACCATTCTCTACCTGTAAGCTATAAGGAGACACCCCATCTCGCAAGGCAGTCGTGTAAAGTTCATTTAGGAAATCAAGTTCTGGATTTCCAGTTTGGAGTGGCAAACGAACATGTTCCTTACGAACAGCATATGGGTGGATATGAGTTGGATCGTAGGCTTGGTCTGGATTTCCAAAGACGAAGAATCCATTTGAAATTCTAATCGCTTCAAGTGGAACACCATAGGTCTTAGAAATATAAGCAATCTTTTCTTCATCGCTAGCATCTCTTGAGAAAGACTCTACCGTTTTAGCAAGAGGTTTTACAGGCTCTGCATCATGATGTGTTTTCAAATGATCCTGAGCTGCCTTAATTTGTTCAGCTGTCAAATCCTTCTTGAAGAAGTAATGATTGTGGTCGCCGTGACTCATAACAAATCCTTGCTCATCCTCATTTATGACACGATTGGCATTAAAACCGTGATCGTGTTCCTCACCATGATGGTGTCCATGATGATCTTCGTCGTGATCGTCATCATGAGCTGGACTTGGTGTTGCTGTATTTGCCCCTTTCAAGTGGTCCTGTGCCGCCTTGATTTGTTCTGGTGTCAAATCTTTCTTAAAGAAGTAATGATTGTGGTCGCCGTGACTCATAACAAATCCTTGCTCATCCTCACTTATGACACGATTGGCATTAAAACCGTGATCGTGTTCCTCACCATGATGGTGTCCATGATGATCTTCGTCGTGATCGTCATCATGAGCTGGACTTGGTGTTGTTGTATTTGCCCCTTTCAAGTGGTCTTGCGCTGCCTTGATTTGATCAGCTGTCAAATCCTTCTTGAAGAAGTAATGATTGTGGTCGCCGTGACTCATGATAAATCCTGAACTATCTTCAGCAATAATCCGATTGGCATCAAAGCCGTGTCCACCTTCTTCATGTTCCTCATGTGAAACACTAGGATTGGCTGGAAGAGATGGCGAAGGGGTTACTAGAGTATTGTTAGGAAGAGTCGGTTGCCCAATTGGGTTCGATTTCGGAATGTAATGGAAATGATCACCATGTCTGACGATATAAGCTGTTGCTGTTTCTTCAACAATATCTTTTGGATTAAAGATATAGCCATCAGATGTTGCAGAAATAGCCTTATTTGTTGTCAATGAGGCATGATTCACTGTAGATGGATTAGTTGAAAGACTTCCTAGACTAGACGCTACTTCATGAGGTTTTTCATTTGTAGAGACCGTAGAACCGGTTCCACCGATAGGCACCATTCTGGCAATCTTTTCTTCTAAAGCAGAGAGCTTACTGTAAGGAATAAAGTGGTAATGGTCGCCATGCGGAATAGCAACTCCATTTGCCGTGCGACTGATAATCTTAGCAGGGTCAAAAACCAGACCGTCTGATTCACTGTAACGTTGGTCACTAGGTGAATCATAGAGTTCTTTCAAAAGACTTTGAAGATTTTCAGCTTTATTTGCTGGCTTGCTAGTTGAGCCTTGTGCTACAGATTGCGTGTTATTGTCACTAGCTGCTGAAGAATAGCTTAACTGACTCGGTTGCGTATTTTTCCCAGCTAGAATAGCTTTGGCTGCTGCTAATTCACTAGCAGACAAATCATTTTTTGGAATGTAGTGATAGTGTCCTCCGTGAGGAACGATATAAGCATCACCAGTATCTTCGATGATATCAGCTGGATTAAAGACATAACCATCATCTGTCGTATAGCGTCCCTGAGACCTTGCTACAGCAACATCTGAGCTGACCTTCTCATTATCTTTGACATGTTCTTGTTTTTGACGGTTGATTTCATCCTTGGTTCGAACATTATCAGCATGAGCTGCATCTTTCAGGTAGACATAATATTTTCCATCGACCTTGATAATATAACCACCCTTGACCTCATTGACAATATCCCCATCCTTCAGTTGGTAGTTTGGATCCTTCATCAAGAGTTCTTCACTAAAGAGGGCATCATAAGGAACTTTCCCATTATAGTAATGATAGTGGTCACCGTGTGACGTCACATAGCCCTGGTCTGTAATTTTGATTACAATTTGCTCAGCCTGAATTCCCTCTTTTTGGCTGACCTGATCTGGTGTCAGGTTTTCAGTTTTCTGACTTGACTGACTTGACTGACTACCATCCACATATGAGACCCGATTATTGTCCTTATTTTCCTGCGATCGGTGCTGATTTAGCGCATAAGCACATAGGCTCAAGGACACGATAACAGCTGATCCAGCTGCTATATACTTTTTACTGAATTTCATAAATCCCTCATTTCAATAAATGATGAAGTTTTTTCGTAACTTCTTTTTATCGGTTAAACAGCTTTTTCTAAACTGGTTATTTAACCAATTAATTAACCAGTAAATAGTTTACCTTTTTTAAGTTTATCTGTCAAGATTTTTATATCATTTTAAAAAATAAAAGCCAGTATTGCTACTGACTCTTACATTATCTTGATTTATAGGATAAAGTTTATACTGCTGGTTTCGTCGTTACTGACTCGCTACCTTTTAGCAAAGCAAGTAATTTTTCTGCTTCTGCCATGATGCCATTATTATCCATGGTTTGCAGGCTCAAATTATTTCGTAAACCAGCTAGGGTTTCTGTCGCATTAGCTTTCAGACTAGCATCCGTTACTTTGGCAAGTAAAGCTTCTGCTTCTTTGAGTTTGGCTTCTACTTTTTCAGTCTCTACTTGAGGGACTTCTGGCTCAGCAGGTGTTTCCTCTACTGGCTCTTCATCTGCTTTGAAGTTCTTATTTGGATCTTCACTGTGGTCTTTCTTACCTAAGACATGATCGCTGGCATTGCCCCATCCATCATTAGAATGTGGACGTTCGTCAGGATGTTCGACATAGTACTTAATCGTCGCAAATAAATCTTCCAAAGTATAACCATTTGGAGCCTTGTATGAATGATCATCAAACCAAGCGAATTTAATATTATGGTAATGATCCTTATGAGGAATGATTAAATTACCATTTTTTATCTCAACTGTATGCTCTACCATGTATGGAAGTCGAACGAGTGGAATTCGTTTCTCACCCTTCACACGATTGTAAATGGCCGCTGCACTATCTCCAGTTGGATTTGCTTGAGCATCTGCATCTGGAGATGGAGGTAGAATCCCTTTCTCTTTAGTATAAGATTGAGCAGCTGCTTTTTCCTTATCAGAAAGACTGTCTTTTCCAATCCAGTGACTATGTCCCATATGAGGCGTTACATAGGCATCTCCTTCATCACTGATAATATCATGTTCGTCAAAAATGTAGCCATCTGAGGTTGTATACTTATCAGCTAATTGAGCAATACGGACTTCGTTTTCGGTATATTCAATTTGAGAATTTGGTTTGCCAAGACGTTCAGGATGGGTAATTGGTGCTAGGAATGCCAATAAATCATCTACTAATTTTCCTTTATTAGAAGATTCATCATTCAAGCGTTCTGCTAATTTATCTAAAGCTTGGAAGTCAGAAGTACGACCCTTATTTTCAGACAAGGCTTTATGTGCCTCGGCCAATAAATTATACGCTTTATCATAAAATTCTTGGTCACGAGGAGCGACATTTTCTTTCTTCGCAACTAGGGCATGCATCTCTTGAGTTTTCTTAGATAAGAGATTTTCAATAGCGTCAATCTTATCCTTGGCTAAGTCTTTAGCTAGAACATAACGACTAGCGCCCTTATCTTCGATAATATATCCATCACCAACTTTTCTAACAACTTGGTTGACATCAAATTCTGTCGGTTTATTTTCCACTGTTGCTAGAGGTTTGGTAGTAGGGGCTGGCTTCAGAGGAGTAACATTTGGCAAGACACTTCCGTTTTGTCCCTTGACAGCTACCATACGAGCCAATTTTTCTTCCAGCGGTGACATTTGTGAATAAGGGATAAAGTGATAATGGTCTCCGTGGGGCACTGCGACACCATTAGCTGTACGTTTGATGATTTGAGCTGGATCAAAGACTAGGCCATCCGATTCAACATGACGTTCTGATAAAGGTTTGGCATACAATTCACTTAAAAGTGTTGAAATGTCTTCCCCTTGATTTTGATGATATGTTGGGGTGACAGTCAGATTTGGAGTCTCTGTCAAACTTGGTCGGGCTGGATTAGCATTGCCACTACTTGGTTTACTTGAACTTGTAGAAGAATGAGAACCCTGTTTACCATTCCAATAAGCTTGGGCTGCAGCCAATTCCCCTGCTGACAAATCACTCTTAGGAATATAGTGGAAATGATTGCCGTGCGGTACAACAAAAGCGTCACCTGTATCTTCAATCACATCTGTCGGACTAAAGACATACCCATCATCCGTTGTATAGGCTCCTCCAGTTCCTCGATTTGGTGCCTGCGTATTGAGATTAAAGTTTGGTTTAATGGTTGAACTTGGTGTTGAACTTGTTTTCTCAGGACTGCTTGGTTTCGAATTGTCAGCATGACTTTGAACTGGCTGACCTCCAATTGGTAGATTTCGAGCCAATTTTTCTTCCAAAGCAGACATTTGTGAGTAAGGAATGAAATGGAAATGATCCCCGTGAGGCACTGCCACACCATTGGCTGTACGTTTGGTAATCTGTGCTGGGTCAAATACTAATCCATCAGATTCCACATGACGTTGGCTAAGTGGCAAAGCATACAATTCTTGAAGGAGACTATCCAAGTCCTCATTTTGACTTTCAGAATCTGTTGCAGGATTTTGAGATGTCTCAGCTTGACTCGTTCTCACACTAGATCTTGTTTCTCCCCTGCTAGAACGATATTCAACCGTACTTAATTGGCCACCTTTTCCAGATAAGAAGGCTTGGGCAGCAGCTAATTCACTGGCAGACAAATCACTCTTAGGAATATAGTGGAAGTGATTGCCATGAGGAACGATATAAGCATCACCCGTGTCCTCAATGATATCAGACGCATTGAAGATATACCCATCATCCGTTGTATAACGTCCTTGAGCTCTGGCTGCAGCAACAGCATTATCTGTGCTTGCATTATGATTATGACTATGTTCCTGCTTCTGACGTTTAATCTCTTCTTTTGTCCGAATATTGTCCGCATGAGCCGCATCTTTAAGGTAAACATAGTATTTCCCGTCTACCTTAATCACATAACCACCCTTGATTTCATTGACAATGTCTGAATCCTTCAACTGATAATTCGGATCTTTCATGAGGAGTTCTTCACTGATGATAGCGTCATAAGGAACCTTCCCATTATAGTAATGATAATGGTCTCCATGAGAGGTCACATAACCTTGATCCGTGATCTTGATAACAATTTGTTCAGCGTTGATTCCCTCTCTCTTACTGACTTCATCTGGTGTCAAGTTCTCTGCCTTTTGACCAGCCTGATCACCATCTATATAAGCAACTCGATTAGACTCTTTCTTAACTTGACCAGCTTGGTAGCGACCAAGCTCATAGGAACAAACACTTAGGGCAAGGACTGCCACTGAACCTGCTACATATTTTTTATTAATTTTCATTCTTTCCTCATTTCAATTCTTCTGCTAGAACACTCATATTTTCTTCAAGATTTTCTAGATAAGTCTTGTCATTTTGTGGGTCTGCCTCTAAAGGATTCAAAGTTTTAAGACCTACACCTGTTGATTTGACAAGAGTTTCAGCTACTTTTGAAGAAGCGTTACTTTCTGTAAAAATCGTTTTAACCTTATAGGTTTTAACAAATTCCTGAATTTCTGTTAGTTGTCGTGGACTTGGTTCTTGTTCAGGAGAGATACCTGCAATACCCAGTTGATTAAGTCCAAATCGCTTAGCAAGATAAGAAAAGGCTGTATGTTGTGTTACAAAGGTTTTCTGACTCGCTTTTTCAAATTTAGGCTGGAATTTCTTGGTTAATTCTTGAGCTTTTTTGATAAAAGATTGCGCATTTTTTTGATAAGTTTCTTTATGCTCACTATCCACCTCTGAAAGTTTATCAGCGATAATCTGCGCTTCTTCGCCAGCTTTTTCAGGATCTAGCCAAGTGTGAGGGTCATAGAGCGTTTTTTCATCAACTCCATCCCCTGCTTCCACATCTTCTAGCCCTGGGACGCGGTCTAAAGTCATTCCCTCTGAAGCCTCTAAAACCTTAACTTTGGATTTTTTAAGATTGGGATCTAGACTTCCTGCCCAAGATTCGAGCGTATGAGAATGGTAAACAAAGACATCTGCATCATAGATGGCCGCGATATCATTTGCTGAAGGTTCAAAAGAATGAATTCCGCTACTTGACTGAATCATCCGAACATCATTCAAATCTCCAGATACTTCCTTGACCATAGCGTAGATAGGATAGAAACTGGTCACAATTTTCATCCCTTTCCCTGTCTGGCTTTCTTTTTGACCACAAGCCCCTAAACACAAAAGAAAGACACTTAACAATACTAAAAATAAACTTTTTTTCTTCATGGATAACTCCTTAACTATTTAATTAACTGGTAAACATTCTACTCCTAAAAATTTAATCTGTCAAGCTATTTTTAGAAAAAAATTGAAAATTTCTTTCACATATAAAAATCTGCTGAGTTTGAATAACTCAACAGATTCTCACTTTATATACTCAATGAAAATCAAAGAGCAAATTAGGAATCTAGCCGCAGGCTGCTCAAAACACTGTTTTGATGTTGTAGATAAGACTGACGAAGTCAGCTCAAAACATGTTTTTGAGGTTGTAGATGAAACTGACGAAGTCAGCTCAAAACATGTTTTTGAGGTTGTAGATGAAACTGACGAAGTCAGCTCAAAACATGTTTTTAAGGTTGTAGATGAAACTGACGAAGTCAGTAACCATATATACGGTAAGGCAACACTAGTATGGTTTAAAGAGATTTTCGAAGAGTATTATTCTTCTATGGTAGAATGCTTATAGCCATAAGTGAAGTAAATAATACTTCCTACTAACAATGCAACTAGGAAAGCAATCCAGGTTTCCATATTATACTGCAACATAAAGGATAAACAAATGATGATTGATAAAATTGGTAACAGAGGTACCAATGGTGTTTTAAATTCTCCAGCTTTGGGCATTCCTTTTTCTTTCCGTAAGCGAATCAGCCCATAAGCCAGCATGATCAGGTAAGACAAGGTACAAATATTTAAGAAGGCTGCGATACTGGCTAATGGGAACATTCCTGCTGCTACTGCTGAAGCTAGACCGGTCAAGATAGTAGCATTTTTGGGTACCTTGCTTGTTTTGGTCAGTTCTTTAAATGCAGTAGGCATCAATCCGTCACGCGCTAAACTGTAAATCATACGCGATAGGGCATAAGTCATTGAAATACAAACTGTAATCAAGGTCAAGATAGCCACTAATGACACATAGTTGGCAGCCCAACTAATCCCAACACTACGAAGCGCAAAGGCAACAGCATCGTCGACATTTAGATGGCTATAGTGAACCACACCAGTCAAGACAAGCGTCACCAAGGCATAGAGAATGGTTACGATAGAAAGCGATAAGACAATCCCTCTAGGAATATTTTTTTGAGGAGTCTTAACTTCATCTACAGCCATAGAGATGGATTCAAATCCCAAAAACCCAAAGAACATTAAGGACGCACCAGCCATAATACCAGTACTAGCGCCATAGATTTGTCCAAAACCATAAGGAGCAAAATTGCTCCAATTATCAAGTTTGATATGCCAAATTCCCACCAAAATAAAGAGAGCTAAAGCGGAAAATTTCAAAATAACTAGAATTGAATTAAAGCGTAAGGCTGCTTTAGCATTGAGTAAAACAAGCGAGGTCACCAAGACCAAAACAAGAATAGGCAATAAATCAACAAATGTCCCTGCTTGAGGATTAAAGGTACCATTTAAAGCCTGAGGAAGGGCTATCCCGTATTGAGAGAGCAAGCCTTTAAAATAAGCTGCCCAACCCGAAGCTACGCCTGATATGGCTGTCATGAACTCCATCATGGTTAACCAGCCAGCCAACCAGGCAGGGAATTCTCCTAAAATAGCATAGAGATAGCTGTAGGCACCACCTGTAGCAGGTACTCGCGAGGCAAATTCCGCAAAGAAGAGGGCTGATAATCCCACACACAAGGCAGAAATTACGATTGATATCACTAGGGCTGGACCAGCAAGCGTTGCAGCTGCAGTACCTGTGATTGTAAAGACGCCTGTCCCTACCATGGCTCCGATACCCAGCAAAATCAAATCCCATAACTTCAAATGCCTGTGCATCTCAGTTTTATCCAAACTAACATTCTTTGTTCTAAATATTTTCATCTTTCACTCCAAAATAAAATGATAATTCTATTTTACCATAAATATAGGATATTTGTGAATATTTATAAAATGTTTTTCTAAAAAAATCTAACTACATATTGTAATCAGATTTTTATCGATTCTAATTCATTTCTTTAAAGGCTGCTTCTGCATCTGCATTACTGATAACACCAAATTGAATCTTTCCAATCTTGCCTTGACTATCAATCAAATATTCTGTAGGAATACTTCGGATTTGATAAGCTTGGAAGGTGGTTGCTTTGGTATCATAAAGAACTGGGATATCCTTATAACCTTGATCTTGGAACCATTGTGGGAATTGCTCAACAGTTTTTTCACCTTGAATTCCTGGGGCAATGACACTAAGAATTTCAAAATCACGATCTGGTTTCGCCGCTAATTCCATCAACTCAGGCATACTTTTCTTACATGGACCACACCAGGAAGCCCAAAACTTCAAATAGACTTTTTTACCCTTATAATCAGATAACTTAACTTCTTTACCATCCATAGATTGCAAGGTGAAGTCTGGAGCCTCTTTTCCAACAGCAATTTGTTGTACAGTAGTTTGTTGTTTTGGCTGTTGTGCTGCTTGAGGCTTTTTAGTCTCTTCCTCACCACAAGCCATTAATACGACTAATGACAAGAGGCTTAAGCCAGCAAACATTACTTTTTTCATCTTTTTCTCCTTTATTCAAAAATTCCAGCTAGAACATTTACTTGTCCTAGTATTAACAAAATTCCCATTAAAATAATGAGGAAACCACCAATTTTCTTCAGTAGCATCATATGACGCTTGATTTTACTAAAATAAGGCATGACTACGCCTGAAGCTAGTGCCAAAACCAAGAAAGGAATGGCCATCCCCAGAGTGTAAATCAAGGTATAAATAGCTCCCTGCCAAGCCCCATTACCACCAGAAGCCGCAAGCGCTAAAACCGAACTCAAAACTGGACCGATACATGGCGTCCAACCAAAGCTAAAGGTAATACCGAGTAAAAAGGCTGACCAATAACGATTTGCTTCTGATTTCTTAAAAGTAAAGCTTTTTTGAACCTCTAATTTCTTAAAATGAAAAATTTCCATCTGGTGAAGGCCTAAAATGATGATAATCGTACCCATGGTATAGCGAAACCAATTGGCATAGAGAATATTACCAAAGTAACCAGCACCAAATCCTAGAATAAAGAAAATAAGAGAAATACCCACGATAAAGCAAAGCGTTCGAATCAGACCCGACCAAAGAACCTTTCTCCCAAATAAGGAAAAACTTTTTGCACTTTCCTGATCATCCAGCAAAATTCCAGTATAAACGGGTAACAGAGGAAAAATACAAGGGGAAAAGAAGGACAAGATCCCTGCTAGAAAAACGGAGATTGAAAATACTATCGTTTCCAATAAAGAACCAACTTTCTTAAGATTTCTAATCCTATTTTACTATAATCAATTTTATTTGTATGATTTCTGCTACGCAAATTGAATTAGCCTATTTTTGAATGACCTTTTCTGCCACTCGTTAATTCAGATTTTGCCCCAGAAATGCCCTAAGAGCACAAAAAAGCCCATCACACAAGCTCAAATGCTCGATATGACAGGCTTTTTAAAGGCTGATTATTTAACAGCGTCTTTAAGAGCTTTACCAGCTTTGAATGCTGGAACTTTAGAAGCTGCAATTGTGATTTCTTTACCAGTTTGTGGGTTGCGACCTTTACGAGCAGCACGTTCACGAACTTCAAAGTTACCAAAACCGATCAATTGAACTTTTTCACCAGCTGCAAGGTAGTCAGCTACTGCTGCAAATACAGCTTCAACTGCTGCTGCTGAGTCTTTCTTAGTCAATTCTGTAGCTTCTGCTACTTTAGCGATCAAATCTTGTTTGTTTGCCATGTTAATGATTCCTCCAAATTAATTTCTAATTAACAAATATAATCATATCCTAAAATCCCTTTTAGGTCAAGTTAAAAACGCTATTTCTTCCCATTTTCTTTATTTTTTTAGGAGTGGTAACGTACCAAAATAGCCCAAGCGTTCTCACCTGTGTGAGTTTGAATAATGGAACCCGTTTCCAAAACAGAAATTGGCTGTTCAACATAAGCTTGTAAGCTTTCTTTCATCTCTTTTGCCCAATCAGCACTACCAGAATATGAAATTCCAATCTCTGCTACAGAACGTTCGGCGAGTGATGCTATCAACTCATCCAACCATTTTTTAAAGGTTTTAGCACCACGACCTTTAACCATTGGCTGCAATTCATGGTCTTTCATTTGCATGACAACACGGATATTAAGAAGAGAACTCAACAATCCAGTTACACGGCCAATTCGTCCACCTTTTACTAGATTTTCTAGAGTAGAAACACCAATATAAAGCTCTGTATGGTTTTTAACCTCTTCTACATGAGATAAAATTTCCTCCAACTCTTTGCCTTCTTGTGCTAACTTCGCAGCCTCAACAACTTGGAATTTCAAGGCTTGGTCAGTGAAGGAGCTATCAATAACTGTCACGTCGGCAGTAGATAAGCTGGCACCTTGGCGCGCTGCTTCTACAGTACCAGAAAGAGCATGGGACATATGAATAGCAAGAATCTGGCTACCATCCTTGCATAGGTCTTCAAAAACTTCAGCGAAGACACCTACAGGCGGTTGACTTGTCTTAGGAAGATTCTTACTTGCTTGCATCAACTGAAGAAATTTACCTTCTTCTTTCAAATCAGCATCAGAATAAACAACATTATCAATCATTACAGATAATGGAACAATTGTAATATCTAATTGTTTTACGAGTTCTGGTTCAATAGTAACAGATGAATCGGTTACAATCTTAATTTTTGTCATAGTATCAATCTTTCTATTTTAGGATTCAGATTGGTTTTCTTACTTCTAATTATATCAAAAAAAGATTAAAAATCCTAATGGAGTCAATCAAATTTTCCGTAAAAATTTGATATAATCAACTTATAAGAAAAGAGGTGTCCTATGATTAAAAAAATTTACCCCATTTTTACCATTTTACTAGGTGCTGCTATTTATGCTTTTGGACTGACTTATTTTGTAGTTCCCCATCATCTCTTTGAAGGAGGGGCGACAGGTATTACCCTCATCACCTTTTATCTTTTTAAAATCCCTGTTTCCCTCATGAACCTGCTGATTAATATTCCCCTTTTCATCTTGGCTTGGAAGATCTTTGGAGTAAAATCTCTCTATTCTAGTTTGCTTGGAACCTTAGCTTTGTCCGCTTGGTTGGCTTTTTTTGAGCGTGTTCCCCTTCATATTGATCTTCAAGGTGATTTACTAATCACAGCTCTTATAGCGGGAATTCTATTGGGAATTGGCCTCGGAATTATCTTTAATGCTGGAGGTACGACGGGCGGAACTGATATTCTAGCTCGTATTCTCAATAAATACACTCATATATCCATGGGGAAACTGCTCTTTATCTTAGATTTTTGTATTCTCATGCTTATTCTCCTAATCTTCAAGGATTTACGATTGGTCTCCTACACACTCTTATTTGATTTTATCGTTTCGCGTGTCATTGATTTGATTGGAGAAGGTGGCTACGCAGGTAAAGGCTTTATGATTATTACAAAACGTCCTGACCAACTTGCTAAAGCGATTAATGATGACCTAGGAAGAGGTGTTACATTTATTTCCGGTCAAGGCTACTATAGTAAAGAAAATTTGAAAATCATTTACTGTATTGTCGGCAGAAATGAGATTGTGAAAATGAAGGAAATGATTCATCGAATCGATCCTCAAGCCTTTATAACTATTACAGAAGCTCATGAAATCCTAGGAGAAGGATTTACCTTTGAAAAAGAATAAAAAGAGGTCTTGTAGTTACCTCTTTTTGTTTTATTTACTCAAGCTATTAAGACCAATTCCGAGCAACTTCTTCATCTGCCTTTAACTGATCCACTAATTGATCAACTGAGTCAAATTTGGTCATGTCTCGAATGCGGTCAAGCCAATAAACCATGACGGTTTCCCCATAAATATCTTGATTAAAATCAAAAATATTGACTTCAAAACGGGTTTCTTCTCCATCAAAGGTCACATTTTTTCCAACACTAGCCATGGCACGATACTTCTGTCTTTGAATTTCAACATCAACGACATAGACACCATCTGCTGGCATATAAGTACGATCTAAAAGCACCAAATTCGCTGTCGGATAACCAATCGTACGACCACGAGCATTGCCATGAACCACCATACCTCTTGATGGAAGCGGTGCCCCCAAAAGTTCTCCTGCTTCTTTCACATTTCCATCTAAAATAGCTTGACGGATACGAGTTGAACTAATCTTTCCTTTCTCATCTTCTACAGGTGGGACAATGATAACTTCTCCATCAAAGTAATCCTTTAAGTCTTCTGCCGTTTTTTGGTCAGAACCAAATGTATAATCAAAACCTGCCACAATAATTTTAGCATTCATAGCCTTGATATAAGTTGCAAAAAATTCTTCTGCCGTAAGACTAGCGAATTGACTACTAAAATCAAGGAGATATAATTCTTCTACGCCTTCACGCTTTAATTTCCTCTCACGTTCAGCAGGGTTCAAAATATGTAAAAACAAATCAGGATGATAAGGCTCTAAAGCGATCTTTGGAGATTCATTAAAGGTCATAACGACGATAGGCAATAAATCCTTTCTCGCAGCCTTATTGGCAACACGAAATAATTCTTGATGCCCCTTGTGTATACCATCAAAATAGCCGAGAACAACGACTGAATCAGATGGTGTGCCAATATCTTTTTGGTTTTTTATAGGAATAGTAATAATCATAAAATAATTATATCATAGCGATAGCTATTTCTGGAACAGAAAATCTGAAATGTCGTTTTTTTCACCTGAAGTGTACCATTTTAGAAGAATTATATTTTTAAAATCAGAAAAACGCATTATATCAGGCACTTAAAAGCTTGATACAATGCGTTTTATCATGAAAAGATCTACTGAATTCTATAGGAAATGAATTTCCAGCAGTCTTTTCACTTTCTTTTAATAAGTTCCTTCTTCACCTTGACTAGTCAAGATAACAGGTCCATCTTTTGTAATCACGAACTGGTGTTCATATTGACAAGATAGGCCACCGTCGATGGTCTTATGCGCCCAACCAGTCTTCATATCTGTATCAATTTCCCAATCGCCTGTGTTGATCATTGGTTCAATGGTTAAGACCATTCCTTCACGAAGACGGAGGCCACGACCTGCAATACCATAGTTAGGAACCATTGGTTCTTCGTGCATTGTTGGACCAACACCATGTCCTACAAGATCGCGAACAACACCGTAACCACGGCTTTCAGCGTATTCTTGAATAGCTGCACCGATATCACCGATACGATTTCCAACAACAGCTTGTTCAATCCCCTTGTACATAGCTTCTTTAGTTACATCCATCAAGTTTTTCACTTCTTCGGACGGTGTACCTACAGCATAAGCCCAACATGAGTCTGCTAGACCACCAGAATAGCTCTGAGTGTATTTTTTCATTTGCTCCACATTGTTGAAGTTTAATTTTGAGACATTCAGATCAGATTTGGCAATTGGACCTCCCAAAACCATATCAACCTTGAGCAAATCGCCATCTTTCAAGATATAGTGACGAGGGAAAGCGTGAGCTACTTCATCGTTAAGAGAGCAACAGGTAGCATAAGGATAGTCCATCATGGCACCGTCAACCCCAATCTGAAGCGGAAGGAAATTTTCTTCCTTACAACGACGGCGAACATACTCTTCAACTTCCCACATATCTACGCCAGGTTTAATCAAATCACGTAAGCCGATATGAATACTTGCTAGAAAATCACCAGCCTTGTCCATAGCTTCAATTTCACGAGCTGATTTTAATGTTATCATCTTTTCTCCTAGTTTCTAATTAATTTTAACGGTCACATTTGCTTTGGAAACAATCTGATGACCGTGATAAATATCGTAGTCAATAATAGCTGATCGTCTAGTATGATGGATAATGCGTGCTTGAATGCGCAGTATATCATCAATCTGAACAGCCTGTAAAAAGTAGATCAGCATCTGCTCGATGATGAGATTACGACCACTATTTACAACTAAATCTTGGGTCATATGAGTCAAGATTTCTGCCAATACGCCATTAGCCAAAACACCGTTTTTTTCAAGCATAAAGGGTTCCACTGTAATGACTACTTCATCATGGTGATAAGAAAGTTTTTGTCCAATCTGCTCAGAAAAGGTTGGTAGAGCAGAAACTTGGGAACGACTCATTTTCTCCATGACATCTCGTCGTGTCACAACTCCAAGCAAGGTTTGATTATTCCGAACAACCGGTACCATTTCAAAGTCTTCAGCAATCATCCGTTGACTGACATTGGCAATATTTGTCGATAATCCAACTAAAAATAGACTACGCGACATGACCTTGTCAATTGTGGTACTTGGTGACTTATCACCAGCGTCTCTCATGGTTACAACTCCAACAACGATCTGGTGTTGATTGATAACTGGGAAACGACTGCTACGATTCTTACGAACTAAGTCCAAATAATCTTTAACGGTGTCGGTCTCTCTCAGAAAACCATACTCATGACTCGGACGATAAAGTTTCTCAACTGTCAGAATATCCGTCTTAATTTGAACATTTGACAAGGCTTTATTGATCATGGTTGCAACGGTGAAAGTATCATGCTTGCTTCTCAGAACAGGAATCCCTTTTTGATTGGCCAGTTTAAGAACATCATCATGAACATGAAAACCACCCGTAACCAGAACTGCATTTTCATTTTCCAGCGCTAGTAATTGGATACGGGTACGGTCTCCGACAATCAAGAGCCCCCCATCGTGAAGGTATGACAAGATATTTTGTTCAGTCATTGCACCGATTGAAAACTTACTAAATTCTCTCTCTAAACCTTCTTGCCCAGCCAGAACCTCAGAAGAAGTCACTTCTGCAATTTCAGCAAATGTTAATCTTTCAATCGCAACTTTCTGGGATTTGACGCGAATTGTTCCACTTCTAGGACGGGTCTCCACAATTCCACGATTTTCAGCTTCCTTGATAGCACGATAAGCCGTTCCATCACTGACTCCCAGATGGTTTGAAATGCTACGAACACTGACCCTTTTACCTACTGGTAATTCCTCTAAATAGCTTAGAATTTCCTGATGCTTACTCATTGAATTCTCCTTTTACATACCGAAATTCAAGATAATCCCGCATTTTTCTTGTGTAGCGATCACTTCCCTTAAACTGACGGAACAAACTAAATCCAGACTTAAGAGCAACCTTTTGACTTGCTTCATTTTCGAGGTGGGTAATGATGGATAATTGTTTTAAACCAAATTCCTCAAAAGAAAGTTGACAAATTTTTCTAACAACTTCTGTCATAAATCCTTGCGACCAAGCATCTTTTCTCAAAAAATAACCAAGCTCAGCTTCTTTTTTGATTTCATCAAGCTTTTCAAACTTAACAGAACCAATCATTTCCTCAGATTTCTTGTCACAAATAGCCCATACTCCCAAAGGAGCCTTCATAAAATAGTTGGCCAACGCATATTGACTCTCTTCTAGACTTGCCTGAGTCGGGAAAATAAATTGTAAATTTTCAGGATTTGAGGCTATCTCATGGAAGTCTTGACTATCACTAAAAAAGAAAGGACGCAAATACAAGCGATCCGTTTCAAAAAAAGAAAACATTGCTAATTTGGTCCAAATATTCATAAACACCTCTACGGTTTAATCCTCAACAAGTCTAATATCTGCTCCTAGATTACGTAATTTTTCGATAATATCAGAATAACCACGTAAGATAAACTCGATATTGGTAATTTCAGTTTGCCCCTCGGCCATCAAGCCAGCAATAACTAAAGCTGCACCAGCTCTCAGGTCAGTTGCTTTAACACTTGCCCCACGCAAATCACTTCCACCTGTGTACAAAATATGACCATTTGTTGTCGAAATGTCCGCATCCATCTTTGCTAGTTCAAAAACATGATTTACACGTTTTTCGTAAATCGTATCGACAATTGTACCACGACCATTCGTTCTTAGTAAAAGTGGGGTAATAGGTTGTTGCAAATCAGTTGCAAAGCCTGGGTAAGGAGCTGTCTTAATATTGATTGCTTTCAAATTAGACTGCTCTTCGACAAAAATGCTGTCTTCAGATACAGTCATTCTAACTCCCATTTCTTCCAACTTAGCAATAAATCCTTCTAGGTGTTCGTAAAGAACATTATTTATACGAATCCCCTTGCCAACTGCAGCAGCTAAAGAAATATATGTTCCAGCTTCAATGCGGTCTGGAATTACCTGATGACGGGTTCCATGTAATTTGTCAACACCATCAATAATGATGATATTAGTTCCTGCACCACGGATATGGGCACCCATATTATTCAAGAGAGTAGCTACATCAATAATCTCAGGCTCACGGGCTGCATTTTCAATAATGGTACGACCATTTGCTTTAACTGCAGCAATCATCGTATTAATCGTTGCCCCCACACTAACCGTATCCATGTAAATACTTGCACCATGAAGACCAATCTCTTTAGAAGACAACTTCATGGTATCCCCTTCGTAGCTAACCTTAGCTCCCATGGCCTCAAATGCCTTAAGGTGTAGGTCAATCGGACGAGGACCAAGATCACATCCTCCTGGTAAACCAACTGTCGCTTCACCAAATCGGCCTAAGAGGCTCCCATAAAAATAGTAAGATGCACGAAGACTGTTAATTTTACCATAAGGCATTGGAATGTTTTGAACACCTCTTGGATCAATCTCCAAGACATCGTCATAACGCTTAACAGTAGCTCCCATCAATTCCATAATTTCGACAAGACTGGCTACATCCGAAATATCTGGAACACAATCCAAAGTCACTACATCATCAGCCAATATAATAGCTGGAATTAAGGCCACAACGCTATTTTTAGCACCACTAATAGTGATTTCACCTTGCAGTGGTAATCCACCATTGATAATAATTTTTCTCATTATAAGTTTTTAATACTCTTTCAAGATTTCTAATAAGGTCCTTAAAATAAAGTATATCATAAATTTATCCTTTTTTCCATCCTTTTCAATTTTATTAGATCGGAGTTGATGAGTTATTTTCTGAATTACTAATCTTTCTCAAATTGCTATTTGCCCCTTTTATGCCCCCTGAACACAAAAATAGCCCTTCGGATAAAATCCGAGGGGCTAGAAACGTTGTTAAATCAACGATTATTTTTTAAGGTTATCTTCCTATTATTAGATACTAAAAAATAGGCCTAAGCCTACTCTAAATCTAACTTGATTTCTGCAAAAACAACTAATTTTGAATAAGTTGAGAAAACATAAAGGGTAACAAAAAGGAACTTAAAATGATGAGTTCAGCAGGCAAGAAACTAGCACGGTCAAACGTGCTTTTTTTATTACCTAATAATACTATCATACCACATCTGGAATACACACTCAATTATTAGCAATCCCTCTCGATTTGCAGTATAATGATGAAAAAGTGGGTTAATATTGACGATTCACCGAAAGACTCAGACACTAGTACAATTTCATTCAATGATATCGTAAGATTGGTTTGGCGAGTTTATGAAAGAGGGATTGATATGGATAAATCAAAAGAGACTTGGGTAATTGATGGATATTTATGGTTGCATTGCCCTGTTTGTGGCACTGAAGTTATGGACTATGACATCTGTGATGTCTGTCGTTGGCAAAATACAGGTATTATAAATATTGACGGTGGCCCAAATAAAATGACTCTAGTCGAAGCCAAAGAAGCGTATGTTAAGGGAATTCCAATAATATAACAGACTATATTACCACGAAAGGAGAGACTGATGGAACTTAGAAAATTTAATAACAAGGTTGTCAGAATCACCGATATTGATGGCCAAATATTTAAAGGTGTAGCTCTTTACGAAGACAAAGATGTCCACGATGAAGAATTTGATGGGTTATCCGTTAATTCTGGAACCAGATGGATTAAACTCTTTGAAAATGAAATCAAGGAAATTGAAATTACTGATAAAATCAACCAGACAAAAAAGCCCTAGATTTGCTCCTAAGGGCTTTTAGTTTGTCCGTAGTGTTTTAGTTGTCTAGTACGGAACAAAGCAAAATAAGGGGTAAATATGAAGCTTCAGCCTACTTATACACTTCTAGTTCTCCGTTCTGGTGGATTCTCGCAAAGTTTAAGACGGCTATCTGTTTGTATCGGTGGTAACTAGTGGAGCTAGTACCCGCCATCTCTACGCATTCGCTCATTGTTTTCTTTCTCATGTAGCAATAATGGATGATAAAGTATTTTCTGGCTCTCTCGTTCTCTATGCTGTTGATGTCGTGGGCGAATATTTCAAGCCCCTCACGGATTGCTTTTTCATGCTCACCACTCAAATGCCACCGATCAGGTAAGACAAGTTTCCAAGCCTCTTCATCTATTGTAACTTGGTTTTCACTCCCTGCCATCCTCTGGAAACGTAGAAAGTAAGTCATCCGCTCTCTGACGTTCATCATCGTTTTAAACTTATCCAGCTCCATTAGTTCGCTCCTTCCACCTTGCTCAAGTGTTCTATAGCTGCCTTCTTTGCCCGATATATCGAAGCTTTAGATTTACCTATTTCCTCAGCAACTCCCCAAACATCAAGATCATTCAAGTAAAAAAATCTTAGAACAGAACGCTCAAGCGGATTGGCCAGCTTATCGATCAGCTTAGATATTTCCATTCTCTCTTCAGTAAGTCGCTCAATCCTCTGAAGCGTATCCTCTTTTAGTTTTAGAACACTTATAAGGTTATTCTCTGCTGTATTTCCCCTGCTTGTCTGTACCCTGCTATGGCTTAGTGTTGGCTTTTCGATAATACCACCTTCCAGGGCTTCCAATTCCAAATATAAGCCTTTGATTTCCTTGCTTATCCACTTAGCGCCCTCTAGTTTTTCTTTTACCTGCTCTGGTGTCATGCCTCGGCCTCCTCTATGATATAATATTTTTTATCGGATATATCACAAAGGAGTCAGCCCTGTGCTGGCTTTTTTGCATATTCTAAGGCTTTTCCTTTTGATTCTCATCTTTCCAGACAGATTCAGCCATTGCGGTCATGGCCTCTATAAATTTATCATCCTCAACTGGAGTTTCTTGCTGTATTTTATTCTTAATCACACTGATTTCTGCTCGCAACTTCTCGTCCAGCAATTCTAAATCACGAAAAGCGCTATTATTCATCCCATGCAAAGCGGAAAGAAAGGCATTGAAATTACTAGGCCTCAATCCACTTTCAATAATTTCAGATTTAGCTTTATTTTTTAGCCATTCATATTCATTGAAAGCCTGTTCCCTTGACCACAAAGCACGGTTTGAAAACTCTTTTAATAACTCTCGGTACCTTGTATTAACCTTATACTCTTTCAGCAACTTGCTAGCCCTTGAATCTATCGTACTATCAGCCATCTTTTGTGCATTGTAAGCCTCTTTATATGCTTTTCTTTGAGATAGTCCAGCCACTAGCCCTTGGACAAATTTTTCTTGTCTTTGCGTTAACTTATCTGTCACATTAGTTCACCTCCTTAAGCGACAAAAAGGGGAAAACTCCCCCTTGTCTTAATCCTTGTCTTGTTCTTTCTCAGCTTCAGCTTTTAATACTGATTCTTCTACGTTGTAGTCAATGATTGCACCAATAGTGTCCCCATCTTCAATGTATTTGAAATTATAACACTCATACTCTGGATGTGCTTGCTGGTGTTCTTCCATTAGTTTGAAGAGTTCTACAATCGTTGGTACTGGTTCAATCTTATGTCTGATTTGTCTCTTCATCTTTTAAAAATGTCCTTTCGCGTCACTATAAGTGCGACCAAAAACTTGTTTATAGTGTTCTTCTAAGAATAGTTTTACTGGATATGTTGGTACATAATCAATCATTCCACCAACTGGAGAAATTCTAGATCCCCCTGTACTGAAAGTAAATTCTCTCTTACCTTTACCCACTTTGTAAGCCATATCATGGTAAAGGGTTCGGAGTTTATCTGAATCAGCGATAATCTCATTATCAATCTGATCAATCTCTTTCATCAAATCCACGGCTTTATCATAAAGCGCCTTATGCTTTTTATCAACCGTTGAATCCAGTTCATCGATTTTTGTCTTAAAATCTTCAAGACTCATAAGTGTTTCATTGTGCAAGTCTTCCAGCTTTTTAGCATTCTTTTTTAATTTACTTTCAGCAATCCATAAATTATCCTTGGCATTGCGTAGCTTGTCTTTGTCTACCTCATCAACCGCTTCATTATATTCACGTTGGGCGGCCTCTTGGTCTTGAAGCAACTGTGCTTTTTCTCGTTCAGCCTCAGCAATCGCATTTTCGTTTTGCGTGATCAATGCGTTTACATCCTTAGTGATTTTATCCAGTGCTTTATCCATTTTTTGGGCTAATTCTTGGCGCTTTTGCGCTTGTTCAATGTTGTTTGTGTTTTGTGTGTCTGCCATCTTATTTTTCCTTTTCTATTGTTTGATTAAGTTTAGAGTGCTAGATCCAGTCACGGGGTCTCTATTGTAGTTCATCTGCTTACATCCTCTCCACTCTATTCCTCAACTTCTTCATCTATTGGATTTTCTTCATTCTTGAAAACCTCACAAATGCGCTTAAAGTTGATATCTAAGCTGTTATCCTCCAAATACTCAGCGATAAGCGTTCCGTTTTCCTTATATCTTAGTTTAATAGCTGGCACTAGATATGTACCTCTCATATACCCAAATAACGCTAGTCCTGCTATTTGTGCGTCTTCTAGGTCTCCAAATTCATAAGTAAATGTATGTTTTGGTGCTGTTTCTGAAAATGCTTTTAATGTCATGTTTTTTATCCTCTTTCTGTTTTAAGGGTGTCACTAGTAGTCACACCATTGCAAGGGGGTCGGTACTATCTACCCCATTTTGTTTAAGTGTTTACCAGGTAATATTTTTAGTTCATCAATCTCTTTAAAGACTATCTCAAAACCTTCCTGAATCCGTTCGATGTTTTTATTGTTTGAGACAACGTTACGATTCGCATTCTCAATGAAGCCATCTAACACCTCACTGATCCGCTCAACGGTTTCTTCTAATCTAGTCACTCTTTTACAAATGTTCATCGCCATCTGATTTGCTCCTTTATTCTATTTTCCTTTTCTATTTTAGGTTCGGGGCAAAGTGTAGGCGTTTTTGAATATTGGGCGCCTACGCCCTCCGCCATACAGTCCCAAGGGTTTAACCCCTGTGTTGGCATGTAGGCACTTTGTCTCAAAAAAAAATAATATATAACGCATTAGATATTTAATTAAATATACTTTTATAAAATATATATTTTGCCAACACTTATAGCATAAAGCCAATGATAGCAAGGGTTTAAGGGCGTTGGCACTTTTTTAGAGGTTGCCTACACTCCTTTAAACCCCAATACTATCAAGGTTTTTCAGCGTTGGCGCTTTTTTGACTTCTTGCCTACACTGCCTACACTTTAATCTTTTGTTTTAGCGAACCCACGTTTGATAGTTTTTCCAAATCTTAAAGATTTCCTTGATTCCCAACCCTCTTTATTTTGCATGATTTTCTTAACCTTGTTTTTATCTTTGGGATTGGGGGAATTGTCCAAATAAGCCTCAGAAAAGAATAAATTAACTACCACCTTATCCCTTTCCACCAATTCCCCATACTTTTCAGTATCTAAGGGAATCTCTGATCCATTAGCGCCCATATGGTAGCCGTGGTTCATCATGTCGTGGATGTAATAGTGTCTAGTCCTGTCTGTTGCTGGGAATTGATACATATTTTTAGGGTAAGGAATTTCTAAATAGCGCTCCACATCCTCAAAGATTTCATCTACAAACTTGTAACGGCTTCTAACCTCGTTTACTAGCTTTTCTTGGTCGTCTGTCAGGGTCAAAGACTTATTAGCCCTCCAAGCTACAACCATAGCACCCCAAAAGGCTCTACGGTCTTTTTCTGTCCACTTCCTGCCCTTATAAGCGGTGTCCTTGTGGACTTCCGCAACTAGAAAGCGCCTTTCCCCTGTCAGGTCGTTTAAATAATCATGGTCATTGGTTGCCCTCACAATAATAAAACTCTTAGGCAATCGCCTGTCGCTGGAGGCGTAAGGCGGTCTAAACTCCAGCTTGGTTTCTGTGATGAATTTCTTCAATTCTGAAAAACTAGCCTTTTTACTGGCCACCATCTCATCATCAAAGACACACCAGTTTCTCACCATTCTGGCCTTGTCGTCTTTGTCTGTGAAAGTCTCAACGGTTGTAAAATACTTGTGAGTGAATAGCCCCTCAAAAAATTGGGTCTTTCCTACTCCCTGCCTTCCAGTCAAGTCCAATACAAAGTCAAACTTGATAGAGGGGTCAAATACCTTGGCAACTGCTCCACGGAAAAACAAGTCCACGATAATACGGTTATATTCATCATCCTTGATATTCAGATAATGCCTCAGAATATCAAAGGGATCACGCTGATTCACTAACACTTTATACTCGTTTTCGCATGATTCCAGATAGTCTTTTAAGGGGTTATAGCTATGTTCTCCAGCCACCACTTCTAAGATATCCGCTATGTCCGACTTTTTATAGTCCAGCTTATACTTGGTAGCAATATAAGCCCTAATCTCTCTGATAATCAGGTCATCGATTGCACCGCTCAAGGTTCTACCGTTTAACTTCATTGGTCTAGTCACGTCAATTTCATAAGTAAAGACGTTGTACTGTATAGCACCTTTTAGCTTACTATCCCCGCTCAAAATCTTTCGGAGATTGTCTAAACCTCTATCAAAGCCGTTTCCTTTTGGTTTTTTTGACAAGTTCAAGCTGTTGTGTTCCTCGTTGGTCTCCCTTGCTTGAGTCAAGTCCACCACTTCAGGCGGTACTTTCTGCTTATCTTCTTCAATGATTTTTTTTACAATTTCATTGCTACTCAAAAGCCACCTCCTTATAAAATATTCTTGCTACTTCTAAAAAATAACTGGCTAGGTCTTTGCGTTTGACGATTGCTGAAAACAAGTCCACCAACTGACTAAAACTGTAGCCATTTACAAATAGCAGTCTGACAAAGAGTGAAGTCTCATATCTGGTATAAATGCCATTACAAATCAGGTCAAAAATCCAGCCTTTTAACTCCACTCCAAGCCCCTGCCGTTGCTCAGTCAATTTGTTTACCTCTAATTCTTTCAGGATTGTTAGCAAGTCAGGACTGGCCAAAGCAATATCTAAATCTCTGACCAATTCCCAGCCCTCTACTGCCTCATTTTCGTCTTTAATAGACACATATAAGCCTTTATATTGAAAACTTGTCAAAGCCTCGTCTACAGGCTCATAATAGGTAAATTTGCAGTGTTCCCCATTCTTCCATACTTGAGTAGGATTTGACTTGAGAAAGCCAAATAGGGGTATTTTCTCAACTGATAAAGTCAACTCTATTATTCTCATTGCACCTCCTAATCTACTGCAAGAAAATTGTAAATATCACTCTTACGGTAATAGATTTTCTTACTGTTTTCAAAAGGAGACTGGAGCGACCGGAGACCATGCTTTTCCCAGTTGTTTAACGTGGTTCCACTAATACCTAACTTCTCTAACACCTCAGGCCTAGAAATCAAATCCCAATTATCATCACGTTGCTTTTCCAGTTCCATCCTTTTCGCTAAGTGATCTCCCACTTTCTCCAGTAGCTTAAGTTCTGCTTCTCTTGATAATAGTTGCATATTACACCCCTTTCTAATTATGAATCTTACCAGCAAGCTGGATATAACGGCCGTAGTAAGGATTCAAATCCTCTCCAGGTGTTTCTATCGTCTGTTGGTTTTCTCGCTCAAATTGGGCGCTTTTTTTGCGGTCTCGGTGGTTTAGATAAAGCAGCATGCCAATCAATACCACCATGAAGACAACTGCTTGTGTATTGGTCAAATCTAATTCATTCATGTTATGCCCTCCATTCCTTAGCCATTCTATAAAGCAAGCTATCATCTTCATTTTCCAATCTTGCAAAATCTTGCTTGATCAGTTCCAGCACGTACTCACTGACTGCCATGTAAGTTGCTTTATGGTTTATAGTTTTCATGGTCTTATATAAGGCTTGTTCTATTACTGTATATCTGGTATTTAAAAACCGTCCTACCTTTTGGAAATGTTTCTCAATAGATACCCCAAAATCAACACCATCCAACCGATATAGCAAGTTATGGATGTTCGCCCTGATAAGTTCATCATGGCTTTCTGTTACTTTTTTCCAGTCGGATGCTTCGCCATTGGTTGATACCACTAAAAGATCTATCTCCCTTAAAATACCCTTGTATTTTTTATCTACTTCATGATATGTTTCACTTCCATCTAGAGCATAGCTCTTGCGGATTCGTTCCAATTCCTCAGCATGACGATATAAACCAGTTCCGTATAAGTCCTCAATCTCCAGTGTGATATTATCTATTTTCATCTTTCTCTTGCTCCAATTCTCTTTGGTACATCCCGATAGCATCGTTTAAACTTTCTCTTGTTTTTATAAGACAATCATAAGCGAGATTAAAAATGGCGCTCTGTGTATCATATTCCAAGGTTAAAAGCATAGTCTTCTCTTTGGTGCTTATATTTTTATTGAAAAAGTGAAAAGTAGCGTCCAAGGCGTTTTCAGCGGTGTTAAGTCCTAGCGTTAGATTATCTAATTCATCTAAAATATTTCTCATATCTTCTTTTGTCATGGTTGTTTCCTTTTTTGTTTTTTACTATACTGGATATCCTCACACTCTCCTCGACCAAAATTTGAGTGTGGGGATTTTTAATGGTTGTTTCTTATACAGTTTTTCTTGTAATTCCTAGCCTCACGCTCAGAAGTTTGCCGACCGAGAGCGTGGGGCTTTTTGAGTTGTTTCCTATACAGGATATCCTCACGCTCAGACTCGCCAAATTGAAAGCGTGAGAAAGTACCAGTTTTAAGAGTTGGTGCTCTATGTTTTTCAAAATCTCTCCTAATTGCTTGCCTGCTATTCGATTTTGTTAGTTCATTTCTCTAATGGCTCTATTTTCTAAGTTTTGCCATTGTTTTTTTAATTCTAGTTCATCTATTCGTCCATGCAAAAAGTCACTTAAAGCGAATGTTGCTCGGCTATAGAATTGCTTAGCACGTTCATATTTAGTCATGCTCACCCCTCCATCATGTCATAAAGCATGGCGTAGTGCTTATCTGGGATTCTGTCCAACGCTTTCAAGCCATCATGTTCAGCTTTCTGTCTAGTTTCCGCCTTGACTGTGCTATCAAAGGCGATAGAAAAAGCATTTAACATTGCCTTATAGCGCTCTACGCTCTTCAAATAGCGCCCACGATCCGACAATTCCTTGTCTTCCAGTTCCTCTTTTACCGAATTGTCCAAGAGTTCGAACTTGCTATAAACCCATTTTTCTACTTTGAAGTTTATCCGTTTGCTTTGTCTCAAACTGTAAAGGTTAGTTCTGCAACTCTCTAAATTGCGATAGCCTAACACTCCAGCGATTTCTTCTAGGTTTTTTCCCTCTAATTCAGGCAATTTTTCAGCAATATCCTTAAATTTTACTACTTGATGTTTTTTCCCCATTGTTTACCTTGTCTTTCTATGCTATAATCAAGGTACGTTAAAAAACGTATCCTTTTCATTCAGTCGCTTGCTTCTGTCGCCAAACGTTCAGCAAGTGACTTTTTTTGTTGTCAATCCCCAGTGGTAAAGCACCACATGAGAAATCTGTAAATGTAAAATAGTATTGCGATTGGTTCACTTCTTTCTAATAATCTTCTGCAAGCCACTGCATGGCTTTTTGATAAATGCTAGGCTTTACTTCGCCACCGTCTCGGATTTTGCGATAGGTAACTTGTGTAACTCCTATTTCTTCACCTGCTTGCTTTGCAGTCAATTTCTTGTCTGCTTGCTTCCGGCGAATTGCTTTTGCTTGTGTTGAGGTAATAAGCAATGAAGTTCCTCCTTTCTCTATCTCATTATCATTCTTGATAACTTACACTTGGATTCTAACATCATTTATGATACTTGTCAAGAGAAAAAGATATTTTCTGTTATCTTTTTTGATATTTTTTTATTTTATGATATAATCACAATGAGGTAATAATGTTTATGAAAAATCGTATTAAACTACTTAGACAAAAACAAGGAAAAACACAAAAAGAATTGGCCGATGAGATAGGTGTAAAAAAACTAACAATATCTAGATGGGAAAATGCTGAGGATGTTTCCCTTAAGCAAGATAAAGCCCAGCAACTAGCTGACTACTTCGGAGTAAGCGTTGGGTATCTATTGGGGTATAAAACCAAAGCTGAATATAGTTCGTTTAATGATCAAGAATATCAAAATGAATTAAAAAAACTAGCGTTCTCGCTAGCACATCTGGAGTTGCTTATCTCAGATTCTCAAATAAAACATCTGCATGCTTTATTGAAAGGTATGTCTCACGATAATACTTTACTAAACGATGTAAAAACCGTTAAAAACAAAGACAAATATTACACTGAAATTTTAAGAAGAAACCGTGAGTATAATTTGTTGAATGAGATTAAAGAAGATACTGAATTATTAGAAATACTAAAACTACTGAATGAGAAACTCTAATCAAACACTTTAAATATAGGGATTCTCAAAATACAAAAAATGCCCCCTATTCACCAATAGCAACCCCATCCCAAAGTTCTATTGTGCAAAAACAGGGGAAATTGAAGAATAGAAAGCTGATTTGACACACTAAAGCGCAAAAAACGGCAAAATTGACAAATAGAAAGGGGAATTATGGGTACACAAAGAAAAAAACTCTTAGGCTATCAAGCATTAATAGATAAGATGGCCGCAAATGGTATTCTATTCAATATTTTTGATCAGAATACTGCAAAAAATATATTACAAACACGAAACTACTATTATAAAATATCTAGTTATCGAAAACTTTTTGATAAAGTAAACGGAAAATATAATATAGAATTTGCCACATTAGCTGATTTAGCCGTAATCGATATGCAACTACGCTATTTCCTACTAGATATCTGTCTAGATGTCGAACATAGTATTAAAACAGCCATTATGGATGTTATCACGAAAAATCCAAACGTCGATGGGTACGATATAGTAAAAGATTATGCTGTTTATAATCCGGTAGGGTTCACAAATACTAAAAATGCTCTAGCAAAAAATCAATATTTGAAAAATATTTATATAAAACACAAACATGATATTCCTATATGGGTTCTAATCGAAGTTATGGATTTTGGAAATCTATGCTACCTAGTTGAAATGTATTGTACAAAATTTCCAAGTAATAAACGATTAAAAAAAGCTAATCAGTTAGGAAAATATGCCCGTCATATTAGAAATGCCTGCGCTCATAGTAATGTTATATTAGTGGATATGTTGGAGCAAACTCTATCCCCTTCAAGTTATATTACTTCCCTTGCTTCTATGCTTCATATCTCTCGCGATACTATAAAATATCGTAAAATACATGATACATTTTCCCTCATAGTGTTACATCGAGAATATTGTAGCAGAACACTTGGAAAACAACGTTTTAAAGAATTTATCAAAATAGCAAAACGTGCTAAAAAGCATTTAAAATACTACAATCAGAATACAAAAATACTAGAAATCTACACAAATTTAACCAAAACGCTTGTAAAACTTTATAAAAAGTGATACTATAGTTCTTAATCGTAAAAGAAACCCCTAGGGGTTACACTGCTCTATGCCTTTATCTCTATATCGGTCAGGGTTACAATAAGAATTTAAGTGTATCAGCTTTTAAGTTGGTACACTTTTTCTATCGTTTACAAGCCTATATAAGCCCCATATCCGCCTTGTTTATCACTCTGGTATTATTTACCGTCTGACTGCTTAAAATCGAAAATAGGGGCATTCTCGTAGCCCCTCGCATGGTATAACTTCAAAATCTTTCCTAATTGCTTGCCTGCTGATGGAAAAGGAGTAAACCATGAATATTACAGAATACAAAAAGAAAAACGGAACTATCGTATATCGAGCAAGCGTATATCTTGGAGTTGATAAACTGACAGGGAAAAAGGCTAGAACTACTGTTACGGCCAACACTAAAAAGGGGATAAAAGTCAAAGCAAGAGAGGCTGTCAATGCTTTTGCTTCAAACGGCTATACAGTTAAAGATAAGCCAACAATCACAACATACGAAGAATTGGTAAAAGTTTGGTGGGATAGTTACAAGAATACAGTTAAACCCAATACTCGCCAGTCTATGGATGGATTGGTTAGAGTGCATTTATTGCCCGTATTTGGCGATTATAAGCTGGATAAGCTAACTACGCCTATTCTTCAACAGCAAGTCAATAAATGGGCTGACAAGGCCAATAAGGGCGAAAAAGGGGCGTTTGCTAACTACTCTTTGCTCCATAACATGAATAAGCGTATTTTGAAATATGGCGTAGCTATCCAGGTAATACAATACAACCCAGCTAACGATGTCATCGTTCCACGTAAACAGCAAAAAGAAAAGTCTACTGTAAAATACTTAGACAACAAAGAATTAAAACAGTTTCTTGATTATTTAGATACTCTGGATCAATCAAATTATGAAAACCTATTTGATGTTGTCCTGTATAAGACTTTATTGGCCACTGGTTGCCGTATTAGTGAGGCGCTGGCTCTTGAATGGGCTGATATTGACCTAGAAAACGGTGTTATCAGTATCAATAAGACACTAAACCGCTATCAAGAAATAAACTCACCTAAATCAAACGCTGGTTATCGTGATATACCAATAGACAAAGCCACCCTACTTTTACTTAAACAATACAAGAATCGTCAACAAATTCAGTCTTGGAAATTAGGTCGTACTGAAACGGTCGTATTCTCTGTATTTACAGAAAAATATGCTTATGCTTGCAACTTACGCAAGCGCCTAAATAAGCATTTTGAGAATGCTGGTGTAACGAATGTATCATTCCACGGTTTCCGCCATACACATACCACTATGATGTTATACGCTCAGACTAGTCCAAAAGATGTCCAATACAGATTGGGACACTCTAACTTATTAGTGACTGAAAATGTTTACTGGCATACAAACCAAGAAAACGCAAAAAAAGCTGTCTCAAATTATGAAACAGCCATCAATAATTTATAAAGGGTGTCACGATTAGTGACTACCCTCTTACTATACTTAAAATTACTATCGGGTAACTAAAAGGGTAGTAAAATCAGAATAAGCACTAAGGGAAAGCGCCCCAAAGTGCTTATTTTAAAGGCTTTACGCCATCTAATCTAGAAATTAGATTATTTTTTAAGGTTGTAGAATGATTTCAATCCACGGTATTCAGCTACTTCACCAAGTTGGTCTTCGATACGAAGCAATTGGTTGTATTTCGCGATACGGTCTGTACGTGAAAGTGAACCAGTCTTGATTTGTCCTGCGTTAGTTGCAACTGCGATGTCAGCGATTGTTGAATCTTCAGTTTCACCTGAACGGTGTGATACAACGGCAGTGTAACCAGCTTCTTTAGCCATTTCGATAGCATCAAATGTTTCAGTAAGAGTACCGATTTGGTTAACTTTGATAAGGATTGAGTTAGCAGCACCTTCTGCAATACCTTTTTCAAGGTAAGAAGTGTTTGTTACGAAGAAGTCGTCACCAACCAATTGAACTTTACCACCAAGACGTTCAGTAAGAGCTTTCCAACCGTCCCAGTCGTTTTCATCCATACCATCTTCGATAGTGATGATTGGGTATTTGTTTACCAATTCTTCAAGGTAATCGATTTGTTCTGCAGCAGTACGTACAGCAGCGCCTTCACCTTCGAATTTAGTGTAGTCGTAAACTTTACGTTCTTTATCGTAGAATTCTGATGAAGCACAGTCAAATCCGATAAATACGTCTTTACCAGGAGCATATCCAGCAGCTTCGATAGCAGCAAGGATAGTTTCAACTCCGTCTTCAGTTCCTTCAAAACGAGGAGCAAATCCACCTTCGTCACCTACGGCTGTTTCCAAACCACGAGATTTAAGGATTTTCTTAAGAGCGTGGAAGATTTCAGCACCCCAACGAAGAGCTTCTTTGAATGATGGCGCACCAGCAGGTACGATCATGAATTCTTGGAAAGCGATTGGAGCGTCAGAGTGAGAACCACCGTTGATGATGTTCATCATTGGAGTTGGAAGAACTTTAGTGTTGAATCCACCAAGGTAGCTGTAAAGTGGGATTTCAAGGTAGTCAGCAGCAGCACGAGCTACAGCGATAGACACACCAAGGATTGCGTTAGCACCCAATTTACCTTTGTTAGGAGTACCGTCAAGTGCGATCATAGCACGGTCGATAGCTTGTTGGTCACGTACATCGTAGCCGATGATAGCTTCAGCAATGATGTTGTTTACGTTGTCAACAGCTTTTTGTGTACCAAGACCACCGTAACGAGATTTGTCACCGTCGCGAAGTTCAACTGCTTCGTGTTCACCAGTAGAAGCTCCTGATGGAACCATACCACGTCCGAAAGCACCTGATTCAGTGTAAACTTCTACTTCAAGTGTTGGGTTACCGCGTGAGTCTAGGACTTCGCGAGCGTAAACATCAGTAATAATTGACATTTTTTACTCTCCTTATGAGTTAAATTTTTTACACCTCTATAATACCTTAAAACCCCTCCTTTTTCAAGAAAAAACGTTATCTTTGTGCAAATTTTCCTTAACTTTATAAAGTAATCGCTTTCTTTTGTCTGTTTTATTCTAACTTTTATGATATACTGTTTTCATGACAGATTTATCAAAACAATTACTTGAAAAAGCTCATGGTGGGCCAAAATTAAATCCAGATGAGCAAAGACGCTATCTTGGTACTTTTGAGGAAAGAGTTCTTGGTTATGCAGATATTGATACGGCAAATAGCCCTCAGCTAGAAAAGGGATTTTTATCTATTTTAGAGAACCTTCAGGAAAAGGCTGAGCCTCTATTTGTTAAGATTTCCCCAAATATCGAATTTGACAAGCAAGTTTTCTACTTAAAAGAAGCAAAAGAAACTGATAGCCAAGCTACCATAGTATCTGAAGACCACACTTCTTCTCCTTTCGGTCTGATTATTCATACGAATGCACCAGTTCAAGTAGAAGAAAAGGACCTTCGACTTGCTTTTGCAAAACTTTGGGAAGTTAAAAAGGAAGAACCTGCCAAAACATCCATCTGGAAGAAATGGTTTGGCTAAATCTTAGGCATCTTTAATAAATGTCCAATATTGGTGGCCGTATGCTCCAAATAAATACTGGCATTTTTCAGACTATCTTCTAGAGGTTCACTTTTCTCCAAAATAGAAAAGGCAGCTTGGATATTTTCAAATGGTAGCGTAGGTAAATCTTCAGCGAGACTGCCACAAATAGCGACAACAGGAACTCCGACAGGGGTTCTTTTTGCTACGCCGATAGGCGCTTTCCCTGCTAAACTTTGACGATCTAGTCTTCCTTCACCAACGATAACCAAGTCAGCATCTGCAACTTTCTTATCAAAGTCAATCAAATCTAAACAGGTGTCAATTCCAGATACGATACTTGCCTGAGCAAAGGCACACAAACCGCCAGCAATGCCTCCACCAGCTCCTGCTCCTTTAATTTCCAATGTTGCAAGGGAGACTTTTTCATAAAAATCTTGAATTGCCTGATCTACTGCCACAAACATAGTAGGATCTAGGCCTTTTTGCTTGCCAAACGTGTAGGTCGCACCTTGGTGTCCACATAAGGGACTCACGACATCTGCTAAAATACGAATGTGAACATCTTCAGGAATTTTATAGCAATTTTCTGTTGAAACAGAAGCTAAGTTTAGTAAGGTCTGACCGCAAGCAGTCAAGACATTTCCATCCCTATCATAAAATTGATACCCTAAACCAGCAGCAATACCTATACCACCGTCATTACTAGCCGTACCACCAACGCCAATATAAATTTCTTTAATCTCTTGACTAATGAGGTGGCGAATCAATTCTCCAATACCACGAGTTTGGATTTGCAGTGGATTTCGTTTCTCTTGCGGAATTTTTCCAAGGCCAACCAAATCAGCAACTTCGAATAGGGCTAGTTGTTCTTTTTGAAAATAGCGCATGGCTTCTTTTGAGCCAAAAGGGCCTGTCACTTGGATCCATTTTTCTTCTAGGTCAAGAGAATGTCGGATAGCATCTACAGTGCCTTCTCCCCCATCACCAACAGGACAGAGGAGACAGTCTACATCTGATATTGATTGTTGGAAGCCTCTTTTAATAGCTTCAGCAACCTGCTCTGCGGTCAAACTTTCTTTAAACGAATCTGGTGCAATTACAATCTTCATATTTTCCCTCATTCTAAATAGTCAATCAAAGGAAGAACTTCAAAAAAATCTCTATTGTTTACATGATGTGGTATTTCTTTTTTCAGTACTTCTTTGGCACAAAAAGCAATTCCCAGTCCTGCAGACTTTAACATTAATAAGTCATTGGCACCATCACCGATTGCAACTGTTCTTTCTCTAGGGAGTTTTAGTTTCTCTCTCCATTTTTCCAGAGTTGCTTGTTTGAGTTCAGGGCTTATAATTGCTCCAACTAATTTTCCTGTTAGAAGACCGTCTTTGACTTCAAGTTGGTTGGCAGAGAAATAGGTAATACTAAGGGATTTTGCTAGTCTCTCAACTATTGGTGTAAATCCACCAGACACCAGACCTACTAGGATGCCATTCTTTTGGAGAATGGAAATGAATTCCTGAGCATTTGGCGTTAAATGAATAGAGTTAAAAGCTTTCTTAAAGACCGAAACAGGAAGACCTTCCAACAAGGACACTCTTTTTCGTAAACTGCTTTCAAAGTCCAACTTCCCTTGCATTGCCTGACTTGTAAGCTGCGCAATTTCCTCCTCACAACCTACCTCTCTTCCCAACAAATCAATCACTTCTTCTAGGATTAAGGTCCCATCAACATCCATGACACACAAGCCTTTTACTTGGGACATAAGTTCTCCTCTCTAAACAGCCCAAAAATCGTATGAAGTCATCATACGATTTTATCTATTAATTAACTAAGCTATGGTACAAGTCAAGGTATGATTTGCAGGCTGTATCCCATGAGAAATCACACTCCATAGCTTGTTTTTGTAAGTTTCTCCAAACGTCAGGATGGTTCCTATACAAGTCCAATGCTGTTTGGAAAGTCCAATTTAACCAATAAGGAGATAGATTGTCAAAGCTAAAGCCCGTACCGCTTCCTTCAATTGGATTGAAAGCGCGGACAGTATCTCGCAAACCACCAACTTCATGAACCAACGGTAAGGTTCCATAACGCATAGCCATCATTTGAGACAAGCCACACGGTTCGAAACGACTCGGCATGAGGAAGAGGTCACAAGCAGCGTAGATTTCTTGAGCTAGCTTGACATCAAAAGTGATATTTGCTGATAGCTTGTCTGGGTAAATCTGAGCAAACCACGAGAAAGCACCTTCAAAGGCTGGATCTCCAGTTCCCAAAAGAACAAGCTGAACATCATTTTGCAAGATATGGTGCAGACTTTCGACCACGACATCAAAACCTTTTTGGCGTGTCAAACGAGAAACAATTCCCACCAGTGGAACGTCGGCTCTAACTGGCAAGCCAACTCTCTCTTGTAATTTTGCCTTATTTTGGGCTTTTCCAGACAAATCTTCTTGACTAAAATGATAGTCTAAAAGAGCATCCGTCTGAGGATTATACAGGTCAGCATCAATCCCATTCACGATACCAGATACCTTGCCAGACTCCATTCGAAGAATCTGATCCAAGTTACATCCGAACTGACTGGTCATAATTTCATGAGCATAGCTAGGTGAAACGGTTGAAACACGATCCGCATAAAGAATACCAGCCTTCATCCAGTTCAGACAGTTGTTCCAGCGAAGGGTTCCATCAGCGTACCGTTCAAAGCCGACTCCAAACAAATCCCATAACATTCCTTCTGAAAATTGTCCTTGAAATTCCAAATTATGAATAGTTAAAACAGTTTTAATTCCTTGATAAGCTTGAATCCAACGGTATTTTTCCTTTAACAAGAAAGGAATCATGGCTGTATGGTAGTCATGAACATGAAGAAGGTCAGGAATGAAGTCAATCCTTTCCATAGCCTCAATGGCAGCCAGTTGGAAGAAAGCGAAGCGTTCTCCGTCATCAAAATCACCGTAAACATGACCACGGAAGAAATAATATTGGCTGTCAATAAAGTAGAAGGTTACACCGTTTAAGACGGTTTTCTTAATTCCACAGTACTGTCTGCGCCAACCAACACTAACCTCAAAATGAAGAACATCTTCAATCTGATTTCCAAATTTAGCCTCTACCATGTCATAGTAGGGTAAAATCACTGCAACTTCGTGCCCAGCTTTTACCAGTGATTTTGGAAGAGCGCCAATAACGTCTCCCAAACCACCTGTTTTTGAAAAGGGTGCACCCTCTGCTGCTACAAATAAAATTTTCATGAATGAATATCCTCTGTTACTTTGCTACCTTTCTTAACGACAACTGGATGTTCTGCCGTTCCTCGAATCACAACACCAGGCTCAACTTCAACACCCTTGTCCAAGATAGCATATTCGACCTGAGCTCCTTCTCCAATAACAACACGAGGGAAGAGCAGGCTATCTTTAACCAGGCTATCCTTATGGACATGAATATTACGTGATAGAACAGAATTAGCCACTTGACCTTCAATGATACTACCAGAAGCAAACTGAGAAGTACTTACCTTAGATGTATTGGCATAGTAAGTTGGCTCTTCATTTTTAACCTTTGTATAAATCTTTTGGTTTGGTGAGAAAAGAGAGTAGAATTTTTGTGATTCAAGCATATCAATATTCGCTTGGTAATAAGACTCTACAGAATGAATATTTGCTAGATAACCTGTGTATTCGTAGGCAAAAGCTCCTTCTTTAGCAGCTAAATCACGTAAAACATAACGCAACTTCTCTGGGTGTTCTTTTTTAGCTTCTTCTTCCAAGCGTTCAATCAACCAAGGTGTATCAACGACAAAGATATCTGTGGACATGTTATAGATTTGATCTGGTAACTTGCTATCAAAGAGTTTATGAGAACGAACATGGTCTGTTTCATCCACTTCCAAGATTGCGTTTACTTCTGAAATGTCTTTCTTAGCTAGTTTTTTATAAACTACAGTGATAGGCCCTTTTGTTGTACTGTGTAGGTGGAAAACTTGGTTCAAATCAATGTTAATCAAGACATCGCAGTTGAGTGAAACTGTTTGGTTTGAGCCAGAACGTTTCAAATAAGTAAGAAGCTGTTGGTAGTATTCTTTTCCAACTGTACTACTTTCCACACGGGTATTGTAAATACCTAGATAATAGTGACTTAGAAGAGTTGACAAGCCCCACTCGCGTCCTGAACGAATATGGTCAAAGACGGAGCTGATATTGTCTTGTTGGAAAATACCAAAGACACTACGGACACCTGCATTAGCAAGACTAGAAAGCGGGAAGTCAATCAAACGATATTTCCCACCAAATGGCAAACTAGCTACTGGACGGTGGTCCGTCAATGTTGACATATCATGAAAACCAACTGTATTTCCTAAAATGGCAGAATATTTATCAATCTTCATCTGTTGCTACCCCCACTACTTCATTATATCCTACAACTTGTACTTCTTCTGTTCCATCAATTTCGACACCGTCAGAAATAACCGCACCTTCACCAATAATGGCACGTTTGATTTTAGCTCCGTTTCCAATAATAGCTCCACTCATGATAACTGAATCTACTACTTCTGCCCCTTCGCGAACTTGTGCCCCTGTTGAAAGGATAGAATGTTTAACCGTTCCATCAACAAAACATCCGTCTACAACTAATGAGTCTTCCACATCAGCATTTGCACCAAGGAAGTTTGGTGGCGAAATCAAGTTTCTTGAGTAAATCTTCCATTGACGGTTACGGCTATCCAAGGCATTTTCTGGAGAAATGTACTCCATGTTGGCTTCCCAAAGTGACTCAATCGTACCAACGTCTTTCCAGTAACCATTAAATTCATAAGCATAGACACTTTCACCTGACTCAAGGTAATTTGGAATGACATTTTTACCAAAGTCTGACATATCGACATTGCTCTTTTCAGCAGCAACAAGCATATTGCGGAGACGTTGCCAATCAAAGATGTAAATTCCCATAGAAGCTTTGGTAGATTTAGGTTGAGCTGGTTTTTCTTCAAATTCAACAATGCGGTTATTGGCATCTGTATTCATGATACCAAAACGACTAGCTTCTTTAAGAGGGACGTCTAAAACCGCTACTGTCAAGCTGGCGTTATTATCCTTGTGAGACTGGAGCATATCATCATAGTCCATTTTGTAGATGTGGTCCCCAGAGAGAATCAAGACGTACTCAGGATTGACACTGTCAATATAGTCGATATTTTGGTAAATAGCGTGACTAGTCCCTTCGAACCAACGATTTCCTTCACTTGCAGAATAAGGTTGAAGAATAGAGACACCAGAATTGATACCGTCTAGTCCCCAGCTTGAACCGTTCCCGATATGGTTGTTGAGAGCAAGTGGTTGGTACTGTGTAATGACCCCAACATTGTGAATCCCTGAGTTGGCACAGTTTGAAAGAGCAAAGTCAATGATACGGTAGCGCCCACCAAATTGCACAGCTGGTTTTGCGATGCTTTGAGTGAGTTTACCGAGACGAGTTCCTTGCCCACCAGCAAGAATCAAAGCTAACATTTCATTCTTCATTTTCTACTCCTTTTTGGTTTTTACTTGTGACGGTTTTTGCAGATTTCAAGCGACGTTTGATTTTCCATACACTTGCTCCCATAGCAGGTAGGGTAAAGGTCAAGGTCTGCTCATAATCTTTCCATAGTCCTTCTTGCGTTTGAACAGTTTGATTATGTTCTTTCCAAACACCTCCCCACTCTTCTAACTCAGTATTCCAGACTTCTTCATAAATCCCTGCGACAGGCAATCCGATTGTAAAATCTTTTCGTTCAACAGGTGCCATATTAAAGACGCAGACTAGCATGTCGCCCTTCTTACCCTTACGGATGAAGGAAAGAACACTCTGGTCTCGATTATCCGCATCAATGATTTCAATACCATCATAGCTGGTATCGATTTCCCACAGACAGCGATGGTCTTTGTAGAATTGATTAAGCTGAGAAGTGAAATACTTCATCTTAGCATTCATAGGGTCTTCTAGATTAGACCATTCCAACTGCTCTTCAGATCTCCATTCTAGGAATTGGCCGTATTCGCTACCCATGAAGAGCAATTTCTTACCAGGGTGACAAATTTGGTAAGTGTAGATATTGCGTAAGCCTGCGAATTGATTGTAACGATCTCCCCACATCTTATGCATCATACTCTTCTTACCGTGAACCACTTCATCGTGCGAGAATGGTAGGAGATAGTTTTCATTGAAAACATACATAAAGCTGAAAGTCACCAAATTAAAGTCATACTTACGGTAAATAGGGTCTTCTTCGTAGAATCGGAGGATATCATTCATCCAGCCCATATTCCACTTGTAGTCAAATCCTAGACCACCAAGCTCTTTCATTCCCGTAATCTTGGTTGCTGACGAACTTTCTTCTGCGATCATCATCACATCTGGATGTGCTAGTTTAATGACATCATTCAAGCGTTGAAGGAAATAATATCCTTCATAGTTGAGATTTCCACCATCTTTATTAGGTGTCCATGGAGCATCATCGTAGTCAAGATAGAGCATGTTACTAACTGCATCCACTCGAATACCATCTAGATGGTAAAAGTCAATCCAAAACTTAATGCTAGAAATCAAGAAAGACTGGACTTCATTCTTTCCAAGGTCAAAATTGAGTGCTCCCCAACCATAGTTATGAGCCTTATTATGGTCTTGGTATTCAAAAGTTGGTGTCCCATCATAATAAGCCAAGGCATCATCATTGATAGTAAAGTGACCAGGTACCCAGTCTACAATAACCCCAATATTGTTTAAATGACATTCCTCAACAAAATCTTGAAACTCTTCAGGGCGACCATAGGCATGCTCTAAAGCGAAGTACCCCATAAGCTGGTAACCCCAACTCAAACCTAGTGGGTGGGACATCAAGGGCATAAACTCAATATGAGTATAGTTCATCTCAACTAGGTAAGGAATGAGTTCATCTTTCAATTGAGCAAAACTATAAGGACTTCCATCTGGATTTCTCTTCCACGATCCAGCATGAACTTCGTAGATATTGACAGGACGTTCAAAGAAAGTCCAACGTTTTCTTCGAGCTAACCAAAGCCCATCCTTCCATTTCTTTTCTGGAATCTCTGTTAAAATAGCTCCAGTACCCGGACGTGCCTCATACCGTACAGCCAAAGGATCAATCTTCATCAACTGATGACCATTTGCACGCGTGATATGATACTTGTAAATTTGGCCTTCATGAGCAAGGCTAGTAAAGACTTCCCAGACTCCAAATTCATTTCGTTCCATTGGAATTTGATTTTCTACCCAATTGGTAAAATCCCCCACCAAGTGGACAGCCTGGGCGTTGGGAGCCCACACACGAAATGTATAACCGTACTCTCCATTTAGTTCTTCCTTATGTGCTCCTAAATAATGCTGAAGGTGAAAATTTTCTCCTGTCATAAAGGTGCGCAAAGCTTCTCTTTTATCCATAATACCTCCCCTTTTCTGTAAGCGTTTTCTATAGATTTATTATACTACCTTTTTATGGAAGATTCAAGTAAATTACCATATTTGGTAAAAATTCTTTTGAAAATCTTCAAAAAATGAACTTATCCATTCACTTATAAATCAAGGAATGACAGATAGTTTGTGAAAACGTCCTCTTTTTGATTACTATCATATCACAAAGTTCGTATTTTATCCAAATGTAGCATTGTTTTTATGTGAAAAATAAAACCAGGAAAACAATTTCCTGATTTTACATTTTATTTCATATCAAAAACAATGGATTTGACATTTGTCATCGCTTCAATGCTATATTTAATTCCTTGAACACCAGCACCAGAGCCTTTGACACCAAGGAATGGGAAATTATCTGGACCACGCTGGGTTTTATTATTAATATGGACTGTTCCCACTTCAAGTTTTTCAGCGATTTCAAAGGCCTTTTTGAAATCATTTGTAAAGACTGAGGATTGAAGGCCGAATTCAGATTCGTTGGCAAAGGCAATTGCTTCTTCTACACTAGCCACACGGATAATTGGTAAAACAGGACCAAATGGCTCTTCCCATGCTACTTTCATATCTTTTGTAACTTTGTCAAAAAGTACGGGCCAGAGAAGATTGCCCTCACGTTTGATTGGTGTAAGAGCCTGAGCACCTTTTTCTTGCGCATCCTCAATCAAGCCCCAAATGAAGTCGGCTGAAGCATTGTCAATAACAGGTGTAATATCAGCATTGTCAAATGGATCACCAACTGTTAATTTAGCAACTTCTTCCTGAAGCAAAGTAGCTAATTGATCTGCTACACTTTCGATAACAATGACACGTTTAATGGCCGTGCAACGTTGACCTGAATAGCTAAAGGCTCCTGCAACAATTTGCTTAGCAGCATGTTCCAAATCTGCATCTTCTAGTACAATAGCTGCATCTTTCCCACCAAGCTCCAACATGATAGGACGCATACCAGCTAAACGACCAATACGTTCTCCGATTGGAGTTGAACCTGTAAAGTTGATGAAGTTGACTTCTTTGTGCTCAATGATATAATCCCCAATTTCTGAACCACGTCCCGTAATAGTATTGAAAACACCTGCTGGAATCCCTGCTTCTTCAAAGGCTTTAGCCAACAGGAGACCAGAAATAGAACCTTGTGTTGGTGGCTTAAACATAACCACATTCCCTGCAATTAAGGCCGGAGCAATCTTAGATCCAGAAAGGTTGACTGGATAGTTAAAGGGCGCGATAGCCAAGACAACTCCAACTGGCTCACGACGAACAACAGCCAGTTTGTTTTTACTTGCTGCTTCAAAACCGCCACCTTCCATTGCTTGTCCAGTGATACGGAGCCCTTCCTCAGCAGCATAGCGAATCAAGTCTGCGGTACGCACCACTTCTCCAATAGCTGCCTTAATCCCTTTTGCTACTTCTTTGGCAAGGATAGTACCAATTTCTTCCTTATCGCGTTCCAAAATAGCTGCTGTCTTATGCAAATAAGCCGCACGTTCAACTGGTGCTAAAGCTCGCCATGCTGGCAGTGCTGCACGCGCAGCTTGCATAGCCTCATCTACTTCAGCCTGACTCATAGCTGGTACTGTCCCTAATACTTCTTGATTGATTGGTGAATAAATCGTAATTTCTTTTTCAGATGATTTCCATTCTCCATTTACTAAATTCTGATATCTTGTCAAATTCTCTTCCTCCTGAAAATGATTAAGATATATTTTACCAAATTTTCAGAAAATTACAACCCTTTTTACAATATTTTTGAGATTTTTTTCACAAGCTTGATTTTTCAAACTATTTGAATTCTCTTGTTAAGCAGTAATACTCAATGAAAATCAAAGAGCAAACTAGGAAGCTAGCCGTAGGTTGCTCAAAGTACTGCTTTGAGGTTGCAGATAGAGCTGACGTGGTTTGAAGAGATTTTCGAAGAGTATAAGTACAAAAAGAAAAGGCTTAGACGAACTAAACCTTTGTCAATATTTTAAACATTAAAAACAGCTCTATCTTTCGATTCCTATAATCTCCACTTATATCACAACAAAGATGATTATTAGATTATGACCGAAGAAATATAAGGCCTATTTTTGACGTTTAAAAATAGCATTTTCAATAACTTTTAGATTTGATGCATCTTTGCTATCAACTTTTGAGATATCAAAAGTTAAATTATCACCCGAAATCTTATAAGGTACCTCAGTGCCTCCTCCTACTGGGGTCATTACTTTTTTAGATTGATCTACTTTAACATCGTAGTTTTGATCGTTCTTAAATCCCATTATTGTACTTGAAATTTTTATATTTCCTTTATCATCATTAATTGTGATTGAAACCGATAATTTAACACTTTCCCCCAATACTGATCCAAAAGTTGTAGCAAAATCTCCTTGATTTTCTGCTAATTTAGAAACTTCCTCTGTAGAGGGTTCATAAGTATAGGTTCCGTTATCACTTTTTATTGAACATCCAATTAATATAACTGACATTAAAGCTAAAATCAATGATACGTAAATTCGTTTTACTTTTTCCATTTTATCTCCTTGCTTTCATTTACTTCCTATCAAATCTTTTCTACAAGACTTTAAAGATGCTGGCACTAACACCACCAACCATGTCTTTATCACTTAAATGGCTATTGGTCACTAATAGTTCTAGATTTCCAGCATTTTCAAACTGGAAATCTTGCCCTTTAGCATTAAATACAACCAGTAAATGGTCTTTCCCTTGAATCTCATAGACAATCAAACCACTATGTTCATTTGCTGAATGAACAAAAACATGATGGTAAATTTCATCATAAGTAGGGTAAGAAAAGGCACAGGTTTCTGTCTTCAATCGAATAATTTGACGGATAAACTCAATACTATCTTGACGCTCATTAATCAAGTCCCAGTTTACTTGGTTGACACTGTCTGGAGCATTATAGCTATTCATAGCACGCTCTCTATCATCATGGGTCAACTCACCATTTTCACCAGTCGCAACTAGTTTGGTACGACCAAATTCTTGACCGATTTCCATAAAGGCCATTCCCTGCATGAGCAGATTCATGGCTGTGGCTGTCTCAACCTTACGCATGATTTGCTCAGAACTTTGGTCTGGATGAAGGGTTGCCAACAAATCGTGAAGATTGTAATTGTCATGGGCCTCCACATAGTTGAGTACTTGATTTGGATGTGTATAGGTTCCTAGTTCACGACTGCCTAGGATTGCTTTGGCTAGAATTGGCTCTGTCGCAGCACCACTGACAAAACCTGATTTGATAGCACCATAAACTTCTCCACCTTTAACAGCATCTCGCTGATTGTCATTAAAGAAACCAATATTTGGCATTTCGTAGGCATTGTCTTTCTTAGCCTTATCATAAGGGGCAAGACCTGTCCCCATATCCCATCCTTCTCCATAGAGGATAATGTTAGGGTCGATTTCATCCAAACTTTGACGAATCATCTGCATGGTCTTGACATCATGAATCCCCATCAAGTCAAAACGGAAGCCGTCAATATTGTATTCCTGCACCCAGTATAGAAGAGAATCAATCATATACTTGCGGAACATTTCGTGTTCGCTGGCCGTTTCGTTTCCAACTCCCGTTCCATTCTGGAAGGTACCATCTGGATTCATACGATAATAGTAATCAGGGACAGTTGTTTGGAAAGGTGCATCAACAACTGAGAAGGTATGGTTATAGACCACATCCATAATGACACCAATACCCGCATCGTGATAGGCTTGAACCATGGTCTTCAAATCACGAATAACCTGAGCTGGATCATCTGGGTTTGTTGAAAGGCTCGTCTCTGGTGCGTTATAGTTTTGTGGATCATAACCCCAGTTGTAGGTTACATTCCCATCTGCATCATACTCTTTATGACGATCTGCGATTGGTTGCAATTGAACATAATTGTAGCCTATCTTCTTGATGTAATCAAAAGCAGTTGCTTGGCCGTACTGGTTAACCGTCCCTGTCTGAGCCGCACCTAAGAAAGTTCCTCGAAGATGTTCATCCACACCTGAGGTCGGTGATTTTGTCAAATCACGAATGTGCATTTCACAGATAACTGCCTTACATGGATTTGTTAAACGCCAAGTAGCCTCCGAACCGTGCTTGACCTCGAAGTTTTCAACTTGCTTTTCTGCATAGCTCAGAATAGCTGAACGTTTGCCATCAGGACTGGTCGCAATTGTGTAAGGATCACGTGTCAGAGTTTGGTGATGAGGGAATTGGACTTGATACTGATAAGCCTTACCAGTCAAATCTTCCTCAACATCTAAACTCCAGACACCAATAGTATTGTCCTTATGATTATAAGAGTAGCTATTGCCTCTCTCCATCTCAAAAGTCTTCCAAACAGGTGCATCATTAGCAGCAGATTCATAAACAACAACCTGCACTTCTGTCGCTGTTGGAGCCCAAAGAGCAAAATGAGCATGATTATCCTCTACACGGCACCCCAGTTCCCCTTGGTAGCCCCAATGGTGGTCAAAACTAGCACTATTGATAGCCTTGTCAAAGGCAAAAGGATTTTGATTTTTATAGAAAGGACTGGCAATAGCAGGATTTTCAGAATAATAAATTCTATCATCCCCTTCCAAAATCCAGACCTCCGTTAAGAGAGGATAGTGATTAAAACGGATAGCATATTCTTTACTGGTTTGGCCTGTATGAACCACAAAATTCAAGCTTTCCAAAGCATGGGCACTTGGATGTTCAAAGCTAAATAAAGCTCCAAAATAATCTTCTCTGTAAGTCAGTAAATCAATTCGTTGATCCTTACTCTTTACAAAAGAGCAAGTGTCGTATTCACCATTCTTGCGATGGTAATGAATGCTCATAGGGTAGTTATACATCTTTATTTTTCCTTTTTTTAATTTGTTTCTGTATCACTAATAAATTCTTGACCAATCTCGTCTCGATTGACAAAAAATTCGATGTGATGATGACAGACTTGAAGTTCAACTGGGGTATCTCCACCATATTCCCCATCTAGGTTCAGCATAAATGGTTCTTGGTCATCTAAAACTTCTAAACGTAGTTTGCTAGTTTTGAGGTATTCGATATTGACATCTGAGACATGCTGACCACCATTAATGGCCTGTATCAATAAGCCCAACATATCAAATAGCTTGTCTGTCTTGACCAAAATCAGAGTAAAATTGCCATCGTCTAACTTGGTATCAGGCGCTAACTGCTCAAACCCTCCAATGGAATTGGTCAGGGCAACAAAAATCAAGGACACCTCTCCTTCAAAGACCCCCTGATCGTGTGTGATTCTCACTGGACGAACCTTGGTCTTAGGAAACATTTCAATGCCTTTAGCAACATAGGCAAAATAACCAAGACGCGTCTTGACTTCACTTGGAACACTGTAAGTCAATTCTGTTAGAGTACCTGCAGCGGCAATATTAATAAAATATTTATCGTCAAAAGCTCGTCCAATATCCATATGAATGGTCTCATTTTTAGCAATAATCTGAGCAGCCGCAACAGGATCACCCATTGGAATTTTTAGGGCACGCGCATAATCATTAGTCGTCCCTGTTGGGATGATGGCAAGCCGAGGCCTCTTATCAAGCGAGGCAACCCCATTGACTACTTCATTAATTGTTCCATCACCACCTGCAGCAATAATCAAATCAAATCCAGCTTTGGCTGCTCTCTCAGCTTCTTTTTGTGCTGAAAGAGGTTCTGGAGTCGTTTGAAAGGCACTGGTTTCATAGCCAATATCTTCCAAAACATCCAGTACTTCTGCTATATTTTTCTTGATAATTTCCTGACCTGAGGTTGGGTTATAAATTAAACGCGCACGTTTTCTATCTTCTGTCATTGTTACAAACTTTCTAGCCAAGCTTCATCTCGAACTTCAATACCGAGTTCTTGTGCTTTTTGCAGTTTACTTCCAGCATCTGCTCCTGCAACAACAAGGTCTGTCTTTTTAGAAACACTGCCTGTCACCTTGGCACCCAGACTTTCGAGTTTACTTTTAGCTTCTGAGCGCTTGAGACGTTCCAATTTTCCAGTCAATACAACTGTTAAGCCTGACAAGGCTGCATCCGCAACTACTGTCTGTCCTTTATAGTCCAGATTGACCCCAGCTTCTTTCAATTCTTTGAGCAGAATTTCAGAGCCCTCTGTCGCAAAATAAGTCTGAAGACTCTTGGCAATCACACCACCCAGACTTTCAATACTAGCCACTTCATCTGGATCTGCCTGGGCCAGATTTTCAATCGAGTGAAAATGTTGAAGTAAAAGCTGACTGGCCTTACTGCCGACATGGCGAATGCCCAAACCAAACAAGAGCTTCTCGGCAGAATTTTCCTTAGATGCTTGGATGGCCTGATAAAGTTTAGCAGCTGACTTTTCCTTAACACCATCTAAAAGGAGAAAATCATCTTCTTTCAAGCGATAAATGTCCGCCACATCCTTAACCAGATTGGCAGCAAAGAGCTTTTCAACTACTGATGGACCAAGACCTGTAATATTCATGGCATCACGAGAGGCAAAGTGAATCAAACCTTCCATAATTTGGGCAGGACAACGCGGATTGATACAACGGAGGGCCACTTCATCTTCAAAGTGCAACAAGTCTGAATCACAACTTGGGCAGTTTGTAGGGATATCTAGTTTCTCTTCAGAAACCCGTTTGGATTCTACCACACGCAAAACAGCAGGGATAATATCTCCAGCCTTATAGACGATAACCGTATCGTCCTTGCGGATATCTTTTTCAGCAATATAATCCACGTTGTGAAGGGTCGCACGGCTAACAGTTGTACCAGCAAGCTGAACGGGAGTCAGATTAGCAGTTGGGGTCACAACGCCCGTACGGCCTACTGTCCAGTCAACTGACAGGAGCTGAGTTTCTTTTTCCTCAGCAGGAAACTTGTAGGCTACTGCCCACTTGGGAGCCTTAACGGTAAAGCCAAGCTCTTCTTGGCCTGCTAGATCATTGACCTTGATCACCACCCCATCGATATCATAGGGCAGATTATCTCGCTCCTGTCCTACTTTTTGGATAAAATTCCAGATTTCATCCATGCTTTCAGCCAGAATTCGCTTAGGATTGACTACAAAACCGAGCTGTTCTAGGTGCTTCAAAACTTTTTCTTGGCTGTCTCGAGTCGAAGGACTAGCTTCTTGATAGAGGAAAGTGGCAAGATTACGCTTGGCAACTACTGCTGTATCCAACTGACGCAGGGTTCCTGCCGCCGCATTACGAGGATTGGCAAATTCAGGTTCTCCATTTTCTTGGCGAGCTTTATTAACCTGGTCAAAAGAAGAGCGTGGCATGTAACATTCCCCACGAACTGTGATATCTAACTCTTCTGGCAAAGTCAAAGGAATGTCCTTAACACGTTTGAGGTTTTCAGTGATATTCTCCCCAATAGAACCATCTCCACGCGTTGCACCTGCAACTAAAATCCCCTTTTCATAAGTCAACGAGATAGATAAGCCATCGATTTTCAGCTCACAAATATAGGTAGGATGAGCTAGTTCCTTACGAACACGCGCATCAAAAGCATCAAGCTCCTCACGTGAAAAAGCATCCTGCAAACTATAAAGAGGATACTGATGACTGTATTTTTCAAAACCATCTAAAACCTTGCCACCAACACGATGGGTCGGACTGTCTGCTAATACTTGATCTGGATAGGCAGTCTCCAACTCAACCAACTCACGGTAAAGGCGGTCATACTCACTGTCCGAAACCGACGGATTGTCGCTGGTATAGTACTCAGTCGCATAGCGATTAAGCATGGCGACTAACTCATTCATTCTTTTATTCATAAAACCATTTTACCATAAACTAAGCCCTCCTCACAAACGAGAAGGGCGGAAAAAATACTTAGATTAGAATTATTTTTAAAACTCAAACAGACTTATATCTCTTTTTTAAAATGACTTCGAACATAGCCTAGAGCTAAGAAGGATAAGATGACAACTCCTAGTCCTATAATCAAGAAAGAGTAAAGATGAACACTTGAAAGCCAGGTCATTAAACCTGTTGCAATTGGCATAAAAAGTATAGCTAAGGTATAAATCGAACTAAGGACTCTGCCCAGATATTCACCATCAACCTTGGTTTGTACTTGAGTAAAAAAGTGAATATTAAACATCGTCATAAATAGTTCACAAATGAAATTCCCTGAAAAAGCAAGATAGGGTGGGAGGGCGAAACCCATTATCATCACTCCAAGTCCAGTCAGTGCCAATAAAAATAAAAGCATTTCCATACTAGCTTTAATCTTACTAGCTAACAAAGCCCCAACAATAGATCCGATAGCACCCATTGTCAAAATAGTGGCATAGGCACCTTGAACTCCATAAAGCTGATTTGAAAAAGGAAGAAGATAATTAAAGGCTGCGAAGAAAAAATTGACACTTGAAGCCATGACTAATAAAAAGAAGATTTCCTTTTGCTTCACAATATAGTGAACCCCCTCCTTGATATCAGAAAAAATAACTTTGAATGTAAGTTTCTTCTCACCCAAAGTCTTCTCTTCTTTCTTTGGAAGCAAGGCTACCAAACCAAAAGCGAGAAAAAAACTAAGGGCATCTAATACCAAGGTAATGCGAAGACTTGCGAATTGTAAGACCAGAAAAGAAAGTACAGGGGAACTCACACTGACAACCTGCAAGACCAACTCCAAACGAGAATTGTAGAGGACCAGTTCATCCCTCTCTACCAATTCTGTGATAATGGCCTTATTTGCAGGTCTAGAAAAGGCAAAAGCAATCGCCTGCACAATATTAGCAACAATCAAAGCTCCAATCATCCAGCTGTCATCCCTTATGAAAGAAATAGCCAGACAAAGAATCCCACAAACAAGGTCTGCCACCATTAAAATCTTACGACGAGAAAAACGGTCTGAAATGACTCCACCAAAGGGATTTACGAGAATGGATGTAACGAGTTCAGAGATCTGATAAATCCCTAGAACGGTTTGCCCAATCGTTCCCATCGATGCCAACCAGACACTATTTCCATAATCATAGAGCATATTCCCTATCTTGTTAACAGCTCCACGACTAATCAACTGTACTGCATAGCGATTCATATAAAAACTCCTCTCAAATTTTGAAACTATTGTATCAAAACTGAAAGGAGCTTTTTATTTTTTCCCTTATTTGGGAAAATTAATATTTGACAAATTTTTCGTAGTGTTCCTGATAGTAGGCTACTTGCTCAGGAAGACCTAACACATCAAAAATATGCATGGCCTCTTGCATCTGACTACAGCCTTCTGTACACTGTCCTTTTTGGTACAAGGCAAAGCCTTTTAGGTAATGTAAAATATTTCGTTCATACAGACTAATGTTTTTACCAATAATCTTCTCTGTATAAGTCTCAAAATAGCCAGCATTATCAAAAGAAGAATGCTCTAAACAATGCTGGTAACAATTAAGGGCCAAAATCAAAACCAATCTCTTATGGCGACCAATCTCTTGGTAAAATTCTTCCCTCTCCATAACTTCTCTACCAATCCGAGTGACATAATCCACATCGTAGAAACTATAGAGGTTACCAAACAGAATCAACTCATACATGGTCCACTCTTCTGTTTTGAAGAGATAATCTGCTACCTTATCCAAATCATCCTGCTTCATATCATAACTAGAATCTCTTTGACAAATCAGACCTTGTAGCAAAATCCAGTTCAGCTCAAAATAAAGGGGAGTCGTCGAACTCTTAGCCTTTTCAAGTTGTTCACTTTGAAGCTTTTGAAAACCTGCAATATCATTTGAATAGTAAAGAGGCACAATTTGTCCCATCATGGCAATATGTTCATGATTATGAAAATTTCTTGCCTTATCCATGAAATTTTCGATTGTGACATGAATGTTATCCAAAATCTCAAAGAAACGCGAGACTGCTAAGTCAGACTCCCCAAGCTCAAAGCGAGATAACTGAGAGGTTGAACAGGACTCGCCTGCAGCCTCCTTTAAGGAATAATTGCCACTTGTCCGAAATTCACGAAATACTTTTCCAAGATGTTCCATCTTTACACCTGCTCTGACAATTCTTCCCACTCAAGCATAGCTTCTTCCTGACGGTGGCTGATTTTGTCCAGCTCAGTCTGCAATTCCATGAGTTTACCTGCATCGTTTGTTTCCAACATTTGTTCAGAAATAGCTTGGCTTTGAATTTCTAACTCTTCGATTTCAGCTTCTAGATTTTCAATTTGTCGCATGAGCTTACGAACTTCTTTTTGACTTTCTTTTTGAGCTTGATAGTCATTGACTGGGCTTGCTTCTTTTGCTTGATTGCTGGTTGAATCTTCCTCTATCTGACTGACTTCCATTTCAGCCTTTTTATCGACATAGTAGTCGTAATCTCCAAGGTAGAGAGTTGATCCATTCTCAGACAATTCTAGAACATGAGTTGCCACACGATTGATAAAGTAACGGTCGTGGCTGACAAAGAGTAAGGTTCCATCAAAGTCAATCAAGGTATTTTCCAACACTTCCTTGCTATCAATATCCAAGTGGTTGGTCGGCTCGTCAAGGATCAGGAAGTTGTTGTTTTCCATAGACAATTTAGCCAAAAGCAAACGAGCTTTCTCGCCTCCAGACAGCATGCCGACTAATTTTTTAACATCATCTCCTGAGAAAAGGAAAGCGCCTAGACGATTACGAATTTCAACTTCTGGTGTCAGTTTAAAATCATTCCAGAGTTCATCAAGTACAGTATTACTTGGTGTCAGCTTACTTTGGGTTTGGTCATAGTAACCAACCTCAACATTAGCGCCAAATCGCTTCTCTCCCTTGATAAAAGGAATCTGGTCCACAATAGACTTGATAAAGGTTGATTTTCCAATACCATTGGGACCAACGATAGCAACTGCGTTCATCTTACGAAGGTCTAGGTTAATCGGTTGTGATAGGACTTCCCCATCATAGCCAATAGCTGCATTTTCAACAGTCAGGACAACATTACCAGACGTTTTTTCAGACTGGAAGGTCATGTTGGCTGATTTCTTGCCCGCTTCAGGCTTGTCCAAACGCTCCATTTTTTCCAATTGTTTACGGCGAGATTGGGCACGTTTGGTCGTTGAAGCACGGACTAGATTGCGATTGACAAAGTCTTCCAGAGCAGCGATCTCCTTCTGCTGCTTTTCATAGTTTTTTGCCTCAGTTGCTAGTTTTTGCTCCTTCAGCTCGACAAAGCGAGAGTAATTCCCCACATAGCGATCCAAGGAATGCTTGGTCAAATCCAGTGTAATCGTCGCAACCTTGTCCAAGAAATAACGGTCGTGGCTGACAATAATGAGGGCACCACTATAGTTTACCAAGTAATTCTCTAGCCAGGCAATGGTTTCGATATCCAAATGGTTGGTTGGCTCGTCCAAGACCAAGAGATTTGGCTTTTCAAGAAGCATTTTAGCAAGTGCCAAACGAGTATTTTGACCACCAGAAAGCTCGGCAATTTTCATCTGCCACATAGATTCGTCAAACTTGAATCCATTTAAAATCGCTCGAATATCAGCTTCATAGGTAAAGCCGCCTGCTTGACGAAAATTCTCAGATAAGCGATCGTAATCTGACATCAGTTTATCCAAGTCCTCACCAGTCTTTTCACCCATCTCCAACTCCATCTGACGAAGTTGTTTCTCCGTCCGACGTAAGTCATCAAAGACATGAAGCATCTCATCGTAGATGGTATTTTCAGACTCAAAACGGCTATCTTGGGCTAGGTAAGACAGAGAAATATCTTTTTTCTTATTGATTTCTCCGCTAGTTGGCTCCTCTTCTCCAACCAAAATCTTCAAAAGAGTAGACTTACCTGCTCCATTTTTCCCAACAAGAGCAATCCTGTCTCGTTCATCAACCTGCAGGTTGATATTATCAAAAAGAACTTCTCCTGCAAAAGAACGTTCAATTTTATTAGCTTGTAAAATAATCATACAAGTAGTATAGCATGTTTCCCTAAGGCATTCAAGATAATGGTAAGTATTAACCCAAATATCCTAGAAAAATCGGCTCTACTTATTCTCAGTATTCAAAAATATTTGGATTAGAAACTCTATTTATTTTGCAAGATAGCTGATAAAACATTTTTACTCGTTTACAATAGTGCCTCAAATTCAGCGACAGTCATACCTAATTGCTGACTTGCAACCTCAGGTGTTAGAAGATCTTGACGTACTAAATTTACTAAACCTACTTTTAATCCCTCTTCGATACCCTCTGCTCGTCCTCGCTACAGTCCCTGTTCAATACCTTCAGTACGACCACGCTCTAGACCTTGTTCAACTCCCTCTGCTCGTCCTCGTTCCAGTCCTTGTTCAATCCCCTCTGCTCGCCCACGCTCTAGACCTTGCTCTAAACCTTTTTCGATTCCTTGTTCAATACCTTCTGCTCTAGCTGTTTCCAAGGCATAGTCCTGTGCTAACAAGGCTTGTTCTTCACGCCTACGTTGTTCACTAAACATTTTCCTGTCCTCCTCGGACCAGCTCTTATAGTCTAGCAGTTGGTCCGCCTGACTGATAGCTCGCTCAGGTTGCTGGGTAAAGGGTTTGTTCCCGAAAAACTCCAACCACGGCTTGCGAACCTTGTCTTTGCTGGTTTCTCTATATTTTTTTAATTCCAAGAATGCCATCTTGACTAGATGGTTTTCTTGTCCATTGTTTGTAATCGTTAAGACCTAACCTGTCGTATCCTCTCGCATGCTAAAGCTATGAAAAGCTTGATCATCTTGGAAATAATTACTATCCACAATTGCGATAGCGTATACTGGGGCAATATGTTTGTAGCTCTGGTGAGTATTACCTTCCTGCTGGCGAATTTTTTCAAGATTCTGATTGACCTGACTGCACAGATAAGCCCACAGGCGATTGATGAAAAAATTCTGATGATGTACCTGTATTTCGATAATAACTTGAGTGCCATTATCCAACTCCGCCAAGACGTCTATACTAGTATAGAAATCTTGGGCTGAATAAGGCAGGGAAGGTAAGACGTGAATGTTACTCCCCTCCAAAATGGTTACATTTTTGGCTGGCAAGTCCAGCATATCGCGGATAAATTGACAAGTGATTTCTGGATTGCTAAAAATCTTCTTAGCTACCAAATCATTGGTCGGGCTGATGCCCGGATGTCTTAAAGTCATCCATTTCCTCCTTCTATTATACCATATTTTTAAATCTAATTTTGTTAGATTCGATGGTTCTATCTATTTATTCGGAAAGGAAAGGAGAAAGTTCTAACTTTCCTAACAAAAAAGATAGCCAATCTCTTTTACATCAAGAAATTTAGCTATCCTTTTTAGTTGTTTTCATATCGTGTTATAGTTACAGATTTCTCACTTATGTCTTTCTAACAAGGCCTCAAACTCAGCCACAGTCATACCCAACTGCTGACTGGCAACCTCAGATGGCAGCAGACCTTGACGTACTAAATTTACTAAACCTACTTTTAATCCCTCTTCGATACCCTCTGCTCGTCCTCGCTCCAGACCTTGCTCTAAACCTTTTGCGATTCCTTGTTCAATACCTTCTGCTCTAGCTGTTTCCAAGGCATAGTCCTGTGCTAACAAGGCTTGTTCTTCGCGTCTGCGCTGTTCACTAAACATTTTCCTATCCTCCTCGGACCAGCTCTTGTAGTCCAGCAGTTGGTCTGCTTGGCTGATGGCTCGCTCGGGTTGTTGAGTAAAGGGTTTGTTCCCAAAAAACTCTAACCACGGCTTGCGAACCTCGTCTTTGCTGGTTTCTCTGTATTTTTTTAGTTCCAAGAATGCCATCTTGACTAGATGGTTTTCTTGTCCATTGTTTGTAATTGTTAAGACCTCACCTGTCGTGTCCTCTCGCATGCTAAAGCTATGAAAAGCCAGGTCATCTGAGAAATAATTGCTATCCACAATTGCGATAGCGTAAACAGGTGCGATATATTTGTAACTCTGATGAGTATCACCTTTTCGCTGGCGAATTTTTTCTAGGTTTTGATTGACCTGACTACATAGATAAGCCCACAAACGATTAATGAAAAAATTCTGATGATGCACCTGAATCTCAATAATAACTTGCGTTCCATTATCTAACTCTGCCAAGACATCTATACTTGTATAGAAATCTTGGGCTGAATAAGGCAGGGAAGGTAGTACATGAATATTGCTCCCCTCCAAAATGGTCACATTTTTGGCTGGCAAGTCCAGCATATCGCGGATAAATTGACAAGTGATTTCTGGATTGCTAAAGATTTTCTTAGCTACCAAATCATTGGTCGGGCTGATGCCCGGATGACGTACAGTCATATTTGCTCTCCTTTCATTATAGCACATTTTTTAATCTAATTTACTAGATTTGATGCTTCTATCTATTTATTCGGAAAAAGAGTAGAAAAAACAAAAGAAATATCAAACTTTATAGCAAAATGAAATAAACTCTGAACAAATAGGATAGTAAAGTCGAATCAATTTCTAGCAATGTTTTATAAGTTATAATGCTCTATTCTGAATTTAAGATAACATATAATTTAAAGAGACTGGATCAAAAACTCAACTTCCGGAAAAAATGGGCTCTATAATATTTGTAGTGGGTAAATCCCCTATAGATATTATGGAGCCTATTTTGTTGTAGAAAAAAAGTCCCAT
>CAJNCI010000002.1 GCA_905221215.1 bacterium
GATATTGCCAGAAAACTTTTTCCTAACGCTAAAATCGTTCTCGACCGCTTTCACATTGTCCAACATCTCAGCCGTGCAATGAGTCGTGTCCGTGTTCAAATCATGAATCAGTTCAATCGAAAATCTCATGAATACAAAGCCATCAAGCGCTACTGGAAGCTCATCCAGCAGGATAGTCGTAAACTGAGTGATAAACGTTTTTATCGCCCTACTTTTCGCATGCACTTAACAAATAAAGAGATTCTAGACAAGCTTTTGAGCTATTCAGAAGACTTGAGACACCACTATAATCTCTATCAGCTCTTGCTTTTTCACTTTCAGAACAAGGAACCAGACAAATTTTTCGGACTCATTGAGGACAATCTTAAACAGGTTCATCCTCTTTTTCAGACTGTCTTTAAAACCTTCCTCAAGGATAAAGAAAAGATTGTCAACGCCCTTCAACTACCTTATTCTAATGCCAAATTAGAAGCTACTAATAATCTCATCAATCTTATCAAGCGAAATGCCTTTGGTTTTCGGAACTTTGAAAACTTCAAAAAACGGATTTTTATCGCTCTGAATATCAAAAAAGAAAGGACGAAATTCGTCCTTTCTCGATCTTAGCTTTTCTTCAACCCACTACAGTTGACAAAGAGCCGTAAACCAGTACCCAAAGATACTGGCTAATTAAACTACATAAATTAGTCCTTAAATGACTATTCCCACTCAACTGTTGCAGGTGGTTTACTTGTAATATCGTAGACGATACGGTTAACATGATCCACTTCATTTACGATACGTACTGAGATTTTTTGAAGGACTTCCCAAGGAATCTTAGCAAAGTCAGCAGTCATACCATCGATAGAGGTGATAGCACGGATAGCAATTGTGTAGTCGTACGTACGACCGTCACCCATAACACCAACTGAACGAACACCTGTATTAACTGTGAAGTATTGCCAGATATCGCGGTCAAGACCAGCTTTAGCAATTTCTTCACGAAGGATAGCATCTGATTCACGAACGGTTTCTAGTTTTTCTTCAGTGATTTCACCCATAACACGGATCGCAAGACCTGGGCCTGGGAATGGTTGGCGCCATACGATGTGGTCTGGCATACCAAGCTCTGTACCAAGGGCACGAACCTCATCTTTATAAAGAGTGTTAAGTGGTTCAATCAATTCAAACTGCATGTCTTCTGGAAGACCACCAACGTTGTGGTGTGACTTGATAGTTTGAGCTGTATCCGTACCAGACTCAATCACGTCTGTATAAAGAGTTCCTTGAGCAAGGAATTTCACATCTTTGAGTTTGCTTGCTTCGTCATCAAAGACATAGACAAACTCGTTACCAATGATTTTACGTTTTTGTTCAGGGTCAGAAACACCAGCAAGTTTGTCAAGGAAACGTTTTGCAGCGTCTGCTTTGACGATATTCAAACCAAACTTACCACCAAGCATGTCCATAACTTGATCCGCTTCTCCTTTACGAAGAAGACCGTGATCCACGAAAATACAGATTAATTGATCGCCAATTGCTTTTTGAAGAAGAACACCGACAACTGAAGAGTCAACCCCACCTGAAAGGCCAAGAAGGACACGTTTATCACCGACAGTTTCACGAATTTTTTGGATCTGCATATCAATGAAGTTATCCATTGACCAGTCGCCTTTAGCTTTACAGATGTTAAGGGCAAAGTTACGAAGGATATCATTTCCGTATACAGAATGACGAACTTCTGGGTGGAATTGGATACCGTAAATGTGTTTATCTGGGTTTTCAATGGCTGCATAAGGGCAGTCAGCTGATGTTCCAGTACGAACAAAGTCAGCAGGAATCTCAGTAACCGCATCACCATGGCTCATCAATACAGTCTGTTCATCAGGTGTTGATTCAAAAAGAGCTGATGATGTGTGAGTTAGGGTTGATTGACCATATTCACGATTTCCAGCGTCACCTGCAGGAACAACTTTTCCTCCAAGTTTATGGGTCAATAACTGCATACCGTAACAAATTCCCAAAATAGGAATTCCCAGTTCGAAGATTTCTGGGTCAATATCAAATGAACCATCTTCGTATACAGAATTTGGACCACCTGAAAGGATAATTCCTACAGGATTGATTTCACGAACTTCAGCAGCTGAAATTTTATGGCTTTTTAGTTCTGAAAACACACCAATCTCACGGATACGGCGTGAAATCAGCTGGTTGTACTGGCTACCATAGTCCAAAACGATGATTTTTTCTACATCTTGCAAATCAGTTGAAATGTTGCTCATCTTTTTCCTTTCTCAAAAGAAATATCTTTTTTCAATATTCTATCACAAATAAGGGCGAATTACCAACTAATACTCCATGAAAATCAAAGAGCAAACTAGGAAGCTAGCCGTAGGTTGCTCAAAGCACTGTTTTGAGGTTGCAGATGGAAGCTGACGTGGTTTGAAGAGATTTTAGAAGAGTATAAACAAGGCGAAGTTTGACTTTTTCTAGTTTATTAAGGTACAATAGAGAAAAGATAGAAATGAAGTGAAAAATATGCTACCTGCTTATATGAAAATCCACGATCAGATTAAAAAGGATATTGACGAGCACCGTTGGGCTATTGGTGAGAGGCTTCCTAGTGAACGAGATTTAGCAGAACAGTTTGAGGTCAGTCGCATGACCCTCCGCCAAGCCGTATCTCTATTAGTCGAAGAAGGCGTCTTAGAGCGTCGTGTAGGAAGTGGCACATTTGTTTCCAGCACTCGAGTACAAGAAAAGATGCGAGGGACAACCAGTTTTACTGAAATTGTTAAGTCCCAAGGCAAAGTACCCTCTAGCCAGCTCATTTCCTACAGAAAAACTATTCCCAATGAGCAGGAAGTTGCCAAGCTAGGAATTTCTCCAACGGAGAATATTATCCGAATGGAACGTGTTCGCTATGCTGACCAAGTCCCTCTGGTTTATGAGGTTGCTTCTATTCCTGAAAAATTCATTAAGGACTTTAAAAAAGAAGAAATCACCAGTCATTTCTTCCAAACCTTGCAAAAACATGGCTATCGTATTGGCAAATCACAGCAGACTATTTATGCTCGTCTCGCTAAAGAAAAGATTGCCCACTATTTGGAAGTTGAAAAAGGACATGCTATTCTTGGTTTGACTCAGGTTTCCTACCTAGAAGATGGAACTGCATTTGAATACGTAAAAAGTCAGTATGTAGGCGAACGATTTGAATTTTATCTTGAAAACAATTAATACTCTTCGAAAATCTCTTCAAACCGCGTCAACGTCTCCTTGCCGTATGTATAGTTACTGACTTCGTCAGTTTTATCTGCAACCTCAAAACGGTGTTTTGAGCTGACTTCGTCAGTTCTATCTACAACCTCAAAGCAGGGCTTTGAGCAACCTGCGGCTAGTTTCCTAGTTTGCTCTTTGATTTTCATTGAGTATAAAATACTACATAAAACCTCTTTGTCACAGACAAAGAGGCTTTTTTATTTTTCTAAGAGTAAATCTTTCAAAGAAATCAGAGTTACAGCAAACAATATCATTGCCATACCAAGAAAATCAATGGGATAAAATTGTTCATTCATGATTAGGAAGGCAAAGAAAACCGCCGAAATTGGCTCAATTGAAGCCAACAAACTTGACTTGACCGGTCCAATCAAACTGGCTCCCTTTAAGAAGGCTGTATAGGCAAAGACAGTCCCTATAAGGATAATGCCAGCAAAAGCGAGGAGAAAATCAAGACTAGTTGGGATAGCAGTCTGTAGAACTCCTGTAAAAGGAAGGGCGACCAAACCTGCTATAACCATTCCCACACCAATGACCAAACTGCTCCCCCACTTCTTAATCAAGGCTATGGGCAAAATAATATAAAGGGCGTAAGTCCAGGCAGAAAAGAGACCCCAGAATAGGCCAGAAGGTGTAATGGATAACTGGTCCAACTGACCATGGGTTGCGATCAGGAAGGTTCCTCCAATGGCTAATATGATAGAAATAATCTCTGCCAAGGTCGGTGCCACCTTATCCTTGATACAGCTATAAATCAAAATTCCAACAGGACAAACATACTGAAGGACCGTTGCTGTTCCTGCATTGGTTTCCTGAATAGCAGTTAGATAGGCAAACTGGTTGAGAAAAAGACCAATCAGTGCAAAAATGAGAAGTGACAGCAAACTTTTTCTATCCTTTAAAAAGGCCAGCATTTTATCCTTTGCAGTAGCATAAGCCAAGAGCATGAGAATCCCACCAGCGATTAAAAGACGCAAGTTGGTCAAAACCAGAGCTGAAATTCCGTGTGCCATCAGGTATTGGCCACTCGTTCCTGACAAGCCCCAAGCAATCCCAGCCACAACTGTTAATAAAGTCCCTTTTAAAATATTTGACATGTCTCTCCTTACTCTTCTTTGCGAATCAAGTCCATCACCTGATTACGGTCTAATATCCACTGGGCTCGTTCGTCCTTTTCATAGGTTCGATTCGATAGGAAAATAGCCGCTTCTTGCTTCTGACGATTCCACATGATAAAGGTACCCGTATAGCCCGTATGGTCTAGCCATTCTCCCTCCAAATTCCATGCTAAAGAACGTTTCTTGTCATCCAAAGGAGAAAAATTTTGACTCAAGTCTCTTGCAAAATCATCCTCTAAATAGTGCTGCAAAAAGATTTGTAAATCCTTTACAGTCGAAAACAAACCAGCACTACCAGCATGTCTACCAAGGAGACGAGCCTTGGGATCATGCACTATTCCTGCCTCTACACCTCTAACTGTTGAAACAGCAAGCTCAACAGGCCCAAACTGAGTTTCATTCATTCCCCAAGGTTTCCAGACTTGCTCCTGTATAATCACATCCAAGTCTTGATCGAAGATTCTTTCCAAAATAAAGCCCAACAGCAAAAAATGGACATCCGAATAAAGAAAGGCTGGCTGACTTCGTCTCTTGAGATGAAACATCGCTTCCTTTAATTCTGAAGCTGTTAAAAGGTCTCGATTGGGAATAAAAGGATCGAGATCTGTAGCGTGAGTCAAGAGCTGACGAATAGTGATATCTTGATAATCACTCTCAGCTAAAAAATCGGTTATTGGTCTGTCAATATCTAATTGACCTTTTTCCCACAAGAAGGTAAAAACGGTGCCAACCCCAACAACCTTGCTAACACTGGCTAGGTCATAAACTAGTCCTGCCTCAGTATCCAATCCATGTTCTGGGTCACTCTGGCCTACATAGACCTCCGTCCATTGATTGTCCTTAAAATACGCAAAAGAGGCTCCGGGATAAATCCCTGCCTCGATTTGCTCTTCTATTTTTTTAATAATCTTGGTCCACTTCATACTTCTTCAAACCACAATTCAACATTATTTCTATCTTTACCAAGGAAGAATTTTTCAGACTTAGGAATAAAATATTCAGTAGACTCAAATTTTTGGCGCAGACTTGCTATATCTAGTTCATTGACCAGGAACTTGAGCATAGACAAGTCCCAAGTAACCGCATTGTCCACAGTCAGATCCTGCCCCTGAGCTGGGATAAAATCAAGTGATGCCCCAACTTCAGATGGTTCCAAGAAACTGTCAACATCAGTTGGAAGATGTAATTCCATAGAAATCTCAAATTTACTTAAAAGGATTGACTTCAAATCTGTTTGAAATTCAGGTTTTTCTCCTACTTCTACTAGACTTTCTCTGTCATCTTCTGCATGAATCAAAATCAAATCATCTTCTGGCGAGTAAATTTCAAAAGCGTAGCCGTTTTGACCTTTATATAATTGATGAATCGAATCTGTTTTAGATAAGAGGCCTTCAATTTCCAAGGGATTTTCCACCTTGATAATCAATCTAGCTAGTTTTTTTCTTCCCTCTACCTTACGAGTACGCATACTTGGAGCTTCTTCTAAAACCAGCCTTTCAAGACCTGTTTGATCCCCTAGTGACAGAAAAGCTGACTCTTCTAACAAGGCCTTCATACCAAGGGTTTCAATATAAAATGTTTCATTTAATTTTCTATTATTAACTTTTAAAGTAGGAATAATCCGTACAATTTGATTTACATTCATAAATTCCTCCACCACTTTTTATTTTATAGGATTTTAGAATTTTTTACAAGATATTATGCTCAAATTTACCGATTTTTCGTAAAATTGCATCTAAAAAACCGAGGATTTCCTCGGTTTCAATTTCTTATAGGTAAAGGAATTTGAAGATAGCTACTGCCGCAATTGCTGCTGCGATAGGTGCTACTACTGGTACCCAAGAATACCACCATTTTGAATCCCCTTTGTGCTCACCAAGAACTGATTTTGGAAGGAAAGCATGAAGGAGACGTGGTCCTAAGTCACGGGCAGGGTTCAAGGCAGGTCCTGTAGGTCCACCAAGTGATGTTACCAAGGCCATAACAAGGAAACCAAGTGCCAAGTGAGCTACTGAAAGTCCTGAAGCAGTATGTGGTGCTACTTGGGCTTTGATTGCTAAATCAGAAAAGTCAACATTTTGACCTGCTTGACTAGCCATTTGTTTCATGTATTGAAGCACTTCAGCACCAAAGAAGTTTTTAGTCATACCAAGGGCTGCAAAGAAAAGAACAAATGAACCAACAAATTCGTTTACAAAACCATTAACAGTTGCTGCAAAATGCGATTCTTTTGTACCATTATCCAAACTTGAAATTGTTGAGAAAGTACCCAAGATATTGTTTGGATTTTCAGTTTTCAAGTAATATGGGCGGTGTGTTGCCACAACCAAGGCTTGACCAAAGATAGCACCCAACACTTGTGCGATGATATAAGGCGCAACTTGTGCCCAAGGGAAGAGACCGCTGATTGCAAGTCCAAGAGTGAAGGCTGGGTTGATGTGGTTTCCAGATACGTTACCAAACATCAAGGCTGGGATCATAACCCCCATACCATAACCAACAGCGATAACGATCCAGCCACTTTGGTGACCTTTCGTACCTTTAAGTTCAACGTTGGCAACTGCACCATTACCAAGAATGATCAAAATAGCAGTTCCCAAAAATTCAGTGGCATATTTAATTGCCCATGTGAAATCCATTTGATAGATTCTCCTTAAAATTTTTTAGACAATCCTTATTCTATCAATTTTTACATCTTTTAGCAACTACTTTCCCGAAAGATTATATAAGAAAGCGGTTTTATTTCTTATAAAAAACAAAAGGATTAAGAAAGTCATTTTCCTTAATCCAATAGTTCTTATTCTTGACGTTGTCCGAAATCTGCAATCATCTGATCCATTTCTTGTCGACTCGGAGTTGTCAGCATATAAAGGTAATCTCCTTGAAGTTCCGCGAAGGCTGCTGGCATGATTTTTTTAACCTTGAACTGCTGACTGTATTTGGCAAGTAAATCCTCCTCAGAATAGACATAATGAGCATTTGCACGGCGAGAAGTAGCCAAACAATACTGCGGTTCAAATTCTGACGCTGGGAACTCTTCTCCTGCGACAATAGCTGCATAGCCTCGATAAAGATCCAAGGAGTGGGCAAAGTTATAAACATCAATGGTAAAACCACCTGCAGGACGGTTATTGTACTCAATGGCAATATAATCGTCTCCTTCGCGGAAGAACTCGATATGGAAGAACCGTTCTTTCATACCAAATTCTTTGACGATAGCCTCACCATATTTACGTAATTTGGGATCCATATCCTTAAGAACATAGTAGGAATTGTCCATCTTATACATCATGAGATCAAGCGGTGTATAGGCGTAGTCAAAGGTTGTTGAAAAGACAATCTTACCATACTTGTCCACAAGCCCATCAAAGGTACAGATTTCACTAGAAGTGACAAATTTTTCAAAGAAATAAACGGTCGAATGGTCCCATTCTTGCTTGAAGTGATGGATATCGTCTTCTGTCTCAAGCTTAAAGGTTGCGGCTGCTCCCACTCCATTATCAGGTTTGGCAATCATTGGAAGGCCGATTTCTTTCACTGCTTGATCAACATCTGCTTCCGTCTTGATAACAGCTCCAGGTACCACAGGGACACCTGCTTTTTTGAAAAGCTTCTTCATTTCAGACTTAAATTTCGTCTTTTTGAGATCCTCTGGTTTGGCACCAAAAACATTGAATTGCTCTCTGAGTGCTGCGTCCAACTCTAACCAATATTCATTGTGGGATTCGATGCGGTCGATAGGACCATGTTTATAAAAGAGAAAAGCAACTGCTCGTTTGACTTCATCTATGTTCTCAAGATTGTCAACACGGAAATACTCGGTCAGGCTATTGCGTAAAGGCTCATCCAATTGCTCGTATGGTTCTTGACCAATTCCCAAGACGGTGATGCCTTTATTGGCTAGTTCGATGGTGAACTGTTGAAAGTTTTGTGGATAGTAGGGAGAAATAACAAGGTAATTCATAGGTCACTCCTTTTATAAATAGAGATTGCCGAGGAAATAAGGCATTTGTTTGCGCCACCATTCCCAGTCGTGGGCAACATCATGTCCCCACTCAGCAAACCAGGCTGGAATTTGTTTCTGGTCAAAGGCTTCTTTGAGCTTGTAGAAAGATGGTAGACCGTCTTGTTCCCAGGCTCCAAGACCTGTACACAGTACAATTTCTGCCTGACGGTAGCGGTCAATAAACCAGCCGTCATTCTGGTTCCAGATATAATCTACTGGCGAGTTTTGGTAAATAGCATCGTCGTTGTAGTAATCGCCGACAAAGAAACGTGCGTCGTAAACACCACTGAGAGCAATCACCTTGGTAAAGACATCTGGATGCTGGAGGAAGAAATTGAGTGCATGGTAGGCGCCCATGGAGCAACCTGTCGTCATCATGCCATCAAACCAACCTGTCTTGTGCTTAATAAAAGGAATAGCCTCCTCAATCACATAGTGTTCGTAGACACGGTGCATCTCTGCTTGGTCGTGACCGTTTTTCCAAGTGGCCAACCAGCTCTCACTATCCACACTAGATAGGGTGAAGAACTGTACACGGCCTTCCTCGATAAAGGAAGCACAGGCATTAATCATGCCAAAATCATAGTATTCGTTGTGACTACCACCAGATGAAGCAAAGACCACAACTGGAATCCCAGCATGACCATAACGGTTAAGGTACATTTCACGGTTAAGATTGCCACTCCAGTGGCTAAGATGTTCAATATGCATATTTTCTCCTTTCTTACTTTACCAGTTTTCTGCAAAAAATCTCAGACAATCTGGTAAATTCTCCGACCATGGAATCTCACTATGGATGGCACCAGACTGAACTTTTAAGACAAGATTATCCAAATGAACTCCCCCTGCTATCAAATCATGGTAATAGCGAAGCGATGAGTCGATATAGGCTTGTTTGATATTACCAGCCATCAAGGTCTTGTCTGTATCATCCGCTTCTTCCGTTCCCACATAGATGAAGATGCGCTGGTCAGACGACAGTTGCTGGCGCTCTATATAGCGGTTAAAGGCTTCTTGGTGCAGCCAGTTGGCAGATGAAAAGACGCCCAAGCAACCAATTTGGTCTTGGTATTCCAAACCGATAAACTGGGTAATATTGCCTCCTAGTGACGAGCCAACCATAGCCGTATGCTGGCGATCAGCTTTAGTACGGTAGGTCTCATCGATAAATGGCTTGACCACCTCCATAACAAACTCAGCATACTCCACACCCTTGCCACCAAATTGCTGCCCTGGGATAGGAGATTCTTGAAACTTCCAAGCTGCATACTCATTCATCCGCCCCATACCATCATTATCAATGGCTACGACAATCATGCGACTGATATCAGGATTACGCTTAATAGCTGGGATAATCTTCCATGAATGACCAATGAAAGACTCCTTGCTATAAAAAACATTTTGCCCGTCATGAAAGTATACAACAGGATAGGAACGATCCGTGTCTTTCTCATAATCTTTAGGAAGAAGAACACGCACACGGCGCTCCTTACCTGTATAAGGAACCTTGAGTTTGTGTTCTTTCATTTTTAGATAAAAGTAGGATTGATTCATTGTCAGAAAACTCTCTATATTCAAAATTTATTCTTATTATATCACAGTTTAAGAAAAAAAGTCAGTTTTTCTTCCATTTTTGGATTAAAAACTAACTTTTTCATTTAATTTTCTAAATTCTTTTGGATTTTCTGATTAGAGCAGATTGTCAATCAAGTCATCTACTTCATCTTTTTCAGCCCGCGGTGTGATCTCAGTAATCATAATCCCTGCCACTGCTCGCTCAACCAAGCCTTCAACATCCATGCGTGCTTCATACTGCTCTGCGTTCTTAATCTTAGGATTTGTTTTAGGACGGTCAGGCGCAAAAATGGTACAGCAGTCTTCAAAAGGTTGGATAGAAATTTCAAAGGTATCGATTTCTTGAGCGATGTCAATGATTTCCAACTTATCCATAGTAACCACAGGACGAATGACTGGAGTGCTGGTCACAGCGTTGATAGTCTGCATACTTTCCAAGGTCTGGCTGGCTACTTGACCAAGACTTTCCCCATTGATGATAACTAAACCATTTCTCACCTCACGAATACGGTCAGTAATCCGCATCATAAAACGACGGGTCAAGGTCATGAGATAGGCTTCTGGCGCTTTAGCCTTGATTTCCTCTTGGATCTCTGTGAAAGGTACTTCGATAAACTGGATATTGCCCCCAAACTTAGTCAATTTACGAGTTAAATCTTGGGCTTTCTTGAGAGCACCAGGACTGGTGTAAGGTGGGCTGGCAAAGTGAACAGCCTCGATATCTACACCACGTTTAAGAGCTAGATAACCTGCCACAGGTGAGTCAATTCCCCCTGATAACATGAGCATGCCTTTACCAGAACTTCCCACAGGTAATCCTCCTGCTCCACGAAAAGTTTCATAGGAAATATAGGCAGCCTCCTCACGAATCTCAACCTGAAGATTGATGTCAGGATTTTTCATCTGAGCTTGTACGTTTGGAATAGCCTCGAAAACAGCTCCACCAAGAGTTTGATTGAGTTCACGACTGTCCAATTCAAAGTTGTGGTCGCTACGCTTACCAGTAATTTTAAAGGTCATTCCTTCCTTGTAGATTTCTTTCATAATCTCTTGGACAGAAGACTTCAAAACTTCTACAGATTTTTCAACCTTATATACTGGAGAAAAATTTTGAATCCCAAAGACTTGCTTAAGTGATTCTGCTACTGCTGTGTAATCAGCTCCATTGAGGTATGCATGGGCACGATCGCGATCTGCGGTTACCTTAACTTGGGGATAGATAGACAAAACGTCTGAAATATTATTGCGAAGTTTATTGATGAAACGCATACGGTTTTTACCCTTGGTTGACAACTCTCCATAGCGAATCATAATTTCTGAATACTGCATGAATGCTCCTATCTTACTTTTCTAGTTTGATTATAAATTAATTTTAACTTGGTCAAAAACTGCTCGACCTGACTCATATCATTTTCAAGATCTAGGCTTAAACGCACAGCTGACTGGGCCTTATCCTTGTCCACTCCCATGGCAATCAAAGTGCCTGCAGGTTTCCCAGCCTTGGACGAACAAGCAGAGGTCGTTGAGATGAAAATATCATAGTCTTCAAAAGCGTGAACGATGACTTCACCACGAACACCCTTGATTCCAAAAGTCAGGATATGAGGGGCAAAGTCTTCCGCATCTGAAAAGACAAAAATATCTGGATAGTCCAGAAGGGCTTGACGAATCACTGCCTTCATCTGGCCAGTCTTGCTTGTAAAAATATCTAGCTTTTCCATAGACAAACGGAGAGCCTTGGCTGTCGCTGCAATCCCTGCCACATTTTCAGTTGTCGAACGGTAATCACGTTCCTGACCTCCACCTGTTAAAAGAGGAGTAATCTTCTTGCCAGACTTGATATAGACAAAACCAACACCACGAACTCCGTGGAACTTGTGACCAGAGAAAGTCGCAAAATCCACTCGTTCTGTCAGATACTTTTCAGTTGGAATCTTAGCAAGTGCCTGAACCGCATCCACGTGGAAGGAAATAGTTGGCTTGTCTTCTAACAGTTCTGAAATAGCCTCAATAGGCTGAACAGAACCGATTTCATTGTTCACAGCCATGACGGAAACGAGGGTCGTATCAGGTCTTATCAAATTTGCTAACGCTTCAACATCCACAAATCCTTTGTTATCAACTGGAGCAAAATCTACTTCAAATCCTTGAGATTTCAACCAGAGAGCTGACTCTTTGACTGCCGGATGTTCAATGGCTGATACGATGATGTGCTTGCCAAACTGGGCTTTTTCAAAGGCCACACCCTTGATAACCCAGTTATCCCCTTCTGTTCCACCAGAAGTAAAGAAGATTTCATCGCTTTTCTTACCGATTAAATCCGCAATCTGTTGGCGAGAAGCATCTAAGATTCGTGTTGCCTGGTCTCCCAAACGATGGAGACTAGATGGATTTCCTAAAATTTTTGAAGCCACCTGCATATAGGTTTCAAGGGCTTCAGGATAGGGCTTGGTAGTCGCCGAATTATCAAAGTAAATCATGTTTTCTCACGCTTTCTAAAATCACTTCCTCTATTGTATCATGAAACGGAGCTTGCGACAAGAAAGGGCAATTCCTCTTTTTTTAAGATTTTTTTAAAGAAATGAGGTATAATAAACTTTAATTAAAGGAGAGAATGTATGTCTAATTATCGTAGAACTTCAAAACCAAAAACAGAACACATCAAAAAAGGCTTCACGGTCTTTCAAAAAACCGTTGCTACTATCGGTAGTATCCTCGGCTTAATTACCGCAAGTATCACTATCATGAACGCCTTGGATAATAACAAAAATACTAAAAAAGAACCTACGACAAGCCAGACGACAACAATTGTCAAAGAAATTCAAAAGGAATCCCCTCAGGAAAACACCAGTCCCAATAAGGAAAATCATACTAGTCAAGAAAAAACACAGCAAGAGGAAACGCCAAAATCCAGCGTCAAGGAAGAGAAAAAAGAAGAGCAGAAAACATCAACTCAAGATTCTTCTACTCCTGCTCCTACTCCAAGTAAACCTGCCGCTGAAAATGAAAAACAGTCCAATACTCCAACTTCAGAACATAAAAGCAATCAATAGCCAGTAAAATAGCTCCCTCCAAACTTGGAAAGAAGCTATTTTTTATTGTTGTAACACTTTTCGAGGTTTGGTACCCTCAGCTGGACCGATGACACCTGCCATCTCCAGTTCTTCCATGAGACGGGTCGCACGGTTAAATCCAACTGATAAACGACGCTGAATCATAGATGCGCTGGCTTTCTGGGTCTCAATGACCAAAGCTTTGGCTTCTTCAAAAAGCGGATCTCCACCAGTTTCACCATCTGAAAATTCTCCGTCATTTTCAGAAACCTCTCCCGGATCAAAACTCTCATCGTAGTCTGCATCTGCCTGAGCCTTGATGAAGTTTACAATGCGTTCGACATCGTCATCCGAGATAAAGGATCCTTGCAGACGAACTGGATGATTTTCATCGATTGGTTTAAAGAGCATATCTCCTCGTCCAAGCAATTTCTCTGCTCCATTTTCATCCAAAATCGTACGGGAATCTGTACCTGATGATACCGCAAACGCCACACGAGATGGAACATTAGCCTTGATCAGACCAGAGATGACATCAACGGATGGACGCTGGGTCGCAAGAATCATGTGGATCCCGGCGGCACGCGCCTTCTGTCCAAGACGAATAATGGCATCCTCTACTTCCTTGCTGGCCACCATCATGAGGTCAGCCAACTCATCCACAATCACAACAATGAGTGGTAGCGGAACCTGCTTGTATTCAGATTGGGCATTGAACTCTTCTACCTTGGCATTAAAGCCTGCAATGTTACGAACTCCCACCTTGGCAAAGAGTTCATAACGGTTTTCCATCTCATCCACCACCTTTTGCAGGGCCTTGCTGGCCTTGCGTGGATTGGTTACAACTGGAATCAAGAGATGGGGAATATCATTGTAAACAGACAACTCAACCATCTTAGGATCCACCATCATAAACTTGACCTGGTCTGGTCTTGCCTTCATGAGAATACTAGCAATAATACCATTAACTGCTACCGACTTCCCTGAACCCGTTGAACCTGCGACGAGCAAGTGGGGCATTTTAGAAAGGTCAAATGCTCTTGCGGTGCCATTAACTGCCTTCCCTAGAGGAATTTCCAAGAGATTTTCTGCTTTTGTTTGAGATTGTTCCCATAGTTCGCGGAAGGACACAGTCGCAATCTCTGAGTTAGGAACTTCGATTCCAACCAGAGATTTCCCGGGAATAGGAGCTTCAATCCGGACATCCTTAGCGGCCAGTGCCAGTGCTAAGTCATCTGCAAGATTGGAAATGCGGTTAACCCGTACACCAACTGCTGGCTTGACTTCATACTTGGTCACTGATGGGCCAATTTCAGCCCGTTCAACTGTCACCTTGATACCAAAGCTGGCAAAAGTTTCTTCTAGGATTTTGATATTTTCTCGGACGATTTTCTTCTCTTTAGACTGGTCTTTGGGTTTATCAGGAGCAAAGAGTTGTAAACTTGGAAGTTTGTATTCAAGAGCTTCCTTGGCTGAAAAATCAACCTGAACATCTTCGTCATCAAATGTTTGTTCCTGTTCTGGGAATTCAAGTTCAGCTTGAGGGAGGATGATTTCTGGTTCCACCCACTCTTCTTCAGGTATAGGTGGAAAATCCTGAACGGCCTCCTCTATCAGAATTTCACCTGTTTCCATATCGACAGGAGGCAAATCAAGTAAGGCTTTCTCAGCGGCTTCTTTTTCTAATCTAGCCTCTTCCTCAGCCTTTTGGCGAGCTTTTTCTTCTTGTTTGACAAAGCGTTCCTCTTTTCGACGCTCATGCCCTTCTCGCCATTTGGCAAAGCCTCTACTAAAAAATTCAGCGATATCGTAAACAGACCAAGGACTAACTAGGAGAGCGCCTGCTAAAATCAAGATAGAACCAATAAAGTAAGTACCGATATTTGAGAAGAGAAAGGCTGTTGGCACATAGAGTCCAACACCAATCAAGCCTCCACCAGCAAAACTGGTCGTTCGAAAACCTGTCAAATCAGTCACAACCTGAGCCATGGTTCCTTTTAGGACCGACTTGTCCAAATCATATTTCCAAACCAAGTAGGCCTCAAAAATCAGGAGCAAACCTGCAAATATAGTGAAAAAGCCAGATAGGAGGCCTTCCTGTTTTCGTATCCACTTGAAAAAGAAGAGATAGATCAAGAGGGCAAATATTGCCAGATAAGCTAGGCTACCCACCAGCAAGCGAATTAAATTATAAAGGGTTATACCTGCAGCCCCTAATTTAAAGGCTGCAAAAATCAATAAAAACGCGATTCCTAGCGAAATTAACATTCGTTGAATCGCTTCTTTTCTTTCGAGTCTTTCGAGTTCTGCTTTAGACGGTCTCCGTCTTGTTTTACTTGTATTCTTGTTTGCCATTCTTCTATTATACCATATTTGACAGACATTTCGGAAAGAGAAAAGACTGCACCAAACGGTACAATCTTTTCATTTTCTATCTAATTTTTATGCTTGAGGTTTACGTAGGTAACCATAGACCACACCACTTACGATTGCTCCTACCAAGACAGAGGCAAGGTAAAGAAGGGGCATTGAAGTAAGGGCGATGACGAAGATTCCTCCGTGTGGCGCCATGAGTTTGATTCCAGCAAGGCCAACAAGTCCGCCTGCTACTGCTGAACCAAGGATGAAGCTTGGAATCGCACGAGCTGGGTCAGCGGCACCAAATGGAATCGCTCCCTCAGTGATAAATGACAAGCCCATGATGATGTTTGTCAAACCAGAGTTGCGTTCTTCTTTGGTGAATTTATCTTTGAAAAGAAGAGTTGCTACAAAGATAGCAAGTGGTGGTACCATTCCTCCAGCCATAACTGCTGCCATGGCTACAGAACCACCTGAAGAAACAGTCGCTGCAAGCGTACCTGTACCAAATACATAAGCTGCTTTGTTAACTGGTCCACCCATGTCAACAGCCATCATTCCACCAAGAACGATACCGAGAAGGACAGCTGAACCTCCTCCAAGACCGCCTAGGAAATCATTCATAGCAGTGTTGATTGCTGCCATTGGGATGTTAACAGCTAGCATGACAAATCCAGTCAAGATTGTTCCAAGAAGTGGCAAGAGAAGGATTGATTTAGCACCTTCAAGTGAACGAGGAACTTTAACATATTTCTTAATAGCAAGAACCAAGGCACCTGCGATAAATCCACCAACAAGGGCACCTAGGAAACCAGATGAGACACCTGCAAGAGTTGAAGTTGCTTCACCACCTGCGGCATAAGGAATTTTACCAAAGGCAAAACCTTCTTTGGCAATAGCACCAGCCACGAAACCTGCAACCAAACCTGGTTTTTCAGCGATAGAGTAGGCCACATATCCTGCAAAGACTGGAAGCATCAAACCAAAGGCTGCACCACCAATTTTCATGAACATAGAAGCTAGCTCATGGTAAGAACCAAGATTTCCAAGGTTTTCATTTGGAACACCCAAAGCTCCATCAATCAAGAAGGCAAGGGCAATCATGATACCACCACCGATAACGAATGGCAACATTTGGGATACCCCACTCATCAAGTGTTTGTAGAAGGCACCACCAAGGCTTTGTTTTTCGTTGCTTGCTGTTGCAGTTTTTGTTCCATTAGCAGCATGGTAAACTTCAGCATCCCCAGAAAGAGCCAAGTTAATCAATTCTTCTGTCTTACGGATCCCGTCAGCCACTGGACGATTGATCAATGGTTTGCCATCGAAACGATCCATCTCAACAGCCTTATCAGCAGCGATGATAACAGCTTTAGCCTTGCGGATATCCTCTGCAGTCAATTGATTCCCAACACCGCTAGCACCATTGGTTTCAACCTTGATGCTAACCCCCATTTCAGCAGCCACTTTTTGAAGGGTTTCTTGAGCCATGTATGTGTGGGCGATACCTGTTGTACAAGCTGTAACAGCTACGAGGAAATCTCCAGATTCGTTGGCAGGCGCTTGAACAGACTCTTCAGTTTTTTCTGAAGCTTGGTCAAAAAGTTCGATGACATGATTAGCTGATGTTGCTTGGCGAAGTTTGTCAGCAAAACCGTCTTTCATCAAGTATTGAGACAATTCTGCCAAGGCTGCTAAGTGAGTATCATTGGCACCTTCTGGAGCTGCAATCATAAAGAAGAGGTCAGTTGCTTGTCCATCCAAGCTCTCATAGTCAACTCCCTTGTTTGACTTAGCAAAGAGAACTGTCGCCTCTTTGACAGCAGTGTTTTTGCTGTGAGGCATAGCGATACCATCACCCAAACCAGTAGAAGTCAAAGCTTCACGCGCCAAAATACCTTCTTTAAATGTTTCAAAATCCGTCACATAACCGTGATCTACCAAGCTTTTAATCATCTCTTCGATGACAGCTTTTTTTTCAGTTGCCTGCAAATCCAGCAACATGACATCTTTTCTCAATAGGTCTTGAATTTTCATCGTTTTTCTACCTCAACTTTTTCATATGTTTCTTTAATAAATTCTGCTGTTGCCAAGTCATCCGAGAATGTAGTTGCTGTTCCACAAGCAACTCCCCATTTGAATGCTTCTACTGCGTCTTTTGATTTGACAAATTCACCTGTAAATCCGGCAACCATAGAGTCACCAGCTCCAACTGAATTTTTGACTGTTCCCTTGATAGGTTTTGCGAAGTAAGCTCCCTCAGATGTGACAAGAAGGGCACCGTCACCAGCCATAGAGATAATAACGTTTTGAGCACCTTTAGCTAGTAGCTCACGAGCATATTTCTCAATTTGGTCCAAACTTTCAAGTTTCACTCCAAAGATAGCTCCAAGTTCGTGATTGTTTGGTTTAACTAAAAGCGGCTGGTAGTCCAAACTATCAATCAAGGTCTGACCTTCGAAGTCACAGACCACTTGAGCACCTGTCTGACGAGTCAAGGCAATCAAATCCTTGTAGATGACATTCCCTAAGTTTTTAGCACTTGAACCCGCAAACACAACTGTATCTTCTGCAGTCAAACTAGACAAAATAGCTTTCAACTCTTCTAACTGAGCCGGTTCCACGTTTGGACCAGTTCCATTGATTTCTGTTTCTTGGTCTGCTTTAATCTTGACATTGATACGAGTATCTTCTGCTACTTGGACAAAACGCGTTTCGATTTCCTCTTCTGCCAAAGTATCTGTGATAAATTTACCAGTAAAACCTCCGATAAATCCAGTCGCTGTATTGGGAATATCCAAGCGTTTCAAGACACGACTAACATTGATTCCTTTCCCACCAGCAAACTTATCATCACTGTCCATACGATTGACACTACCAACTTGAACTTGGTCCAAGCGAACGATATAGTCAATAGATGGATTGAGTGTGACTGTATAAATCATACTTCTATTACCTCCGTTTTTTCTTTTATTGTCTGCAAGAGCTCATGCCCTTGACTTGTGATAACAATTGCTCGTTTGAGTGGGGCTACCTTGGCAAAGCAAGTTTGTCCAATTTTTGACGAATCGACCAAGACATAAGTCTGTTTGGCATTCTCCAAAATAGCACGCTTAACTGCCCCCTCTTCCATATCAGGAGTCGTATAATAGCTATCGTCCACACCATTCATCCCGATAAAGGCACGGTCAAAGTGTAATTGGTTAATCTGGTTAAGAGCAACACCCCCGATGCTAGCATCCGTCGCCGTCTTGACACTTCCTCCAACTATGACAGTCGGAATCTGCTTTTCAACCAACTGAGCTGCATGGTGAATGGAGTTGGTCACGACTGTAACATTCTTATTGACCAATTCATGAATCAAAAAGGCTGTCGTTGTTCCAGCATCGATAAAGATGACATCTTGTTCCTTGATGAGAGAGGCTGCCTTCTGAGCAAGCAACTTCTTCTCTTGAAGGTTTTTGACAGATTTTTCTTGAATGGTTTCTTCTTCCTGTAAGGAGTGGGGGAGTTCTGCTCCACCATGCACGCGACGAAGCTTGTTTTCTGCTTCCAACTCATCCAAGTCTCTTCGAACCGTTGATTCTGACGTTTCTAGCAAACTAACTAATTTTTCTAGAGAAACTACATGATGTTGATTTAACTCCTCTAAAATCAGCTGCTTCCGCTCTGTTTTTAACACCGAATCACCTCCTGTTATCGTTTACACTATCCATTCTATCACACTTTCTTTCAAAGTCAAGCATTTTTTGTCATTTTCTTTCAAATTCTATCATTTTTCTTATTTACAGAATTTTTATTGCAAGATAAGAGCCTTTATGGTAGACTATTTGAGTAAGTATGGAAGATTACTCAAGAGGCTTAAGAGGCCGTGTTGGAAACGCGGTAGGCGTGTAACAGCGTGCGTGGGTTCGAATCCCATGTCTTCCGTAGAAAAGAAAAATTATTTCTAGGATGCGACAAATGTTGTATCCTTTTTTTATCCCTTTTTAAAAAAGAGGGTCTGTTTGTGACTCCTTTGTTGTATCCTTTTTCCGCAAAAGAATACCAAGGAATACCAAAGACAAAAATAAAAAACGTTGATTTAACAACGTTTTACCAAGGAATACGAAAGAATGCCAAGGAATAATGGAGCCGGTGGGAGTCGAACCCACGTCCAAACACCTGCCAACATATTTGTCTACAACCATAGGTTATGTATTAGTTTAACAGTTCCTCGACACATAACTCAAGCCTAGAAGCTGCGAGTCTATCAATCTCTTATCAAGCCACTAGACAAGGCTTGATCGTATCTCGCTAATAATAAGACCTGTCATTGAACACGAGCAATCCAAATCGGGTCACGCCTGCTGGTTTTTAGGCAGCTAGAGCGTAAGAAGTGTTATTTTTTGCAGTTATATTTAACTGAGCGTTTACGTCGCCACACGAGTCGCAAAATATGCCTCATAATGCCTGTCGAATCCGTAACGACCCCAAAAGACAATAAAACCATTATACCTCATCTAACTCAAAAATGCAAAAGGGAAAGCAACTAACTAAAAAAGATAGTCTTTCAAGGCTTTTGACAAAACCTGATAACCGGCAATACTGAGGTGCAATCCATCAGTAGTATAGTCTTTTTTGAGTTGACCTGCTTGGTCTGTCAAACAATCAAATACTGGCACAAATTCTACCTGCATATAGGCAGAAACAAGCTCTTGATAGGCTTGATTCCAGTTCTGAATTTTTTCATTCGTGCGGATATAAACTGTCTGCTTGTACTCCTCTCCCTCATTGACTGGCAAAATGGAAAGCAATTTAATCTCTGTCAATGGATAATCGCGAGCAATGGATTGAATGATAGCTTCGAGATTATTGAGAGCCTCATTCAAGGGAACATCTTTTCCGATATCGTTCGTCCCAATCAGAAGGACAATTTTATCTACCGCCCCACCATAAAGATGCGCATCCAGATTCTCTAATAACTGCCCTGTCTGATAGCCACGAATTCCTCGATTGACAATCGTCTTTGCAGTCCCAAACAGCTCCTGCAGAGGGTAATACTCAACAATGGAGTCCCCAATAAAGAGAATATCGGGCTCTACAATGGAAACCTGATTTAAGTGACGATACTTAGTTTGGATTTTTTCTTGTTCCTTTAGTAACCAATTTTCTAATAACTGTACTGCCACTTCATTCTCCTTTTTCTAACCAGTTTTCCAAGACTTGATAAACTCCTCCTTGGCTGTTGGCTGGCGCTAGAGCAGTCGCCACAGCTTTGGCTTTATCATCAGCATTTTCCATCGCATAGGCAATCCCAGCCATTTCAAGCATTTCAACGTCATTTTCACTATCACCAAAAGCCATGATTTGTTGGGAGTTCAAGTCCCAGCGCTTGAGTAATTCTTCCAAACCCCATGCTTTATGAATCCCAGATTGGAGAATATCAATGCAACCATAGCCACTCGATACAGCCCGGACACGACCATCAAAGAGGTCATTAATCTCTTCCAAGACCGAACTCAAACGCTCCTCGCCAACAACCATGCTCATCTTGAGAACACCACCAAAGAGGTCAGAGGTTAACTCATCCACAAAATGCATCCGTTGGTAGAATTTTTCAATCATTTCTGGAGTCATAAAACTTTCAAGTTCTGTAAAAATCGTTCCTTCCTTGACGAAACCACCCTTCATACCCGTTACAACAAATTGATTTTGACACTCTAGATCCTTGAAATGAGCCAAAGCCTTGTCGACAATGGCATCATCCCAAGTCTGAGCTTGAATCAATTCGTTGTTTTCAAATATACGAGCACCGTTGGCAACAACCAGAACCACTCGATCCACCAAGTGCCCCAGTAATTGCCTCATGCGGTGAATTTCATTGCCCGTCGCAATGACAAAACGAATGCCCTGTTGATCCAACTGATCTAAAATCTTTTCCAAGCGCGGAAGATCCAGCTGGCCTCTAGCATCCAGCAAGGTCCCATCCATATCTGTCGCAATTACTTTAATCGTCATTTACTTCCCTCTGGATTCAAACTAATCCCACTTCAATCCCACATGTTCGTTCATTTCTTTGTAGGCTGTATCAATTCGTTCCTTAGTCGCTTCATCTAACTGGTCACGATGACTGCCACCCTCTATGAAATCTTCCAAGATATAGGTTTGATAATGATATAAAGGATAGCCTTCTGGTGAAAAGGTTCCCTTTGGTGTTCGATTGACCCAAGTAGGATGAGCTTTAGCTGTTCCGATAGTTGTTTTTCCATCCTTCTTCTTAATGGTCACGTCCATGAGAACACCACGTTCAGTCCACTTAGCATTTTCTTCATCTCCCATAGATTCAATCCGTTGATTGGAAATGAAATTCCCCATTGAATAGATAATGAGTTTCTTGTCTCCATCTTTTTCAACCGTTTCAGATGGTTCCACAACGTGAGGATGCCCACCAAAGATGATATCCGCCCCCCAATCAATCATCTTGTGATAAAGAGCTTTTTGTTCTTCAGTTGGTTCCAATTGATACTCAACACCCATCTGAGGCATGATAATGGTGATATCCGCTTCCTTTTCCGCCCGTTCAATTTCAGCCTTCATCTTATCTTCGTTTAAATCTGAAAGATAACGATTATAGTCTTCCTGAGAAATATACTGCTCAATGCCATTGAAACCATAGGAATAGGCTAACAGTGCAACCTTGATACCATTCACTTCCTTAATGACCAGCGGAGCCTGATCCCGTGGCTCGTGCGTATAAACTCCGATTGGAGTGATTCCAGCTTTCTCAATAATATCGGCCGTTGAAATAACTCCCTCAATTTGCGAATCCAAAATGTGATTATGAGCCAAATCTAGAACATGATAACCTGCATCCTTAATGGCATCCATAACTTCAGCAGGAGCATTAAAGAGAGGATAACCTGCTAAATAATGATCCTTATTGATGGTTCCTTCAAAATCACCAATAGCTAAGTCTGCTTGCTTAAGCCAAGGTGTCACATACTCAAAATTCTCATGAAAGTCATAGGTACCGTCTTCTTTTTTAGCTGAAAAGAAAAGTCCATCGTGGTAGAGTAAATCCCCGTGGGCCATAATTCTAGCAGTTTTTTCCTCTTCCTGCTCCTGAGACTTTTGCTTAGTCCCTTCTTGAGAAATAGTATCTCGTTTTTGACTGGTTAAAGGGATTCCTTGGAAACTTTCAAACAACAAAACCAAGCCCATTGATAAAGCAACTGCTAGCAAGAGCACCGCCACAAAGCCTTTATTGCTCCACTTACGATAACTCCTAAAAAAGTTTACCAAGCCTTTCATAAAACGAAAAGCTATACCACCCTGATTTCTATCTTGTCTTCTTTGCATCTTCATTCTCCCTACTTTCTTATGCAAGCCTTTTCTTTTTATTATATCACAGATAAGTAATTCTTTCACAATTGAATCGAACCTACTCGACATTTTCTATAAAAGCTCGATGCCGTAATACTTTCAATCCTTGTCATTTTGTGTTATCATGTAGAGGTAATGAAAGGAGAGAAAATGTCTGCTATAGAACGTATTACAAAAGCTGCTCACTTAATTGATATGAACGATATTATCCGCGAGGGGAATCCAACTCTTCGCGCAGTTGCTGAGGAAGTCACTTTCCCCTTGTCTGACCAGGAAATTATCCTTGGTGAAAAGATGATGCAATTCCTCAAACATTCCCAAGATCCTGTTATGGCTGAAAAGATGGGACTCCGTGGTGGGGTTGGACTTGCTGCTCCCCAGTTGGATATCTCAAAACGCATTATCGCTGTTTTAGTGCCAAATATTGTTGAAGAAGGCGAAACTCCACAGGAAGCCTACGATTTGCAAGCCATTATGTACAATCCAAAAATCGTCTCTCACTCTGTTCAAGACGCTGCTCTTGGTGAAGGAGAAGGTTGCCTCTCTGTTGACCGCAACGTGCCTGGCTATGTGGTGCGCCATGCTCGCGTCACTGTTGACTACTTTGACAAGGACGGCGAAAAACACCGCATCAAGCTCAAAGGCTACAACTCCATTGTTGTTCAGCATGAAATTGACCACATCAACGGAATCATGTTTTACGACCGTATCAATGAAAAAGACCCATTTGCAGTTAAAGATGGCTTACTAATTCTAGAATAAAGAAAATCCCGTTGCAAGACGGGGTTTTGTGTTATAATGTCCACACCTCACCCAGCAGTCCAATAACTAACCAACTCTAGCCCCTTAACCCCAGCGATTTCAAGTCGTTGGGGTTTTCGTGAAAAAGTGCTTGACTCTTCCCCTATAGAGAGTTATGATGGACACACCAATAAGGCAAAGGAGATTTTATGGAAAATTAAACCAGAACAACGAAAGCAGTCAAAATTTCAAAGCTGAACCCAAACTCCCCCAAATTGAAACAGTTCACCTTACAACTTTCGAAGAATTACACTATTACACGGTGTAGGATGTGTTTTTAATCCTCATTTTAGAAGTGAAAATCCCCATCACGGACGAATATTCTTGGTTTTATACTTGCCGTTTTCTTAATCCTGAGTGTGTCGAAAAATATTATACTGCTTGTTGCAGAATGGAAGATTTGGACGAATTTGCCGTTTAGGATTACAAATTGCAGCTAAGTTTAATTTTAGTTATTTTAACGCTTTTTTCAACAAAACTGTTGACACAATTACTTAAAGTCTGTATAATAGATTAAGTTATCTCAAGTAGCTATAAAATATATGCTTTTGAGATAAAGAAAATCCCAACGATATTCGTACTACCGTTGGGGAGAAGATTTCTTATTTTTAGTTATCAGCCTTATAGTTAACCAACAAGAGAACGATAAGACTGATTTGCATTAGCTTCACCACTATTAGTGGTGATTTTTTCTTTTATTTGGTGAAGCTTTATTCCTAGGTTTAGTGTAGTTATTACCCTTTCTAAGCCAAGTGGCCATCAGCTCTTTTGAATTTCTGGTTCTTCTGTTAGAATTGATAACCAAGAATGCAAAGCAACAAATAATTAGTGAAATAACGACTATCACTACACTTATCACAGTAAGATTTTCGAACGGTATTTTTAATATATGAACAAAGACTACGCTACCAATACCACCAGCACCTGCTGCAGTCAACATTGATTTTATCTTTTTATCTGTCCCATCCTCACTTTCATTAAAAATGTGTTGGTTAGACAAAACAAGAAATCTTCGGTGTTACTAATATAACGATATCCTTACACTTTGTCAATAGTAGTGTATTATTTATAACTGTTTTTAATTTTTCTGACATTTTTACACTGTATTATAAAATTTTCTATATATTTTCAATTCGAAACAAACGCCCCAGTCGCAAAACTGGGGCAATTTTGTTGTAATTTTAGGTTAACAAATCGCTTCATCGATACAAGTTACTGGCGTTACTAAAATGTATAGCAAGGTTTCGCACATCTCGCCTCTACTTTGGCAAGTGAGCAACTTTTCGATTTTCGCAATAAACTTTTCTTTGCTTTCGTTAATGGCAAAAACTGTTATTTTGCGTTTAAAAACATTAGTTTCAACATAATCGAAGGCAAAACCTTTTTCGAACACTCGTAGTTTCGTTAAAAATGTGGGCAAAGATATCGGGTCGTTAAGATAAAATCCTAATTGGTCTGATTGCCATTCAATTGGCATTTCTGGCACAACACCCCAATATAGCTGGCTACGAATGTCACCTTCTAATTTTTGTAGATACATTTCGGTTTCTAAATCGATATACATATCACTCCTATCTGTTAAATTTCTTTTACATGTCCATCATAACTCTCTGTAGTAATGAAGTCCAGCCTATTTTTGAGTTTAATTTACATCAGTTTTGAAAATAAAAACTCTTTATGATTGCAATAATTTCAAGGAAGTGGTATACTATTAAGAAGTGATGAACGCACACCGAAAGCGTTTTCACTTGTATTTTACAAAAAAAAAACAGAAAAGCCAATGAACGGCAATTCATTAGCTTTTTTGAAAGGTGTTTACCTATCCTTGAAATTATTGCGTATCGCTACGCAAAGTTCGTGTATCTCAAGAATAAGCACCACATCATTCAAGTCCAAGCTACCAACTTGGGCTTTTTGAATAAATTCGCACACCTTCACAAGAAGTAGCACGAACGACAGAAATTCCTTTTCTTTCTCGCTCATACCGCTACCCCCTTTCCTAACGGATTTAGAGGTTTTGCAAAGGATACAAAATACCCCTAATAAAGAGTAGTGATTTGGCTTCAGATATTCGTATTGTCAAAATGCGAACTTCTAACAAACCAGAATCTCACTGTTCCTTATTAGAGGTATTTTTAAAACGCAGTTTCTCCTTAGATTTTTTCTAAAGTTATTATATCGCTTTTTATTTCAATTGTCAAAATTTTTGTGTGCGTTTTCAATAAAAAATTGTGAAATACAAAATAAGTCGTGTGCCAAAATTGGGCAGAAACGGCGGTGTTAGTGCAAAGTTAAGCAACCCGAACCGAACAGCGAAGCGAACGCAAGAAGCTATCGATTTACCTTAAATATAGTTAAATAAAATAAAAGCTGAACAATTTAATTGCTAAATTCAAACCAGTTCCTAATAATATTTTAGAAAAGTCCGTGGACTATTCCAGATTTAATCTACTATATTTTACCTTTCTCCACTGCGTAAAAGCATTCACCCAACCAAAAAGCCCGAGTTTCCTCGAGCTAAATGTGTGTGTTAGACTTTAACGCAAAAATAACTATTCCTGTTATTTTGCAGATATAAATCATTGTTAACGATTGATACTGTATTTTTTCTCCCTCCTCATAAATGCGTCTTATCCACCTTCCAAAATATCACATACATGTTCCCTGATATTGTATTCATATCATACCTCACCTAATCACGCTGGCTACTATAGCAATTTCTTGGTCTCGGGTGGTATCTTCGTTTTCAAAATTGTGGATATTTTGAATGCGGTCTTGAAGTGAGAATTGTTCTTGTTCAAGTTCATTATTTTGAATATTTCTGTTAGTGAATTTTTCCATAGAAATCTCCTTTGCTTTGTTGGTGTGTCCATCATAACTCCCTTTAACTAATAAGTCTAATCTTTTTTAGTTAAACTTATTTTTCCACTCCCCAAATACAGTATTAGGAATAAGATAAACATCCCCTAAAGAACGAGTTAATGCGACATATAGCCTATTTCTTGACTTATTAGATAGATTAACCCAGTTTGATAAGTCACTTGTTGGCTCAGTTAATATTACACAAGTTTGAAGGTAAGTATCGCCTTTTGAATAAGACCAATTAATAGAATTATCTATCCTATTATGGTTTATTCTTTTATCCCAAACTAATTTAGGAATATTAGAATCAATCAGAATTTGATTCGCTTCAGAAGCACTGTTTAACCACCTAATTTCCCCATTGTTATCAGATAGAGATTCAATAGGAATCCTCAAATGAGTACTAATGAAACCACAAACTTTTGGAGCTACCCTCCGACTTTTTATTAGAGTATCTGTATCAATCTTAATTTTAGGAGATAATTTCTGAGATAAATCTTCAACAGAAGAGATTTCAGAAAATGGCAAATCTGAGCCTTTTCCATCCCTTCGAATTGGAGCTACTAAGCTTTGAAAAATATCCCCTACAGCCACGATGCTATTCTTAGATGATTCCAGAAGATACTTTAAAAGTTTAAAATTCCAACCGTTATAATCTTGAAATTCATCTATATAGATAGTATCACAAAAATTATTCAATCTATTGAGAGACATCTTTTTGAAATTATTATCTTGCTTTATAAAAAATTTACTCAATCTGGATACATAGAATTTACCATCTATTAAAAAATGCTTAGGGTTATCCAATTTAAAGTAACTATATTTACGAGGGTCAGTCTCTGGTTCAATATTGACTTCAACACCTTTGCTCTTTATGATTGGAAAATTAGCAATAGGCTCAAAAGGTCTAATTAACTGATTATATACAAATGAATCAAAAGTTGAAACTTTGATGTTTTCTGGAATTTTTCCTTTGAAGCGTTTTAACAATTCATTTCGAATATTTTCAACATTTTGATTGGTAAATGTAATAAGAAATACTCGTTTATCTTCAGAAAAATCATTTGCAATAAAATAAGTTTTTCCTGCACCAGCAGAAGCTAATACTATTTTTTTATCCATTGAGTCGCCTCAACTAAATAATTTGGAATAGAAAGTGATTCTATATTTTTCTCAATAAACAGTGCGGTCTCAGCTTTATTTTTCAACATATGTGCACAAGCTTTGGGCATATCATCTTCCTTATATTTAGGTTCAGTCTTCTTGTCTTTATATTCTTCATCAAAAGTGCTCTTATTGGAATTATAAAAAGCAACTTCGAGTGTCCAATTTTCAATATTCTCATCAGAAAAAATACTAAATAAGTCTGTATTATCGTATTGTTTATTCTTTCCATCATTATCAGTAATTACTACAACTTTTTTATTTAAGGACTCTGCAATTTTACGATACCTTTCGTAGGAAATACTCCCCATAGAAATTATCTCAATACCATCAGCCTCAATCTTACTACCTAAAACCTTTTGATAAATAGCTGTAAGAATGATATACTCTGCCGCACCTTCAACTAAAATAACCTTCTCAGCCAATATAAATCTCAAAATGTCCAAGTTATCAATTTTCGAAAAATACATTGATGTATCATCATCTAAACTCTTTAAGCTTTTTGTTTCTTTGTCTGAAAGCCATATTACATTCTTCAAGTCCAGTCTACTCACCACCAGCGAACTATGCGACACTACAATTACTTGTTCGTTAGTTCGTTGTTTCAATAGGTCAATTAATTTTCTTGTATTAGTAAAGCTTAAATGATTTTCAGGCTCATCAATAAATATAATATCAAATATTCCATTAGATAAAGAGGTCTCAATTTTAATTAAATTTTCTTTTCCTTTCCCCATATCTTGAATTGAGATATTGTTTTCATAAATGTCAATCAGTTTAAGGAGGTCAGTTTTAGTAGAATCAAATCCAATATGTTTATCATCATCAATTTTTAAATTTTCTTTTTGATTATCAATAAAACCTTGAAGTTGTCGCTTGAAGTCAGAAGCTACTTCTCGGTGTAAATTTAAGTCCACTTTAGCCTGATAAAGATTTCTGGCGTACCCACCAAACAAGTCATATTTCTGAGAAGAATTGTCCAAAAATATAGTATTTCTTGAAAGTAGCTGGCGTTTATAACTTTTTCCTTGAAAAGTGTTCCAAGAGGCACGATAATACTCTACTGGAATTATTTTGTTTTTAGCAAACTCATCAAAATTGACATTATTTAAAAAATCCATATCAAATTCATATACAAATTTAATCCCACAGTAAAACTTATCTTTTTCAGGAGTATTATAGTGAAGGCCAGAAAATTCTGATGCTATGATAGAGCCTTGAAAATCTAAAAATACTTCGATATCAATCTTAGGAAGTGTATCTTTACTTGGATTATCAAAGAAATGCTGGATATCCTCTTTATTCAAATATCTATCAAGCGATGAATCTGCACGATTGAAAACAGATTGGTTTAGAGCTATATCCAACGCTAACAATAAGCTGGATTTTCCACTTTCATTTTCTCCTACAATAACCGAAATTTCATCATTGAATTTTACTTCCAATTCTCTAAATTTTTTAAAACCTTTAATTCGAAGAGCTTTTATTATCACGATAAATTACCTCTTTTGTTTAGCTATCTATACATTTATTATACCACTTTAAAGCCTACATTTGCTTCATACCAAAAATTTTCGAAAAAAGTATTGGAAGTCTAAATTTTTTACTATTGTTCGACATCACACCTATTATATCCAAATTTATTCTTTATTATGGACATTTTTAAACGCAGTTTTTCTTTAGATTTTGAAAAATATTGTGCAAATACAAAATAAGCCATATGTCAAAGTGGAGCTGAAAAACGCTCCACACACAGAACTCGAAAATAATCTGAGTTCATACATCTTATGAGTGAATTAAAAGACGGTTCAAAAAATGAGCCGTCTTTTTTCTATTATTCGTTAAATATAAATATTGGTTTTTTGGGGTTAGGTGCCTTAGATTTAAATAAGAGAAGATAATCTTAGTTTTATCTGGCAGTATAACTAAACTGTAACTCCTTAACTTATTTTTCTTCTTTTTCCGCCTTACGTTTTTCTTCATGCTTATCCAGACTTTTCGAAAAGAATTGCTCAGTTAAATCTGTTAGCCAATCTGCAAAACGCTCGCCTGCGAATTGAATAGCGATAAGAATTCCAGTTACTACAATAAAAACCAGAATCAAGTAATTATCCAAATTAGCCATTTTAATTATTTTTTCCTTGTTTTCTTTCTTCTACTAAAATATCTTTAAAATCGTCATCTTGCCAAAGTGTGAAAAAAGTAATTCCACCAACTATAGCAGAAACCATCACACCTGTAAGGCTACTTCCACGCTTTTTCGAAACCAGTTTGTTTATCTCTTTACCTGCGGATTTAAATAGCCCAGCTGAGAGATAAGAATCAGGATTAAATACGGAACCTGCTGTATAGCTTTGCCCGTAATAAATCACTGAACCATTATCTCTAAATCCATAAAATAGAAACCCAATGATAGCTATTGTTATAATTGCCAACCGAATTTTAATGCTATTTTTCATATTACTTTACCTTTTACGTTACTTATAATCGATACCTTTTCTTGTTATCGCAACGACCTTTCCTTTACTAAGAAAAACAATCACTGACTTACCATCTTTTAATTTGTAAACGTAGTAGTCTGTAATGATACCATTTATTCCCACAGTCCAATTTGATTTCTGAGACAGGATTGATTCACTACTGGATAAGTCCATTTTTAGTAGTTTTTCATATAGCTGGGTAACATCACTAAGAGAAGAGGACTTCTCGTGTGGTGCTCCAACCGCCTTAAGCAAGTCTTTTTCGGTTAGCTCATTCTGAACACTTGGAAAATTCGATAAAACCAAATCCTTTCTCTTATTTGCACAAGAAACAAGTAATAGAATCATAGCTAAACATGTAAATACCATTCCTAATTTTTTCATCATTATTCTACCTTTTTAAATTCAAACTTTAACGAATTTTCTCCAATCATAAAACCATTCTGGTTATCAGAATTATCATTTAATGGCTTATTTTCAAAATATAAAGTCTTTTGGTCATCGGACAGGGTTGCAATTCCGGAAATATTTTTTCCTTCAATTACAATTTTGTCACCTTTTTGATGCCATTTGGCGGAGAAAGTTTCGCCGTTGTCCATTGTTAAAGTTCCGTCCTTTTTTATCTCCATAGTAGCATTCCAGTGAATATATTTAGAGATAATTGAAGCAAGGTCGGCTTGTCCAGTTGCTTTGCCTGCAATTTTCGCTCCATCTTCTCTAACACTTCCTTGGTCGAAGATATCGGTTTTCCATTTACCTGTGAAGTTTTTAGGGGAACTACAACCTAAAAGCATAATACATGACAGTAAAATTATAAATGAGAAAAATAATCTTCTCTTCATAGATACTCTTTCTAATAAATTACCAATATCTATCAAAGGCACTAAGAATATAGCTAAGGTCTTTGGATTGTTCTTTAATTTTCCCACCAACGACTAATTGATATTCAATTCCGCCAAGAAAACCACCTGAGCTTTCAATAACCTCAACCAATTCACCACGAACTACTTTTTGATTTAAACGAGTATTCATTTTAAACCTCTTTCTATTCTATATCGAACTATATTGCATAATTCGTTCTATAATGGCGTCACGGCGTTTAATGCTTTCAGACATTTTTATCGCACCATTAAGACCATACCACATTTTCGAAAATCCAGAATCACCTAAAGCAATGAGCTGAAGCCCGCATTCATCCTCAAGTTGGTAAACATAAACCTGAACTGCATAAAATTGCGGAGAGAATAAGCCAGCTTTACCTTTAATGACGATTTCTATATCAGCTCTATCATCAAAATCAGCTAATGCACCCGAACTACTCTGAATAGCTTCTGGGGTTGTTTTCCACTCGGCACAAATTTCTTGAAGAATCACGCCAATATCAGAAACCGAAAGTTTGGTTGTTACCTCAACTGAGTCGGCTTTTAAGTCGTTAAGTCCCATAAAGAACCTCCATTTTTTATTTTTCACTCAAAAAATCCCTGCTACAATAGGGGTTGAGCTTGTTTTAGTTAACGGTCGTCAACTAAAACAATGAAAAAATAAAAATGCCAATTCAACAAGGTAACTAAAATCTTATTAAATCAGCATTTTAAAATATTTTTATTGATAACTTTGATTGTTTTAACAAACGACCGTTTGCTAAAACTGTTGATAGGTTTAATTTACTATTTTTCTAAGGATTTGTCAATCAATTATAGGTGATTTCTTCTATTTATTTGAATACCATTGCGCTTCAGCACATTATAAATAGTTGCGGTGGAAATACTCAGCTGATTCGCAATCTTGCGCACAGATAATTCTTTTCGTAGGTATTGCTCGATTATTTGTTTTTCGGTAGCTTTAGGCAACCCTTTATTACCAAGTTTCACACCTTTTTCTTTGGCTTTACGGAGTCCGTCTTTAGTACGCTCAGAAATCGCTTGAAGCTCCCATTCTGCCACATAACCCAACATCAAACAAAAGAATTTTCCAGTTAAAGAATCTGTTTCAATATTTTCATGAATAGATTGAAGATGAATACCATGCTTGGTCAAATCTTCAATAATAGCGGATAGGTGAAGCATCTTTCTTGTAAGCCTATCTAATTTATATACGACAAAATTTGTTTTAACCCCTTGTTTAGCATAATTTTTGGCTAATTTTAACGCCTTATCAAGCTTCGGTCTATCTTGATTTCCTCCTGAGTCTTTTTCGATATAGAGCTTGTCGCAAAAGTTGAGAGCTTCTTTTTGAACAGATAAACCCAATTCCTGTCGATTATCTGTCGAACTGACACGAGCATAACCGATAGTTATGGTTTTGATATTTTCTAATTTATTCTTGTGATGATTTGTCAAAATTTCTCCTTTCTTTACTATTGTAGCAGGTAGTTATATTTTAGAGAAAAATTAACGAAATAAAAAAGACCCACTAGGGTCTTGAGATTAAAGTATAGGTTCTCCAAAGATAGCATTATTATATCTAAACATCTTTAGCATTTCATCATATACTTCAATATCCATTCCAATAGTTTTAGAAATAGCATCATCAATTCCATCCGCACCAATAAGCATAAGCTCATCTTTCGGGATAGTTTCAAGCTCTTTCTTTAGGTTTATCGCAAAATGTTTCATCTTGTTAGATAAGGCTGTATTCATGTTGCGCAATTCTTCTATTCGTTCGATAGGCATATCAAGAACTCTTGAAATTATCTCGTCTTTAACGCATAATATTGCCAATCTTCTTGCAATAGAATCATCTGAATATGGGTCAGAAAGTGTATCAAGCCAAACAAATGTGCTATTAATATCTTTTGGTAAATCCATACTTTTCCCTCCTTAAAAAATACTAAACCTACCGTTCACCCACGGTAGGTTTTACCGTAAATGAACGCATAAATTCTTTTTTTCAAAGAAGAACGCAAGTTACATAAAACAAAGATGTTTTACTTGCTTATTATACAATACATAAAAATATATGTCAATTCCATTTTTGGTTTTCTTCTATCTCTTCTTCACTACAACTAACAATTTTAATACTATCTTGTTGATTCAGGGGGATATTTTACTATGGATTGAGGGACGAGAAAAGACCTCTCATTCATAGAGGTCTCAAAAAAATCAAATGTTACTATCTTTCAACCCTTCTTTTAAAATCAAATATTGATCATTCGTCAACCCAAGAATTTCCTGCATAATATGCTCAATAGTATCTTGGAGTTCTTGTTGTTTAACAGATCCACTTTCATACAAAAGTTTAGACGAACCATCTGTTTTAGATATATACCTCATTACATTGTTAATTGTTTTTTCATTCTTTTCAGATAACTTAACTTGTTGTTTTAAAGTATATCCTGTAATTTTTTCAACAATTTCTCGACCATTAGACATAAACGGCATGTAATCAAAGTAAACTAATAATCTTCTTGCCACACTCTCTTTTGAATATGGGTCATTAGCGGTATCGTTCCAGATTATTTGCTTAATTCTGTCAGGAACACGATTTTGAAACATATATTTTACCTCCAAATTTTACCTACCGCTTGCTCGGTAGGTATACTTATTTCCTACCAAGTGCAAGGGCTACAATTCAGAAGTAAAATCCGAAAAGTGCGAAAATATTAAATTTTATAGCTTAATTATACACTAATATTTATGTTTTGTCAATAGAACCTATAAACTCTTGGAATCGAGTGGTGTAAGTATCATTAGTTAATTTACTCATATACTTAATTGCCTGTGTTTTAAAATTATTCTCATATAAAAATTTCAAAATATCAAATAGATACTTATTATTAGCAATTTGATGAATATGCCTGTCGATAAATTGAATCTTATCGTCATTTGATATTTCTTCTTTAGACAAATATGTTTTAAAAATTCTATCTAAATAAACATTATTACTTATTTTAGAAATCATTTTATCAATAAAGTCTTGCATAATTTCATCATTGTGGAATCCACTTTCAACAGCATACTCAATCACTCTACTTATATGAACAGAGTTGGTCATTTTTTCGAAACACAAGTTCATAGCACTTTCGTTTTTCATATCAAAAGCTACCAAACATAATTTTTCAAGTTTAGCGTTATTATCGGTGTTAATAATAGCTTTTTGCAAATCTTCAAGAGTTTTAATTTTTAAGTCAATATTGACAGTATTTTCTACAGTAAAGTAAAATACCTCTTTTAAAAAGTTATATGTAGTGTCATTATCGATAATATTTATTAGTTTATCCTTATCATCCTTGCTGATATTTTCCGAATTATTTATTAAGTTGATTATACTCGCTTTAACTTTTCCACTATCTTCAACTAATCGTTTTTTAGCAAAGTAATTTACATTATCTGTTGAGTTTTCCATTTTTCCAACCTTTAATTTTTTCATTAATATTTTAGACGGATTCCTACTACGGCTCATTAAATAACCAATAACATTTTTCGAATAGTCTCCAAGACTGTCTTCAAAACATACCAAAAATTCTCTTACGAAAGTCGTCCTACCAATATAACTTCTATGGTTTTGATTTAACATGAGCATATCCATAAAAGTCGCAAAACATAGATGATACATGATTTTGTCTCCATTCTGTTGTTTTTGTTGTTTTTAGGTAATAGATTCAAAACATATTTAGCGATATACTAAAACCATCAAAGGAACAAGTCGACTTCCCCTCTGATAAACCTTTTACTTTTATTATACTCTTTTAAGGAGGAAAATTCTCTTGCTAACATTACTTATCTTTTTACCATATCTTCTAACCTCAGCTGCTGCGATATATTTCACAAATAAAAGGTCTAGAAAATAATTGACTACAGGTTTATATTAGGTTATGTAAGCCCCACTAATATAAACCTGCCTCTATGGGGCTATTAAGGAGAAAAACTATGCTTCCACAAAATACTCAAAATCAAACCGATATCACTCATCAACTGGCGAATCCATTTCAGCTTGAAGTCGCAAAAACTCTATCCAAAGATATGGCTATTCTTCAGAAGAATCAGCTTCTGACGGCAGACATTCTTAACAAAGTAGGCGACCTTTCGAAGCTCGAGGCAGATATTCTGGCAAAAACTCCCCATGCCAAGGAACGCACAGATTTCATCATCAAGACTTTTGCTTTGGTCGCCTCTCAGCAGATAAGATAGGAGGTTCCCTATGAACGAATTTATCTTCCCCTTAATCGTTGTGTTTGCTCTTGGCTTTGTGGCTGGCGTTATTACCTTGTTGGTATATCTTGATTCTCAATCTAAAAAACAACCCGTCAAAGAGAAAAACAAAAATCTTCCTCCTGTTTACACTGAAGAAGAAATTGAACTAGCTCAATTTCTCGAGAGTAGGCAAGCCGTCAACGAGGCATTCCTCTCAGCTCAGGCGGAACTACTCAAAGAACTTCGAAAGTGAAGTAATTTTTACATCACCGAACAAAACAGCAATATGATAGCACCTTAACAGATACAGCACTATTCTCATCGCTCCTAATCCATAAACTGCTTATGCTCCCTTTTGTCAGCGGTTTCTGGTATGCTCGGAGCGTCACAAACAGAAAGGATTTTAAAATGACACAACCAACTCAACCAAAGAAATTCAAAACCATCCTCGCTGATGTTCCCTATATGAAGAACCAAACAGGTAGCTACGGAGCCTGCAAGCATTACAACCTGATGAGCCACGAGGAAATCCGCAATATGCCCATCAAGGACATCGCTGCAGACAACGCTCATCTCTGGTTTTGGACTTCCAACTCTTATATGGAAGAATCTTACGATATTATTCGGGCGTGGGGCTTTGAGCCAAAAAGCATTTTTACTTGGGTTAAACCAACTCTGGGCTTGGGAACTTATCTTCGAAATTCTACCGAGCATGTCATTTTCGCAACTCGAGGAAAAGCTCCCATCAAGTTCAAGGGGCAGATGAATTGGGGTTTCTTCCCCAAACAAGACCACAGCCACAAGCCCGAAGAACTCTTCGCTATCATCGAACGCTGTTCTGAGCCAGATTATTTGGAGCTTTTTGCACGGAGACCTGTGTCTTCCAATAAAAAATGGGCTATATGGGGTAATGAAGTCGAGAGCGACATTATTATCCCTCACTATCCCGTTCCTCAATATTCTAAAAATCCCATTGACTACAGAAAGGCAGATGATGACTCGTGCGAAAAATAGTTGGCTACACCTTGCTTTTCATTCTGCTAGCTTATTTGGTCAATCGGGCGGTTCACTGGCTAATCGAAATTGCCCTACCCTTAAGCCTGCTTGCCGTATTACTTGGTGGCGGAATGCTTGCCTTTCACTACTGGAAAAACAAAAGAGATTGGAGGTGAACCGATGAAACGCCCTACAAATTTTGAAGCGTTTGAGATGGATTACACTCGCCCCGTGGAATTTCAAGATATACTGGATTTGATGGTGCGACTCTCAGGCTACACCAGACGCCAGCCCTTCGTTTTGGAGATTCGTTTAACGAAAAACGAGGTGCGATATTTGCTTCTCAGTAACCCACTGGACACACCCTATTTACACAAAATGTTGCAAGTCTCCAATGACATTCAGTTTTCGAAACTTCACCCTAAAAAACGAAAACCGTCCGAAAAATCGTGGCATGTCGCCATTAAACGCAATCATTTTAGTCTCAAAACAGACAGCGTTGAAAACTTCACTCGTTCCTTTTTGGCACTGAGTCATCACCTAAAACCGCAGGAAGAAATTTGTGTACAGGTTATGGTGGGCAAGTCGCGTCCGCCACAACCGCTGGCTCGTGATTTGTCACACCTTAACGCCACTTGGTGGCAGTGGATTTCAGGGAATATCCCAAAGCTTTCCAAAGACGCCGACAAGCTGATTCGGGAAAAACTCCGACACGCCCAGTTTCAAGCAGATGTACGGATTGGTGTGCGAAGTGATAGTCATTTTCGCAAGAATGAGCTATATCATACTGTTTTAGGAGCCTTTCGAATGTTAGAATCCAGCGGTGTCGAACTTTTTCTCAACCCGATTTCAAGCGAGAAAGTGAATAAGGTTCAAATTCCGTGGGCTTTTCCGCTCACCCTTTCTTCGCAGGAGCTTGCCAGCTTTTGGCTTGCCCCTATTGGCGAAGGCGAGCTGGCTGGGATTGCCAATATTCACCCCAAAACTCTCCGTCTGCCTTTGGGCTATAAAGTGCCAGATGTACCTGTTCGAAAATTTGGTGAAAGTATCAAAAACGAACCGCTCCAGATTTTACCTCGAGACGCCACCCAGCATCTCTTGGTGTTAGGCGGAACGGGCGTTGGAAAATCTACCTTGCTTGCCCAGCTCATTTTGGCAGATATTCAAGCAGGCAGAAGCACGCTGTTAATTGACCCCAAAGGCGACTTGGTACGAGAAGTGTTGGCTCATTTCCCAAAAGAACGACGAGCAGATTTGGTTATCATTGACCCCAGCTCCAGCAACAAAATTATCGGTCTCAACCCCTTTGACCTGACTCGCTACACCTCGCCTGAGCTGGTGGCGGATATGTTGCTTAATCTTTTTCAAGAACTTTTCAGCGACAACTGGGGTATTCGCACGGTTGATGTGCTCAGCCACGCCTTAACCGTGATGGCACAAGTTGAAAATTCTAATTTACCCCAATTACCTCAGTTTTTAACCAATCCTGTCTTTCGAAATCAACTATTAAGTCAGATTTCCGACCCTTTTCTCTTAGATTTCTGGCAGGGCTACAACCAGCTAAGCGATGCTAACCGTGAGGTGTTAATCTCGCCAGTGTTAAACAAAATCCGTCAGCTTTTGCTTCGAAAAGAACTACGAGCCATGCTTGCCTCTACTTCGAAAAAATTTAACCTGATGGAACTCTTCACCAGTAAAAAAGTAGTCTTAGTTAACCTCAACCGAGGGCAAATCGGGGTGACAAACGCCAAATTTATCGGTTCGCTTATCACCAACTACATCTACCAGCTAACCCTCTACCAAGCCCGTCTCGCCCCCGAAAATCGCCCTTTCCTACCCATTTACATTGATGAGCTGGGGCAATTCCTTAAGCTCCCTGTGGATTTGGAGGATGCCCTTGCGGTGTCTCGTTCGATGAAAGTGGGCTACATTCTCGCTAGCCAGCACCTGACGCAACTGCCATCTACTCTGTGTACCAGCGTTTTGAGTAATTGTCGCAGTAAAATCATTTTCACGCTGGAACACCACGAAGCCAAGGAACTCGCCAGCCAAGCTCCAGAACTCACTTTCGAAGATTTTATGACCCTTGCACCTTTTCACTTTTATGCCCAAATGCCGATTTTTTACAATCACTTCAAGTGGGTCTCAGGGCGAAGTCTGCCTCTTTCGAAAAATACTCAGCCAATTGATGAACTTTATGCCGAAAGTTTGGAATACTACGGCGACGATTTAGCCAATTTCGAAAATACACCACTTCAAAACAAGAAAGATGAAATTCCACCCGAAAATTTAGGACGGAAGAAGCGAGGAGGACAAAATGGAAAAAATTGAACTAACGAAAAAAGAACGAGAGATTTTAACCCTACTCGCCCGGTGTCGTTATGCGACCACCAAACAGATTGTTGCCCTCTATTTTCAGGATAGCCAGCATTCGCGAACTGCTTTCCGAAGAGCTAACTTGCTTTTAAACCAGATCAAAAATCGCCAACTCATCAATCACCTCGAACGACGAATCGGTGGCGTACGAGCAGGTTCAGGCAGTTTCGTTTGGCATATCACGATAAAAGGGTTGAAAGCATTACACCGTCCACAACGCTTTAAAAATAAGTATGAACCCACCGCCCACCATTTGGAACACACGCTGGCGGTGACACAAGCGTATGTTTTTCTGAAATTGTTGGAAGAAGCTGGCAAAATCCAGCTGGAACGGTTCGATTTTGAACCCACCTGCCACCGCACCTATGCCACCTTTTCGGGTAAGAAGATTTTTCTGAAACCTGATGCTTTTGCCCAACTGGTTTTGGGTGGATACGAGGACAGTTATTTTTGCGAAATCGATATGGCGACCGAAAGCCTCAACCGAGTGGTAAATCAGTGTAAAAAATACATCGCCTACTACCAAACAGGCATTGAACAGCGAGAGCAAGACGGTGTGTTTCCACTGGTTCTATGGATTGTGCCGCACGACAAACGAAAAGAAGTGATTTCAAAGAAAATCGAAAGCGAGCTGAATAATTTTCAGCCAATGTTTCAGGTGGTGACGCTGGAAGAATTTAGTGAATGGATTGGAGGACGAACAGATGAATAATGAAAAAGAACGAATTGTCAAAATCGGGCGAGCAACTTTTAATATTAGCCGAAAATTTGGTGGTTCGAAAAGTTTGAAAGAATTACTTGAAAAGCTGATTTTGCAGGAAAAGTAAGCCCCAAAGACTGGACTTATTCGCCCTTTCGAGGTATCCTGTCCATGGGTTAGAGTGTAATTGAAAGGAGACACGATGACAAACAGCACATTAACAAAGCAAATTCCAGATTGGACAAAGGTTGAATTTGAAGGTCTGAGCGAGATTAGTATTTTGTATTGCAGGCTTTCATCAGAAGACGCAAACGAAGGTGAATCTAACTCAATTTCCAACCAACGCTTGATTTTAAGCAAACTGGCGGAGCGAGAGAATTTGAGCAACCCAATTGTATTTTACGATGATGGCTACTCAGGTTCAAACGCCCAGCGTCCAGCTTTCCAACAAGCTCTGGCATTAGTTGAAAATAACCAAGTTTCGAATTTTGTGGTAAAGGATTTGAGCCGTGTTTCACGAGATTACCTGCTTTCAGGAAATCTTTTGGAGGTGGTTTTTCCTTCGAAAAATATTCGCTTCATTTCCCTGCAAGAAAATATAGATAGTAACAAGAAATCTAGCCAAGATGCCTACCTCACACCGTTGGTTTCACTCTTTAACAACTGGTATAGTATGCAGTGTAGCGAGAAAATTAAGCTTTCGAAACATACCAAAGCCAAAAATGGCGAAAAAATCGGCTGGATTACCCCTTATGGATACCTTAATAATCCAGAAAATCGTAAGGAGTGGTTAGTAGATGAATATGCTTCAGAAATCGTTAAACGGATATTTTCGGAGTATATTTCAGGCAGAACGCCAACCGAGATAGCTCAAGGTTTAAGGCGTGACAAAGTCCTCACTCCTGCTCGCTACAAAAAGAAGCTGGGTGTTTCGAACTATCGAATTTTAGAGAGTGACCCTTGTTATTGGAAAACTCAGATGATTTGGCAAATATTGGAAAAAGAGGAGTATATCGGCTCAACCATTAACTTGAAAACCGCAAAAATTTCCTACAAACAGCGAAATTGTCGCCTGCGACCTCGTGAAGATTGGCTAATTTTCCCAGATAGCCACGAAGCAATTATTTCGAAGGAAGATTTCGAAATTGCAAGAGAAATGATGAACCACAAGCGAGTCGTTCAAAGGCATAACTGGAAAAACAAAACAGGACATGAAAACTTGTTTGCAGGCTTGCTTTATTGCGAAAACGAGCATAAATTAAGTTTTTGCCCACAAGAAAAAGATGGCGTGAACCTCGACCATTATAAATGTTACCATTTTAAGCGAGCTGGCGATACTTGTTCGGGCGGTCACTATCTTCGTAAAGAAGTATTGGAAAACCTAATTTTAAACGAGCTTCAAGAACTGCTAAACTCGTTTCAGATTAACGAAGCAGATTTATTACAGCGCTTGAAGGATAAGTTTGAAATCAAAGAAACCAAGAAGTTTAGCGAACTGAAAAAACAGCTGACCAAAAACGAACAGCGAATGGTGGAGTTGGATACTATCATCCAGCGACTCTACGAAAAGCAACTCTTGGGTGAGATTGCGGATGACCGCTTCAAAAAATTGTGCGACAGCTATGAGGCGGAACAAGCCGAGTTGAAGGAAAAAGTCCAAACTGCCACCGCAACTCTTGGGGTGAAAATGAAATCTGCCCACAACATTGAAGAATTTATGACAACCATTCGAAAATATACTCAGCTTGAGAAGTTGACACCGAAAATTATCAACGAATTGATTGATAAAATTATTATTCACCAACCGATTGGTAGAGGCAAGAATAGACAAATTAAACTGGAAATACACTACCGATTTATTGGTGATATTTAAGTATTTAAAAGAGCGAGTTGTAGATCACTGCTCTATATATAATAATAGGACTGCTGAGTGAAGTGTGGTATAATAGAGGCATGAAAACAAATGATATTGTCTATGGCGTCCATGCCGTTACCGAAGCCCTCCTGGCAAACACAGGAAACAAACTCTACCTCCAAGAAGATCTCCGAGGTAAGAATATTGAGAAAGTCAAGGAACTGGCTACAGAAAAGAAGGTGTCCATTTCTTGGACCTCAAAAAAATCCCTCTCTGAGATGACTGAAGGTGCTGTCCACCAAGGTTTTGTTCTACGAGTATCCGAATTTGCCTATAGCGAACTGAACCAAATCCTTGCCAAAACACGTCAAGAAGAAAATCCACTTCTATTGATTCTGGATGGTCTAACTGATCCCCATAATCTAGGTTCTATCTTGAGAACAGCCGATGCGACCAACGTTTCAGGTGTCATCATTCCCAAGCACCGTGCTGTCGGAGTTACTCCTGTCGTTGCCAAAACGGCCACAGGTGCTATTGAACACGTTCCAATTGCCCGAGTTACCAACCTCAGTCAAACCTTAGACAAACTCAAGGATGAAGGTTTCTGGACCTTTGGAACGGATATGAATGGTACTCCTTGCCACAAGTGGAATACAAAAGGGAAAATCGCCCTCATCATCGGAAATGAAGGAAAAGGCATCTCTAGCAACATTAAAAAACAGGTCGATGAAATGATTACCATTCCGATGAATGGACATGTTCAAAGCCTTAATGCCAGTGTTGCTGCAGCCATTCTCATGTACGAAGTTTTCCGAAATAGACTATAAAAAGTTTCCAGTCATCTGATTGGAAACTTTTTTATGATTATACTCAATGAAAATCAAAGAGCAAACTAGGAAGCTAGCTGTAGACAGCTCAAAACACTGTTTTGAGGTTGCAGATAGAACTGACGAAGTCAGTAACATACCTACCGCAAGGCGAAGCTGACGTGGTTTGAAGAGATTTTCGAAGTGTATTAACTATGTTCAGTGATAAACTTGTAAGCTTCTTGACCAGCGATAGCTCCATCTCCAACTGCTGTTGTTACTTGGCGAAGGTCTTTCAAGCGAACATCTCCAACTGCAAAAATACCATCAACTGCAGTTTTCATGTGGTTATCTGTCACAATCCAGCCAGCCTGATCTTGAATATTCAATTCCTTAACAAAATCGCTAACAGGGTCCAAACCAACATAGATAAAGACACCACCGAAGGCTTGCTCTGTCACTTGACCTGTTTTCACATTTTCAAAAACGACAGATTCTACTCGGTTTTCACCCTTGATTTCCTTAACTACAGAATCCCAAATAAAGCTGACTTTCTCATTAGCAAAGGCTCGGTCTTGTAACACTTTTTGGGCACGAAGTTGGTCACGACGGTGAACAATGGTAACCGTCTTAGCAAAGCGAGTCAAGAAGAGGGCTTCTTCAACCGCTGAATCTCCACCACCAACTACCAACAAATCCTGGTCACGGAAGAATGCTCCATCACATACGGCACAGTAAGAAACACCACGACTGTTCAGTTCTTCTTCTCCTGGAACTCCCAAAGGACGATGTTTAGAACCAGTTGCTACGATAACTGTACGTGTTTCATATGTTTGGTCATCAGTAATCACTTTCTTAAAATCACCATGGTCTTGGACATTTTCAACATAACCATAGATGTGCTCTACACCAAGATTTTCAAGTGGTTCAAACATCTTTTCAGCCAATTCAGGTCCACTAATATTAGCGTATCCTGGGTAATTTTCGATATCCGATGTATTATTCATCTGACCACCTGGCAGACCACCTTCAATCAAGGCTACTTTGAGATTGCTTCGAGCAGCATACAAGGCTGCAGTCATACCTGCAGGTCCAGCACCGATAATAATAGTATCGTACATATAGATTCCTTCTTTCTTGTTGTAACTATCTTTATTCTAACTCTTTCTTGTCAATCAAGCAAGGATTATGCCTTGAAAACAAGAATTAAACTCATAACCGCAAAGGATAATACTGGAACAACCAAGACCCCAATCATAATCATATCATAGAGATGGGCTTGGCGAGCCTTGGCTGTCTTATCAACTCCCGACATGGCTCTTAGGCCAATCCAAATCCCTAAAAAAATCAGGACAAGGATGGTGGTCAAGATCAAACTCTCGAAATATAAAGAAAATAGTTGCAGTAGCATGATTTCTCTCATTTCTATCTTTTTTAAAGAGTAAACTCAGCTAGTCCAGCTAACTGAGTTTTTCTTTATCTATTATATCAAATATAAGTCCGTTTGTAACTAGCGAAGAATTCTTTTGTCCGCTCTTCTTTCGGATGGTGGATAATCTCATCCGGTGTTCCAGACTCAATGATTTTCCCCTTATCTAAGAAGAGAATCTTGTCAGCCACTTGGGCTACAAAGGACATGTCATGACTGACTAAAATCATGGTTTGACCCGACTTCGCAGCATCTGCAATAGATTTTTCTACTTCACCAACCAATTCTGGGTCAAGGGCTGAAGTTGGTTCATCTAAGAGCAAGACATCTGGTTTCATGGCAAGGGCACGCGCCAAGGCAACCCGTTGCTTCTGTCCACCTGATAAATGGCGAGGATAATGGTTCTCACGGTCAGAAAGCCCAACCTTAGCCAACTCTTCCTTGGCAATCTTAGTCGCTTCTTGGTCAGATAATTTCTTAACAACAACCAAGCCTTCTTTCACATTAGCAAGTGCTGTACGACGTTCAAACAAATTAAACTGTTGGAAAACCATGGACAGCTTGCGACGTAGGGCAAGGATTTCTTCTTGAGTGATTTTAGAGAAATCAACTGAGAAATCATCAATCTGAATCGAGCCACTGTCAGGTGTTTCAAGATAATTGAGACTGCGAAGGAAGGTTGATTTTCCAGCTCCTGAAGAACCAATCAAGGCTACGACTTCTCCTTTTTGGATATCCAAGTCCAGATGATCCAAGACAGTCTGTCCTGAAAAGGATTTACTTAAATTCGAAATCTTAATCATTAACGAAGGTCTCCTTTCACATCTGTTTGCACTGTATCAGGTGCAGAAATAGCCATTTTTCTCTCGATGAAACGACCGAGGCTTTCAATTCCGATATTGACTACCCAATAAACAAGGGCAACGGAGATGAAGCGTTCAAAATAGCGATAATCGGCACCACCCAAAATCTGAGCTTGGGCAAAGACTTCCACAACACCCGCACTAAAGGCTAGGGAAGTTCCCTTGGTCAAGCCAATTAGGGAATTAATCAAGGTTGGAGTCGCCACAACAGCCGCATTTGGAATAATCACTCGTCGATAAACTTGTGCTCGGGTCATCCCCAGACTGCGTGCCGCCTCAATCTCACCAGGATTAACTGAGAGAATCGCTGCACGAATGGTTTCACTAGCATAAGCTGCCTCATTGAAAGCAAAGGCTACAATCGCAAAAGCAGCAGCTGGAATCGCATTGATATTGAGACCAGTACCCCATTGCTGATTGAGGGCTTTCAAAGCCAAAGGAATTCCGTAGTAAGTCAACATAAGCTGTACCAAAATCGGTGTTCCTTTTAAGAAACTAACAAAGAAGGCCTGCAAGGGATATAAAATCTTGACACGATTGATCTTCACAATGGCAAAAATCAGCGCTAAAACCAAGCCAAAAAGGGCACCTCCAATGGTCAACATAATCGTTGTTGGAAGTTGTTGGACAATTCTTGGAATCCCATCAAAGACCGAACGCAGGCTAAACAGCTTGCCATCCGGAATCAATTGCATCAAGTTTTGATACCAATCTGATGCTAAAATCGTTGTAACATTCATAAAAACATCCTCTCCTGATAATGATTCATTCTACCATACTTCTGCCGTCAATGAAATTATTTGCTACGGTCAGGTACAGACTTTGTCTACCTACTAGTTTATCATACTTTGAAACAGGGAGGTTATATATTTTATCTATCAAAGAGATAGATAAAAACTATTTCAGTCCCAATTCTTCGTAAGCTTTTCGATAACCGATTTGCTTAACAGTTTCATTCTCCACTAAAATCGGTCGTTTTAATAACATACCGTCACTTGCTAGCAACTCAGCTGCTTCTTGATTCGACAGACTTCCTACCTTATCTTTCAATCCTAATTCACGGTATTTGATTCCACTGGTGTTGAAAAATTGCTTCAACTGGAACCCTGAGGTTTCTAGCCAGTTTAAAATGACTTCTTGGCTAGGTGTTTCTTCGACGATATGAACGGCTTTGTAGTCCACACCGAGTTGATTTAATTCTTGTTTTGCTTTTTTACAAGTTGAACATTTTGGGTATTCGATAAATTCTAACATGTGTTTCACTTTCTATTTTATATCTTTAAAATCTGCGCCTTCATGCTCTAAGAGCCAGACTTTCTTTTCCACTCCTGCAGCATAACCAGTCAGATGCTTGCCTGCTCCAAGCACACGATGACAAGGTACAAGGATGGACCAAGGATTGCGTCCTACTGCTCCACCAATTGCTTGAGCAGAAGCCACTTGCAGGTCTTGAGCTATTTGTCCATAGGTCACTGTCTGAGCATAAGGAATGCCCTGTAAATAGGACCAAACTCTCTTTTCAAAATCCGTACCGATTGGAGCCAAGGGGAAGGTGGATAAATCCTGATACTTGCCTTTAAAGTAATCATCTAAGCAAGCAATAACTGTGTCTAAAATAGGATGACTAACAACTTCTTCTATTGTTTTGTCTCCTAATCCCCTCTCAAAATACTTCTGCTCCTGCACCCAAATTCCATACAGATATTGCTCGTCAGCAACCAAGGACAAAGTTCCTATTGGCGAAGAGTAGAGCATTTTTGCGTACTTCTTTTGCATTATTTCTTTAATTTTTGATAGGCCAAACGTTCCCCATCTACTGGCACCTTACCAACCTGTTTAAAACCGAGTTTTTCAAAAATATGTTGCATGGCCTTGTTTGCAACATGCGTATCTGAGCGAAAATCTAGATAATCAAAACCTTCAATCAAGCCCTCTAAGAAGGTTTGAGCAACCCCCTGTCCCTGCACATCTGTTGCCACAGCAATACGATGAAAGACTAGATACTCTGATTCTCCTCCTTGCCAGTTTCCCTCATAAATAGCTTCATAGGTCTCCTCTGGACTCTTGGTCACAGCAGCATAGGCTAGCAGTTCGCCCTCTTCCAAGGCTACATAGGCTTGGCCTGAGATAACATCATCGATAATAATGTCTGTATTTGGATAGCCATTTTGCCACTGGTCACTACCAGCATCTGCTAAACATTTCTTAGCTTGCTCAATCACCTGCATGATGGCATCTACTTCATTTGGAAAAGCTAAACGAATCTCCATATTTTCCCCTCATTTCTGACTAGTTTCTCCCATCATAGCATAATTTAAGCCTTTTCACAAGCAGTTAAAACTTGACTATTTGTTTTTATTATTTTATAATCTAGTTATTAAAACTAGATAAAAAGGAGTTGAAAATGAAAACTGCTTTTTCTTACCCAAGATGGGAAGAAATTCCAAACATTGACCTCTATCTGGACCAGGTTTTACTCTATGTCAATCAGGTCTGTGCTCCCATCTCTCCAGATAAAGATAAAGGACTAACAGCATCCATGGTCAATAACTATGTCAAACATGGTTATCTGACAAAGCCTGACAAGAAAAAATACCAACGCCAACAGATTGCCCGTCTGATTGCTATCACAACCCTCAAGTCGGTATTCTCTATTCAAGAAATAGCCGAGACACTTAATACTCTACAAAGTCAAGCAAGTTCAGAGCAACTCTACAATGCTTTTGTGGACTATATGAACCAAGGAATTGACCCAGCTAACCCTATTATACAAAGTAGCTGCCAAACCGTTAAACTCTATCATCAAACTCTAGCCTTAATCCATCATACTGAAGAGGAGGAAATCTAATGAATACTAGTCTTAAACTCAGTAAACAACTTAGTTTTGGAGAGGAGATTGCTAATAGTGTGACCCATGCCGTAGGTGCAGTCATCATGCTCATCTTACTGCCTATTTCATCCACCTATAGTTATGAGGCACACGGATTTTTATCATCTATAGGTGTATCCATTTTCGTCATTAGTCTCTTTCTCATGTTCCTCTCGTCAACCATTTACCACTCTATGGCCTATGGTTCGACCCACAAATATGTCTTGCGAATTATTGATCATTCTATGATTTATGTTGCTATTGCAGGCTCATACACGCCCGTCGTCTTGACCTTAATGAATAACTGGTTTGGCTATCTGATTATTGCCATACAATGGGGAACGACCATCTTTGGCATCCTCTATAAAATCTTCGCTAAAAAGGTCAATGAGAAATTCAGCCTTGCCCTTTACCTGATTATGGGCTGGTTGGTTCTGGCTATCATTCCTGCCATTATCAGTCAAACGACACCCATCTTTTGGAGCCTCATGGTAACTGGTGGACTCTCTTATACAGTTGGAGCTGGATTTTATGCCAAGAAAAAACCTTATTTCCACATGATTTGGCATCTCTTCATCCTAGCTGCGTCCGCACTCCAATACATCGCCATTGTTTATTACATGTAAAAAAGTTGAGAAATTCAATCTCAACTTTTTTCTTTACACATATTGATAAAGTACTGGTGCAAGCGCACATCATCAGTCAATTCTGGATGAAAAGAGGTTACCAACATATTTTTTTCTTGGGTTGCAACGATTTGATTATCAACTGTTGCTAGAATTTCTACACTCTCTCCAACACTGCTGATAATTGGACCACGGATAAAGGTCATTGGAATCTGACCAACTCCCTTACATTCTGCTTCCGTATAGAAACTCCCTAGTTGGCGTCCATAGGCATTGCGCTCAACTACTATATCCATAGTTCCTAGATGACAATCTTCTTGAGAAGTGATTTCCTTAGCCAGCAAAATTAAGCCTGCACAGGTTCCAAATACTGGTAAACCTGATAGAATGGCTTCTCGAATGGGAATCAGCATGTTCTGGTCACGTAAGAGCTTGCCCATGGTTGTAGACTCCCCACCAGGTAATATCAAACCAGCCAAGTCACTCTGATGCTGATGAAAATCATCTAAATTTCTGATTTCAACACTCTCGACACCCAATTTATCTAGTACTTTTGCATGTTCTGCAAAGGCACCTTGCAAGGCCAATATTCCAATTTTCATCTATTTTCCTCGCTCAGCCATGAGAATTTGGATTTCGTTCTCATTAATTCCAACCATAGCTTCCCCTAAATCTTCAGAGATTTGAGCTAGGATTTGAGGATTTCGGAAGTTAGTCACAGCCTTCACAATGGCGCTCGCTCGTTTAACAGGATCGCCTGACTTGAAAATACCTGAACCGACAAAGACACCCTCTGCCCCTAATTGCATCATTAGCGCAGCATCTGCTGGCGTTGCAACACCTCCAGCCGCAAAGTTTACAACTGGTAATTTCCCATGTTCATGAACATATTGAACCAATTCTACAGGGACTTGCAAGTCCTTAGCAGCAACATAGAGCTCGTCCTCACGTAGATTTTGAATGCGGCGAATTTCCTGATTCATCATACGCATATGGCGAACAGCTTGGACGATATCTCCTGTACCTGGTTCTCCTTTTGTACGAATCATAGAAGCACCTTCAGCGATACGACGCAAGGCTTCACCCAAATCCTTAGCGCCACAGACAAACGGAACTTGGAATTCTTTCTTATCCACATGGAAACGGTCGTCAGCTGGAGATAAAACTTCACTCTCATCGATATAGTCAATCTCAATAGCCTCTAAAATCTGAGCTTCAACAAAATGCCCGATTCTGACCTTGGCCATCACTGGAATACTAACTGCTTCTTGGATTTCCTTAATCATCTTTGGATCGCTCATGCGGGAAACCCCTCCAGCCGCACGTATATCAGCCGGAATTCGTTCCAAGGCCATAACAGCTGCCGCACCAGCAGCCTCTGCAATACGAGCCTGTTCTGGATTCTGAACATCCATGATAACCCCACCTTTGAGCATCTGTGCCAAGTTTTTATTTAGTTCATAACGATTTTCAGTCATTTCTTTATCCTCATTATTTATATTGGTAGCTACCATTTCATTTTAAGGCAGATTAGAAGGAATCACAAGATAAAAAAAGGATAATTGTATGGGTACAGATTGACACTCAATGAAAATCAAAGAGCAAACTAGGAAGCTAGCCGCAGGTTGCTCAAAGCACTGCTTTGAGGTTGTAGATAGAACTGACGAAGTCAGTAACATATATACGGTAAGGCGAAGCTGACGTGGTTTGAATTTGATTTTCGAAGAGTATAACTAAAAAACTATCTGACCTTAACTTAAAGCCAGATAGTTCATCAAATTTTATTTTTCAGCTGTAAGTGCAGCCATTGTGATGTAGTTGTATGGTTTGTTGAAGTGTGGCAAGAAGAAGAGGTCTGTCAATGCCAATTTATCAATTGTTACATGCTCTTGGATAGCAAGTGAGAACATGTGGATTCCCATGCTGATTGCAGAATCGTGTGAAACCATTTGCGCACCAAGAATTTCACGGCTATCTTTGTCAAAGACAATCTTGATTGCTACTTCATGGTTATCATGTTTCATGAATTCTGGTTTTTGAAGATCGTTAAAGCCTGTTTCAGTGGCATTGTAACCTGCTGCTTTTGCTTTTTCAAGAGTTAAACCAGTTGAAACCATGTTAAGACCGTAAATAGATATACCGTTTGAACCTTGAACACCGATTCCTTCCAATTCATGTCCACAAGCGTTGTAAGCACCAACGATACCAGTACGAACAGCGTTTGAAGCAAGAGCGATGTAGCTAGTATCTTTACGAGCGTTGTCATAAACAGTTGCACAGTCACCAACGGCAAATACACCTGGAAGTGATGTTTCTTGTTTCTTGTCTACAAGGAAGGCACCGTTACGGAAGAGTTCAATCTTACCATCAGCAAGGGCTGTATTTGGACGGAAACCAACCGCAAGGATAACCATGTCCACATCGAAAGTTTCTTTATCAGTAATCAAGCGTTCAACTTTACCGTCACCCTCGATTGCTTTAACAGTTTGACCAAGCGCCAAGCGGATGTTGTGGTCTTCCAAGTTCTTAGCCATCATTTGTGTGAAGTCTTTGTCATAGTAACCGTTCAAAACAGTATCAACGATATCAACAAGGACAACTTCTTTTCCAAGACGCTCAAAGGCTTCAGCAAGTTCAACACCGATGTATCCACCACCAACAACAGCGATACGGTCAAGGTGTTGGCTCTTGTCAGCCAATTTGTGAATCACTTCTTCAGCGTTTTGGTACAATTTAACGAATTGTACATTTTCAAGAGTTGCTTTAAATTCGCGGTTTCCTTTAACAATTTCAACACCTTCGATTGGTGGCAAGATTGGTGTAGAACCTGTAGCGAAAATCAATTTTTCGTATGATTCTTTGTGCTCTTTCCCTTCAACTTCTGCAGTAACTACTTTGTTATCATAGTCGATTGAAAGAACTGGTGAGTTCATGTAGACTTTAGCACCTTTAGCTTCCAATTTTTCTTTATCAGAATAGAACAAGCCTTCAGCACCGTCAATTTGCTCCCCAATCCAAAGAGCCATTCCACATCCTAGGAAAGAGATGTTAGAGTTTTGGTCGAATACAACGATTTCGTTCTCATTACCAAAATTATCCAACATAGTATTAATACATGCTGTACCAGCGTGGTTAGCACCAACTACAACGATTTTACTCATAGAAAAATTCCTACCTTCAATTTTAAATTTACTCTTCTAGTATAACATTTACTGTTAGCGTTTACAAGACTTTAGCTGATTTTCCCGATTCTTTTGTAAAAAATGTAAATAATTTGTATTTTATCAGCCTTTCTTACAATTACTCTTTATTTTATGAGCATATTTCTTGACATCTTTACAAATTTTATTTGTGAAAACGCTGACTTTATGATATGCTAGTATCATGGAAAGAAAATGTAAGGGGTTAATTTTTCATAAATTTACTATATCTCAACCTTCTTTTCATAAGAGAAAGGAGTTGGTAGCTTGCCTCTTAGTTCACATTCTGAACGCCTAATGGGAACCACTATCACGATTTCATTAGTGGATGAGCGAGCAGATAGCTTGCTCCAAAAATCCTTTGATTTACTCAAAGAGCTCGAATACCGCTTCAATGCCAATAGTCAAGAATCTGAGTTGATGGAAATCAATCACCAAGCTGGAATAGCCCCCGTCAAGGTTCATCCAGACCTGTTTGAACTGATTTCACTTGGGTTAGAGCATAGCCTAGCGCCCTCTAGCCATCTCAATATCAGTATTGGTCCCCTAATTCAAACTTGGCGTATCGGTTTTTCAGATGCCAAAGTTGCCCAACCTCAAGAAATCGAATCGGTGCTCCCTTTAATCAATCCTCATTATATCGAGTTAGATTCTTCTACTTCTACTGTGTTTTTAAAACAGAAAGGAATGAAAATCGACCTTGGTTGTCTAGCCAAAGGATATAGTGCAGATAAGGTTGCCCAATTTCTGAGAGAAGAGGGAGTGAGTTCTGCCTTGATCAATCTGGGAGGGAATATCCTGACCCTTGGAAAAAATCAGGCAAGAGATAATCAACCTTGGCAAATCGGGATTCAAGACCCAGCCAATCCTCGGGGCAATCACTTAATGACCATCTCTGTTGTCAATAAATCTGTCGTGACTTCAGGCATTTATGAACGTCACCTGACAGTAGATGGAAAAGATTACCATCACATTTTTGACAGTCAGACAGGATATCCTGTTGAAACAGAACTAGCTAGTCTGACAATCATCTCTGATAAGTCAGTCGATGGCGAAATCTGGACAACTCGACTCTTTGGAGAAAGACCTGCTTCTATCCTCTGGCAAGTCGAAAGTTTGGAGGGCATCGAAGCCATCCTCATCGATAAGGAAGGTCACCTAAGCTGTTCTTCAGGAATTCCTGCTCTATAGAAACAACTGTTTCAATGGAGTTTAAAATTGTATTATGTAAAAAGAGAAAGGAAATCTCATGTTAAAACTTATTGCTATTGTTGGAACAAATTCAAAACGTTCTACAAACCGTCAATTGCTTCAATACATGCAAAAACACTTTGCTGACAAAGCTGAAATTGAACTTGTTGAAATCAAGGACATTCCTGTCTTCAACAAACCAGCTGACAAGCAAGTACCTGCTGAAATTCTGGAAATTGCTGCTAAAATCGAAGAGGCAGATGGCGTTATTATCGGTACTCCTGAGTATGACCACTCTATCCCAGCTGTTTTGATGAGCGCTCTTGCTTGGTTGTCATATGGTATTTACCCACTTTTGAACAAACCAATCATGATTACAGGTGCTTCTTACGGTACACTTGGTTCATCACGCGCCCAATTACAACTTCGTCAAATCTTAAACGCACCAGAAATCAAAGCAAGTGTCCTTCCTGATGAATTCTTGCTTTCACACTCTCTTCAAGCCTTTAACCCAAGTGGCGACTTGGTTGACCTTGATGTTATTAAAAAACTGGATGCCACTTTTGACGACTTCCGTATCTTTGTAAAAATTACAGAAAAATTGCGCAATGCACAAGCACTACTTCGCAAAGATGCTGAAGAATTTGACTGGGAAAATTTGTAAGATAGGAGACCAAAAAGAATGAAATTTGTTGGACTTGTAGGATCAAACTACGATCAATCATATAACCGTAAACTCTTGGAATTCATCCGTCGTCACTTCAAACTCAAATTTGAATTAGAAGTTCTCGAAATTGACGAAGTTCCAATGTTTAACCAAGACGAAAAATGGGATGAAAGTTTCCAATTGCGTCTCTTGTATAACAGAATTACTCGTGCTGATGGTGTTATCATCGCTACTCCTGAGCACAACCACACAATCTCAGCTTCCCTAAAATCTGTTCTTGAATGGCTTTCATACGAAGTTCATCCATTTGAAAACAAGCCAGTCATGATTGTGGGTGCATCTTACTACGACCAAGGTACTTCTCGTGCCCAAGTTCACCTTCGTAAGATTCTTGACGCTCCAGGTGTTAATGCCTACACACTTCCAGGTAACGAATTCCTTCTTGGTAAAGCCAAAGAAGCATTTGACGCAGAGGGCAATATCACAAATGAAGGAACTATTAATTTCCTTGAAACATGCTTGGACAACTTTGTAAAATATGTGGGAGTCGTTTCAAAATTGAAAAAACCAAAACCAATTGAACCAGAAGATTTATATTGTACAAATTCAATTGCAACTACCATTCAAGGTGTTGACCCTGATGATCCTGAATGGGTAGAAAAAGCAGCTGAACTTGTTGGAGCTGTTTCAGGAGATACTTACGTTAAATTAGACCACGGTATCTTAACAGTTAACCAGATTGACATGTTCTTGAAAGCAATGCCATTTGAATTGACATTTGCAGACGATAATAACCAATTCTTGTACTTTAATGACGCACACCAAGATCCAAATACAATGTTTGGTAAACGTGTACGTGCTCAATCAGGAAACCGTTTAGGAACTGTACACGGTTCATTGCCAGATTCTAGAATGAAAAACGTTGAATGGGTTGTCGGCGTATTGCGTAATGGGGATCAAGAATATGTCCGTACAATTGTGCCAGGAACACCAGAAGGCGTTATTAATACCCATAATTACCAAGCAATGTATTACCCAGATGGTTCATATGCTGGAATCAATGAAATCATCTTTAATTTCCAACCATGGCTTGACTGGTACCTCAATACAACTGGTCAACGTCTAGTTGGTGGAAATGCTGTAGCTCCTTCTGGAGGCCACGGTGGTGCAGACGCTACATCTGGCGCTTCTGATGCAGGTGATGCTGGAGGCCACGGTGGTGGCGCAGACGCTACATCTGGCGCAAGCAACTAATAACAGTTTTAGGAACCATTTTGGTTCCTTTTTTAGTGACAAAAGACTAGCAGTTTGTGTCTGCTAGTCTTTTGATTATTATTTTATCTATCCTTGTTAAAAGAAAGAATAGTGCTTATGAATTTGGATCATCGAGACTACGGCCATGTAACCCTTTTTCACGTTGTACTTGGCGTAGTTTTTCTGGTGTAACATCGTTTCCTTCTTCGTCCACGATTTTAATTCCTTCAATGTGGTGACGAACAGTGCGACGATAACCTTCGATGTACTCCTCACGTAGTTTGGCTTGTTCTACTTTTTCTTCCGGTGTCAAGCCTTCTGCTTTTTTCTTTTTAGCTAGCTCGTTGATACGAGCAATTTTTTTCGGATCCATTTCTTCTCCTTTGTGATAAGATAAAGTCCGTTTATCAAACTTTATTTAGTGTTAATTTGGTTAAAACGAGCAAGTTTGGATGCTTTTTGAGTTAATTGCGACAAGATTGACAAACGATTTTGACGGACTGTCTCGTCTTCAGCCATAACCATAGTATTTTCAAAGAAGGCATCAATGACTGGGCTAAGAGCAAAGAGTTGTTTCAATTGTTGACTTACAGTCCCTGACAAAACAAGTGATTCTACAGCTTCTGCCAAAGCTTTTTCTTGGTCATTTTCAAAGAGTGCTGAATCAACTGTAGCAACTCCTTCTGCCTTATCAGCCAAGTTAAAGGCACGAGAAAGTGATTCAACTGAAGGTTTGAAGTCTTCTTCCTTGCTTGCTTCTACAAGAGCACTTGCCGCTTCCAACATATCCGCCACAACAAAGTTTGAACCTGCAAGTACCGCTTCCTTGATATCTTTTGGAGTTGAACCCATCATCTTATCGACACGAGCCTTGATAAAGTCCATGACCTCCGCTTTATTTTCATAAGTTAAGCTGTCGAATTTCAAAGCATAAAGGCTATCAATCAGCTCATCCATAGCAATGTGCCAACCAAAGGCATCCAAGATACGAACCACGCCTTGAGTTGCACGACGAAGGGCATAAGGATCATTAGAACCTGATGGAATCAAACCTACTGAGAAGAAACTCAAAATCGTATCCAATTTGTCTGCAATGGCAAGCACTGCACCGACCTTGCTCTCTGGAAGTTCGCCTTCGGCTGATGTAGGCATGTAGTGTTCACGAATAGCAGCTGCCACCGCTGGAGTTTCCCCAGCAAGAAGGGCATATTTCTCACCCATAATTCCTTGGAGTTCATCAAATTCACCAACCATACCTGTCAACAAGTCAAACTTGTAAATGGCTGCTGCACGGGCTAGGTCAATCGTTTCATCAGCTGACAAACCAGCTTTTTCTGCCAAGAGAATAGCAATCTGACCCGTACGAATCATGTGTTCACGAAGAGAACCAATTTTCTCATGGAAGGTTACATTGTTTAATTTTTCAACAAGGTCTGAAATAACCAATTTTTGGTCTTCACGCCAGAAGAATTCTCCGTCTTCCAAGCGGGCTACCAAGACTTTTTCATTTCCTTTGATGACATTTTCCAAATGCTCTGCATTTCCGTTACGGACAGAAATAAAGTTTGGCAATAATTTACCGTCTTGATCACGAACAACAAAGTAACGTTGGTGTTCCTTCATCGAAGTAACCAAAACTTCTTCTGGAACTTCAAGGTATTTGGCATCAAAACTTCCCATAAAGGCAGTTGGGTATTCAACCAAGTTCAAGACTTCATTAAGCAAATCAGCATCAATCTCGATGCGTACACCATGTTCAGCTTCAATTGCCTTGATTTGGTCAACAATCATTTGCTCACGTTCACGTGGATCTGCAATTACAAACTGTGCACGAAGGTCTTCTTCATAGCTCAATGCTGACTGAATCTTGGTTTCTTGTCCCAAGAAACGATGACCACGGCTCACACGATCCCCCTTGATATCAAGGAAATCCAAGTCAAACTCTTGCTCATCCAAGAGAACAGTTAAAGTGTGAACAGGGCGGATGTATTCAAAACTATTTCCAGCCCAGTGCATGCTGACAGGGAAAGTCAATGACTTCAAGACATCTACAACACCAGGAACAATAGCTTCAACTGCTTGACCAACTTCTTCCTTAGTGACATAGACATATTCTTCACCTTTGATTTCACGGAATTCGATATCTTCAACCGTCAAGCCTTTTCCACGGACAAATCCTTGAGCTGCTTTGGTGAAGTTCCCATCACTATCCAAGGCAATTTTCTTTGCTGGCCCCTTGAAATCTTCTGTCAAATCAGACTGCTTGTCTGCAAGACCAGTCACACGAACAGCCAAACGACGTGGTGTTGAGAAGGTTTGAATGGTTTCAAAAGACAGGCGGTTTTCCTTGAGGAAGGCTGCCATTTTTTCGCCTAGTTGTTTTTCACTTGGTGTGACAACATAGGCTGGTAATTCTTCAAGACCGAGTTCTACTAATAAGTTTTTTGTCATATTTTTTCCTTTACATTTTCTTCAATCTTTTTTGATATGCACCTTAGGTACTGGGGACGTCGCTAACTAACTTTGTGAGTCTGTATGGAAATCTAATGCAAAATTGATCAAGATTTCCAACAGTCTCATCAAAGTGGATTTAGCTGACTGATTTTTGAACCTAAGGTTTCAAAAATCCCCACATAACAGTACGGCGGTGCATATCCCTCTAGCAAGTCTTCGACTTGCCTCTAACGATTTTAGAGAACAGTATTACTCACTATTCTGCGTCTTCTGCTAAGAGTTTAGCTCGTGTTGCTTCATCCAAAAGTGGGTAGCCTAGGCGTTTGCGTTCTGCGACAAAGGTTTTAGCTACGACACGGGCCAAGTTACGGATACGTGCGATATAGCCTGCGCGCTCTGTTACAGATACGGCACCACGCGCATCCAGCAGATTAAAGGTGTGTGAACATTTGAGAACATAGTCATAGGCAGGGTGAACCAAGCCTTCTTCCAGAGCATGACCAGCTTCTTTTTCAAACTTATCAAAGTTTTCCAGCAACATTTCTTGATCCGAAATTTCAAATGAATATTTTGAGTGCTCGTACTCAGGCTGGATAAAGATCTCTCCATATTTTACACCATCAGCCCATTCAATATCATAGACAGAGTCTACTTCTTGGATATAAGAAGCCAAGCGTTCCAAACCATAGGTAACTTCCGCAGTCACAGGGCCAGTTGCCAATCCACCAACTTGTTGGAAATAAGTGAACTGAGTGATTTCCATCCCATCAAGCCAAACTTCCCATCCAAGACCAGCTGAACCAGTAGATGGATTTTCCCAGTTATCCTCAACGAAACGAATATCGTGTTCCAATGGATTGATACCCAATTTTTCCAGAGACTCAAGGTACAGTTCTTGAATATTTGATGGAGAAGGCTTCATAACCACTTGGAATTGGTGGTGTTGGTAAAGACGGTTAGGATTTTCTCCGTAACGACCGTCAGCAGGACGACGTGATGGCTCTACATAAGCCGCATTCCATGGTTCAGGTCCAATAGCACGAAGGAAAGTGTAAGGACTCATTGTCCCCGCACCCTTTTCATTATCATAAGCCTGCATAAGCATACAACCTTGGTCATTCCAAAATTGTTGCAAAGTAAGGATGATTTCCTGGAAAGTCAATTTTTTAGACATTATTTACTCCTTTTTCTATAAATGACTTGCGACACGAGTCTGCCTCGTCGATTAGACGAAGCAAGACGAGTTAGTACTGCGTCTAGCTCAGGCACTCTAGTGCTGAGCGTGGGGCAGCCCGACTGTAAGGAGGCCTCTGCCATTGATGCAGTGGAAAGTCAATTTTTTAGACATCTTTTACTCCTTTTTATAAATTCTTGTGACTTTGGATACAAAAAGAACCGTGTCTTTGCTCCTAAGTCTGTGACCTAGGGGCGTCAGAAACGCGGTTCCACCCTAATTTATTACTTCATTGTTTTTGAAAATACTACAGAAAGCGCCAGTTCCTTATTTTGCCCTACTTGGCTCCCACTATCCCAAGCTCGCTTGAAGAACGCCATAAGACTTTCTTTCCTGCTGACTATTATATCAAAAATTAGAACAATGTACAATTCTTTTTATGATTTTCTAGAAATCCATATCATCAACTCTTGGAGCACCAGACTGAACAGCAATCGCTTTTAAGGTTTCACGCTCCTCGTGACTCAGCTCAATTCCGAAACAATCAAGATTAGCTTGAATACGAGAAGCTGTGACAGATTTTGGAAGTGGTAAAAATCCTTCTGCCAAGCTCCAGGCCAAGGCTATCTGGGCAACAGATTTCCCATGATTTGCCGCGATTTCTTGCACCTCCTTGCTATCAAAAAGTTCTCCCTGACCAAAAGGTCCCCAAGCTTCCAATAAAATTCCTTTTTTACGACAGTAATCTACGACTTGATCTTGATACACACCTGGCGCCAAGCGAACCTGATTAACAGCTGGGATGATTTTTGCTGTTTCAAGCAAGGCATCCAAATGCTGGGGAAGAAAATTACTAACCCCGATAGCACGTATTTTGCCTTCTTGATAAAGATCTTCCATTGCTCTCCAGACTTCCGCATTTCGGATTTTCCATTGGTCATTTTCTCTGAGCGGTTTTGGATTTGGCCAATGAATCAAATACAAATCCAAATATTCCAAGCCTAACTTCTCTAAAGACTCTTCAAAAGCCTGACGAGCTTGCTCATAGCTATGGTTTGTATTCCAGAGTTTACTGGTAACAAAAATTTCCTCACGCGGAACGCCACTATCTTGAATAGCACGACCAACGCTTTCTTCATTTTTATAGATAGCTGCCGTATCGATATGGCGATAGCCTGCCTTTAAAGCTTCTAGGACAGCTTGGTAAGCAATCTCTCCATTTTCAGCTTTCCAGGTTCCAAAACCCAGAACTGGAATTGTAACGCCATTATTTAAAGTATAAGATTTCATTATTTTTCCTTTCTATGTGAAGAAAATCTAAAGAAATAAATTCTCAAAGAAAACTTATCTCTTTAGATTTTTTGAATTATTGGTCACGGTCGTAGTAAAGCTGGTGAGCTTTAAGACGAGAATCTAACAAATCTGGTACGGTTACAAAGTCATAACCTTGCCCTTTCAAATAGTCAATAACCTTCGGCAAAGCATGTACAGTCTCAGCATGGATATCATGCATGAGAATAATAGAACCATTCTTGACTTCACGCTGAATTTCTGTCAAAATAGCTGCTTCATTTTTACTCTTCCAGTCCAGACTATCCACATTCCACATAATAAAACTCAAATCGAGGCTATTGCGAATGTCATCTGTAATGGCTCCATAAGGCGGACGCATAAGTTTAGAACTAGAGCCCAGGACCTTAGTTAGCGCATCCTCAGTATCAGTTATTTGTTTTTTAGCGTCATCAAGAGAAAGTTTTGAAAGCACTGGATGGCTCCAACTATGGTTTCCAATGACATGGCCATCTGCTTTCATGCGTTTCAAAATCTCTTCATTGCCAGAAACATTCTTACCCAAAACGAAGAAAGTTGCCTTAATACCATACTTAGAAAGAGTATCTAATGCTTGATTTGTCGTCGTAGGATTTGGTCCATCATCAAAAGTCAAGGCCACTACTTTACGATTTTTCTTTTCATAATAAACCTTATATAGTTCTGCATCCTTATCTAATAAATAGGAAGACTGAATAACTTCAAAGAAACTAGATACAGGCAAGGCAATCTCGTCCATATTTTCAACAGGATGACTCGGATAAAGGATAATCTGACTATCCTTATAATCAAAATTCCATATAGACAAATCTTGGTCAGAGAATCCTTTAACAAGCTGATCAATCTTTTCTTGCTCCAATTTCTTATCCTGTAAGAAAGAGGTAATTTCTTTTAACAGCTTCTCTTTAGCCTTACTAGCATCTGAAAATAGTTGATCAAATGTAAAAGGTTTACCATCTTCTGTCAAATGCACTTTCGCTAGAGTAGTTTTTTCAGTCTCTTCAACTTTTGAAGAAGTTAAGTCATAGACTTGTTTCATCACATTTCGGTTGACAATCCCTTTTAAAGTCGAATCCTGTTTCTCCGTATAATAAAAAACCAGATTTTCCTTATCTTCCAGATTTTCCTTAATATCCTGTGTCATGATTTCTTTTACAGACGAAATCACTTGCTCGCCTTGAAGAGGATAATAGGCAATTACTTCAGCTTGTCCCTTACGAAAATGATCCTTCTGGTTTCCCTCACTCAATTGATTATCTTTATCATTTTTTAAAGACTCAATCTTTTGTTCGAAACTTTGCTTTGTGTAGACTTTATAACCAATTATCGATCCAAGAACACAAATGCTTACTGAAAAGATAGCTACTAAGGCTATTAAACTCATTCTTATCTTATCGTGATTCTCACGCTTTGCTCTACTTTTATCCATAAGACCATCATATCAAATTCAAGCTATAATTTCAATGATTTTAGAGGAAATAGTATATTAAAAAAGAGGGGCAAGCCCCTCTTAAAATCTTATTTTACTGCTTCTTTCAATGCATCTACCTTATCCAAACGTTCCCATGGAAGGTCAATATCTGTACGTCCCATGTGACCGTAAACTGCTGTTTGACGGTAAATTGGACGTTTAAGATCCAGCATTTGGATAATTCCTGCTGGGCGAAGGTCAAAGATTTGACGAGCCGCTTTTTCAAGCTTGCTTTCAGCTACTGTTCCTGTACCGAAAGTATCGATACGAACAGAAACAGGTTGGGCAACACCAATAGCGTAGGCCAATTGCACTTCTGCCTTCTTAGCCAAACCTGCTGCAACGATATTCTTGGCAATATAACGAGCCGCATAAGAGGCTGAACGATCCACCTTCGTCGCATCCTTACCAGAGAAGGCACCACCACCGTGACGAGAGTAGCCACCATAAGTATCCACGATAATCTTACGACCAGTCAAACCTGAGTCTCCTTGAGGTCCACCGATTACAAAGCGACCAGTTGGATTGATGAAGAATTTTGTTTGCTCATCCAAATAAGATGCTGGAATCACTTCCTTGATAACCTTGTTAATCACATCTTGATGGATTTGTTCATTAGTGGCTTCTGGATCGTGCTGAGTAGAAATAACAACTGTATCCACACGTACTGGACGATCATTCTCATCATACTCAACTGTAACTTGTGATTTAGCATCTGGACGAAGATAACTTATTTCACCAGATTTACGAAGTTCTGCCAAACGACGAACCAATTTATGACTAAGTGAAATTGGCAAAGGCATGAGCTCTTCTGTTTCATCAACCGCAAATCCAAACATGAGCCCTTGGTCACCAGCTCCAATCAAGTCCAGTGGATCTTGATCTGCATTTCCACGAACCTCCAAGGCTTCGTTAACACCTTGGGCGATGTCAGTAGATTGTTCCACCAAGGATGGGTGTACTCCCACCGTCTCAGCAGAAAAACCATACTCTGTATTGGTGTAACCAATCTCTGCAATGGTATCACGAACTACACGGTTAATATCCACATAGGCATTTGTAGAAATTTCACCAAAAACGTGGACTGAACCAGTATATACAGCTGTCTCAGCAGCAACGTGCGCCTCTGGATCCTTGGCTAAAATAGCATCCAAAATCGCATCTGAAATTTGGTCTGCAATCTTATCTGGATGCCCCTCAGATACAGATTCAGACGTGAATAATTTACGTTCTGACATAAAAATGTCCCCCCTTAAAAATAGTGTTATAGAGTTACAAAGTACTGATAGGAAATTTCTTAGTGATGTAGACCTACCATCTTATCGGGACTATATAACTTCATCATTATATCATTTTTTAGCGCAATTTGCAGTCTTTAATGTAATATTTCAATGTAGATATTTCGTTCTTAGAAATAAAAAAAGTTGGAGCTCAATACTCCAACAATTACCTTAAAATGTTTGGCGTTTTGCTTTACGCTCGGCACGACCACGAGCACGATTTTCAGCACGCTTGGTCTTGCGGCGTTTTTCATCAACCGCCCATTGAATCTTCTTCTTATAACCTGGTTTGACTTTTTTCTTTTTCTTTTTAACCAAACCAATCATTTCAATATCAAGCTTATCTTGTTTTTTCTCACGGTTGGCACGACGATCACGGTCATAGGTATCTTGGAATTCTCCATCTTTTACCATTTTCGGAGTAAACTTGATTCCTAATTTCTCCAACTCACGGATATCCGAGTCATCACTTGGCTGATAAAGAGTAATAGCTGTCCCTGGTAGGCCGTTTCGCCCGGTACGACCAACACGGTGCACAAAGAAGGACAAATCTTGCGGAATCGCATCATTGATGACATGACTGACACCTTCAATGTCAATCCCACGCGCCGCCAAGTCTGTAGCGACAATGTACTCAAAATCCAGATTTTTTACCTGATTCATGATTCGCTTACGTTCACGAGGGGCAATATCTCCATGAATCTTCGCTACCTTCAATCCTTGAGCAGTCAGATATGAATGCAATTCATCAGCACGTGTTTTAGTGTTAACAAAAATCATTGCTAAATAAGGCTGCATCAACTGAGTCAATTGATAAATTTGAGCGTTCTTGTCACGTCCCTTGGTAGAAATCAACCAATTATCAATAGTATCAGAAATAACCGTTTTGGTCTTGATTTTCTCCATAACAGGATTTGATAAGTATTTTTTCAAGAATGGTTGCAATTTTTGTGGAATAGTCGCTGAGAAGACCATGAATTGCAGGTCTTTTGGAAGACTTCCAGCAATCTTATCAACAGTTTCCAAGAATCCCATATCCAAGGTCATATCTGCCTCATCGACAACAAAGGTCTTGGCCTTGTGAATAGCTAGGTCACCAGACTTAACCAAGTCGTAGATACGGCCTGGCGTTCCGATAACAATATGAGGCTGATTACTTGCCAATTTCTCAATTTGGCGAGCCTTATCCGTACCACCCACATAATTAACCACACGAACTTCCACTTCTGAGTGGGCAGCAATCTGACGGGCTGCTTGGTAAATTTGAGTAGCCAACTCACGACTAGGTGCAGTAATCACTGCTTGTACACTATCGCTAGCTTCATCTAATTGCTGGAAAATCGGTAACAAGAAAGTATGTGTCTTACCCGAACCTGTTTTTGATTCACCGACTAGGTCACGACCTGCCAAAACAATAGGAATTAACTTATCTTGTACCTCTGTAGGAGTTGTAAATTTTAACTCCTCTAAGGCTTCTCTAATATAGTTTTTAAACTGAAATTTCGTAAATGACATAATATCCTCGATTCTATCTATCCCATCAATTATACCACATTTTATTCCATTTCAGTAGTCTCACTTATTTAGGCTATTTCCTGTAGCTTTTCTAGTCAGAAAAAGGCTGGAATTTGAGAATCCCAACCTCTTTTCAGTTATTATTTCCAGTTTAACATAGCATTCAAGCCATAGTGATCACTGACTTGTGGACTCTTGTTACCATCAAATACGACATGTAAATTTTCTACCGCTAACTCTTTGGTAGTAAAGACATAATCGATTCGAAGGGGTTCAGTGTTCCCTTTCCAGCCATCAATTTCTGGTGGAACGGTATAGCTACCACTTTTCTCTTGAGCAACTTCAAATGCGTCTTGTAAGCCTAATGGACTAGCTAAAATAGCTTGGTATCCTTCCTGACCAGCTGGGTTGTTGAAATCTCCAGCAAGCAAAAGTGGCTTGTTCAATTCTTTCAAGACAGCCTCAAATCGTGCCCATTCTTCTTGGAAACCTTTATCCCACCAAGAGAGATGAACACTGGCAACTGCTAGCTCCTTACCATCGACTACAGTCTCAGCTAGGGCAACACGACGAGTATGATAGTCTGTTGGATCATCCACATCTGAAACCAAAATTTCTCTGGCTTCAATCGGTGTTTTAGATAAGATTGCCACACCTTCATGATAGCGGTCATAACCGATATGATTATAGGCCCAGGTCCAGTAGTAATTTTTTCCTTGCTCTAACAACTTCTCAACCAAAAGTCTAACATAGTGATCTTGGTGAATAGGCTCAGCTGCTGGCAAAGCTTGATAGAGATCATTAACCTCCACCTCTTGCGAGGTGATCTCCTGATTGATTTCTTGGAAACAAATCAAATCATAGTCCTTTTCAAGAATATCCTCAAGCAAAATCTGGAATTTTTCCTCTGCTTCTTTCTCCATCCAACTGTGAGTATTGAGTGTTAAAAATTTCATTCTTTTCTCCCAAAATAAGAGGTTGGAATACAGCTTCCAACCTCAAGTATATTACAATTCTACTTTAGCAACTGCTGTTTTAGCTGCAAGAGAACCTGTTTTTTCTAATTTAACTGATTTAATTGCATCACCATTTGTGAAGACAACTACTGTTGAAGTTTCACGTCCTGCTGCACGGATAGCATCCAAGTCAGCTGTGACAAGGAGATCTCCTGCTACAACTTTTTGTCCTTCAGCAACATGAACTGTAAATGGTTTACCTTCAAGACTTACTGTGTCCAAACCAATGTGAACCAATACTTCAAGACCTGCTTCAGTCACAATACCAAGAGCATGTTTTGTTGGGAAGATGCTTGATACAGTACCTGAAACTGGAGATACAATGTTTCCATTTGCAGGTTCTACTGCAAATCCATCACCCATCATTTTTTGAGCAAATACTGGATCTTTTACTTGTTCCAAAGCAACAACTTGACCGTCTGCTACTGAGTAAACTTCCTCAGTAAGACCTTTGAAGTGAACAGTGTTTTGTTGCGCTTCTGTCATTTGACTTGGAAGAGTTTCAGGAATGATTTCACCTGAATCAAGGATATCTTGGATATCAGATTTCAATACGTCAGCTTTTGGTCCGTAGATAGCTTGAACCCCTTGTCCTTTCATGACAAGACCCATAGCTCCTTCTGCTTTCCATTGCTCTGCATTTCCTACTTTATCTGCATCTTTAACAGTTACACGAAGACGAGTCATACATGCGTCAACATCAACGATGTTTGCACGTCCACCAAGAAGGTTGATAATGTTTACAGCTTGAGAACCTGCTGCAACTTTCACTTCGCTGCTAGATTCTTCTGAACCTTCAGCAGTTTCGTAGTTTCCGTTACGCCCTGGAGTTGCGTAGTTGAATTTTTGAATCATGAAGTTTGCGATAAAGTACATGATTACGGCAAAGAGAACAGTTACCCAAATGAAGTTAATGATATCCATACCGATACCAGCACTGATTGCAATAGGTGTACGAGTCAAGAACTCGATTGAACCGAATGAGTGCATACGTAGGTTTACAACGTCAGCCATAGCGAAGGCAGCACCTTGAACAAGTGAGTAAACAAGATACATAGGTGTTGCGACGAACATAAACATGTATTCGATTGGTTCAGTAACCCCTGTCAAGAATGTTGCAAGAGCTGTCGCAATCATCATACCTTTATATTGATGTTTCTTATCAGCATCGACATTACGGTAGATAGCCACGATCACACCCATCAAGATACCGAATGAACCGATCATTTGTCCAACTTTGAAACGAGCTGGGTGAACAGTATCTAACAATTGTTGGTAGTGACTTGCATCTGTACCTTTAAGGTTAACAAGGTCTGTTACCCATGCAAGCCAAAGTGGATCTTGACCAAATACTTGGCTACCTTTTGCTGCACCAGTTAAGACTTCATAAGTACCACCAAGAGCTGTGTAGTTCATTGGGATAGTCAACATGTGGTGAAGACCAAATGGCAAGAGCAAACGTTCCAATGTACCATACAAGAATGGTGCAAGGATTGGAGCAGTTTCTTGTGAGTTGGCAATCCAGATACCAAAGCTATTGATACCAGTTTGCACAAGTGGCCAAAAAGCAGCAAGTACAATTGCAGCAATTATTGAACGAAGAATAACTACAAATGGTACAAAACGTTTTCCGTTAAAGAATGAAAGTGCATCAGGAAGCTTACGGAAGTTATAGTATTTATTGTAAGCAGTTGCTCCAATAAAACCAGAAATAATCCCTACGAATACACCCATGTTAAGTGCTGGAGCTTCCATAACACTAATGAAGTAATCAGCAACTTTGATTGAACCACCAAAGAGAGTAGTTACCATAGCATCCGGATTTTTCAACATATCGCCTGATACACCAAAGATTGTACCAGTGATACGGTTAATCAAGATGAAGGCAAGACCAGCGGCGAAAGCACCACCAGCACGTTCCTTAGCCCAGCTTCCTCCAATAGCGAGGGCGAACAAGATATGAAGGTTAACGATAACTCCCCAACCGATTTGCTCTAGTACACCACCAGTAATAACGAGTGGTGCAAAGGTTGGGTTAATCATCACGATAGACTTACCGATTGAAATCATCAAACCAGCAGCCGGCATAACCGCGATAACCACCATCAAAGCCTTACCGAATTTTTGCCAAAATTCGAAAGACAAGACATTTTTGAATGTATCTTTCATCATTCAAATCTCCTTTATTTTTATTTAGGCAAACGTTTTACGAAAACGTTTGCACCTTTTATGATTTAATTATACCACTTTAATTTTTTTTGTAAAGGCTTTTATTCAAAAAAATCCTCTTTTTTCAAAAAAATTTCTAGTGTCAAATTTCAAGTTAGCCATCAAGAACTCTTCTCTGAGCGACTTCTTTATACTCTTCGAAAGTCTCTTCAAACCACGTCAGCGTAGCCTTATCGTATATATGTGACTGACTTCGTCAGTCTTATCTACAACCTCAAAACAGTATTTTGAGCATCCTGTGGCGAGCTACCTAGTTTGCTCTTTGATTTTCATTGAGTATTAGAAGTCCCTTTTCTAAAATTTTTGTAGCAAAAAAGGAGATTTTACAACCTCCTCATAAAAGTAATTATTTTACCTAAATCTTCAAGAATCGGCGCATTGAAATTCCTGATCCCAGTGAACCAATGAAAATCCCAATCACAAATAATAGGGCAATCATCAGAGGAGTAAATACCTCTGGTGCAATCATAGAAAGATTTTGTCCGACCAAGGACTTATTGACAGATTGGTAAACCATTCGATAAACAATAAAGACCAACACTGATGGTGCAGTTGCTCCAAGTAAACCAATGAAGGCACCTTCAAGTAAGAAAGGTCCACGGATATAACTGTTCTTAGCACCAACCAAGCGCATGATTTGAATTTCGCGACTGCGGGAAATAATGGTAATACGAATGGTATTTGAAATCAAGAAAACTGCAATGAAAATCAAAAGTCCTGCAATAACTAATCCCCAAACACGGATAAATGATGCTAGTTGGAATAGGCGTTCTGTATTGGCACCACCATCCTGAACCTCAGACACACCTTCAATTTTTTTAGCATCTTCAGCTACAGTTTTTACATCACTTGGCGTATTGGTATCAACGATATAGGCATCATAGAGGGGGTTGGCATCTCCTTCAAAGATTTTCCAGTTGTCACCCATTGTCTCGGTTAATTTTTCATATTGTTCCTCTTTACTTGAAAAGGTAACACTTTTAACAGTAGACATCCCCTTCAAGGCATTGTATACCTTGTGGTAGTCATTATTTGTAACAGTTTGACCTTCTTTTTCAATAGTCTCGCTATTATCAGCTACATCCTTGCGAATGTATACCATTACTCGGACATTATTTTCAATATCTGTAGCTAGTTTCGCTGTATTGAAAATAACAGAAGCAAATATGGCAACCAAGGTCAAAGTAATCATGACTGAGCTGACAGCAGCCACTGTCATCCAACCATTTCGTTTCAAACTTTTTAGTGATTCAAATAAATGGCGAAAAAATCTACTAATCATCGTATCCATACTCTCCTTTTGATTCGTCACGAACGACACGGCCATTTTCAATGGCAATGACACGGTGGCGCAAGGTATTTACAATCTGGCTATTATGAGTCGCCATTAAAATAGTTGTCCCTTGTAGGTTAATCCGTTCCAAGAGATTCATAATTTCCCATGAATTATCAGGGTCCAAGTTTCCTGTTGGTTCATCGGCTATCAATACTTTTGGATTGTTTACAATAGCACGTGCAATCGCAATACGCTGTTGCTCTCCACCTGAGAGCTCATTTGGGAAAGAACGAACCTTGTGCTTCAACCCAACCAAGTCCAAAACTTCCATCACACGTTTTTTGATATTACGGCGATTTTCTCCGATTACTTCCATAGCGTAAGCAATATTTTCATAGACCGTTTTCTTTGGCAAGAGTTTATAGTCTTGGAAGACAACCCCAACACTACGACGTAGAAGCGGGACATCTTTCTTTTTAATCTTAACCAGATTAAAACCAGCAACTGATAAACTTCCTTTATCGATTTTTACTTCACGATATAGAGAACGAATAAAGGTTGACTTCCCTGCTCCTGAAGGTCCTACGATGTAAGCAAATTCCCCTGGTTGAACACTGACCGAAACACCGCGTAGAGCAGTCGTTCCGTTGTCGTATTTTTTGACGACATCTCTCATTTCAATGATTGACATGTGACTTCCTTTCTTTCTTAGCTAATTCGCCACTTGAGATAGGCATCGATAAAACCATCTAGGTCCCCATCCATAACCTTATCTACCTGAGCAACCTCAAAGCTAGTTCGGTGATCTTTTACCATAGTATAAGGTGTGAAAACATAAGAACGGATTTGGCTTCCCCATGTGATTTCCTTTTTCTCACCTTTGAGGGAATCAACTTCCGCAGCTTTCTTTTCTTGCTCCATTTGATAGAGCTTAGCCTGCAACATCTTCATGGCACGATCTCTATTTCCATACTGGGTACGATCCACTGTTGATTGGACAACAATTCCAGTTGGAATGTGGGTCAAACGCACACCTGTTGAAACCTTGTTGACGTTTTGTCCACCGGCACCACCTGAACGGAAGGTATCCATCTTGATGTCATCTTCCCGGATTTCCACTTCAATGGTATCGTCCAACTCCGGCATCACTTCTACAGATGTGAAAGAGGTATGGCGACGTTTGGCAGAGTCAAATGGCGAGATACGGACCAAACGGTGAACTCCCATTTCCGACTTGAGAAGGCCATAGGCATTAGGCCCTTCAAACGATAAGGTTACTGACTTAACACCAGCCTCATCACCTGCTTGATAATCCAAGACTTCTACTTTAAATCCTTTAGCATTGCCATAACGAGTATACATACGCAGCAGCATATCACCCCAGTCCTGAGCCTCTGTACCACCAGAACCTGGATGGATTTCCAAGATGGCATTATTATGGTCATAAGGTTCCGACAAGAGAAGGGTCATCTCGTAACTGGTCATCATCTTATCAAGTTCTGATAACTGTCCAACCAGTTCCTCATGCACTGACTCGTCTTCAGCTAAAAAGTCTAATAAAATTTCGACTTCATCCTGCAACTCTTCCATTTTATGGAAGGTATTGTAGGTATTTTTTAATTCATTTAATTCTTGCGACGTTTTTTGGGCCGCGATATTATCGTTCCAAAAATCAGGTTCTGTCATCTTGTTTTCCAAGATGGCAATCTCTTCCTCTAAACCTTCGAGGTCAAAGAGACCCCCTGAAGGAAGCTAATTTTTCACGATTTGCGTCAATTTTTTGACGAATTACTGAAATGTCCATAAATACTCCTTTTTTACATCATTTCATTATAGCATATTTTATCATTTCTTTCCATCTTTTGCTCTAATCCCTTTTCATGAAAAAAGAAGCCTTTCGGCTTCCCTTCTTACAGGACTTTTGCTGAAGTACGAGTGATTTCTTCTACTTGAATATTCTCTGATTCAAATTTTTCTTTCAAGGCTGGTAAATCAATCGTTCCATCGATTTGAACTTCGATAATCACCTTACCATCTTTACGTGGAATATTTACTGTATGAGAGATATTCAAATTTTCTTCAACGATTAGAGAAACAATTTTACCAAGAACGCCGACTTCGTTTTCCGTAACAAAGCGCACACGAATTCCTTCTTCACCGTAACCAGCAATTTCAAGAAAGGCTTGGAAAACGTCACGATCCGTAATAACTCCGTAGACTTGATGGTTATCTACTACAGGAAGAATACCAATCTTATTTTTTAACATCAAATAAGTTGCATCCTCTAGACTGGCATAGCCTGAAACAGTGACAACATCACGAATCATGACATCTTTTACTTTTGTCTTATTTAGAAGATAATTCATCTCATAGATAGAAAGGCTTGTTGCTTTTGATGGACTTGCTTGGGCAATGGTGCCCTCAGTTACCAAACCAACCAATTGATCATTTTCGATAACAGGCAAGCGGTGCAACCCTTGCTCTCTCATCAAATCTGCTGCATGAGATACTGTTGTATCTGGACTAATATAAACTACCTTGCGGGTCATAAAATCTTTAACTGCCATGAGACTTCTCCTTTTCTATTCTTATCCCTATTATACAATCTTTTTGTAAATCTATCAAACGCTTACATTTCTTTTTCAAAATTCAGAAAAGTATGAATAAGCTAGCAAAAAGAGCTCTAAAATCGAGCTCTCTGAATGAAGGGTAGGTACGCTCCATTCGATTTTATTTTAATTATTAGGAGCTAACCTTCCAGTGCAGATGAGAATTGCTTCGCAGTCTCTATCTGCCGACTAAAAAGGTCACTCGGACTATTAATGATGATTACTTCGCAATCTCCATCTGCCGACTAAAAAGGTCCACCGGACCTTTTTAGCCACCTAGATATGCTTTTCTGACTTCTTCTGATGAGGCGAGTTCTTTTCCTGTTCCTGATAGGACAATTTTTCCTGTTTCCAGTACATAACCTCGGTCAGAGATTGCGAGTGCCTTATTGGCATTTTGTTCAATCAAGAGGACAGTTGTTCCTTGCTTCTGAATATCTTGAATGATATCAAAAATCTCTTGGATAAAGATTGGGGCAAGTCCCATCGATGGTTCATCTAAAAGAAGAAGTTTTGGTGTTGACATAAGAGCGCGTCCCATGGCAAGCATTTGTTGTTCCCCCCCTGAAAGAGTGGCTGCATCTTGGTTCTTGCGTTCTTCAAGACGTGGGAAACGTGAGAAGACTTTCTTCAAGTTAGCTTGATTTTCTTCACGATTTTTCTTTAAGAAAGCACCCATTTCTAGATTTTCCATAACTGTCAATCCAGGGAAAACGTGGCGTCCTTCTGGTACTTGTGAAAGTCCACCTGCCACAATTTTTTGAGCTGGCATTTTTTGGATTTCTTGACCTAAAAATTCAATTTTTCCTGAGCTTGGTCGAACCAGACCTGACAAAGTACGGAGAATAGTTGTCTTACCAGCACCATTGGCACCGATAAGGGAAACAACTTCTCCTTCATTCACTTCAAAGCTTACATCACGGACTGCTTGGATCATGCCGTAATGCACAGAAAGATTATCAACTTTTAACATAGACATTAGGCTTCACCTCCTAGATAAGCTTCGATAACACGTTTATTGGTCTTAATTTCGTCAGGAGTTCCTTGGGCAATCAAGCGACCGTATTCAAGTACGTAGATGCGTTCTGTAACTTCCATTACCAGATTCATATCGTGTTCAATCAGCATGATTGTAATCTTAAATTCATCTTTGATGCGACGAATTAACTCAGTCAATTCAGCAGTTTCCTGCGGGTTCATACCTGCGGCTGGTTCATCCAAAAAGAGAATTTTAGGTTCCGTAGCGAGGGCACGAACAATTTCCAAACGACGTTGTTGTCCATAGGCAAGATTTTTAGCGAGAGTTTCTGCATCACCATCTAAATCAAAGATTTTCAGCAATTCAAAAGCTTTAGCCTTTAATTCTTTTTCACTCTTATAAAAAGCTGGTAAGCGTAAGAAACTAGCAAAAACATGCTGTTTGTGATGGTTGCCAAAGGCAATCAAAACATTATCCAAAACGGTTAAATCTTTAAAGAGACGGATATTTTGGAAAGTACGTCCAAGTCCTAAAGAAGCAATCTTATAAGGTGACTTTCCATTCAAAAGGTGACCATCAAGGGTAACTGTTCCTTCACTTGGTTCATAAACACCCGTCAAGAGGTTAAAAAGGGTGGTTTTCCCAGCTCCGTTTGGACCGATTAGTCCAACCAATTCCCCTTCGTTCAATTCAAGAGTCACATCTCCAACAGCTGTTAGACCGCCAAAATGTTTGGTTAACTGTTTTACTTCAAGTAATGCCATTAGTTTTGTTCCTCCTTCTTAGATTTTTTAAAGAAACGTGATAGGCTCAATTCCCATGTTCCAAGGAGTCCACCTGGTCTGAAAATCATTACCAATACCAAGGCCAAAGCGTAGATAATCATACGCACGCTGGCAACATCTTGGAGAAGCATATTCAAAATTCCAAGAACAATAGCTGAAACAATGGCACCTGTAATGGAACCAAGTCCACCAAATACAACAATGATCAAAACGTTGATTGAGTTGATGAAGGTGTAATCTTTCGGTACGACAGAGCCGATAAATCCTGCCTGAAGTGATCCTGCAATACTTGCAGTAATAGCACCAAAGACAAAAGCGATGATTTTAATTTTAGTTGTATTAACACCGACTGACTCTGCAGCAATTTCATCCTCACGAACAGATAGGGTTGAACGACCAATTGGACTACGCAAGAAGTTCAAGGTTGCAATGGTTGTAATTACGACAAATAAGTAAACCATTGGCCAAGTTGTAAAGTTAGGAATTCCCAAGATACCTGCTGCACCATTTGTAAGGCTTCCGCCATTGATGATAAAGATACGGATAATTTCAGAAACACCTAGAGTCGCTACCGCAAGATAGTCCCCCTTCAAACGCAAGGTTGGAATTCCGACAAGTAAGGCAACCGCTCCTGAAAGCAAAGCTCCTACAAGCATGGCTCCAAAGAAGGCACCGTAGGTTGGTGATTTAGAACCAATAATTGCGGCTGCATAGGCACCAATCGCCATGAAACCAGCATGACCAAGTGAAAATTGTCCTGAAAAACCAACGATTAAGTTAAGACCAACAGCCAGAATAATATTAATTCCGATTTGTTGTAAAATCTGTACATAGAATAGATTGAGTACTCCGACTGAAACCAGTACACTAATCAAGCCATAGCCAGCTAATAAAAGGAGTAACCATAGAATATTAACTTTTAAATTTTCTTTCATCGTTTACACCTTCTCTTTCACATTTTTACCAAGGATACCAGCTGGGCGGACAATCAAGATCAACAACAAGATTCCATAAACAATGGCATCACGGAAGTCTGACATCCCAAAGGCTGTCGCAAAGGTTTCCAATAGACCAATGACAAATCCACCAAGAGCCGCACCAGGAATGATTCCGATACCACCAAGTACCGCGGCAACGAAAGATTTAAGACCTGGAGTAACCCCCATCAAAGGCTCAAGAGAGTTATAATAGAGGGCAATCAGAACACCAGCCGCACCCGCAAGAGCTGAACCCAAAGCGAAGGTAAAGCTGATAGTACGGTTTACATTGATCCCCATCAATTGTGCCGCATCGCTATCTACAGATACAGCACGCATAGCTTTCCCCATCTTTGTCTTTTGAACAATGACCTGTAACAAAATCATCAAAATCAAGGAAATTGCCAAGATCATTAACTGAACGTTTGTTAAGCTAATTGGTCCCAAATCATAGCGCACTGTTTGAATCGCTTGAGGGAAGGCACGAGTATTAGCACCAACCAGATAGACCATGCCATACTCCAATAGGAAAGAAACCCCAATAGCTGTAATCAAAACAGCAATACGAGTAGAGTGACGCAAAGGTCGGTAAGCAAGGAACTCAATCACGACTCCAAGAATGGCTGTCGCTAGCATAGCTACAATAAGAGCTACAAAGAAATTCATTTGGAAAGAATTAATCAAGAAATAACCGATAAAGGCTCCCATCATATAAATATCACCGTGGGCGAAGTTGATGAGCTTGATAATTCCGTAAACCATGGTATATCCTAGGGCTAACAGCGCATAAACACTACCTAGAATCAAACCATTTACTAGTTGTTGGAGCATAAGATTCACTCTTTCTATTGATAATTTTGAGGGTTGCCCCTCACTTTTTGATAGGTTCTTATACTCAATAAAAATCAAAGAGCAAACTAGGAAACTAGCCACAGGCTGTACTTGAGTACGGCAAGGCGACGTTGACGCAGTTTGAATTTGATTTTCGAAGAGTATTAAACATCGAAACAGGGAGTGAGTCAAAGGCTCATTCCCTATTTCAACATTTTTCTATTATGGTTTTACAACTTCTGCTGCTTCAACCTTACCATTGTTCATGGTCATCATGTAAGCAGTTTTGACTGTGTTGTGGTCTGCATCGAAGCTTGTTTGACCAGTTACACCTTCAAAGTCTTTTGTTTTAGCAAGGTTATCCTTGATTTCGCCAGAGTTTTTAGCACCTTTTGCTGCGTTTGCTACAAGGTGAACTGAGTCATAAGCCAAGGCTGCAAATGTTGAAGGCTCTTCATTGTACTTAGCGCGGTAAGCATCAAGGAAAGCTTTTGCTTTAGCTGAAACTTCTACAGTAGTTGAGAAGCCTGAGATAAAGTAGATGTTTGATGCTTTTTCAGCAGTTGCTTGTTGTACAAACTCTTCACCGTTGAATCCATCACCACCAACGATTGGTTTGTCAATTCCCATACCACGCGCTTGGTTTACAATTTTACCAGCTTCAGTGTAGTAACCAGGGACGATGATAGCATCAAAGTCTTTCCCTTTCATTTTTGTAAGGGCTGCTTGGAAGTCTGTGTCACCTGCTACGAAAGTTTCATCAGCAACGATTTCACCCTTGTAAGCTTCACGGAAGGCTTTAGCAATACCTTTAGCATAGTCGCTGGCATTGTCAGTGTAAAGAACAACTTTCTTAGCTTGTAATTTATCAGAAACATAGTTTGAGATAATTTTTCCTTGGAAACTATCTTGGAAAGTTCCGATAAAGAGATAATCTTGACCTTTAGTCAATCCATCTTGAGTCGCACTTGGTGAGATCAATGGAACACCTGCTTTTGTAGCGTTCGCTACCGCAGCTGCAGTTGCACCAGATGTCGCAGGTCCTACGATTGCTGATACTTTAGATTGGGTTACAAGGTTAGTTGTTACTGAAGCAGCCTCTGCTGTTTCAGACTTGTTATCTTTATCGACTACTTCGATTTGTTTTCCATCGATACCACCTGCAGCATTGATTTCATCAACAGCAAGTTGGGCACCTTTTTGTTCAGATGTTCCGTAGGCTGCTACGGCACCAGTTTCTTCGAAGTTAAATCCGATTTTGATTGTCTTTTCATCTACTGAGTTACCAGCAGCGTTTGACGCTCCAGACTTCACTTCTCCACAGGCTGCAAGAAGTGCTACACTTGCAAGCGCTACAAACGATAGGGCAAATTTTTTCTTCATCTTTTTTGTCTCCTTATTTCTTAAATAAATAGCATGTTAAGAATATACCGAATTATCAGAAAATTGTCAACACTTTTCTTGAACTTTTTTAATGATAACGTTTTCCTCTCGATGAAGATTGCCCACAAAGGGTGTTTCCAGCTCTTGTATATGACAAACCCTTACTTTTTTTATAAATTTTTCCTTGCTCAAGTGTCCGACCAATTGCTCCACTTCTTGAGTTGGAACATAGAGTTGTAAGTAACGATGTTTCTTGGAATGATAGGTAATATCTCCATAATCCTGCAGTTTTTTGGCATCACGATTATAGTAAAGATAGATAATCAAGCCAGATCGATTGACTTTTTCAAACATGATAAATCCTCTTTCTAAGAAATCTCTCCCTATTATACCAAAAAAAGCAAACCCAGTCGAGTTTGCCTTCTATCATCATTAATTCAATGAATTGTTAGCCATGATTTCATCAATAAAGCCATATTCAAGTGTTTCTTGGGCACTCATCCAGTTATCGCGTTCTGCATCTGCATGGACTTTTTCGATTGACTGACCTGAATTTTCTGCCAAGATTTTTTCCAAAGTGTTACGAGTTTTAAGCAAGTGTTCTGCAGCGATAGCCATATCAGTTTGTTGGGTACCACCACCTGTACCACCCATTGGTTGGTGAATCATGTATTCAGCATTTGGAAGCATGAAACGTTTGCCTTTTGCTCCACTTGATGCGATGACAGTACCCATAGATGCTGCCATACCCATAACGATAGTTTGGACATCCGCTTTGATAAAGTTCATGGTATCAACGATTGCCAAACCAGCTGAAACAGAACCACCAGGTGTATTGACATAAAGGTAAATATCTTTTGTACTATCTTGGGCATCCAAGAAAAGCAACTGGGCAATAACTGAGTTAGCCATGTTGTCTTCAACTGGACCAGTCAGCATAATGATGCGGTCTTTGAGAAGACGTGAGTAAATATCGTAGGAACGTTCCCCACGGCTTGTTTGTTCAATAACTACAGGAATCATTCATTTCTCCTTTTGAGTTTTATTTTTGTTGGTCAAATGACTGAAGATAAGACTATTATAATATCTAGGTCAAAAAAGGTCAAATCTTTGCTCTGCTTTCATTAAACAGAAACAAAAATTCAACCTCCTTCCACGACTGGAAATCCTTTTCCAAGTCAATCTCTTTTTAATTTTATTTTGTACCGAACAAGCGGTCTCCAGCATCTCCAAGACCTGGAACGATATAACCGTGTTCGTTCAAACGTTCATCTAAGGCTGCTGTAAAGATTTCTACATCTGGATGAGCTTCTTGAAGGGCTTTAACACCTTCTGGAGCAGATACGAGGCAGACAAATTTGATATTTGATGCGCCACGTTTTTTAAGGGAATCAACAGCCAAGATTGCTGAACCACCTGTTGCCAACATTGGGTCTACTACAAAAATTTGACGTTGGTCAATGTCCTCAGGCAATTTCACCAAGTACTCAACTGGTTGAAGGGTTTCTTCATCACGGTACATACCGATATGGCCAACTTTAGCAGCTGGAACCAAGCTCAAGAGACCATCAACCATCCCGATACCTGCACGTAAGATTGGAACGATGGCCAATTTCTTACCAGCCAATTGTTTTTGAACTGTTTTTGTAATTGGTGTTTCGATTTCCACATCTTCTAGTGGAAGATCACGAAGTACTTCATACCCCATCAACATTGCAATCTCATCTACTAGCTCACGGAAAGCTTTTGTAGAAGTATCTGTACGACGCAAGATTGACAATTTGTGTTGAATCAGTGGATGATTAATAACTTCAATTTTTCCCATTTTTGGAATTCCTTCTTTCAATTTATTCCTCTTATTATACCAAAAAACGGTTTAAAAATCTTTCTAAACCATTTATTTTTGATAATTTTTACATTAAATCTGCCTCTTTAAGAGCAGACTGTACGGTCTCAAGTGGTAAATGGGTCAATTCTGTTCCTTTTTCTTGATAAAGGTATTGGGCATAGTCATCCATTCGGTACTGATTGATATAAACTACGCGCTTGCAACCGACCTGAAGCAATTGTTTCGTGCAATTCAGACAAGGAAAGTGTGTCACATAGGCTGTAAATCCTTTAGGAACACCACGCTCAGCACCTTGGAGGATAGCATTGACCTCAGCGTGAAGGGTGCGAACACAGTGGCCTTCAATGACCAGACATTCATGGTCAATACAATGCTCAGTCCCTGACACCGAACCATTGTAACCAGTGGAAATAACCTTATTATCCTTTACCAGAATTGCGCCCACTTTGGCACGTTTACAAGTGGAACGATTGGCAATCAGTAGGGCTTGGGCTGCAAAATACTCATCCCAGGCCAGTCTTTTTTCAGTCATATCTCTTCTCCTTTTTCTCTATTTTTTAAAAAATGGTAACCGTAAGTCCGCAATCTTTTCAGCTGGTACCTTCATGCCATCCTTGATCCATTTGAGGAGGACAGATACAATGGCTGAACTCCAGAAGGAATGAAGATAAGAGCTGACACCTTTTGATTTTCCATGGTATTTTTCTAGAAATTCCTGCATGGCTTGGACAAAGATTTTTTCCAGATGGTAATCCAAGGCCAGTTGAATCACTCTGGCTTCCTTTCTGGCCTCGCGGAAAAGGTGAACCCAGACCAAATAGAGATCTGTCTTTAAATCGTAATGATGCAGCTGTTCCATAATATTGTGGACAGTTCGTTTAAAGACGCTTTCTAAAATCTCCTCTTTGGAATCATAATTGCGGTAAAAGGCTGCACGCGAAACGCCTGCACGCTTAACCAATTCAGAAATACTAATCTTGGTCAGGTCCTTTTTTTCCAAGAGTTGCAAGAGGGCTGTTTCAATGGCTTCTCTGGTTAGTAAATTGGATTCTTGGTTTGATTTTCTGAGATTTTCAAGAGACTTTTCAGAGATTCTACGTTCAGACATAACATTTTCTTTCTACTTGTCACAACAGACGGATGAGGCTTTTGTTTCAAGGGTTTTCATGATATAATTGTAAAAAAAGACAGAACCTTTGTCAATGTATAACTGACAAAGATGGAGAATTTCTATGACTTGGAAGATTATTGCTGACTCTGGTTGTGATTATCGTCAGCTGGAAACACCAGCTATTGACACAACCTTTGTAAGTGTCCCCTTAACCATTCAAGTAGCTGATCAGGTCTTTGTTGATGATGCCAGTCTTGACATTGACCAAATGATGGAAACCATGTATGCAACCGCAGAAGCTTCAAAATCAGCTTGTCCAAGCCCAGATGATTATTTGCGAGCATTTGAGGGTGCCAACAACATTTTCCTAGTAACCATCACGGGTACTCTTTCTGGCAGCCACAATAGTGCTCAACTAGCAAAGAATATTTATCTAGAAGAACATCCTGACACTAAGATTCATGTGATTGATAGTTTGTCTGCTGGCGGTGAAGTTGACTTGCTCGTAGAAAAATTGAATGACTTGATTGACCAGGGCTTGTCTTTTGAGGAAGTGGTTGAAGCTATCACTGCTTATCAAGAAAGAACCAAGTTACTCTTTGTCCTAGCTAAAGTCGATAACTTGGTGAAGAACGGCCGTTTGAGCAAACTTATCGGTACAGTCGTTGGCCTTCTCAACATCCGTATGGTCGGAGAAGCTAGTGAAACCGGAACTCTCGAATTGCTACAAAAAGCACGAGGTCCAAAGAAAGCAGTTCAGGCAGCCTATGAAGAGTTGGTAAAAGCTGGATATGCTGGTGGCCGTATTGTCATGGCCCAACGCAATAACGAGAAATGTTGCCAACAGCTCTCAGAGCGAATTCGCGAAACCTTCCCACAAGCGGATATTAAGATTCTCCCAACCTCTGGTCTCTGCAGTTTTTATGCAGAAGATGGTGGTTTGCTGATGGGATATGAAATTGATTAATTGCATTCTTGACAAGAGGTGACCATCATCTCTTGTTTTTTTGTGGTACAATAGAGCTATGAAACATTTTGATACTATAGTCATCGGTGGGGGACCTGCCGGTATGATGGCTACGATTTCCAGTAGCTTTTATGGACAGAAAACCCTCCTCATCGAAAAAAATCGCAAACTTGGAAAAAAATTAGCTGGGACTGGTGGGGGACGTTGCAATGTAACCAATAATGGTAGCTTGGACGACCTGCTAGCTGGCATCCCTGGAAATGGTCGCTTTCTCTACAGTGTCTTCTCCCAATTTGATAACCATGATATCATTAACTTTTTTACGGAAAATGGGGTCAAACTTAAGGTCGAGGACCACGGACGCGTCTTTCCTGCTAGTGACAAGTCTCGGACCATTATTGAGGCTTTAGAAAAGAAAATCACTGAACTAGGTGGTCAAGTTGCTACTCAAACTGAGGTTGTTTCGGTTAAAAAGGTGGATGACCAGTTTATCCTTAAGTCATCTGACCAAAGCTTCACTTGTGAGAAACTGATTGTCACAACTGGAGGTAAATCTTATCCTTCTACTGGTTCGACTGGTTTTGGACATGAGATTGCCCGTCATTTTAAACACACCATTACTGAGCTTGAAGCCGCTGAAAGTCCTTTGTTGACAGATTTTCCACATAAGGCCTTACAAGGGATTTCACTAGATGATGTGACCCTAAGTTATGGCAAGCATGTCATCACTCACGATCTGCTTTTTACCCACTTTGGTTTGTCTGGCCCTGCTGCTCTGCGCATGTCTAGCTTTGTCAAGGGTGGGGAGGTTCTCTCACTGGATGTTTTGCCTCAACTTTCTGAGAAGGACTTGGCTATATTTCTAGAAGAAAACCGGGAAAAATCCTTGAAAAATGCCTTAAAAACTTTGCTTCCAGAACGCTTGGCAGAATTTTTTGTGCAAGGCTATCCTGAAAAAGTCAAACAGTTGACTGAAAAGGAACGCGAGCAACTTCTCCAGTCTATCAAGGTTCTCAAAATCCCTGTGACTGGCAAAATGTCTCTTGCCAAGTCCTTTGTCACCAAAGGTGGCATCAGTCTTAAGGAAATCAATCCTAAAACTTTGGAAAGTAAGCTAGTCCCTGGGCTCCACTTTGCTGGCGAAGTACTGGATATCAATGCCCACACGGGGGGCTTTAACATCACTTCTGCCCTCTGCACTGGCTGGGTGGCGGGATCAAATTCATTCTAAATATACAGTACTCAATGGAACAATCCACCCCAAAAGAAAGGAACGACTTTGGAACATATTATCTTGCTAAGGGGAGTTACTCCTAATGGAAAAAATGCTATCCCTAAAATGTCTTATCTAGTAGATATATTGACAGAAGCTGGTTTTCAACAAGTTCGAACTTATATTCAAAGTGGAAATATTATTCTTGAAAGTAACTTAGCTCTCGAAGAAATACGAGAACAGGTTCATACTCTAATAAAGGAAAAGATTGGAGCCGATCTCAAAATAATCATTAAGAATAAGGATATTTTTAAAAACATTGTCCAAGAAAACCCGTTTGGAGAACACTATCTTTATGACCGTATACACGTGATTTTTTATCAAGAATCTATTCAAAGTCTTCCTTTAGAAAAATTAAAAATTGATTACGGCGAAGAAGAAATTTGTGTCGGTAACCATTGTCTCTACCTCTATCTCCCTAGAACTGCAAAACAAAAAAAGCTCAATACTAACTATCTTGAAAAACTTTTCAATGTAGATTTGACCATGCGAAAACTAAATGTGGTAGAAAAATTATTAAGCAAGTAGTACTTAAATTTAGTAAAAATCGGAAGAATACTCCTCCGATTTTATTTTGTCTGAGTTTGGACATAGTGAGCAATGACATCTGATGTGTACTGGGCTGTGCCAGGTCCAAATTTGTCAATATTTGCCTTAAACTCTGGGTTATAGACGTAGCCTTTACCGATATGACCGAAGACTTCAATCGTACAATCAAATCCATAAGTACGGATGGCTTGCAAGAGTTTGGCTGCTTCTTCTTGATTTTCGGTTGCTGTTACAGGTAGACCAGCTTGAAGATTTTGTGCCAATGCTTGAAAGACTTGATTGAAGGCAGCCGTAGCTTCATCTTCGTGACCTTTTTGGCGCTCGAGCGCTTGGTCCATGACTTCTTGTCCATATTTCTCTACCGCCTCTTGGTGGTATTTTTGATGGTCTTGGTAGTTAAATCCAGCGAATTTCTCTTGAATGCTCATTTCTCTTTCTCCTTTTTGTTCTTGAATGGTTTTTTGCAAGGTGGAAATCAAGCTATCCAGATGTTGCCTTTCTCGAGTCAAATAGTCCAACTGCCTGGTCAAGTGGGGCAATAAATCTGTCCTTTCTTCCTTTAATAGCTCTGCTATTTTTTCTAAAGAAAAGCCTAGATACTTGTAATACAGAATGACCTGAAGTCGCTCCAAATCCTCCTGACTGTAGGTTCGATAGCCGTTTTCCGACTTTAAAGGAACCAAAAGTCCTATCTTATCATAGTGGTGCAGGGTCTTGACAGAGACGCCCGAAAGCTGCGCAGCTTCTTTTATATGGTACATGATTTCCTCCTTACAATGATAGTATAACCCCTACCCTTAGGTCAGAGTCAAGCGTTTTTGCGAATTTTTTTTACTTTATCATAACATGAAAATGGTTTTCTTGACAGACCTTAGAAAACATGATAGGATAGTCAAGTCTATCAATCAAAAGAAAGGCTCATTTTGAGTACTTATGAGGCTATTTGCCAAGGGCAGTAGCTTTTTCTTTTGTAATACTAATTTTAGGAGTTTAACTATGTCTGAAAAATCGCAATGGGGTTCTAAACTGGGCTTTATCCTAGCATCTGCTGGATCAGCCATCGGACTTGGTGCCGTTTGGAAGTTTCCCTATATGACTGCTGCTAACGGTGGAGGAGGCTTTTTACTTGTCTTTCTCATTTCCACTATTTTAATCGGTTTCCCTCTTTTGCTAGCTGAATTTGCCCTTGGCCGTAGTGCTGGCGTTTCCGCTATCAAAACCTTTGGAAAACTTGGCAAGAATCACAAGTACAACTTTATCGGTTGGATTGGTGCCTTTGCCCTTTTTATCCTCTTATCTTTCTACAGTGTTATCGGTGGATGGATTCTGGTTTATCTGGGTATTGAGTTCGGGAAATTGTTCCAGCTTGCTGGGACGAGTGATTATGCTCAGTTATTTACTTCAATCATTTCAAACCCAGCCATTGCCCTTGGAGCTCAAGCTGCCTTTATCCTATTGAATATCTTTATTGTATCACGTGGGGTTCAAAAAGGGATTGAAAGAGCCTCTAAGGTCATGATGCCCCTGCTCTTTATCATCTTTGTCGTCATCATCGGACGCTCTCTCAGCCTGCCAAATGCCATGGAAGGCGTTCTCTACTTCCTCAAACCAGACTTTTCAAAACTGACCAGTGCTGGTCTCCTCTATGCTCTGGGACAATCTTTCTTTGCCCTTTCACTAGGGGTTACAGCTATGCTGACCTATGCTTCCTACTTGGACAAGAAAACCAATCTGGTCCAGTCAGGGATTTCCATCGTTGCCATGAATATCTCAGTATCCATCATGGCAGGATTAGCCATTTTCCCAGCTATGTCAGCTTTCAACATCCAGTCTGAAGGGGGACCAAGCCTGCTCTTTATCGTCTTGCCTCAACTGTTTGACAAGATGCCTTTTGGAACTATTTTTTACATCCTCTTCCTCTTGCTCTTCCTCTTTGCGACGGTCACTTCTTCTGTCGTGATGTTGGAAATTAATGTGGGCAATATCACCAATCAGGACAACAGCAAGCGTGCCAAGTGGAGCACCATTTTAGGAATCTTGACCTTTATCTTTGGAATTCCTTCAGCCCTGTCTTATGGTGTTATAGCGGATGCTCACATCTTTGGGAAGACCTTCTTTGATGCTATGGATTTCTTGGTTTCCAATCTCCTCATGCCATTTGGAGCCCTCTGCCTTTCACTTTTTACAGGCTACATCTTCAAAAAGGCTCTTGCTATGGAGGAACTCCATCTTGATGAAAGAACATGGAAACAGGGACTTTTCCAAGTCTGGCTCTTCCTTCTTCGCTTTATCATTCCTATCATCATCATTGTGGTCTTTATCGCCCAATTTATGTAATCAAAAAGGACTTGAGTAATGAACTCAGGTCCTTTCTTTTTTATGGATGACTAACAATCAATTCCAAGCCTTGCCCTTCTAGGGTCCAAGCTTCAACATCACTTGGTAGGATAAAGTGGCTACCTTTTTGGATTGGATAGTTTTTCCCGTCAACAGTTAGTTGACCTTGACCAGCTAAGACACTGAACAAACTGTAGTCAGCTGTCTTTTCGAAGTTAACTTTTCCAGTGATTTCCCACTTGTAAACTGCAAAGAAATCATTAGAGACAAGTAAAGTTGAACGCAAATCATCTGCTTTGACAGTTACAGGACGGCTATTTGCAGGATCTCCAATGTTTAAAACATCAATTGATTTTTCAAGGTGAAGTTCACGCAAGTTGCCATTATCATCCTTACGGTCAAAGTCATAGACACGGTAAGTTGTATCGCTAGACTGCTGGGTTTCAAGAATCAAGATACCAGCACCGATGGCGTGCATGGTTCCACTTGGTACATAGAAGAAATCTCCAGCCTTGACAGGGACTTTTGTTAATAGACCATCCCAGTCTTTAGCTTCGATTTGCTGGCGGAGTTCTTCTTTGGATTTGGCATTATGGCCATAGATAATCTCTGAACCTTCATCCGCTGCGATAATGTACCAGCACTCTGTTTTTCCGAGCTCGCCTTCATGCTCTAGTCCATAGGCATCGTCTGGGTGAACTTGGACACTGAGCCAGTCGTTTGCATCCAGAATCTTAGTCAAAAGTGGAAATACAGGTTCTGGACGATTGCCAAACAACTCACGGTGTTCCGCATACAAAGTAGCTAAGTCTGTTCCCTCAAAACGACCATTGGCAACTTTAGAGACACCATTTGGATGGGCTGAGATGGCCCAATATTCTCCGATTTTTTCACTTGGAATATCGTAGCCAAACTCATCACGTAGCTTGGTTCCACCCCAGATTTTTTCTTGCATAACTGATTGTAAAAATAATGGTTCTGACATCTTGATCTCCTGTCTGATTTCTCTCCCCTCATTATAGCAAAAAGCTAGATCTAATTGAACTCTTTTTCCTATTATATAAAGTAGGGAGAAGATTTTATAAAAATAGTGAACAAATGTGCTCTACTTAATACTTGCACCATTGCTGGCAATGACATCCTTGTACCAGTAGAAGGATTTCTTCTTGCTCCGTTTTAGGCTTCCATGACCAGCATTATCACGATCCACATAGATAAAGCCATAGCGCTTGTTCATTTCGCCTGTTCCAGCTGAAACCAGATCGATACAACCCCAAGTCGTATAACCAAGTAAGTCGACCCCATCTTGGTAAATAGCATCTCGCATAGCCTTGATGTGGGCTTCTAAGTAAGCAATCCGATAGTCATCTGCTACATAGCCATTTTCATCTGGCGTATCCATAGCGCCAAGTCCATTTTCTACGATGAACATAGGTTTTTGGTAACGATCCCAGATGGCATTGAGGGTGATACGAAGTCCCAATGGATCAATCTGCCAACCCCATTCTGAGGATTCCAAATAAGGATTTTTGATGGAGGCAAAGACATTTCCAGCTGTCAGATCCCTCACTTCTGGATCGCCTGAGGCCACTCGACTCGCATAGTAAGAGAAGGAAACAAAGTCAACAGTGTGATTCTTCAACAAGTCCAAATCTTCTGCTGTCATTTCAATCTCAATCCCCTCACGCTCCCACTGCTTCTTGGCGTAATTTGGATATTCCCCACGCGCTTGGACATCAATGAAGAAGTAACTCTTGCGGTCTTCCTCCATAGCAGCCCAGTAGTCTCTCGGATGGGCAGTGTTGGGATAGTATTGCCCTGCTGCCAACATGCATCCAACCTTGTTTTCTGGATCAATTTCGTGGGCAATTTTAGTCGCCATAGCCGAGGCTACTAGCTCATGGTGAGCCGCTTGGTATTTGACCTGTTCTTGATTTTCTTCATCTTCAAAACAAATCCCAGCTCCTAAAAATGGAGCATGCAGAATCATGTTGATTTCGTTAAAGGTTAGCCAGTATTTGACCAAGCCCTTGTAACGGGTAAAGAGGGTGCGGCAGAGATTTGCGTAAAAGTCCAACATACGACGATTTCGCCAACCACCATACTCGGTAATCAGGTGCATAGGACAGTCGAAATGCGTAATGGTTACCAGAGGCTCAATCCCATACTTGTGACATTCCTTAAACAAATCCTCATAAAAGGCCAGACCAGCTTCATTTGGCTCTGATTCATCACCCTTAGGAAAAATCCGAGTCCAAGCAATGGACAGCCGATAGGTCTTAAAACCCATTTCTGAAAAAAGAGCGATATCTTCCTTGTAATGATGGTACATATCAATGGCTTCCTTAGCTGGGTAAAAATAGCCCTCCTCAAACGAAAACATCTTTTTCTGACCTGTGATAATGGCTTCACGGTCAGGTCCAATCGGTACCACATCCACGTTAGCTAAACCACGCCCGTCTAAATTATAAGCACCCTCACATTGATTAGCTGCCGTAGCACCACCCCAGAGGAACCCCTCTGGAAATTGACCTCTTTCTGTCATACCTTTACCTCACTTGATTTATTACTTCTATTATACTAAAAAGGAAATAAAAAGTTTGGAACTATCTGGGTAATGATGGTACTGAACCTGCTTTTATATTTGATGCAAAAACAAGCAAGACTCTGAGAATTTTGTTATAAAAATGTAAACTATCACAGTCTTATGATAAGAAAAAGACCGGATTAGTCCGATCTTTTCAAGTTCTGCTCCAAGAATGTTTAAATTTTAGGTAAAAATTTGATAATAGCATTACCTACTTCATACGATAAAAATCAATCACAAGACCGGCAGGGCCTTTTACAAGCAAGGACTCTGTTCCCCAATCCGTTTCACAAGGACCATGTAAAATCTCGACACCAATCTCTTTCAAGCGTTGGTAGTTCTGATCTACATCCTCAACCTCGATATGAAGAATGATTCCTGACTGAAAGTTTTCCAAAGGAACCAAATGCTTTTGTGACAACATCAGACAGTGACTGCCAATCGTAAACTGAGCAAAACTGTCATCAACATAATCGGACTTTTTATCCAAAATACGCTCCAAGTCAGCACAGACTTGGGGAACATCTGAAACGATAATATCTAATTGATTTAAATTCATTTACTATCCTCCATAAAAAGACCGGATTGCTCCGATCTTTTTAAGTTCCACGAAGGAATTATTTAATTGCGCGTGATTGCAACCCTTCTTCTTCCAAGAAGAGACGGAATGGTACGAGTTCTTCTGCTTCGTATTTTTCCTTGAAGGCTTTGATTGCTTCTTCTGAGTGAAGTTTTGGATCCAATTCAAGTACTTCTACTGGAAGTGGACGGTGTTGACTGATGCGAGCATCGATAACAACAGTTTTACCTTCTTTGTTCAATTTAACAGCTTCTGCAACAACTGCATCGATGTCTTCGATACGGTCAACTGTAAATCCAACAGCTCCTTGAGCTTCAGCGATTTTCGCATAGTCAGCATTAGGGAAGTCACAACCAAACAAGTGTTTGTTTGTGTCTTCGTATTTGTCCTTGATGAAGGCATATTTACCATTTGAGAAGACAACGTTGATAACTGGAAGGTCGTATTGAACGTTTGTGATAACGTCTGGGTAGCACATATTGAATGCACCGTCACCCATGATGTTCCATACTTGGCGATCTGGATTGTCTTTCTTAGCAGCGATACCACCAGGAAGAGCAATACCCATTGTCGCAAAGAGTGGAGATGTACGCCACATGTTCTTAGGTGTCATATGAAGGTGACGAGTAGATGTTTGAGTAGTGTCACCTACGTCGATTGAATAGATAGCGTCTTGATCAGCATGTTTGTTGATTGCATTGTAAACTTGATACAACTGCAATTCACCCTCAGTTTTACCTTCGAGTTTGTTCATGTAATCACGCCAGTTTTGGTTATTTTTAACGTTTGCACGCCACCATGGAGTAGATTCAACTGGGTTCACTTTGTCAAGGATTGCTTTCGCTGCTTGACCTGCATCACCAAGGATTGAAGCGTCTAGGGCATGACGTTTACCAAGTTTGTAAGGGTCGATATCGACTTGGATGAATTTTTCAGTGTTCTTGAAGGCTTCGTAAACTTCAGCAAATGGGAAGTTTGAACCAAGGAAAAGAACTGTGTCTGCTTCAAAGACAACTTCGTTGGCTGGTTTCCAACCAACACGGTAAGCAGAACCTGTCAAACCTTCATAGTTCCATTCGAAAGCTTCAAAGTTTTTACCAGTTGTTATGATTGGTGCTTTGATTTTACGTGACAATTCAGTAATCACTTCACCAGCTTTAACACCACCGTAACCAGCATAGATAACTGGACGTTCAGCATTGTTCAAGATTTCAACAGCTTTGTCGATTTCAACTTCGTTCAAAGCAGGAGCGATGAATGAACGTTCGTATGAACCTGAACCGTAGTATGAGTTTTCGTCGATTTCTTGGAAACCGAAGTTTACTGGAATTTCAACAACAGCTGGACCTTTTTTAGAAACTGCAGCACGGCAAGCTTCGTCGATTACTTTTGGTAATTGCTCAGCGTAAGCTACACGTTTATTGTAAACAGCGATACCGTTGTACATTGGGTTTTGGTTCAATTCTTGGAAAGCATCCATGTTGAGTTCGTTAACTGGACGTGATCCAAGGATTGCTAGGAATGGAGTGTTATCCATAGCTGCATCGTAAACACCGTTAATCAAGTGAGTCGCACCTGGACCACCTGAACCAACTGCAACCCCGATTGAGCCGCCGAATTTAGCTTGCATAACCGCTGCAAGAGCACCTGTTTCTTCGTGGCGAACTTGCAAGAAGCGGATATCTTTGTCTTCAGCCAAAGCATCCATCAATGAGCTGAGTGTTCCTGATGGGATACCGTAGATTGTGTCTACGCCCCATGTTTTCAATACATTAAGCATTGCTGCAGATGCAGTAATTTTCCCTTGAGTCATAATGATAACTCTCCTTCAAATATTTTTAAATCTACTAAAAAAGGTTTCATATAGTTTTTGAAAACGTTTCAGTAAATTTTTACACTACTAATTTATCACATTTATTTTTAGTTTACTAAGAATCTGCTCAGAAGTTTCTATTCTCTATTACAGTACAGTTTGAAAACGTTTTTAGTCTCTGTTTTATAATAAAAAGCGAGCAAGCCCGCTTTTAATCTATTTTACTAAAGTTTAGTAAGAGTGAACTGGTCAGAACAGATACAGAACTAAAGGCCATGGCTAGACCAGCTAGTTCTGGATTGAGGGCCAGTCCAACACCTGAAAAGACTCCTGCTGCAATCGGAATTCCGGCGACATTGTAGATAAAAGCCCAGAAAAGATTGAGCAGAATTCGATTAAAGGTTTTCTTACTCATGTCAAAGGCACGAACCACTCCTAGGAGGTTATTGGTTGTCAAGACCAAGTCTGCTGACTCGATGGCAATATCTGTTCCAGCTCCCATAGCAATCCCCACATCTGCTACACTGAGAGCAGGAGCGTCATTGATACCATCACCAACAAAGGCTACTTTTCCAGTCGCTTGTAGTTTATGGATTTCATGGGCTTTTTCTTCTGGTAAGACACCTGCAATGACCTCTTCGATTCCAATCTGATCTGCAATAGCACGCGCCACACCTGCATTGTCTCCTGTCAGCATGACTGTTTTAAGACCTCGTTTTTTCAACTGACTGATGGCAAGCTTAGCATTTTCCTTAGGAATATCTTGCAAAGCAAGCAAGCCTTTGATTTCATTGTCCACAGCCAAAAACACAACTGTCTTAGCTTCTTTTTCTAGTTCTTCTAGTTTATCTTGATAAGTGCTAGAAATGTTCATGCCATCCAGCATTTTAGCATTTCCAAGCAGAACTTGGTTCCCATTGATTTTTCCTGAAACACCTTTTCCGTGCAAGGCTTGGAAATTTTCAACAGTTTGAAGCTCAAGTCCAGCTTCACTCGCTCGTTTCACAACGGCTTCAGCCAGTGGGTGTTGAGAAGCTTCTTCCAAGGAAGCTGCCAATCCAAGCACTTCTACTTCGTCGCCGATGATATCTGTTACCACGGGCTTCCCTTCCGTCAAAGTTCCAGTCTTATCAAAGACAATCGTTTGGACTTTCTGGATTTCCTGTAGAACCGTTCCATTTTTGAGGAGAACTCCCATCTTGGCACTGCGTCCTGTCCCTACCATAAGGGCTGTCGGTGTTGCAAGTCCCAAGGCACAAGGGCAGGCAATAATCAGAACTGCTACTCCATAGAGAAGCGAAGACACAAAGCTCGCTCCAAGCACGACTACACTATCCCTGAGCAAGACGAACCAAACCCAAAAGGTCACAATCCCTAAAATGACAACTGCTGGGACAAAAATCCCTGAAATTTTATCCGTCAAGTCCTGAATCGGCGCACGACTTGTCTGAGCTTTCTTCACAAAATCCACAATCTGTGCCAAGACAGTCTCTGAACCAACTTTTTCTGCCCTAAAAACAAGAGTACCGCTGTTATTGATGGTTGAGCCAATGACCGTATCTCCAACCGTTTTGTCCACTGGCAGGCTCTCACCTGTCACCATAGATTCATCTATACTGGTTACACCTTCCACTACAACCCCATCAACCGCAATCTTTTCACCGGGACGCACTCGAATCAGGTCACCTACCTCGACTTGCTCCAAAGGGACTTGAACATAGTTATCCTCACGCAAGACTTCTGCAGTTTTAGCCTGCAAGTCAAGTAATTTCTCCACAGCTTGGGAAGTATTTTTTCTCATTTTCTCCTCAAAAACAGCTCCCAAAAGAACGAAGAAGAGGATAAATCCAGCACTTTCAAAGTAAACAGGGAGACCAGTAAAGAGGGCAACTAGGCTATAGAAATAAGCCACTAGGGTTCCCAGAGCCACCAAAGTATCCATATTAGCATTGTGCTTTTTAAAGCTAGCCCAAGCACTCTGGATATAAGGACCACCTGCCACCAGCATAATCGGTGTTGTGGCTAAAAAGGTTCCCCAACGCATGACTTGGTGACTAATTCCTCCTGTCGACATACCAATCATGAGAATCACAAGAGGCACAGTAAAGATACTGGTAATCCAAAAACGTTGCAAGAGGGATAGAGATTTTCGAGTCTTCTCAACGACTGTATAACTTCCCTTTTGCATCTTCATACCACAAGAAAATTCATGTTGACCTAATTCTTGAGGTGTAAAACGAATGACTTTCTCCTCATCTACGCCGATTGGTTCCAAGATGCCTTCTTCTTCAAACAGAATTTCCTTATAACAGTTTGAAGGAGTTGTACGATGAAAGGTAATCTCAGCTGGAATTCCTTTTTGAAGCTGGATATGTGCTGGATGATAGCCTTTTTCAGCTCGGATACGGATTTTTTGAATGCCATTTTCTAGGCTTGCTTTCACAATTTCTGTCATCATTTCCTCCTACTCTACAATCATCTTGCCGTGCATCATGTTCATACCACAAGCAAAGCCAAACTCTCCAGCCTGCTCAGGAGTGATTTCCACTACATATTCTTCACCCATAGGCAGGTCCGCATGTACACCAAAATCTGGAAATACGATCTGATCCAAACAAGGTGAAGGATCCTTGCGGTCAAAAACAATGCGGGCTGGCACTGATTTCTTGAGGACAATCAACTCAGGCGTATAGCCCCCCATGACTTCCACTCGAATCTCTTGGTAGCCGTTTTTTTGCTGGGCCTTTTGTCCAGATTTTTCAGGCTTTTTGAAAAACCAAAACAAGATAAACACGATAAGGGCAATACAAACAATGGTTACAATACTATTTAACATGACGTCTCCTTTACATACAATTACATTTTACTTCTGTTACAGCGCTTGATTTCTTCTTAGAAATCACAGCTTCCAAGTCTTCCAAGTCAGCCAGAGTAAAATCACATTCGACAATCAAATCAGCTAACAAGTTCTTAATCCTACGGGAACAAACCTTGTCTTTGATATCTTGGACAAGCAAATCCCGACTTTGGTCCAGAGTTAATAGGTCTGAATAAACAAAGGACTTGCCCTCTTTTTTCCGAGTCAAACAATCTTTCTCAACCAAACGAGCCAAAAGAGTCTGAATGGTCGACTTGGACCAGTCGAACCGCTCCGCCAGAACCCTGATCAAATCCGTACTAGTCTGTTCCCCCTGCATCCAAATAATCTTCATCACTTGCCATTCCGCATCTGAAATCTGCATCAGCACACCTCCAAAATCTACATTTGTAGATTACAATTATCAGTATACTCTCAAAATCTACATTTGTCAACTATGGTTTTTATTATTTTTTCGAAAAATAGAATTCTAATCATGTAAGGAGAGATTTGCAGTCAAATTTTACTATATAAACTATAAAAATATGCTATACTAAAGAAAAAAGAAAACAACCACTAGGGGTGCGTAAAGCTGAGATTAACGACTGTTAGACCCTTTGACTCAATCTAGGTAATGCTAGCTGATGGAAGTGGAAATGATAATGGGGACTAGCAGTCTTCTATTGCCTTCCTAAAACAGACTTGCTTGTTCTTAAGAATACAAACTTCAGTTGGTTGTGAGGTTTTATATGACTTATTTACCCGTTGCTCTAACCATTGCTGGGACAGATCCTAGTGGCGGTGCTGGCATTATGGCTGACTTAAAGTCGTTCCAAGCTAGAGATGTCTATGGAATGGCCGTTGTAACCAGTCTTGTTGCTCAAAATACCAGAGGCGTTCAATTAATCGAGCACGTTTCTCCTCAAATGTTGAAATCCCAATTGGAGAGTGTCTTTTCGGATATCAAGCCTCAGGCTGTAAAAACTGGGATGTTGGCAACTACCGAAATCATGGAAATCATCCAACCCTATCTTAAAAAACTGGACTGTCCCTACGTCCTTGACCCTGTTATGGTCGCAACAAGCGGTGATACTCTAATTGATACCAGTGCGAGAACTTACCTAAAAACAAACCTGCTTCCCCTTGCAACTATTATTACACCTAATCTTCCTGAGGCAGAAGAAATTGTTGGTTTCTCAATTCATAATCCAGAAGACATGCAATGTGCTGGTCGCCTGATTTTAAAAGAATTTGGTCCCCAGTCTGTTGTTATCAAAGGTGGGCATCTCGAAGGCGGTGCCAAGGATTTCCTCTTTACCAAGGATGAGCAATTTGTCTGGGAAAGTCCTCGAATTCAAACCTGTCACACCCATGGTACCGGATGTACCTTTGCTGCAGTGATTACAGCTGAACTAGCCAAGGGTAAGACCCTTTATCAGGCAGTTGATAAGGCCAAGGCCTTTATCACAAAAGCCATCCAAGATGCCCCTCAACTCGGTCATGGTTCTGGTCCAGTCAACCATACAAGCTTTAAAGATTAAAAAAACTCTCTAGTTCCTACTTTAAGGGAATTAGAGAGTTTTTGTACTCTTCGAAAATCTCTTCAAACTACGTCAGCTATATCTGCAATCTCAAAGCTGTGTTTTGAGCAACCTGCAGCTAGCTTCCTAGTTTGCTCTTTGATTTTCATTGAGTATTAATTAGGAAATAATGTCATCCAGCTTTGTTAAAAATGCTTGCGTTTTTGCCTCAATATCTTCTGCCTGCATAAGATCCCTAACGACAGCTACCCCAGCTATACCAGTTGCAGCAAGTTGGTCAATGTTCTCTGACGTCAAGCCGCCAATAGCAACTACTGGAATGGCGACCCTTTGGCAAATTGTCTTCAAGGTTGAAATCAGAGTGATGGGTGCATTTTCCTTGGTGGTGGTTGGGAAAATGGCTCCTGTTCCCAAGTAATTCGCCCCTCCTTCTTCTGCCTCGAGGGCTCTTTTTACTGTTTTAGCAGTGACACCGAGAATTTTTTCAGGGCCCAAGACTTGTCGGGCAACCGAAACTGGTAGTTCATCGTCTCCAATATGCAAACCTGCAGCATCAACTGCGAGACAGATATCCAAACGATCATCGATAATCAAGGGGACCTGATAGATATCGGTTATTTCCTTGACTTGTTTTGCCAAGTGATAGTATTGATTGGTTGTGAGATTTTTTTCTCGCAATTGGACTATGGTAACCCCTGAACGGCAGGCCGTCTCAACTTTTTTAAGAAAACTTTCCAAGGAATCTTGGTAGCGATTGGTTACCAGATATAGTCTAAGTGCTTCTCTATTCATAAATGTCTCCTTTGATGGCATCTAGCCAATTTTCATCTCTTTTTAGAAGAGAGAGCTGATTGAGAACTTGATAACGAAATTCTTCCAATCCCATTCCTTGTACAAATATTCTCTCGGCAGAGATATTGAGGTAAGAAACTGCTAGGCAAGAAGCTTCAAAGGCCGTTTTTCCTTGGCTGAGAAAAACGGCTGTCAAGGCTCCAACCAAATCTCCCGTCCCTGTTATCCAGTCTAATTCTGCACAGCCATTTCCCAATACAGCAACTTGATTCTTTGAAACGATGAGGTCCTTGGTGCCAGTGACTAAGAATGACATTCCAAGATAAATCTGACACCAGTCTTTCAAGACTTTAAGCAAATCCTCAGTTTCTTGATCTTTAGCACTAGCATCGACCCCAACTCCGTGGTGTTTTAAGCCAACAAGACTTCGGATTTCCGACATATTTCCTTTAAGGACTGTAGGTCTGTAGTCTAAAAAGTCTTTAATTAAGCTCTTACGGATGGATGAAGCTGTTACGCCAACCGCATCTACTACCATTGGGAGAGAAACTTGAGCTGCATAAGAAGCTGCCATACGAATTGATTTTTCCTTCTCAGCAGACAAATGCCCCAAATTGATGAAGAGAGCCTGGCTTTGTTTGGTAAAATCAAGAACCTCACGGGGATCATCTGCCATGACAGGTTTGCATCCCAGCGCCAAAATTCCATTGGCCAGCATCTCACAAGAAATCTCATTGGTGATACAGTGAATTAGGGAACTAGAGCCTAGAGGAAAGGGATTTGTAAATGCCTGCATCAGTCTATCCTTTCACTGAAAAAATATCCTTGCACTTTTTTAAAGAATTCCTGCTTGATTAAAAATCGAAAGGCAATAAAGGAAATCGCTGTACCAATCAAGGTTGCTCCGAAAAATCGAGGAGTATAGATAAACCAGCTAAGCTTCGCCGCAGATCCTGTAAAGAGAACCATAACAGGATATGAAACAATGGAACCGATAACCCCTGTTCCCACAATCTCTCCTAGAGCAGAATAGTGAAATTTCCGACCGTACTTATAAAAGAGACCTGCAAGAAGTGCTCCAAAAGTCGCTCCTGTAAGTGCTAAAGGCGGAATCCCTTGAGTCGTCATACGGATAAAGGCTGTGACTGTAGCCATGACCAAGGCATAAACAGGTCCCATCATGATTCCTGCCAGAATATTGACTACACTGGACATCGGTGCCATTCCCTCAATCCGAAAGATAGGCGTAAGGACTACATCAAGGGCAATCATCATGGATAAAATGGTTAATTTGTGAACTTGTAATTGGTGGTTTCTCATATTTCTATTCTTCTCCTTTTGCTAAAGACTGTAAATCGCTCTTCCATGTCTGGTGTTGGTAGGCCATTTCCCAAAACTTGGCTTCCATATGAACACTAATGTAGAAGGCATCTAGCATTTTTTGCTTGTCTGTCTCATCGCTTTCTTGATAAAGCTGATTGACCAGAGCTTCTTCCTCTCTGATCTGCTGCTCCAACTCATCCGTAATATAAGTTTCAATCCATTGTTGGTAGAGAGGATTTGGTGATGGTTTAAGATTAAGTGATTTGCCTATATCATGGTATAGCCAGGGACAAGGGAGCAAGCTTGCAAAGGCAATGCCCAAGTTTGGCTCTGCAAATTGTCGATAAATATGAGAAATGTAATGATAGCAGGTTGGAGCGATTGGATGTTGCTCCATTTCCTCGTCGCTGATTTCCAATTCCTTGAAAAATTGTTGGCGGATAAATAACTCACCTTCCACTAGACTCTGGGCATTTTGTTTCAAGAGTCTTTTCATCTCTTGGTTTGAAGTCTTATCAGCCAAGAGGTGATAGGCTTCTGAGAAGGCCTTCAAATAGTAGGCATCCTGAATCAAGTAATAGCGAAAGATGGACGGGTCTAAATTTCCCTCTTGCAACTGTAAAACAAAGGGGTGATGAAAGGAAGACTGCCAAGCTTCCTTGGATAATTCCATCGCAATATCTGTAAATTCCATAATAACTCCTTTATAAAAATAGACTGCTTTGAAGCAATAAAAAGAACAGCAGGTAGATTAATTTTGTTTTTTTAGAAATATAAAAGGTTCGATAGTGATTTTCCAACTGTGCATGTTCGTCATATCCATGCGCAGATAGAGCTCTCAGATAAAGATGGCGCCATCTAAAGACCGTCATCAAAACCTTACTGTAAATCAGGGGCGACCAAAAATGTAGTTCTTGACCGCGTAATAAGCAAGCTTCCTTGAGGGACTTGATCTCTTGCTGAATAAGGGGAAAGGAATTGAATACCACAATCAAGGCATAAGCCCAAGACCGTGATAACCCCTTTTGGGCCAAGTACAAGAGAAGCTCTTTTAGGGAAATAGAGGAAACAAAGACAAGGCCGATACAAACTGTCACAAAGGCCCTCGTTCCAAGCATGACTGCCTGCGAAACATCCCCATGTAACTGAACTGCCCAGTAGTTGGCAAAGGATGGCAAAATGGCGAGCAGAATCATCCAAGCCAATACTTTAAATCGACGGTAATAGAGCATAAAGAGAATACAAAATGCGACTACCGAAAGATTCAGAGCAATCGAAGGAATGAAAGATGTTTCCAAGGATAAAATCAGCAAAAATAGACTGATAATCGGTGTCTGGGTTGCTACTTTGACCATACTATCTCACCTCCTTTTGGGTATTGCTACTCTGAGATGTGAGTGGTTTGGTAATTGTCACTTCTTTCACATGACTGAGACCCTGACTAGTCATCTCAATCCAATAATCAACCACAGAGATCAAGGGATCTAAACGATGGCTAATGATTAGAAAACTTCTTCCTTGATTTCTCTCCTCCACAATCCACTGACAAAAATAGTCGCAAGCTCTATTATCCAAACCAGCAAAAGGTTCATCTAGCAAGATCACAGACGCCTTGCTGGTTAAGATGGTCAAGAGCTGAAGAATCTTTTGCTGGCCGCCACTTAATTGATAAGGACTCTTATCGAGTGCTTGCTCCAGATCAAAATATTGTAAAGCTTGGAAAATTCGCTGATTTCTTTCAGAATCAGGTCCATCTAATTGAAGTTCCTCTCGCAGACTGACTCGGATAAACTGTTTCTCAGCTTCTTGAACAACACCCGTCAAGTCACGGTACAAACTCTTTTTCTTTTTCAGAACTGTCCCCTTCCAGGTAATTTTCCCTTTATACTTTTGAAATTGAAGAATGGAGCGAAAGAGGGTTGATTTCCCGACACCATTGTCACCCAAAATACAGGAAATCCCTTGGTAGAAAGTAAAATCATCAACCGAAAAGAGGGGGCGATTCCCCAGCTCACAAGTCACACGGTCCATATGGAATAGTTCTGAGCTAGAAGCAACTTCCTTTGAAACAGCCTGTGTCATTTCAGAGGCAGGGATTTGATTTATTTTCCTTAGTTGTCCGTCTCTTAGCTCCACCATATGGTCGATATAGGCTTCATAATCAGATAAATCATGGTCGCACAAAATAACTGTCTTCCCATCAGAGACCAACTCTTTTAGAATCTCCAATATCTCTATCCTACTCTTGCGGTCAATGGAAGCGAAGGGCTCATCCAAGAGATAGACCCTAGGATTCATAGCAAAGAGAACAGCCAAAGCAGCCTTTTGCTTTTCCCCACCTGATAAGTGATGGATGGGACGGTGCAAGATTGCCTTGCAGCGACATTGCTGGACTACCTCTGCTATTTTAGCATCAATCTCTTGCACAAGATGGCCAATATTCTCCAAGGTAAAAATCAGCTCCTCAAACAAGTTCTCCATAGTAAATTGATGATTGGGATTTTGAAAGAGAATACCAACCGTCTGAACACGTTCGACGATAGAAAGCTGACTGACCTCGCTCCCATTTATCAGGACTTGACCGCTATAGGGAAGAGAACTGACTTGGGCAATTATTTGAAAGAGACTAGATTTTCCAGACCCACTGCTCCCAACCAACAAGGTAAAAGCTTTCCCATGAAAAGCAAAGTCAATTGGCTCAGAGAAGATTGGGGACTGAATCGCTCGTAGTTCCAGTCCCATCTATGCCTTGCCTCCAGCTGCAAACTGATGATAGAGTTTGACAATGGCACGAACCAAGATGGTACAGAAGAAAAAGACGGAAATAAAACGTACTACAAGCAAGGAAAGGACAAAAGGAAGGGAGAAGGCGTAGTAACCTAACTTAATGTATTCATAGACAAAGCTAACAAGCGTAATCCCAATACTATTGGCAGTTAGAGAGAGCCAACTTTCATAGCGATTCTTGGTTACGATAAAACCAAGTTCACTTCCCAAACCTTGAACCAAGCCAGACAAAAGGGCACCTAGACCGAATTGGCTACCATAAAGGACTTCAGCAAGTGCAGCTAGCACTTCTCCAACCGTCGCACTTCCCACTCTTGGAACAAAGATAGCCGCAATGGGCGCAGCCATACACCAGAGACCAAAGAGGATTTCATTAGCAAAGGCCTGCAAACCAAGAGGGGCTAAAATCAGAGTGAGGATATCAAACAGATAACCTGAGCCCACAAAAACGCCACCAAAAAAGATAGACAAGAAAGCAAGCAAGATAACATCTTTTAAACGCCATTTTTTAAACATAAAAACTCCTTTTAAGACAATAGGGCATTTAAGAGAGACCTGCCATCATACTCTGCATCTAGTCTATCTAATAAAAAATAAAAAACTCTAATCACACACAAGAATCAGAGTTTTGCTTACAAGATTAGACCGTTCATTTCGGCATACGAAAAAAACGTTTCACATTTCCCTTCGCCAGTCTTAACTGTAGCAGGTTCAATGGGTATCATCTCAGCCTAAAGCACCCCAAATGTCTTTATTATTTAATTACTGTGCTAGTATAACAGAAATTGAAAGCCCTAGCAAGATATTTGACTGGAAAATATATTTATATAGTTTCTGTGTTAATTCTTTTAATCTACATAAAAGAATTGAATTTATCCTATAATTCATAACCAATATCAAAAAATGCTAATTCCAAAGTAACTGCTTGATTCCAGCGTTCCTGAAGTTCTGTTAAATCTTCTCGATTTTTCCCGATACGATTAAGTTCATCAACCAGAAATTGAACCCACTCTGCAAAGAAAGGACCTCTGTGGAGATTGATCCATTCCGAATGAATATAGGCTTCAGGTAGTGCCAAATCTTTAGTACCCCAGTCTAAATAGAGGCCTTCTGCAATGACCAGCATGACCAAAAGATGAGCATAGTCTGATGAATCCACTGCCGAATACATAAGAGCCTGAAATGCCTTTGTTACAGGGTGCAAGTCCACTTCTAGATAGTCATTCTCAGATACTTTTAACTCTTTGAAAGCCTTTTGGAAATAACCGTCTTCATCCGCTTCAAGAAAGCCTAGTTGCTTGGCAAAACGAAGCTTGGATTCAAGTTGGTCTGCATGGGCTACGCAAGCACCTAGCATGGATAAAAAGGCATCAAAGAAGTGATAATCCTGAATCAGGTAGTCTTTTAAGACCTTATTCTCAATTGTCCCCGCAAAAAGTTCCGTAACAAAACGATGATTGATTGCAGCCTGCCAATCCTTCTGACTGCTTTTTAATAGTTCTCCAACAGTCAAACCTGGCTCAAATGCATAGTCTTGTGTTTCCATATTTATTTTTCCTCTCTTTACTTGTTCGTAATCAACAAAACACCAAGAAAATCCTAGTTTTACTTGATCTTTTTAAAGAAAATCAAGGGCGTTCAAGAAGAGCTACCTAAATACTTTGTATCGCCTTCATCCACTTTATATAAACAAAAAAACTCCAATTACAATCAAGAATTAGAGTTGACTTACAAGATTAGATCGTTCATTTCGCCATACGAAAAAACGTTTCACATTTCCCTTCGCCAGTCTTAACTGTAGCAGGTTCAATGGGTATCATCTCAGCCTAAAGCACCCCAAATGTCTTTATTATTTAATTACTGGACCAGTATAGCAAAAAATGAAAGCCCTAGCAAGATATTTGACCGAAAAATATCTTTATATAGTTTTTGATAGCGATTTATTCTTCCAATACACGAAGAAAAACCCCCACATCAAGTGGAGGCAATCTGTTTTATCAATACAATTTTAAGTCACGAGGGTCAACTGGGAAGGTTGGGTTGTATGGGTTGTGACGGAGTTTGAAGTGTTTGACATCTTCAATAGTCTGAGTTCCAGACAATTGCATGACTGTCTTCAATTCTGCATTCAAGTGTTCAAAGACTTGACGTACACCGACACTACCACCGAGGGCCAAGCCGTAAATAACAGGTCGGCCAATAGCTACCAAGTCTGCTCCTGAAGCCAAGGCTTTAAAGACGTGTTGACCACGACGAATACCTGAATCAAAGACAATTGGCACACGTTTGTCAACTGCTTCTGCTACTTCTTGAAGTGAGTCAAAGGCAGCTGGTCCACCGTCGATTTGGCGGCCACCGTGGTTGGTTACCCAGATACCAGAGGCACCTGCAGCAAGCGAACGTTCAACGTCCTCACGGCATTGTGGTCCCTTGACATACACAGGAAGTCCTGAGTATTCAGCGATAAATTCTACGTCACGTGGAGACAAGCGTTGTTTAGCTGATTTGTAAACAAAGTCCATTGATTTACCAGCACCTTCTGGCAAGTATTCTTCAACAATCGGCATGCCAACTGGGAAGACAAAACCATTACGCTTATCAACCTCACGATTGCCCCCTACAGTAGCATCTGCTGTCAAGACAATCGCTTTGTAGCCTTCAGCCTTTACACGGTCCATGATGTGGCGGTTAATGCCATCATCTTTACTAAAGTAAAATTGGAACCAATGTGGTGTCCCTTGAAGGGCTTCCGTAATTTCTGGAAGGTCGACAGTAGAGTAAGAGCTGGTTGTATAAAGAGAACCAAACTCATGCACACCACGCGCAGTAGCTACTTCACCTTGTTCATTTGCCAATTTATGAGCCGCAACAGGCGCCATAATGATTGGTGAAGACAATTTTTCACCTGCAAATTCAATCTCTGTACTTGGATTTTCTACATTGCAAAGCGTATGCGGAACAATGAGTTTGTGGTTAAAGGCACGGATATTCTCACGTAAAGTGAAAGTATCTTCCGCTCCACTGGCGATATAGCCAAATGCTGCTTTAGGAATAACTTGTTGCGCCATTGGCTCCAAATCATAGGTATTGATGAAATCTACATGGCCTTCTGCATTGCTTGTTTTGTATGACATAAAATGCCCTCCTTAATAAGTAAGCGTTTACTTTGTATATTACAAAAATATCTTAACTCTTTTTTCAAATCTTTTCAAATATTTTGTTTGGAAATTTCAGAAATTTTATGTCTATGATAAAAAATCCTTATCACGGCAATAAAAAATAGATATTATCCAAAGGAACTTTTAAGTGCTACAATAGCTGTATTATTTCTAGATGGGAGGTTCTATTTTTGGATTGGTCCATTGTTGAACAATATCTACCACTATATCAAAAGGCTTTTCTCCTGACCTTGCATATCGCAGTTTGGGGAATTCTGGGATCCTTTCTGCTCGGTTTAATCGTTAGTATCATCCGGCATTACCGCATCCCTATTTTGGCGCAAGTAGCGACAGCTTACATCGAGTTGTCACGCAACACGCCCCTTTTGATTCAACTCTTCTTTCTCTACTTCGGTCTGCCTCGAATAGGGATTGTCCTATCTTCGGAAGTCTGTGCTACTCTGGGACTAGTCTTTTTAGGAGGCTCCTATATGGCAGAATCTTTTCGAAGTGGACTGGAGGCCGTCAGTCAAACCCAACATGAGATTGGATTAGCCATCGGTCTGACACCTGTACAGGTCTTTCGCTATGTAGTTCTTCCGCAAGCAACAGCGGTGGCTCTACCATCTTTTAGTGCCAATGTCATTTTCCTCATCAAGGAAACCTCCGTTTTCTCAGCAGTAGCTTTGGCCGACCTCATGTACGTCGCCAAGGACTTAATTGGGCTCTACTATGAGACAGACATTGCACTGGCCATGTTAGTAATTGCTTATCTGATTATGCTGCTACCCATCTCACTGGTCTTCAGCTGGATAGAAAGGAGGCTCCGCCATGCAGGATTCGGGAATCCAAGTACTCTTTCAGGGAAATAATCTCCTGCGGATCTTACAGGGATTGGGCGTTACGATTGGGATTTCTATCCTGTCTGTCCTTCTATCTATGATGTTCGGAACAGTCATGGGAATCATCATGACCTCCCATTCTAGGGTAGTACGATTTTTAACACGATTGTATCTAGAATTTATCCGTATCATGCCCCAACTGGTGCTACTCTTCATCGTTTATTTCGGCCTGGCTCGAAACTTTAATATCAATATCTCAGGAGAGACTTCTGCTATTATCGTTTTTACCCTCTGGGGAACAGCTGAAATGGGGGACTTGGTACGTGGAGCTATCACTTCCCTCCCTAAGCATCAGTTTGAAAGTGGACAGGCGCTAGGTTTGACCAATGTTCAACTTTACTACCACATCATCATCCCACAGGTCTTGAGAAGACTGTTGCCACAAGCCATTAACCTTGTCACTCGGATGATCAAAACCACTTCCTTGGTTGTCTTGATTGGGGTTGTGGAAGTGACCAAGGTTGGACAGCAAATCATCGATAGCAATCGCCTAACTATCCCAACCGCTTCCTTTTGGATTTATGGAACCATTCTGGTCTTGTATTTTGCAGTCTGCTTTCCTATTTCCAAACTATCCACTCACTTAGAAAAACATTGGAGGAACTAAATGTCTGAAACTATTTTAGAAATCAAGGAACTAAAAAAATCCTTCGGAGACAATCCTATCCTCCAAGGTCTTTCTCTAGATATCAAAAAAGGGGAAGTTGTCGTCATCCTAGGACCATCAGGGTGTGGCAAAAGTACCCTCCTTCGTTGCCTCAATGGTTTAGAAAGCATTCAAGGTGGAGATATCCTACTGGATGGCCAGTCCATTATTGGCAATCAGAAAGACTTTCACCTCGTTCGCCAAAAGATTGGCATGGTCTTTCAAAGTTATGAACTCTTTCCTCATCTGGATGTCCTTCAAAACCTCATCCTAGGCCCTATCAAAGCACAGGGACGGGACAAAAAAGAAGTAACGGAAGAAGCTTTGCAACTACTGGAACGTGTCGGATTGCTGGATAAACAATATAGCTTTGCCCGTCAATTATCTGGCGGACAAAAACAACGGGTTGCAATTGTCCGTGCCCTGCTCATGCATCCAGAAATTATCCTTTTTGATGAAGTGACTGCTTCGCTGGATCCAGAAATGGTGCGTGAGGTTCTGGAACTTATCAATGACTTGGCCCAAGAAGGGCGCACCATGATTCTAGTAACCCACGAAATGCAGTTTGCCCAAGCCATTGCCGACCGCATTATCTTCCTAGACCAAGGAAAAATCGCTGAAGAAGGAACAGCTCAAGCCTTCTTCACCAATCCACAAACCAAACGAGCACAGGAATTTTTAAACGTCTTTGACTTTAGCCAATTTGGCTCATACCTATAAAGGAGATTTTTATGAAACTATTCAAACCACTCTTAACTGTTTTAGCACTTGCCTTTGCCCTTATCTTTGTCACAGCTTGTAGCTCAGGTGGAAACGCTGGTTCATCGTCTGGTAAAACCACTGCCAAGGCTCGCACAATCGATGAAATCAAAAAAAGCGGTGAGCTACGAATCGCCGTATTTGGAGACAAAAAACCATTTGGTTACGTTGACAATGATGGTTCTTACCAAGGTTACGATATCGAACTTGGGAACCAACTGGCACAGGACCTTGGTGTAAAGGTTAAATACGTTTCAGTCGATGCTGCCAACCGTGCTGAATACTTGATTTCAAACAAGGTAGATATTACTCTTGCCAACTTTACGGTAACTGATGAACGCAAGAAACAAGTTGATTTTGCCCTTCCTTACATGAAAGTTTCACTTGGTGTCGTATCGCCTAAGACTGGTCTCATTACAGATGTCAAACAATTGGAAGGTAAAACCTTGATTGTCACAAAAGGAACAACTGCTGAGACATATTTTGAAAAAAATCATCCAGAAATCAAACTCCAAAAATACGACCAATACAGCGACTCTTACCAAGCCCTTCTTGACGGACGAGGAGATGCCTTCTCTACTGACAATACGGAAGTCCTAGCTTGGGCGCTTGAAAATAAAGGATTTGAAGTTGGAATTACTTCCCTCGGTGATCCAGATACCATCGCAGCAGCAGTCCAAAAAGGCAACCAAGAATTGCTAGACTTCATCAATAAAGATATTGAAAAATTAGGCAAGGAAAACTTCTTCCACAAGGCCTATGAAAAAACACTTCACCCAACCTACGGTGACGCTGCTAAAGCAGATGACCTAGTTGTTGAAGGCGGAAAAGTTGACTAACATCCAATAACATTACAAAAAGAAATCAGGTAATCCTAGTGACTACCTGATTTTCTATGTTTTAGGCATTTTGCCAATTTTCTTGGTCTTCTTTAAAGCGCTTTAGGAGGTCCAATCCTTCTGGCGTGATGTAACCTTCTTCTTGGGCTAGATGGATAAGCTCGCTATAGTTTGAAAGTGTCACCAATTTCACACCAGCATCCGCAAAGTTCTTATCTGCCTTTGGCAATTGGTAGCTGAAAATCGCTACTACTCCAAGCACATCTGCTCCTTCTCGCTTAGCTGCTGCAACAGCTTCAAGAACAGAACCACCAGTTGAAATAAGGTCTTCAACCACTACCATTTTTTGACCTTGAGCCACGCGACCTTCGATTTGATTACCAGCTCCGTGGTCTTTTGGTTTGCTACGGATATAGGCAAATGGCAAGTTCATCTTATCAGCAATAATAGCTCCATGTGGAATTCCTGCTGTTGCAGTTCCTGCAATCACTTCTACTTCTGGAAATTCTGCTTTAATAGCATCCACAAAACCATTTTCAATCAAGCTACGAGTTTCTGGATAGGCAAGTGTCACACGGTTATCTGTGTAAATCGGTGACTTGATTCCAGATGCCCAGGTGAAAGGCTCCTCTGGTTTGAGATAAACTGCTTGAATTTTCAAGAGGTGGCTAGCGATATCTTTAGCAAGTGTCATGGTCTTCTCCTTTTGGTTTTATAATTTATTTTTTAATTCCAGTCCTGTGTCCATTCATCCTTGATGGCATGATAAGCTGCAACAGGATCTTCAGCTTGGGTAATGGGACGTCCCACTACGATATAGTCACTGCCAATCTGATAAGCATCAGCAGGGGTCATGACACGTTTTTGGTCTCCAACAGCAGCTCCCTGAGGGCGAATTCCTGGTGTTAGACAGATAAAATCTGGATTGGTGGCCTGCTTGATGAGTTGAACTTCCTGAGCCGAGCAAACGACACCATCCAAGCCAGCTTCAGCTGTCTTCTTGGCATAGTGAATCACAGACTCTTGCAAGCTGGTTTGGATATTTTGAAAATCCTGCATCTGGGCTTCCGATGTTGATGTCAGCTGAGTCACTGCAATCAACTTCGATTGACTTCTAAGTCCTTCACGCGCAGCCTTCATCATCTCTACACCACCAGCCGCATGAACATTGGTCATATCGACACCAAGCTGAGACAAGACCTTCATGGCTGACTTGACTGTATTGGGAATGTCATGAAGTTTGAGATCTAAAAAGACACTATGACCCAAACCTTTTAAGTAGGACACAATCTCAGGCCCCGTTGCGTAATAAAGCTCCATCCCCACTTTTAGATAAAGACTTTCTTCTTCTGGGAAGTGAGCTAAGAATTCCTTGACCGCCTCAAAACTAGGAAAATCAAGAGCAATGACTGGACGATGTTCTCGCATAGGTTTCTCCTTTTACCTTTGCTAGTGAGAGAGTCTGGGCAACAGAAACCACGAAAAAAGGAACCTGCCAACAGCAAGGTTCCACGAAAAATGGGTAGTCTCCACCCTTTCACCGTCTAACCTTAGCTGCCTCTCTGGACTGCTTTAAAGGTTTTTTACTATTCTATTATTTCTACTAGCACTTGTCAAGTAAAAACATGGCAACTAAAGAGTTATAGGAGAAAAGCTAAACCTAGCGACGCGATGAACGCTGATTTGTTTGGTTTCGATTGCTCTCTTCCTCTTGTTTTTTCTTTTCTTCTTCTAAACGTTTACGTTCTTCTTCCTGTTTTTTCTCGGCTTCCTTAGCCTCTTGTTTGGCTTTTTCCTCAGCCTCCATAATTAGTTTATCTGCCACAGTGTAACTGTAAATTCCAGCTTCCATATCGACCACACTCGGTTCTGACAATTGAGGTTTAATCTTGCTGTAATAAGGCAGTTTCTTACTCATTTCAGACAGGGGAACCAAGACTTCGTCCGAATCATTCATGGTCAATCGAATTAAATCTGAAGTCACCTTGCTTGGGGCTAGTTCCACCTTTTGGATAGCCGCCTTGAGTTCAGGGCTAATTTGAGAAAGTTCTGAGACAAAAGCCCTGATTTGTTCACTATCATTAAAGAGAACAGACAAATAAGTTTCTGGTAGACTGACCAAGCTCACAGCACTGGTCTCAAGCTGACCACTGGAAAGAATAGGATAATGATTTTCACCAGAAACATAGTAAGCCACAATATCATATTCCTTGACCTTGATAGTAAACTTAGTTGGAAATTGATAGACAAGCTGAGCTGATTCAACCCAATAATTAGACTTGATCTGCTCTTCATATTTTGCCTTGTCTAGCAGAAGGTTAATCGTATAATCCGAATCCTGAATGCCTGAAGCCTGTCGAATATCATCAGCTGTAGTTTGCACCGTTCCCTCAATACGGATATCCTTCATGGTCGCATAAGGACTGAGTAAGTAGGCAGAGACAATCAATAAAAGCAGACTTGGAAATAAAATCGTTAGAGCTCGCAAGATATGGAGGCCAGGAATCTTTGCTTTGGCTGGTTTTTCTTTTACATGCTTTTTCTCTATTTTTTTATCCTGTTTATTCTGTTTCTTTGGCTCTTTGGATTTTTGTTCTTCTTTGGCTACTTCTTTTTTGACGTCTTCTGTCTCTTCTAGTTTTTCCTTAGCGTCTTCCTTGGCTGATTCTGGGTCTTTTGGTTCAGATTCACTCTCTTGCTCCTCAGTTTCATCTGACTTTTCAGATTTCGAAGCCATTCGAGCTTGTCTTTCCTTTTCCTTCTCCTCAGCTAGGGCCGCCTCTTCTTCAGCCTTCTTTTTTAGATATTCTTGGTTTCGTTTCTGCCATTCTGATAACTCTTTAAATTCTTCGAGGATTTCTTTGCCCTCATTTTTCTTATCTTTTGACATTTACTTTCCTTATGATAAATCTTTTTTCAATAATTCATAAAAATCTGCTAGAGATTTCAATTCCTTAGAAGCCTTCATCTTAGCTTGGTATTCTTCCTTGTGACTTAGTAAGTGAGAAATCTTCCCTTCCAAACTATCCAAGGTCAAATCGCTTTCTTGAAGCTCTTCTGCATAGCCTTTCTTAACAAAGTAAGCCGCATTTTCTATCTGGTCACCACGACTAGCTTCCCGACCAAGTGGCACAATGACATGTAATTTTGCCATGGCTAAGAGCTCAAAAATCGTATTGGCACCACCACGTGTCACAACAATGTCAGCCAATTCCATCAAAGGTTGATAGAGATTGGTCACATAGTCAACACGAAAAAGATTTTGGCTCAACTCGTTCAGACTAGAATCTCCAGTTAGATTGATAATATTGTAGCGCTCTGTCAGCTCTTTTTTATGGTCTGTCACCAATTGGTTAAAGACACGAGCGCCTGCAGAACCACCGACAAACAATACAGTTGGCAATTTAGGATTAAAGTGAGTTTGAATATCCACCAATTCATCTGGTTCTGGAGTATTTTGGTCTGAAACCTTTGTCACTGCTCCTACATGCTCGACCTTAGACAAGCTTGAAGATTGCTCAAAGGTTGAATACATCTTCGTCGCAAATTTATAGGCGATTTTATTGGCCAAGCCCATAGATAGGTCGGATTCATGAATAAAGACTGGCACTCCTGACACACGCGCAGCGATAACAGGCGGTACTGAGACAAAGCCCCCTTTTGAAAAAAGAGCCTGTGGGCGAAGTCGCAACATGATAAAGAGCGATTGGACGATTCCCCAGCCAACTTTAAAGACGTCCAGCATATTTTGCCAAGAGAAATAGCGACGCAATTTCCCAGTCGCAATAGAATGGAAAGTAACATCCAAACCTGACTTGAGGATTTCTTGGTGTTCGATACCACGCTTGTCCCCGATATAGTGGACTTCCCAGCCATCTTCGATGAACTTGGGCATTAACAAAAGATTGAGGGTGACGTGTCCAACCGTCCCCCCACCTGTAAAGACAATTTTTTTCATATTATTCCTTTAACTCCGCTACTGTGTCGATAAAGAGGTCGCCACGTACTTCAAAGTTAGCATACATATCCCAGCTAGCATTGGCAGGACTGAGAAGAACCACATCTCCTTGAGTCGCAAGATCGTAAGCCTTGCGGGTCGCATCTGCAATATCAGTCGCATCCACATAAGCCACACCAGCCTTATCCGCTGCCCGTTTGACACGCACAGCAGATTGACCGAGGATGACCATCTTCTTAAGTCCAGTAATGTCTGGAACCAACTCGTCAAACTCATTACCACGGTCTAAACCACCTGCAATCAAGATGACCTTGCTGTTATCAAATCCTGACAAGGCTTTTTGAGTAGCCAAGATATTGGTTGACTTGCTATCGTTATAGAATTTGACACCATTGATCTCATCCACAAACTGGAGACGGTGCTTGACACCACCAAAGGCTGAAAGAGTTTCCTTGATGGTTTGATTGTCCACGCCACGGAGCTTGGCTACTGCAATAGTCGCAAGGGCATTTTCCACATTGTGGCTACCTGGAACTCCGATTTCACTAGCTGCCATGACCACTTCTCCACGGAAGTAGAGCTGCCCATCTTCCAGATAAGCTCCATCAACCTTTTCCTGTGTTGAAAATGGAACAACAGTAGCTTGTGTTTTGCTAGCCAATTCTTTTGCTAAATCTTGGTTAAAGTTCAAAATAAGGAAATCATCTGCTGTCATCTTGTTCTGGATATTCCACTTAGCTGCCACATATTCCTCAAAAGAACCATGATAATCGATATGAGTTGGCATGAGGTTGGTAATAACCGCAATCTCAGGATGGAATTCTTGAACGCCCATGAGTTGGAAAGAAGAAAGCTCCATGACAAGCGTATCCTTATCTGACGCAGTTTGAGCCACTTGACTGGCTGGATAGCCGATATTTCCTGATAAGAGACCATGTTGGCCAGCAGCAGTCAAAACGTCTCCAATCATGGTCGTTGTGGTTGTTTTACCATTAGAACCAGTAATACCAACAATTGGTGCTTCTGAAATCAAGTAAGCCAATTCCACCTCAGTTAAGACTGGAATATCCTTTGCCAAAGCCTTTTCAATCATGGGATTGCTGTAGGGGATACCTGGATTTTTCACCATAAGGGCAAACTCTTCATCCAAGAGTTCCAAAGGATGACCGCCTGTGATGACCTTGATCCCTTCTTCCAGCAAACTTTGGGCAGCTGGATTGTCCTCGAAAGGCTTCCCATCATTTACTGTCACAATGGCACCTAGCTTGTCCAATAAACGAGCTGCAGATTCACCAGACTTAGCCAAACCTAAAACAAGGACTTTCTTATTTTTAAATTGATCTATTACTTTCATGTCTCGAACTCCATTTCTACTCTTACTATTTTACCATTTTTATGGAAATAAAAAAGCCACAAAGTGTGTTTGTGACTCTTTCTTCTAACTGAATTTTACCTTATCATCTATGTGATAAATCGGTAACTCGAATGACTTGGTCCACTTGCTCCCAAATCAGAGGATTGTGGGTCGCAATAATAATAGTTCGATTCGGATTTTTTAAAGATTCTAGGATAGAAAGTAATTCCTCAGAGTTTTTGGGGTCTAAAGAAGCGGTTGGTTCATCTGCGAGGATTAAAGGTGGATCCTTTAAGATTATCTTCGCTAGTGCAACACGCTGTGCTTCTCCTCCTGATAATTCAAAGATAGGTTGCTTTAAATCTAAATAAGAGAGGTTAACACGGTTTAGAGCTTGTTTCATCAAAGAGATTTTCTCTTTTTCTTTCAACTTTTTACCAACTAAACCCAGATTGAGATTCTCTTTGACGGTTTGGCTTTCGATTAAGCCAAAATCTTGAAATAAGTATCCCAAGTAATCTCTAAAGAAAACAGAAGGCCTGATGTCCTTAAGAGAAGTACCATCATAGATGATTTGCCCTTTGTCATACGGCTCTAATCGTCCAATCATATTCAAGAGTGTTGTCTTACCACAGCCACTTGTACCGATTAAGGCATAAATTTTCCCACCTTCAAAATGAAGATTCGTATCTGAAAATAGCTGACGGCTTCCAAATTTTTTAGATATATTCTTTAGTTCAATCATCCTATTTTCCTTTCATAATTGTCATAGAAACACGAGATTCTTTATGAGCTTGACGGTAAAGCGTCAAAACTGCACTAGCTAGAAAGACTAATAAAGTGAGCAAACCAATCACCAAGTCTCGACTGCTTAAAATAAAGAGACTAGCACCAAATACAAAACTGGCAAATTGGCTAACCATATACTGAGCATGTGTTTCAAAAAATCGTAAACCTGAAATTCGTTTAATCAAGATATCTCGACGGAATTGCTCGAAATATAGAAGATTGACAGAATAAAAGAGTAACAAGGAACTAGCTATCCCCACAATAGCTCCTAAGATTAAAGTTGCTGTTTCAGTTTGAACTTCATTATAACGAGTTAGATAAACACTTCTTCCTTCTTTAAGATAGGATACTTGCTCATAAATTCCTGCATTTTTCAAGAGTTTAATCCCATCTTCATATCCTTTGATAAAGATATTCTTACCAGCATTGATAGACCAACTAGATTTGGAAATGATACTATCACCTATAGATGTTGGAGTAAATACAACTAAAATCGGATCAGTCAAATACTGAGTGGATACGGGATTCTCACCGTTATTATAAACAAACCGCTTTTCTCCAGTTGGAAGATAACTAACAATCGCTCTCATTTCATACTCTAAAGGAGCACTTGCCTCCTCACCAGATTTTCCATAATAACTCAATCTTTCTTCAAAGATTTTTTTTAGTTCTGCTTCCTTTGAACGAAGAGATTCTGGTAATAAGAGTCCAAATTCCCCTTTTTGAAGATGAGCTAGTTTCTGTCTAGTATCATCATTTACAGTAACATTTTCCTTGTCCAAATAACTTGGGCTGACATAAAGAACATTAGCATCTGGACTATAGGTATCCAGTGTCTCTCCCTGTTCATTTTTTCCTTGAGGATTTGCAAAATGAATGAGATTATCTTTTACAAATAGAGCCTGTTCTTCTTCGATTGCTTCCTTGGCAAAGGCATACCACTTATTCTGATTTTCTGTATCTTTTACTCTATCACCTAAGCCAAAGAAAATCTGGTAATAGTCTGCTCTGTCCTGCCATGCTTGTTTTGAAATTTCAAGTTCTTTCAATCGTTGGTAAGACGTCAAACCTGTCTTAACAGCGTAGCCTACTGTAAAAACAGCTACTAACTGACACAATAGGGTTAAAGCCATCAAGCGTTTAAGGGGTAATCTGCCCTTGATAACGGGAACTAATGCTTTGTAACTCAAACTCATTAGGTAAAGGAGCATTAGTAAAATTGAAATCCCCAATAAAAACAAAAGATAAAAACTAATCCCAAAACCATAGGTAGCTAACAAGATAGGATAAAACAAACCTTGACTAAAAAGAACGACTCCCCCACCTAGGAAGGAAAGGAGGGCTGATAGAAGGAGCCACTTGATATCAGTCGATAAAGAATGCCCCATGATGGATAAGAGAGTCTGACCAGAAAAGAGTTTTATACCTGCTGCTCGCATTTCCTTAATCCGAGTAATAATCACTAGAGCAAAGAAAGATAAGCCAAATATTGCTAAGCTAATTAAAATAAGGGGAATTAGTAACATCCTAAAAGCAAGAGAATAGGGCGGTGTCTTTCGGTCAGGAATTGCTTTATACCCCAAATCCCCTAATTTATCGGCAAGCTTTTCTTTCGTCAAGGAGCCTGACAAAAGGAGATAACTATTTAGTGGATCACTACGTTCACGACTTTCTTGACTAGCTTCTTGGAATTCTTTTGGTAAAGTTCCCTGACCATAAGTTGCATAAGTAAAGTGAGTCGTCCCATCCTTACTCGGCTCTACAATTCTTCTAGCTAATAAACTCTGTTCTGAGTTTGCAAAATTCTCCAATTCCTGTTCAAATACCTCACGCGTCGGTTCCTGAGTATCTTTTTTGACACGAAGTAAAGAGACGGAATCATAGCTTGCATATAAATATTGTGGAGCACGTAAGACAATAATCCAAGCAAGGAAGAAGCTGAGAAAAAAAGTTGATAATAATATGAATAGTTTCTTCATAGTAGACTCCTTGTATAAGAGAATAACTCTATAGAAAGAAATTTTACATTTTATAAATTCTTAGAATTATTCTCCTAGTTTAATCCATCACACCCTGAGCACCAAGACAATAATACTCTTCAAAAATCTCTTCAAACCGCGTCAACGTCGCCTTGCCGTAGATATATGTAACTGACTTCGTCAGTCTTATCTACAACCTCAAAGCAGTGCTTTGAGCAACCTGCGGCTAGTTTCCTAGTTTGCTCTTTGATTTTCATTGAGTATAAATTTAATCCTTTCTTATTTTGAAATCGGTTTCTTATAACTTAAGTATATCACTTTCTATATAATCTATCAACATATTTTACTAAGATATCATTAGTAATAGAGTTTTACAGTTTCCTTAAAAATAGATGTCGGGATAGAATTTAATTTCAGTTTTTCTCATTCATATTATCCAACCAAAAGAGATGATATTAACTAAAAAGCAATTCGAACTACTGTAAAATTCCTAGCAAAAAAGAGAGCCGAAACTCTCTTTTTATCTTCTTTTACTTTTATTGACCGACATGAGGGTAATATCTCGCAAGCTAAAGTATGCTAGGAAGAGCATAGCAATTGCGATGAAGAATTCTGTCGGTAGCTGAAAGATTTGCAGAACAGACAGCATGAGCAAAATCAAAAGTGCTACGAAAGCAAAGACGACAAGGACGATATTGACTGTCCCTTTAATGCTTTCTGGTGTCGCAAATACATAGAGTAGTAATAAGAGGATTCCTATGATTAAATAAACCATCTCTATCTCTTTCTAGCTCTTATTCAGCTGATTTTTTCTTCTTGTTAGCTTTCTCACGTTCTGCCTTGTTAAGTATTTGTTTACGCAAACGGATAGACTCAGGCGTTACTTCCATGTACTCATCGTCGTTCAAGAACTCAAGAGACTCTTCAAGTGTCAAGATACGAGGTGTCTTGATAACAGCTGTTTGGTCCTTAGTAGCTGAACGAACGTTGGTCATTTGTTTAGCCTTAGTGATGTTAACTGTCAAGTCGTTTTCACGAGAGTTTTCACCAATGATCATTCCTTCGTAAACCTCAGTACCTGGGTTGACAAAGATTGTACCACGTTCTTCGATAGACATGATTGAGTAAGTTGTAGCCTTACCAGCATCGATAGAAACAAGGGCACCACGGTGACGTCCACCAATTTCACCTGGAATCAATGGCAAGTATTGGTCAAAGGTATGGTTCATGATACCGTAACCACGAGTCATTGACAAGAACTCAGTTGAGTATCCGATCAAACCACGCGCTGGAACAAGGAAGACCAAACGAGTTTGACCATTACCAGTTGAAATCATATCCAACATTTCACCCTTACGTTCAGAAAGGCTTTGGATAACAGATCCTTGGTATTCTTCTGGAGTATCGATTTGAACACGTTCAAATGGCTCACATTTAACACCATCGATTTCTTTTACGATAACTTCTGGACGAGATACTTGAAGTTCATACCCCTCACGACGCATTGTTTCGATAAGGATTGACAAGTGCAATTCTCCGCGTCCTGAAACCGTCCATTTATCTGGTGAATCAGTTGGGTCAACGCGAAGGGAAACGTCTGTTTGCAATTCTGCCTGCAAGCGTTCTTCTACCTTACGAGAAGTCACCCATTTACCTTCTTTACCAGCAAATGGTGAGTTGTTTACCAAGAAAGTCATTTGAAGAGTTGGTTCATCGATGTGTAGGATTGGAAGAGCTTCAACTGCGTCAGTCGGAGTGATAGTTTCACCGACAAAGATATCTTCCATACCTGAAACGGCAATCAAATCACCTGCTTTTGCTTCTTGGATTTCACGACGTTCCAAACCAAAGAAACCGAAGAGTTTTGTAACACGGAAGTTTTTAGTTGTACCATCTAGCTTAGAAAGGGTAACTTGGTCCCCAACCTTAACAGTACCACGGAAGACACGACCGATACCGATACGTCCAACGAAGTCATTGTAGTCCAAAAGTGATACTTGGAACTGCAAAGGCTCATCTGAGTTATCTACTGGAGCTGGGATATGGTCGATAATTGTGTCAAAGATTGGTGCCATAGTAGCTTCTTGGTCAGCTGGATCATCTGACAATGAAGAAGTTCCGTTAATCGCTGAAGCATACACCACTGGGAAGTCAAGCTGGTCATCATCTGCACCAAGCTCAATGAAAAGTTCCAAGACTTCGTCCACAACTTCTGCTGGACGAGCTGATGGTTTATCAATTTTATTAACAACCACGATTGGGACAAGGTCTTGTTCCAAGGCTTTTTTCAATACGAAACGAGTTTGTGGCATTGTTCCTTCGTAGGCATCTACAACCAAGACAACACCGTCAACCATTTTCATGATACGCTCAACTTCTCCACCGAAGTCCGCGTGTCCTGGTGTGTCCATGATGTTGATACGAGTTCCATTGTAGGCAACGGCTGTATTTTTAGCAAGGATGGTAATTCCACGCTCTTTTTCGATATCGTTTGAGTCCATAGCACGTTCAGCCAATTCAGTACGTGCATCAAGCGTTTCTGATTGTTTCAACAATTCGTCAACGAGGGTTGTTTTACCGTGGTCGACGTGGGCGATAATCGCAATGTTACGGATATCTTCTCTTAATTTTGTCATGATTTCCTCTATAATATTCAAAATTTATTTTCTAACTGAACGATTATACCATATTTTCAAGTAAATAACATAACTCAAGCAAGTGTAAATGTTTTCACTCTGCTTTTCTTTTCACGTCAAGCCTTTTCAAAGCAAGCGACTTATGATAAGATAGGCACAGTATGCGTTTAGATAATTTATTAGCCCAAGAAAAAATCAGCCGAAAGGCCATGAAACAAGCACTTCTCAAAGGGGAAATTCTAGTCGATGGTTTCCCTGCTCGCTCCCTAGCCCAGAATATCGATACAGGTCTACAAAAACTCCTTTTTCAGGGCCGAATCATTCAAGGCTATGAGCACACCTATCTGATGCTTCATAAACCTACTGGTGTCGTGACAGCAAACAAAGACAAGAAACTTCCAACAGTCATGGATCTCCTTCCACCTGACATCCAGTCTGATAAACTCTATGCCATCGGCCGACTGGACCGAGATACGACGGGCCTTCTCCTTTTAACCGATAACGGCCCTTTGGGCTTTCAACTCCTTCATCCTCAGTATCATGTCGATAAGACCTACCAAGTTGAGGTTAATGGACTTCTGACACCTGACCATATCCAAGCCTTTCAAAAAGGAATTATCTTTTTAGATGGCACTGTCTGTAAGCCTGCTAAGCTAGAGATTCTATCAGCAAGTCCTTCTTTCAGCCAAGCCTCTATCACCATTTCAGAGGGAAAATTTCATCAAGTCAAGAAAATGTTCCTATCGGTTGGTGTTAAAGTGACCTCCCTAAAGCGCACCCATTTTGGGGCTTGGAGTTTGGATGAGAATCTTCAAGAGGGGGACTATCGCCCCCTAAACTCGGATGAATTAGCAAGCATTAGTGCCTTTCTCAGAAAAAGTGGTTAAAAAATGAGCTCGGAAAATATCCAAGCTCGTTTTTTTTATTTCTCAACTTTGACTTTCCCTTTCCAAGAATCCAAACCATAAGAAAGGATATAAATCTCAGAAAAACCTTGTTTTTTCAAGTAAAGGGCCGCATTTGTGACACGTTGCGCACGTTGGTTTTCGTAAAGAAGGACAGGTTTATCCTTACGAAGGGCTGCAAGACTAGTCTTCAACTGACTTGAAGGAATATTGCGGGCACCAAGAATATGTTTTCTGTGGAATTCAGCTGGGTCGCGCAAATCAATCAATTGACCCGTACGAATCAAGGCTTCAAATTCCTCATTGTCCACAATTTTAGCCGCACGGCGAATACGAAGATAGTTAAAACCCATCCATGCCAACATTGCCAGTATAAGTGCCCACAAAATCCAAGTAACCATTAGTTCTTTTCTCCATTTTTCTCAATATAATCCAATTCCACCTTGTGCTCTCTGCGAAGAACCGCCTCTGCTTCTAGATAGTCTAGTTTGTCCATCAACCCTGCATCGTAAATCCGTGAGAGTTCCAACTTCATCAGTTCAATATCATATAAGCGTTTTCCCATATAAACAATAATACCAAATCGTTTGAGGAATTGCTGCACATCATAGAATGTTTTCATAAGACTCATTCTAGCAAAATTTTGTGTTTTTTTCAAGAAGAGACTCACACAATGCCTCTGATTTTCCTATCTTCCTTGGCGATTCTGACGCAAGTGTGGTACAATAAAAACATGAGAATTCAACAATTACATTATATTATCAAAATCGTCGAAACTGGCTCCATGAATGAGGCAGCCAAACAGCTCTTTATCACCCAGCCTAGTCTTTCCAATGCTGTGAGAGATTTGGAAAATGAAATGGGCATTGAAATCTTTATCCGCAATCCCAAGGGTATCACCTTGACCCGTGATGGTATGGAATTCCTCTCTTATGCCCGTCAGGTTGTCGAGCAAACTCAGCTTCTGGAAGAACGCTATAAAAACCCTGTCGCCCACCGCGAACTCTTTAGCGTTTCGTCTCAACACTATGCCTTTGTGGTCAACGCCTTCGTATCGCTACTCAAGAAAAGTGATATGGAAAAATACGAGCTCTTCCTTCGTGAAACACGGACTTGGGAAATTATCGACGACGTCAAGAATTTCCGTAGTGAGGTCGGTGTCCTCTTCTTAAACAGCTACAACCGTGATGTTTTAACGAAAATGCTGGATGACAACCACCTGCTGGCTCACCATCTCTTCACAGCCCAGCCCCATATCTTTGTCAGCAAGACCAATCCTCTAGCAAAGAAAGACAAGGTGAAACTATCTGATTTGGAAAACTTCCCTTATCTCAGCTATGACCAAGGGACGCACAATTCCTTCTACTTTTCAGAGGAAATCCTTTCACAAGAGCATCACAAGAAATCCATCGTGGTTAGTGACCGCGCAACCCTCTTTAACCTCTTGATTGGTTTGGATGGTTATACCATTGCGACAGGGATTTTGAACAGTAATCTTAACGGTGACAACATCGTTTCCATTCCACTGGACATTGACGATCCGATTGAACTAGTCTATATCCAGCATGAAAAAACCAGCCTATCTAAGATGGGCGAACGCTTTATCGACTATCTACTAGAAGAAGTCCAGTTTGATAGTTGAGAAATGATAAGAACCAATATGTAGGCTAGCAACAACCTGCACATTGGTTCTTTTTATTTATAATTAAAAGTCTCCCCTGCCAACTTATCAGCTAGCTTAGGAAAAAGGGTATAAAACTTATGGGCTAAGTTCAACAAAATCGGAAGATTTAGTTCTCGTTTGTTTTTTCCTATAATCTTGACAATCTTTTTAGCCACTGCATCTGCCTCTAGCAGGAAGCGGGCAACCGACTTGAGATAGGTTCCATCTGGGTCAGCCTGGTCAAAAAATCCTGTGCGAATTGGTCCTGGATTGACCGTCGTCACATAAACACCGTAGGACATGAGTTCGAGGCGCAGAGCATTTGAAAACCCAATGGCCGCAAACTTAGTCGCTGAGTAAAGGCTGGACTTGCCAGTAGCGATCAGACCTGCCATGCTGACGATATTGATAATATGGCCTTTTCGGCTTTCCTTCATACGAGCTGCAAGGCGACGAGATAGATTCATCAGGGCAAAGGTATTGACCTCGAACATCTGGTGAATGTCTTTATCAGAAATCTGGTCAAATTCCTCAAAAATCCCGTAACCAGCGTTGTTAATCAAGACATCAATCTTGCCATAACGGAAATAGAGGTTAGCTACTAAAGTGTCTAGAGCCTGATCATCGGTAATGTCGATTTCAATCAATTCCGCATGGGGATGATTTCCGTAGAGTTGAGCTAATTTTTCCTTATTTCTACCAAGCAAGATGAGCTGGTCATCTGGCAGGAGTTTGACCATTTCTTGGGCTAGACCACCGCTAGCTCCGGTAATCAGAATAGTAGGCATACTTATCCTTTCTCAATCTGTTAGATTTCCACTTCTTCCAAGTCTTTGACCACATGCACATTTTCAAAGACACTAGCAGCGTCTTTCTTGAGTTTACTGATATCTTTTGAGAGGAAACGGGCACTGATATGGTTGAGTAGGAGGCGTTTGGCACCTGCTTCTACTGCGACCTCCGCTGCCTGCATATTGGTTGAGTGACCATGGTTGCGGGCAATTTTTTCATCACCCTTGCCATAAGTGGACTCATGAACCAAGACATCAGCATTGACAGCCAGACGCACACTGGCATTGGTTTTTCTAGTGTCTCCAAGAATAGTGATAATCTTACCTGGACGGGGAGCTGAGATATAGTCTGCTGCCTTGATTTCAGTACCGTCTTCAAGAACAACATCCTGACCATTTTTGATTTTTCCAAAAAGCGGGCCAAATGGAACACCAGCAGCCTTGAGTTTCTCAGCATCCAAGGTACCTTCTAGGTCCTTTTGCATGACACGATAGCCAACACAGAAAATAGTGTGGTCCAACTCCTCTGCATACACCGTAAACTTATCTGTTTCAAGGATTTTTCCTAGAGAATCTTGGTCAAACTCATGAAAATGAATGCGGTAAGGCAGGCGAGAACCTGACACACGAAGGCTGGTTAAGACAAATGACTTGATTCCCTGAGGCCCATAGATTTCCAAATCTGTCTGCTCTTCATTAGCCTGAAAAGCACGGCTAGAAAGGAATCCTGGCAAGCCAAAAATGTGGTCTCCGTGCAAGTGAGTGATAAAGATTTTGCTGACCTTACGTGGTCGAATTGTGGTTTCCAGAATACGATTTTGCGTTCCTTCTCCACAGTCAAAAAGCCAAACTTCGTTAATCTCGTCCAAGAGTTTCAGAGCGAGACTTGAAACATTGCGGGCTTTAGAGGGCTGACCAGCCCCCGTTCCTAAAAATTGAATATCCATTCGATACTTTCTAATTAATCAATATATAACATGGCTGTGCGGTTTTCCGATCGGAAATAGCGCTTGCCAGAAAAAGCAGCAGCTTCTTGCAATAAATCCTCTTGGCTGTAGCCTTTGAGACGCTTACGACCATCAGCCAAGCTTTCTAAATCAGTCAAAGCCGTGAGACTCTCCACGCTAACAATTTCCTCATCCCCGACAGGCTTCATGTAAATCTTTCCAGACTCCTCAAAGACTAGCTGATGGGGGAAAATTTGCGCAATCTCAAAAAGCAAGTCTTCTGAAATAATCTCTTTATTTTCAGAGAAAATTCGACCCAGACCCTCACTCTCATAGCAAAAACCAAAGGATTTACCAGATAGATTAAGACGAATAAAAGGCTTGTTTTCGAGAGTGAAACTTGGCTCAACATTATAGAGATTCAGTTCCTGACTAAGTTCTGCAAAATAATCCGTCGCAGCCTCAGGACTTTTTTTCTGGTAGAGTTCTGCAAAATAGGCATTGACCACACTTGGCGGAGGTGTGATGAGGGCCAACTGCTCCTGCTCTGTTTTACCAGCTAGAAGTTGATCCAGATAGACCTTATCCAGACTTGTATAGCCTCCATATTTTAGAGCCAAGGTTTTGATATCAGTCATAAAATTCTTCTAACCTCCATTTATTTTTTTCAGAAATGTAGCCTGTAATGACTTCGCCATCGTCTTGGTAATCGCGTTCTTCCAGAATCGCTACACTTTCTAAATCATGAATCTTGTAAGACTTAGAAAAAGGCACGCGCAGGGTAAATCTCTCAAAAATATCCTTTATTTTCTCTAAAAACAAAGTCTGCAAGTTCTCACGACTATCCTCAGACTTGGCAGAAATGAGGGCATATGGCGTTTGTGTCGGCGTAAAATCCTCCACCAAATCCGCTTTATTATAAAGGGTCAGGCGAGGAATATCTTCCATGTCCAAGTCTTTCATGATGGACAAGACTGTTTTTTCATGCTCCTCATGATAAGGATTGCTGGCATCGATAACATGAACCAGAAGATCCACATGCTTGCTTTCTTCCAAGGTTGACTTGAAACTAGACACTAACTCTGTCGGCAAATCTTGGATAAAGCCAACCGTATCAGTTAAAGTCACTTGGAGATTGCCACCCAGATGGATACTCTTGGTTGTCGCATCCAGAGTTGCGAATAGCTCATCTGCCTCATACTGGGTCTTACTGGTCAAGGTGTTCATAATGGTTGATTTCCCAGCATTGGTGTAACCAATCAAACCAATCTTAAAAGTGCTCGACTCCAGACGTTTTTCTCTGACTGTGGCCCGATTTTTCTCAACTACCTTGAGCTGACGTTCAATGTCTGTAATTTGGTTGCGAACACTACGACGGTTCAACTCCAGCTGGCTTTCACCAGGTCCACGGGAACCAATTCCCCCTGCCTGACGGCTGAGCATGATCCCCTGACCAACCAAGCGAGGCAAGAGATACTTGAGCTGAGCCAAATGCACTTGGAGTTTCCCTTCATGGCTTCGAGCCCGCATGGCAAAGATATCCAAAATCAACTGCATACGGTCAATGACCTTGACACCCAGAACTTCCTCCAAATTGACATTTTGCCGCGGAGTCAAGCGGTTGTTAACAATGACAGTGGTAATCTCTTCTGCATCCACCATGAGCGCAATTTCTTCCAACTTACCAGAACCGACGAAGGTCTTGGAGTCATACTTTTCACGTTTTTGTCTGTAGCTATCCACTACGACTGCACCAGCCGTCTTGGCTAGACTGGCCAATTCTTCCATAGAGAGGTCAAAATTGTCCATGCCCTGCAATTCCACACCGATGAGCAGGACGCGTTCCTCTTTTTTCTCCGTATCAATCATCTAAAAACTCCTCTATCTGGCTTAAAATGTGGTCTTGCACACCAGATTCTCCAATCTGATAAAAGGTGACCTGCATGCGATTACGGAACCAGGTAAGCTGACGCTTGGCAAAACGACGGGTCGCCTGTTTGAGATTCTCACTAGCTTCCTCCAAGGTCTGCTCTCCACGGAAATAAGGAAAGAGTTCCTTATAGCCAATGCCTTTGGCAGCCTGCACATCAGGGTAATGGTCATAGAGCCACTTGGCCTCATCCAAAAGACCAGCCTCAAACATCAGGTCCACTCGATGATTAATACGTTCATAAAGCTGACTTCGTTCATCATCCAAGCAGATGATCAATGGTTCATACAAGGTCTCTTGATTTTCCAAATCCTGACCAAAATGGGCTATTTCCAAGGCACGCATAGCGCGACGACGATTAAACTGAGGAATTTCAAGGCCTGATTGCTCCACAAGATGGGTTAATTCCTCATCTGTATAAGGCTCCAAACTAGCCCGATAGGCTAAAATCTCCTCATGAGGAGTCTCCCCACCCAGGTGATAGCCTTCAAGCAAGCTCTGAATATAAAGTCCAGTCCCACCAGCGATAATGGCTAGATTGCCACGGCTGTGAATATCCTCAATAGCCATCTTAGCTTCTGAAACAAAATCAAAAGCCGAGTAAGACTCGGTTACCTCTCTAACATCGATTAAATGATGTGGAACAGCTGCCTGCTCCTCTGGGCTAGCCTTCGCCGTCCCAATATCTAGACCTCGGTAAACCTGCTGACTATCACCGCTCACAACTTCCCCACCAAAGTGCTTGGCCACTTCAATGGCAAGAGCCGTTTTTCCAACAGCAGTCGGTCCAACAATCACAATTATTTTTGTTTTCATCTTTTTTCCTTGAAAAATTCTCATTTTTTCGTTACTATTATTATAACACAAAAAGGTCAGTCAGAAAAATGTGACCTCTTGAGGAGGCTGGCTGATTAAGAAGATAAAGGAGGAAGACTCATGGCTAAAGGATTCGCTAAAGGTCTTGTAACAGGTGTCGCAGGAACTGTCGCTGCACTTGCAGGCGCAGTATACGCATTTAAAAAGAAAGTAATCGAACCAGAAGAGCAAAAAGCAGCTTTCATCGAAGAAAACCGTAAAAAAGCAGCTCGTCGCCGCGTAACACGTTAAGAAACAAAAGAAGTTGGGATTCATTGTCTCAACTTCTTTTTTCTATTCTTTTAAATAGCTAGGTCAAACTTCAGCTGTGGCTTGACAGGGTCATAATCCACCAACTCAAAATCTTCTGCTTTGATATCAAAGAAATTAGTCCCATCAGGAACATTCAAAACCAAGCGTGGTTGGCAGTCAGACGGTTCACGACGGAGCAATTCCTGAGCTTGTTCAAATTGATTGTCATAGATATGGAGGTTGTTAATAAAGTAGAAGAACTTCCCAACCTTCCAGCCGAAATGCTTGGCAATCATCATTTGAAGAGCCACGTACTGCATAGCATTAATGTGATGGGCCACCAACATGTCATTCGAACGCTGAGTCAAGGTCGCATCCAGATAGATTTCCCCATCTACACGGCGGACATCAAACATGGTCTGAAAGGCGCATGGGAGCAGCCCATCTGTTTCTTCGAAAGCTTGGTAATCCCAGAGCGAAATGATATTGCGGCGGTTCCAAGGATTGGCTTCCAACTGCTTGAGAAGCTTATTGATGATATCGTGTTTCTTAACAACGGCACCATAGCGCTCACCAATGGTTCCTGTATCCCCCACTTCCCAGTTATTCCAGTAATGAACATTGTATTTGTCATTAAGCACCTCTAGGCTATTTGACTGGTCTTGGTAAATCCAAAGCACTTCCTTGATGGCGGATTTGATAGCGATAGGACGCAAGGTTGTGATGGGGAATTCCCCCTTAGCCAAGTCATACTCGGAAAAGGCACCAGTTACATACTTGGAGTTAGCAACAGTTCCATCCTTGTACTTGGGACGTGCCTGCTCAGAAAAGACACCGTCTTTGAGGATTCGTTCAATATTTTCTTTAAAAATCGTATCTGCTTTTGTCATTTACTCTCACCTAATTTATCTCCTAACTAGTATAGCATAAAAAAAGCTTTTCTACATGCTCAGATAATCAATAGCTTTCTTGTATTTTTCAAATCGTTCCAGATCCTTTTCAGTAATTGTAGTTAGTATAGATAAATCTGAATTATGTTTCAAATCTGCTAATTTGACACAACGTGCTATAGGATTCGATTTAACAAGTTCCAAATATTGTTGATAATCTTGTCCCTTTTTCTTGGTCAGTACCTGCACTGCAGTAACAACAGTCTCTGGTAAACCAGCCAATATTAGTTCTTCTGCTGTATAAGGGCTATCTTCAAGAACATCGTGCAATAGAGCGACTGCCTTTTCTTCTTGCGTATCGACCAGACTTGCTACAAAAAGAGGGTGTTTGATATAAACTACTCCAGCCTTATCATATTGTCCCTCATGTGCTTTTTTTGCGATGGACAAAGCTAATTCAAACATGGATTGTTCTGACTTATTCATTTAAAATCTCCTTTCTAAAATCAAAAAGTTAAGAGTTATATTTACAATTATGATCTTGAAAAAGAGCCTGATGAATCACCAAGCTCTGTCATTTTTATTTTATTGTAATACAAGTGATGCTGCTCCGATAACCCCAGCGTCATTTCCTAGAGTTGCAAGAGCTAATTTAGTAGATGTGCGTACTTGTGGGAAACTATTTTCATCGTAAACTTTTTGAACACCTTGTAGAAGGAATTCTCCCGCAGCTGACACACCACCACCGATGACGATTGTTGATGGGTTCAAAATTGAACCGATGTTAGCACAAGCGATTCCCAAGTAACGTGAGAAGTTACGGTAAACAATCAAGGCAAGGTCGTCTCCTTCTTTTGCAAGGTCAAAGACAGTCTTAGCAGTTACTTCTTCTCCGTTATCAATCAAGCGTTTCAAGACTGCATCGCCTTCGTATTCATCGGCATAGCGACGAGTCAAGTTGACAATCCCTGTTGCTGAAGCAACTGTCTCAAGGCAACCTTTCTTACCGCAAGTACATGCGATTGGTTGGTCAAAGTCAACAGTGATGTGGCCAAGCTCACCTGCTGCACCAGCAACACCATGAAGTAATTTTCCTTCTGCGACGATACCGCCACCAACACCTGTACCAAGTGTCATAAAGACAACGTCTGGTTGGTTATCACCAGCACCCATCCAGCGCTCACCGAGAGCGGCCACGTTGGCATCATTATCGATGAAGAATGGGATACCCAAGGCTTTTTCAATTTTCTCTTTAATTGGTTGAAGGGTTTTCCAGTTGAGGTTGTAGGCCCCGATAACAGTTCCTTTTTCACGGTCAACCACACCTGGTGACCCCATTCCAATACCTTGGAAGTCCGCTGCTACCAATCCAAGCAAGTCCAAACGGTGTTGAATAGACTCAATCATATCATCTACGATATGACTTCCCTCATCCAAAATGTTAGTCTTGATAGACCATTTTTCTTGGATTTCTCCTGCTGTTGTTAAGATTGCAAATTTGATAGAAGTTCCACCAAGGTCAATCCCAATAATCTTTTGACTCATCATATTCTCCTTTTTCATTGTGTAGTAATTGAAAATGCTTACAGTACTAGTATAACAAAATTCACTCATTTATGCAAAGGTTTGCGTAAATGAATTATAAGGAATTTTTTTGCCTGCCAGTATCTGTTAATCATCTAAATGATCAATTGCATATTGAGCTTCTTCTTCAGTAAATTCTTCACCATACGGTGAGACAAGCTGATCATAAATTGCCGACTTAGATTTATTAAGTAATTTTTGATAACTCTTGGCCTTAGCTAAAGCATTTGACTTATAATCTGCATCCAGATGATCAATTGCATATTGCGCAGCATCACTTGTAAATTTTTCCCCATATTGAGAAGTCAACTGCTTATATAAGCGTTTTTTAGACATATTAGCCCATGAATTATAACTTTTTGCCTTTCCTAAAGCAGCAGAGTATTCACTATTACTATCATCAGTAGAAGAACTTGTACTTGGTTGACCTTCCTTCCAAACTCCGTCAGCACCAACATAATAACGTCCACCATCAACCCATTCATTGACAGCCATTTTACCATCTGATTTCAAATAGTAATTTCCTTGCCATGCACTATAAACATAAGATCCATCTGATTTTAGATAATACCAAGCTTGATAAGTAGCATCATAAACCCATTCACCTTGTGCCATCTTACCGTTTGATTTCAAATAGTAATTTCCTTGCCATGTACTATAAGCATACGAACCATCTGATTTCAAGTAATACCAAGCTTGATAAGAATCATCATAAATCCATTCGCTCTGTGCCATTTGACCATCTGATTTCAAGTAATAGCTTCCCTGCCAAACATTTTTCACTGGATTTCCATTTTCATCAAAGTAGTACCATGCACCATCCTGCTTAACCCAGCCACTTGTTGTTGCTGAACTTGTATCAGTTTGAGCCGCAGTTGCTTGTTTTGCTTTAAAAGCGCCCTTAGGGGCATTTTTCAATTCGCAAGCCACACCATCATGGTCGCGATCTAACTTGGCAGAATAACCAGGGTCTCCCTCATGAAGATCTGAATAGCCATTAGCCCAAGCTTCCTTACAGCTAGAAAAATGGATGTTTTCTTCCGCTAAAACTGGTTGTGAAAACAAAGCTAAAACTGGCAAGGTAGCCAGACTCATTTTTAAAAATAGACGTTTGTTCATTACTTTCTCCTATAGGAATGTTATCGATTTCAATATTATTTTATCAAACTTATTTCAGCAATTCAAGGAAACTTCTGGTATTTTCTACAAACTCCTTTGGTTTTTCCTTATTCAAGACATGAGGGCCGTCTGGGATAATCTGAAATTGGGATTCTGATATTAGTTTATGAAGACTTCTCATAGAACTAAGATTCGGTTTATCTTTGCTGCCACAAATTAGTAAGGTTGGATAAGGGCAAATCCCTGCTATATCCGTTAAATCAAGTGTCTTCAATTCCTCAGAAACTCCGACCATAAGAGTCTTATCTGCTCCCTGTTTTTCAAATACCCTTTTAGGAAGTAGTTTAAAAATCAGCAACTGAAGATAAAATAGGATATTACCGGACAATTTAAGTGGACATCCTGATAGAACCAAAGCTCGGAGATTTGGTAAATCATAACTGGAAAGTTCTAGTGCCAGGGCAGCACCTAAGGACAATCCAATCAAAACAAAAGGTTCTGTCTCTTGAGCTAGGTGTTGATAAACTCGCTCCTTGGCTTTTTGATAGCTGCTAACTCCAGAAGGAAATAACTCGATAGCCTCAGAAGGATAATCTGTCAGTAGATTCCGAACTTCTTTCCAACTCTCTGCTGACTGCCCTAAACCGTGTAAAAATACCAGTTTCATCTAGTTCTCCTCTAGGCTCAATTCATACAAGCCTCTCACTGCATTACAGCCGTAAATAGCTTCTGCTTGGGCTAAGTCTTTTAAGGTCAAGACTTTCTCTTCTACCTGTCCTGTTTCCAGCAAATGCTGACGGTAAATTCCTGATAAGATTCCAAGTCGGACTGGCGGTGTATAGAGCTTTCCAGCGATTTTCAGAACCAAATTTCCAATAGATGTTTCAAGCAGTTCTCCAGCAGCAGTGTGATAGATGATTTCCTGATTTCCCACTGTCAAATGTGGTCTATGAGTCGTTTTAAAGTAGGTAAAAACTTGATTCAAATCCATTTCCTGCAGGCAAAGTTTGGCTTGGCAGAAGGTCGGACTGAGGGGTGCTAATACTTGGAGACTGAGTTCTATCTCTCCAGACTTGTCGAGACTGATTCGTAGACGATAATCTTGACTAGCGTCACAAGCCTGACACTCCGCCTCTATCTTTTGTTTCAAGTCTTCTGCATCAAAAGGATAGGCAAAATATCGACTTGCTTTTCTCAGTCTTTCTATATGTTGCTCTTCAAACAGCAGTTGTTTTTGGCTAATTTTTCCAGTTGTAATCAGTTGGAAGCGAGCTTGTTTACGATAGAGAACTGCTGCCTTTTGATGAACCTCACGGTATTCAGACTCCCAAGTGCTATCCCAAGTAATGCCTCCGCCAACTCCATAGATAGCTTCCCCCTTGTAGAGTTGAATGGTCCGAATGGCAACATTGAAAATCCGTCGCCCATTTGGAAGTAAGAGACCAATCGTTCCACAGTAAACTCCTCTTGATTGGGGCTCCAAGTCCTTAATGATTTCCATCGTCGCAATTTTCGGTGCACCCGTTATGGAACCACAAGGAAAGAGAGAGCGAAAAATGGTAACCAAGTCTACATCCGGTCGCAACTGACTCTTGATGGTCGAAGTCATCTGCCAAACCGTTGAATACTGTTCCACTTGGCAGAGACGCTCCACATGCTCACTCCCCACTTCAGAAATACGGTTCATATCATTGCGCAAGAGGTCCACAATCATCATATTTTCAGAGCGATTTTTGGGATCCTGCTCCAACCAGCCAGCCTGCTCTAGGTCTTCTTGGTCAGTGAACCCACGCTGAGTCGTTCCCTTCATTGGTCGCGTAGTCAACTCACGGCCATTTTGCTCAAAAAAGAGCTCTGGACTCATGGAAATCACTGCCATCTCATCATGTTCCACATAAGCATTGTAGCCTGCCTCCTGCTCTACCACCATACGATTGTAGATGGCAAAAGGATTTGCACTTAAATCTTGCTTGAGTTGGACTGTGTAGTTGACCTGATAGGTGTCCCCCTGACGTAAATGATGGTGAATCCGAGCAATCGCCTTTTCATAGTCTGCTGCAGACGTTACTTCCTGCCAATTTGAAGGCAAATCAACCTCATCATAAGTCAGAGGAATAAGGGATGTTTCTACCCTATCATGAACAGTAAAATACAGTAGGTACTCTCCCAGTAGGGGTGTCTTGTGAACTGCTAATTTTTCCTCAAAAGCAGGTGCAGCCTCGTAGCTGACATAGCCCACCACATAGTAGCCCTGCTTTTGGTAGTTTTCCACTTGTACCAGCAAGGCTGTTACTTCCGCTAAATCTCTCGTTTTTAACTCTTTGATAGGCTGGGTAAAGGTGTATCTCTCCCCCAAAGCCCTAAAATCAATCACTGTTTTTCTATGCATACCTTAAGTATAGCACAAATTAAGAAAACCCTCATCCGCAAAGCAGATGAGAGATTTCGATTATTTAAAGATTGAAGTTTTAAAGCTATTTGTTTGTTGAAGAAGTTTTTTGTATAGTTTTTCTTTAAGTGATACAGTATTATCAAATTTAACTGATCCATTCTTAAGAGTAGCTTTATCTTTTTCAACAGCTGCAGCAAATGCATTCTTCAAATCTTCGTAACTACTGTAAGTAGTGCCGTCGATTGTAACAGAGTTAAATCCTGCCTTAGCTTTATCAACAACTTCTTTGAAGTATTCTTTCTTCCAAGCTTCTAGAGAAGTAAATTTACCATCAGAAACTTTCTTAATGATGAAGTCATCACCTAGACTAGCATGACCTGCTTGTTTAGACTCATTTTTCAGCATGTTAGAAGCATAATTTAGGAAACCTTTTTCGTATCCAAAGTAACCCCACATACGGAAGGTGTTATGCTTGAATGACATTGCTCCTGGAGCTCCTTCACTTGTATTACCACCGTAAATACCTGCAGTGATAGGCACTGTTACATAGGCAGAGCCAAATCCAGTTGGGTCATAAGTACCATTACCAGGACCGTGCTTGGTCATGAAGTTTTTCTCTACTAAGTCGTTAACAGATGTTAAATTATATTCTTTTTCTTCTGCATTTAAATCTCTAACGTTGTCGTATTGGTTCTTCGTATTAGCTCCACGAAGTTTCTTATCTACTTTCTTGAACCAAGCGTTGTTTAGTTCTTTATCGTGTTTATCAAGAACAGCTTCACCTTCAAGGTAATCAAGAAGCATTAATGTATCATTGAAACCTTTCATGTAATGATCGATTTCCGCACGAGATGTAAGGTCATTTGGATTTGTGTTGTACCATTGGTTTCCGTCATTTGGACGTTCATAGGCCATATTCAATCCTAGTGCTTTAAAGTCGCCGTTTGGACTTGTTTCAGCAGGGGATTGTAGCATACCTTGCGCAAATGCTTCTAGGTCAGTTCCTTCACGGTGTCTAGAACCACCTAGGTAAACCATGCGGTCATTTACGTGAGTCGTTTCGTGAGTGAAGGCTGAGATACCAAAGTCACTAATCATATTGGTAACCATGAAGAAGACTGAATCATCTTTATAAGGATTACCGTAGATACGAGCTACAGCTCCCATACGCCAGTCAGTAGCATGGTAACGACCTGTTGGTCCGTACAATTCACGAACTGGAGCGACATCTTTACCGCTATTAGTGTGACCGTATTTATCAGTACCTTCTTTGTAGTTTTGGTTATCAAGTACTGGTGTTGGTACCATGTTATTGCTCTTCAGCAGTTGGTTACGGACTTTATCTAATGATAAACGAGACCAGAAATCCAAGTAATTTTGTTGAGCTTTAGCAACTTTATCAATTTCAGATTTGAATGCCTCACGCTCTGCTTCAGTATTCTTACCGTACTTCTCAAATGAACTGTATGCTAGTGTATTGTATGTTGAGATTAAAATCATATGCGCATCTTTTAAGTTCAGAAGTGGTAGAATCATCTTACCGTGCATGTCGTTGTTTAATCCTTCGTATGCTCTGTGTTTCTTATCAGCAAATTCAGGAGTTGTTGTCTTCGGTTCAACGACATATACATTATCTTTAGTTGCTTTTATGAACCAATCGTTTAAGTCTGTATCACTTGTGAAGAGTTCCATATTGTATTTCAAGAACTCATGTAAATTACCTTTACCAGTAGCACCAGCAATCACTTCACGATAAGCATCATGAGTACGATCACCCTTAATATAACTTTCTTTAGAGCCAATATTAATGATTCGATCTAGAACACTAACATTCTTACCATAGAAGTCCGGTTTGAATAGCATTAATTCTTTAATGTTAAAGTCATCGAATTTAACTCCGTAGTAACGGTTGAGGTAAGACAAACCAAGAAGAACTGCAGCCTTATTGTCATCGATTTTCTTAATCAAGGCACGTTTTGCAGCTTCATCTGTGTTCAGTTGGTGATCTTCATTTTCCACTAACTTCGTAACGAATTGAGTAAGATTATCTTTAACATACTTGAAGCTTTCTTCTAAGTACAAATCCTTAATTGCATTGACTTTGTTGCCACCAGTTCTACCCAAGTGTTGGTAAATCGGGTCAGATTGCAATTCAACTGGACTCAATTTACTTTCGATAGCACTGATCAAATCGGCACGATCTTTAACAACCCTATTTGGTGTGTAAACAATATCTCCTAAATCACTAATACTATATTCACGAACTTGTTGAACCTTCGATTCTTTTTGTGTAATAGCTTTAATTTCTTTTGTCTTATCTGCATAATGAATCATAATATGATCAGCATCTGTAAGGTCTGTGACAAAGTCATTTCCTTTCATAGCAGTAACAGATAAAACTTCTTTAGTTAATAGATTTGATCCAGCCGGAATCTTGTTACCTTGGTTAACAATCCATTCTTTATTATAGAATGGTTGAAGTTTTTCAATGTTTCGGTAAGCAAGCTCACGAGATGCGTCGTAGTCATCAATATTTTTGTATTGATCAGCCTTACTTACAATGTTGTTCAGTTTGTCTTCAACAGGAAGTGTGCTTTCGAATTTATCAGCAGTGATTCCCATTTTAGCGATTAATTCATCAGCTTTTTCTTTAGTTATGCTAGGAATTTTTTTAGAATTTTTATAAGTTGTTTTACCTTCACTTACACCTTCAACACTATAGTTACGTTTCGTTCTAGAGTATGTAAAGTAATCATCAGCATCAATATCAGAGTGACCAAAGACCATTTCACCAGTCTTAACTTTCATCATAGTGATGTTGTCTTCTATAGCCCCTAGTGCCCAGTTAGTACCTAATAAGCCACCAGACATAACGGCTTCTTTCAGTTCTATAGATCCTTTTGCTACAGAGTTTCGAAGAGTACCTTCTTTACCTAAAGTGCTGTTGTTGCCACCATTTTGAGATGAATATACGATTCCGGCGGCCTTAGCTTTGTTACCTGTGATTTCAGCGTCAACATAAGCTTTCTCTACAATACCTTTCCAGTTCTCACCGACGATACCTGTTAAGTAACCACCTCGATTTCCAGCAGCGTGTACTTTACCGATAAATGCAACGTTACTTAATTTTCCACTACCATCAATTTTATTGATAACACCAGATACATCATTATTACCAACAACGTTACCTGTTACTTTAATATTCTCTACAGTCGCATTATTTTTGATAACATTCGCTAGTGGTGCAATCCTATCAGTCCCTGACATGTCGATATTTACATTTTCAAGTAGTAAATCTTTAACAGTACCACCGACAATATCACCGAATAAAGGTCTGTTCATATTACTAATGGTAAATTTATTACCGTCAGTGCTTGTTAATGTTCCTTTGAAAGCATTAGTAACATAAGATTTTCCTGCTGGTTTAACGTTAGCAGCATTGATATTGCTACCAAGCTTAAATGTGCCAGTCGGGTCTTTTTGCATAGCTTTTACAAGGTCGTCAAAGCTATAATATACATCACCTTCGTGTGCTTTTTGTTTTTCAAAGTAATGAACATACTCTTCGCTAAGTGTGTTATCTGCATTACGTTGAACTAAGTCTGGTGCTTTGGCAGTAACTTTATATAAAGTTTTTCCGTCTTTTTCTACTTCTTCAATCTTGTCAACAGCCAGTCTGGTTGTTTTATTATCATGAGTGGTCACTCGTAAGTAAAGTGGAGCAACGTCTGTCGGTTTTTCAGTGAGTAAGCTCTTATCTGTTTCAACACCAGCATCATCCACACTCATCAAGCTAGTTTCTTTGATGTTCTTGATTTCAACTTTTTTGAGGTCTAACTGAATTTGTTTATCTTCTAATTTCTCAGTTTCTTCACCTTCTCCACGATCATAAACCATCGTAGTAGATAGAGTGTATCCTTGATAATATTTCAATTTATCTAAAGTAGCGTTTAAATTATTTTCAGATACCGTTACTTCTTTTACAAGTTGTCCATCTTTATCTTTCAACGCTAATTTGATTGATTTGATTTCTACTCCAGCTGGTTTATTTAATGTATAACTAGCTGTTGCGCTCTTCTTCAAGACATCTTTTTCTGTTTTAGCCCATTCTAAGGTTGGTTTTTCTAAACCTTTTGTACCTTTTTTGATAATCTCATCTTGAGGTGCTTGGAGAACTGTTTCTTCTACTGTTGGAGCTTCATTTGTTTTTTCTCCACGAATCGTTTTATAGGTTTCAGTAATTTGTTTCTTACCTTCTACACCTTTTTGAGCTACTTGTCTTGTTCCGCGTTTTAAAGTGTCATCTTCTTGTTCTTTTGTTTCAAAAGGAATGACTTCTTCTCTTGTTTCAACTGTTGTTCCTTCAAGTGGTTTCGTTCCTTTTTTAACGACTTTAGAAACGGCAGGCGTTTTCACTTCTGTAGTTGTAGAAAGAACTTTATCTGTCTCCACACCTTCCACCGTTTCGTAAGTTGTTTTCGTAACTTGAACACCTTTAGAACCAGGGGTTTCAACTACTTCTTCATCCACATATTTTGTATCGTCTGGAACTACTTCTGTTGTGAAATCTAATTCACTCTCGGTAGACTTCTCAACTGTACCTGTTGTTACGTTATATTCTAGGTTTACTTCTTGTACTGGTGCTTGACCTTCTTGACCCTCCTCTTGAGTTCCCTTTGTTGAAACTGGTTCTTTATATTCAGGAAGTTCTGGCTGTACTAAAGCTTGGCCTTGCTGCTCGCCTTCTTTTACTTCTTTAACACCTTTTACTTCATGATATTCTGGATTTTCTGGTTGCGTTAAGGCTTGACCCTCTTTGCCTTCCTCTTGAGTTCCTTTTACTTCAACTGGGGCTTCTGGTAATTCAGCTTGCGTTAAGGCTTGGCCTACCTTACCTTCTTCTTGGGTTCCTTTAGCTGCTTGGTGATTTGATTCAGCTTGTGGTACTGGAGTTGGAGTTGAGGTAGGTTGCACCTCTTTCTTAGTTCCGACTGCGATGACTTGCGACACAGGTTTTTGAACCACTTGGTCTTCAATGACTTCTCTAACTTCTTGACCATTGACCATCGAAACTTTGGTTACAAGACGACGCTGACCCTTTACTCCGGCTGTGACGATACGCGTCTGTCCTTCTGCTAAATTCGCATCTGGGCTTGTCAGCGTTTCAAAAGGAATCTCCACCAAGCTCTCTTCCTGTCTCGTCTGAGGCTTCTCAGAAACTGGTCTTTCTTCAACCGCAGGGGCAACTGGATTCTCTACTACAGGTTTTTCAATAACAGTTTCTGGAGTAACCGCAGGTCTTTCTTGAGCTACTTCTGTTTTCTCGATTTCTTTTGAACTTTGCTTTTCTACTGGCAACTGAGACTTCTCAGCTGAAACTGGTCTTGATTGATGAATTTCTGCTTCCTTGAAGTATCCAATGTATTCATAGCCATCAATATGAATAATCCCTTCAGCTAAACCTTCATGTGTAGTGGCCGAAATAGTTTGGTTATAAGAAAGCAATTCTTTATTTTCAAATGCAAATGTCCCATAAGGTACAAAGGTGCTAGCTCCTAAAGAACCAATCAAGAGAACACCTAGAACTTCTCTACGACCTTTTTTGGACACCAAAAAGACTGCTAGAGAGGCAGTTGCCAAGCCAAGACCTGCCAAAGCTAGTTCCTTACTTCCTGTGTAAGGAAGTTGTTGACTGTTAGTTGCCTTCTTGCGATAAACTACATAGAGAATATCATCATCTTGAAATTCTGTAGGAACCTCATGGTGAATCAAGGCTTTTTCAGACTCGGTCAATTCCTGCTCCGCCAGATAACGGTAATGAACGCTATGAGCACCACCTACTTCATTGGCTTGCACCTTATCCACTGAAAGGGTACTAGCACCAAAAAGGAAGGCCCCGATGGCTACAGGACCTACCCCAACAGTTAGCTTACGAATCGAATATTTTGTGATTTTTTCTAGTTGCTGTTTTGTTTTTCTCATTCTCACGACTTTCTAATAGAATCTTGCGGATAGTGCGCACGCGCACCTCCAATTAATTTTGGACGGCTAGCAAGAGCCGTTACATGAGCATGCCCAATTTCTCTCAAAAGAGGGCGAATCGGAACCTGAACATGCTTGACATGCATACCAATTGCTGTGTCTCCAATATCCAATCCAGCATGAGCCCTGATAAATTCAACCTCAACTGGATCTTGCATAAACTTAAAGGCTGCCAATTGACCCGAACCTCCTGCATGAAGAGTAGGAAGGACACTAACGATTTCCAGACCCAACTGTTCTGCAACCTGACGTTCAACAACGAGAGCCCGATTGACATGTTCACAGCCTTGAACAGCTAGATGAATTCCTTTTTCTTCTAGGATATCTAGAATGGTTCTTACAATGATTTCCCCAATTTCTTGGCTGGATTCCTTACCAATCTGACCACCCATCACTTCACTAGAAGAAAGGCCCAAAACAAAGATAGATCCTTGCTTCAAATTGGCCTTTTCTAACACATCTTCTACAATCTGGCTTGTTTCTCTTTGAATGTCTTTTTCCTTCATACTTGATACCTCTTTTGTCACTATCTATCATATCGTTTTTTCTTGTTTTTAGCAAGATAGACAACCTAGAAAGCTTTCTCGATTACGCATAAAACTCCCAGAATTGACTGGGAGTTAGCTAGTTTCTATTCTATTTATGTATATTTCAACCGTCGTTCCTTTGCAAGGTACAGAATCAATCTTCATCTGATAATCTTCTCCAAAATGAAGTTTAAGACGCTGGTCAACATTTTGCAGACCAACTCCTCCACGTTTGAGCTGACTTTGACTGCTATCACCAGGATTTTGAAAGCCAACGCCATCATCCTCAATGCGGATGACAAGCCCTGTATCCTGTTTCTGAACAGAGACTTTAATATGGCCCTGACCTTCCTTCTCCTTGATGCCATGGTAAAGAGCATTTTCTACTAGGGGTTGTAACACCAGCTTGGGCAAGACTAGGTTATCAAAGGCAGGATTTTCATCAATTTCATATTCCAGCTTATCCCCATAGCGTTGTTTCTGGATAAAGAGATACTGGCGGACATGATTGATTTCGTCAGACAGGCAAATCAAATCTTTACCCTGATTGAGCGCTAGGCGGAAATAAGTCGCCAAGGACTTGGTCACCTGAACCACTCGCTGACTATCCTGAAATTCAGCCATCCAGATGATGGTGTCCAATGTGTTGTAGAGGAAATGGGGGTTAATCTGGCTCGACAAGGCTTGAAGTTCATACTGACGGGTCGTTTCTTCCTGCTTGCGCACATCTGCCATCAGCTGATCAATCTGATCCAACATGGCATTGAACTGGCGAGTCACCTCTCTCAACTCATATGCACCAGTTTCCTTGGCACGCAGATTTTGTGTACCAGAAGCAATGTCCAACATGGTTTCTCTCAAATCCTTCAAAGGGGCAATCCAACGCTTGAGACTGAACCACACCAAGCAGAGACAGGCAAGAAGAGAGGTGACACTGGCCCCAAGCAAGGTCCACAAGAGCTGACTCCGAACTTGAGATAATTTTTCCAACGAAGAAACTCCTATAACCGTCCAATCAGTTCCTGCAATCTGTTCCTGACTGACGTAGAATTTGTGGTCCAGAGTGTAACCCTGCCCTGTCTCAATATAGGGTTTCATAGCCTCCATTTCGCTAGATGAACTATAAACTGTGTGTTGAGGATGGTAGACAAATTCATGGTTTTCATTGATGATAAAGGCAAAACCCTGCTGACCCAACTGAAGTTGGTTGAGATAGGTTTCCAGAGTTTCGTAGGAAATGTCCAAGCGAAGCACGCCAAGATTGGCTCCCTTTGCATCAACCAGTTCTTGAGTGACAGAAATGACCCACTGACTATCCGATTTGCGAGCTGGTGTCAAAACTGGTTTAGACTCCTGATGAATGGCCTTTTGGTACCAATCCTCAGCCATCATATCAGAAGAAGTTTTCATCTGCACACTGTCATCTGTAGAAATAACCTGACCGGATTTGGTGACCAGTACCACAGCTTTCAAGTCCTGGTCTGCCTTTAAGAGGGTCAAAAACAGATCTCGAATCCCCTTGACCTTATCTTGACTAGGATTCTCAGCATAGGCTAGGACATCCGTCTGCTGGGTCAAACTGGTAGAGGTGGTTTCTAATTTTTTGATATAAGACTTAATAAAGTGACTAGTCTGGCTGATGGTCGTTTGGCTATTGCCCTCAATGCTAGCCTCAATGGCCGAGGAACTAGATTGATAGTAGAAAGTCCCAACCAGAGCTAGGAGAATGAGAAAGACCAGAAAGATGGAAATAACCATTCTGACTAGGAGAGAAGAACGCTTCATCGACCTTCTCCCTTCTTAAACTGACGAGGTGTCACACCCGCAATCTGCTTAAAGCGTTGGGTAAAATAGTTCATATCTTCAAAACCAACCTTTTCTGCTATCTCATAAATCTTCAGATCTGTAGTTAAAAGCAAAAGCTTGGCTTGTTTGACACGCTCTCTCACCAGGTAATCCTGAAAAGGTAGGCCTAACTCTTTCTTAATCAAAGAACTCAGATAAGTCGGACTAAAGCCCAAGTCACCGGCTAAAGACTTTAAACTAAATTGGCTATCAGACAGATGGGACTGGATTTTCTGAGCAATATTTCCCTCAAACTTATCAGTCAATAAATCTTGTAACTGCTCTTCCTTTTCTTCCTTATCCAACTTTTGCTTGATTTTCCCCAACATCTCCTCAATGTCCTGACGGGAAAAGGGCTTGAGCAAGTAGTCATCCACACCGAGTTTGACAGCAGACAAGGCATAATCAAAATCATCATAACCTGTCAAAAAAACTAGATGCACCTGAGGATAGGTTTCTCGGACTAGACTGGCCAACTGGATGCCATTTAGCTGAGGCATGTTGATATCGGTTAAAATGATATCTGGCACCTGTTTTTGGATCAAATCCCAAGCCTGCCTTCCATTTTCAGCCTGACCGATGATTTCCATATCGTAGGCCGCTACATTGACCAGCTTGGTCAAACCTTGTCTTACCAGATACTCATCTTCTACGATTAAGATTGTGTAGGTCATGGTCTGCTCCTTTGTCATTTACTAGTATCAGTATAGCAAAATTCTCCTCTAACTGCTTAGGAAAGACTTCTTATACTCAATGAAAATCAAAGAGCAAACTAGGAAGCTAGCCACAGACTGTACTTGAGTACGGCAAGGCGACGCTGACGTGGTTTGAATTTGATTTTCGAAGAGTATTAATCGACATAATCTAGTAAATATGCATAACCTTTTTCTTCCATTTGATCTTTGGGAATAAAGCGGATAGAGAGACTATTAATACAGTAGCGCAAGCCACCCTTGTCCTGTGGTCCATCCGTAAAGACATGACCAAGGTGAGAATCTCCAACTCGGCTTCTCACTTCCATGCGCGTCATATTGTAGGACTTATCTTCCTTGTAGGTGGCAACATCTGGACTGATTGGTTGGGTGAAACTAGGCCAACCACAACCAGACTCAAACTTGTCCTTTGATGAAAAGAGGGGTTCGCCAGTTGCTACATCCACATAGATACCAGATTCAAATTTATCCCAATAGCGGTTGGAAAAAGCTCGTTCTGTTTGATTTTTCTGGGTGACTGCATACTCCTCAGGTGATAAGGTCTTCTTCAATTCCTCATCACTTGGTTTAGGATATTTGCTGGCATCAATGACAGGGTAGGCCGCCTGATTGACATTGATATGACAGTAGCCATTTGGATTTTTCTTGAGGTAGTCTTGGTGATAATCCTCAGCCACCACAAAATTCTTCAAAGTCTCCTTTTCAACTGCCAGAGGTTGGTCGTATTTCTTAGCCACCTCATCAAATACTTGGTTAATTACCTCCAAATCCTTTTCATCTGTGTAATAAACACCGGTACGATACTGGGTTCCCACGTCATTTCCTTGTTTATTTTTGCTGGTTGGATTGATAATGCGGAAGTAATGAAGCAGGATTTCCTTGAGGGAAATTTGATTAGCATCATAAGTAACATGGACAGTCTCTGCATGACCTGTTTGGTTAATCAATTCGTACTTGGTTGTTTCCCCTCTACCGTTTGCATAGCCTGAAACGGCATCTGTCACTCTGGAAACGCGTGAGAAGTATTCCTCCACTCCCCAGAAACATCCTCCAGCTAGATAAATTTCATGCAAATCTGCATCTTTACTCACTTCTGTTTTTTTCACTGTTTTTCCTCCTTGGCTAACTGCTGCTTTCTCAATTTGCGAGCTATCTGTCTGCCCTGCATTTCGCATCAATAGAAAATAGAAACCGGTTATGGCTAGGAAAAAAATCCCTGCCAAGACAAACAATTTTACTTTATCATTCATGACCTTTCCCTACCCCATTTCTTTCAATTCTTTTAAAATCATATCCTTGTCCATAAAACCTGGTTGCGTTTTGACCAGCTTTCCTTCCTTGTCTATAAAGGCTTGAGTTGGGTAAGAACGGACACCATAACTTTCCAAAAGTTTGCCTGATGGATCAACTAGAACTGGGAAATTTTTATAATCCAAGCCCTTGTACCAGTTCTTAAAATCAGCTTCCGCTTGTTCACCCTTGTGACCAGGAGACACCACTGTCAAGACCACATAGTCATCACCAGATTCTTTAGCGATTTCATCCGTATCCGGAAGACTAGCCAAACAGATGGAACACCAAGAAGCCCAGAATTTGAGATAGACTTTCTTGCCCTTGTAATCAGACAAGCGGTAGGTCTTGCCATCTACACCTGTTAGTTCAAAATCAGCGACTGCCTGACCTTTAGTCGCAGTTTGCGCACTTACTTGTTCTGTTTTTGTTTGCTCCTTCATAGTAGACTCGTCTGACATGTTTTTAGCCGAACAGGCTGCCAAACAACAGATTGAGCCTACTCCAAGGAGACATGTTTGCCATTTTTTCATTTCTTCTTCCTTTCTATTCAAATAATGTAGTCAAAATGGAAGCATTTCCCAAAAGCACCAAGATTCCCATTACGATAATGAGGAAACCGCCCACTTTTTTGAGGGTTCCGAGATAAGGATGGAGTTTTCGGAAATGTTTCAAAACATAGCTGGAGGCAAGAGCTAGAACCAAAAATGGTAGCGCCAAACCCAGCGTGTAAATCAACATGAGACCAGCTCCCTGCCAAGCACCTGAACCACCTGAAGCCGCCAAGGCCAAAACAGAGCCTAGAACCGGCCCCACACATGGCGTCCAAGCAAAACTAAAGGTCAATCCCAGTAAAAATGCCTGACTATAGCCCTTACCCTTTTGCCCCTGTCTCCTTAATTGTAGCCTTCTTTCCTTGTAGAGTCCCTGCAAATGTAAGACTTCCATCTGGTGCAAGCCCAAGAGAATGATAACCGCACCTGTCACATACTGAAACCAAGAAGCATACAGCAAATTGCCTAAAAAACCAGCTCCATAGCCCAGTAAGATAAAAACAAAGGAAATCCCAGCTATAAAGGCCAGAGTTCGCAATAAACTAACAAGTGAGATTGAAAATTTTTCGCTAGAAGCCTGAGCACCATCTTTGTCATCCAGTAAGACTCCTGCATAAACCGGTAACAAGGGTAAAATACAAGGAGAAAAGAAGGAAAGAATTCCAGCAAGAAAAACACTGATAAAAAAGATTATATTATCCATTGCCTTCCTCCATTCTTTGATTTGATAGGACTATTATAGCCCCAAAACTCCAGAAAAAACAGGGACAATGATAGGGAAAAATAGGAATTTAATCAGGTTATTTAGAAATCTTGCACAAAAAAAGCCAGACAAGGTCTGACTTTGATAGATACAGAAAAGAAAATCACCTGTCTTCCCTACTTATCTGATAATAAATAAGATCCGCAAGATAGCCTTTTCTCTCTACACCATTGGTAATGGTTTTTAGATAAAACATTCCAGCCTTCTCCATGACACGGCCTGAAGCTGGGTTGAGACTGGCATATCGAGCTTTGACTTTTTGAAAACCTGCTTGAGTAAAACAAAAGTCCAAGACAGCTTTCAAGGCCTCTGTCATAAGACCTCGACTCCAATAGTTTTTTCCTAAAACATAGCCAATTTCACAACTTGAATCATCCTCATTCATCTCAGCGATACTGATATCTCCTATCACTTGCTCTGGGTTTTCTTTGAGACAGATGGCCCATTTGTAATAGTTAGGATTAGCATAGGATGAAACCCATTTTCGAATCGAGTTTCGAGTGACCTCAACATCAGGATGAGAATCCCAGGTGACATAGGCCAGATTCTCAGCAGACGAAGCCCAATTTTGAAACATGGCTTCCGCATCACTCTCCACAAATCTTCTCAAGATCAAACGGTCTGTCTGTAACGTTTGCGTACCGATTGCTTTCATGACGCTACCTCGCTTTCTAATAGATGATTCTCTGTTCAATCTCCATTGAAACTTGTTTTGATTTCGAATCTCAAGGTAATAAGCTAAAAAGGTCCACCGGACCTTCTTCACTTTCTTATTTCTAGACTCAGGGTAAAAGACTAGACTCAGTAACAACTAGGAAACAAGTGTTTTATCTAATCCCTTGACGCAGTCGCTGTCTGGTTTGAAATGCGCTTTACCAAGCTTTTTCAAACCTAGTCATCGTTGCGGGGGTGAGACGACGAAATCGAACTCTTCGAGTTACCGGACCTACTCTCACTTTTTTATTTCAAGGTGAGAGGCTGAAAACCTCCACTGGAGGTTTTCACTCCCAAAAGTCATCAAATACGGTGATTGGTAGGTGGCGTTTGTGTTGGCCTTTGTGCCACCAGTTTTCAATAGTCGCTTGAGCTTCTGGGCTAACTTGTTTGCCTTCTAGATAGTCGTCAATCTCTGCATAGGTGACTCCAAGTGCGACTTCATCAGCTAGGCCTGGTTTGTCTTCTTCTAGGTCTGCTGTTGGGATTTTTTCATAAAGGGCTGGGTCTGCACCTAGTTCCTTCAATAGTTGTTTTCCTTGGCGTTTATTGAGACGGAACAGTGGTAAAATATCTGCACCACCATCACCAAACTTGGTAAAGAAACCTGTGATATTTTCCGCAGCATGGTCTGTTCCAATGACCGCTCCGCTATGGGCACCTGCCAGGGCATACTGAGCAATCATACGGCAACGAGCCTTGATATTTCCCTTGTTGAAGTCTGAAACAGGGCTTCCTGTCGCTTCAACTGCAGCTGTCATAGCATCAGCTGATTCCTTGATATTAACTACCAAGCTGACATCTGGCTGAATAAAGGTTAGGGCTTTTTGAGCATCTGCTTCATCAGCTTGCACTCCGTATGGCAGGCGGACAGCGATAAATTTGTAGCTATCATCTCCAGTTTCTGCTCGCAGTTCTTCCATAGCTAGTTGAGCCAAACGCCCTGCCAAGGTTGAGTCTTGTCCTCCAGAAATCCCTAGTACAAAAGTTTTAAGAAAGGGATGTTTTTTCAGGTATCTCTTTAAAAAATCAATGGAACGACGGATTTCTTCCTGGGCATTAATCACTGGTTTGACACCCAGCTCTTGAATAATCGTTTCTTGCAAACTCATTCTTCTTCTCCTTCACCAAGGGCTTCCTTACGCATTTTGTCAATCAAGTCCATCTTGTCTTGCCATACATCACGCGCCAAATCCACTGGATAATGCTGCGGATTGAGAACACGCTTGTACTCATCCCACAACTTGTCAAATTCCTTACGAGCATAATCCTGAATCTCAGTCAAGCTAGGCAGGTTGTAAATCAACTTTCCGTCTTTGAAGATATCCACCAAGAGAGGAACGGCATCAAAATTACGAACGGTCTTCTTGATATAGGTGTAAGTCGGATGGAACATCTTGATTTCTGTCATGTCACTCACATCCACACCGTCATAAGTGATGTAGTCACCCTCTGACTTGCCTTTTTCACGACTGGTAATGCGCCACACCTGCTTCTTACCTGGCGTAGACACTTTTTCCGCATTATTAGACAGCTTGATGGTATTGCGCATGTTACCATTTTCATCTTCGATGGCCACAATCTTATACACTGCCCCAAGAGCAGGCTGGTCATAGGCTGTAATCAACTTGGTTCCCACACCCCAGACATCAATCTTGGCCTTTTGCATCTTGAGGTTGAGAATGGTATTTTCATCTAGATCATTTGAAGCATAAATCTTAGCCTCTGTAAATCCAGCCTCGTCTAGTTGCTGACGGACTTTCTTAGAAATGTAAGCAATATCCCCAGAGTCAATCCGCACACCCATAAAGTTAATCTGGTCACCCAGTTCACGCGCTACCTGAATAGCAGCTGGCACACCGATACGAAGGGTATCATAGGTATCTACAAGAAAGACACAGTTCTTGTGGGTCGCAGCGTAAGCCTTGAAGGCCTCATAGTCGTTACCATAAACCTGTACCAAGGCATGGGCGTGAGTCCCCAAGACAGGAATGTCAAAGAGTTTACCAGCACGCACGTTGCTGGTTCCATTGGCACCACCAATCACCGCTGCGCGTGTTCCCCAGATAGCCGCATCCATTTCTTGCGCACGACGTGTTCCAAACTCCATCAAAGGCTCATCTTCAATAACTGAACGAATACGAGCTGCCTTGGTAGCGACCAAAGTCTGGTAGTTAACGATGTTCAAAAGAGCTGTTTCGACCAACTGACATTGGGCTAGAGGACCTTCTACCTGTACAATCGGTTCATTAGCAAAAACCAAGTCCCCTTCTTGGGCAGAACGAACCGTCAACTCCAACTTGAAATTGCGGAGATATTCCAAGAATGCCCCATGATAGCCCAGCGACTCCAAATAAGCAATATCACTATCTGAAAAACGCAAGTCTTCAAGATAGTTCACAATTCTTTCCAAACCAGCAAAAACCGCATAGCCGTTCTTAAAAGGCTGTTGGCGGAAATAGACCTCAAAGACCGCCTTCTTATTGTGAATGCCTTGGTCAAAGTAAACCTGCATCATGTTAATCTGGTACAAGTCCGTGTGCAATGTCAAACTATCATCTGGATACATACTTTTCCTACTTCCTTAGCTAGAAATACATGAAAATTTTCAAAAACTTCCATGTATTCCAATAAATTAGTACTATTATATCACATTTTAGCTGGATTGAGAAAAGAGTAACAAGCTATTCTCCACTCTCCAGCTCATCCATATCTTGCTCAAATTTTTTCTGAGCCCATTCTCCATAGCTCTTCAGACCAAGATTACCGATAAAAACCCAAGGAAGGTAAATGACATAAGTAATGACCCAAGCCGACAGGTATTTAACGTTCAAAGGATTATGCTGATAAATTTCGATATTAAATTGATAATTCTGCAACATCAAAAGAGCTGTAATCGCCAAGGTTAGGAAAAAACAACCCAAAATCGTAAAATGAAAACGACTATAGTAGGTCACTCCCAGATAACGAGCACGATTGAAAAAGAAGAAAATTCCTACTATCAGAGTATAGACCAGAAAATTCGGATTAAAAAGAGAGGGAGCTAATACAGCCACCAAATAGCTTAGAAGCACAAGCCCAATAAAGAGGGTAAAGGATTCCGCCCCAGCTTTATTGATTAGTTGTTCTTCTCTTTCGTCAAGTAATTGATAATGAATGAATTTATTTACCATCTTCTTCCTCCCAAAATAGTTGGTCTAGGGTTTTCCCTAAATATCTGCAAATGGACTGGCAGAGCGAGAGACTAGGATTGTATTTTCCCGCCTCTATCAAACCAATAGTCTGGCGCGTCACCCCAACAGCCTCTGCCAGTTGACCTTGTGTTAAATCAAGCTCGACTCGAGCTAATTTTAATTTTAAATTTTTAGCCACCTGTGTCCTCCTTATAGTTTTAATACTCATCTACTCTTAAAAAATCCAAAACTATTACAAGCTGTCACCTATTTATTATAACCTCATTAATTAGCACTCCAATATTATCTTCAGCCTAAAATCAGTATGTTAGATTGTTTGAAATAAACTCCCTAGTGATTTTTTGTTTAGTATTAGCTTTAGTAGAGTCTTTTAAACGAGTTTTGATTGCTTGTATTTCTTGTTTAGTTTAGTTGCTTTCATATCACTATTATATAATGCTTTTGGAAATGAGTCTAGTGTAAGACAAAAACGTGTGCATAGCAAGATGACTGATTTTTTTTTGCTGGATTTTAAGTCTGCAAAATAATACTAAACGAAACTAAAATGAATACTCCTTGCTTTTCTTGAGAGTGAAAAAGTACAATAAAATGATTGTAGTGATTACCACAAGATACTGACTAATAGACATCGTATTTGAAGCAACAAATACAGGTAAGGAATAAAAAGGAAGAAGTTCAATTGCTTTGATAAATAAATCATTACTAGTATTCATCATAATCGTATTTAATATATTAGGGATAAAGAGTAGTAAAGCTACTAAAATACCAAATACCAAGCCACTTTTCAATTTGTATAAATAGAAAATGTAAGATAATAGAAAATAAAATAGGACTAACAAAATTGTATTGACTACAATGGCTACTATAAAATCTAATCCTAAATCACCTGGAACACCCAATTTACTTACGATGACTAATAACACAATACCATTCAAAGCATAGATAATGGAAACTGAGATGGCATATAGAAAATTGGACAAGACATAAATCATCCGATTTTTCTGTTGATTATAAAATAAACTTATCGTATTGTGGGAAAAATCCCTACTAATAATTCGGTTAGCATGTATAACAGCCATTAACATACCGAGCATAGCATAAAAATTTGAAATATGCTTAATACCAAGTGATGTCCCTTGACTCTTTAGAATAAAGAATGTAACCAGTATCGGCGGTATAAACGAGATAACCAATCCTAGATATATTACGCCTGATGAATATAAATCTCTTATATTTTCCTTAAGAAAATTCAATTTATTTAATTTCATGATTATATCCTTTCTTTATTTTGAACGATTTAGATAAATATCTTTAAGCGTCTCTTTTTTAGTTTCAAAATCAACTACTTTAATATAGTTTTCGTTAAAAAATTTAAAAAGCTCACTACTTTGAATATTCCCAGACATAGTAATTTTCAGTCCCTCTTCCTGAACAATATCTCCAAATTCTTGTTTGGTAATGAAAATGTCTTTATCTGTAGCTGATGAAAAAGCTATCTCAAACAAGCAATTATGACTATCTTTTCCTACTTTTTGGAATGTCAAAAGCCCGTTCTCCAAGAAGAGGACTCTCTCACAAATTTCTTCAATATCTTCTAATTTATGACTCGATATTAAAATTCCCACATTTTCACTTAAAGCTAAGTTTTTTAGAACCGCTAAAACTATTTGTGATGATTCAATATCTAAACCATTAGTCGGTTCATCTAAAATCAATATATCAGGTTCCGTAACGAGAGTTAGAAGCAAAGCTAATTTTTGTTTTGTACCCAAAGAATAGGTCTTTACTTTTTTATTAATAGACTGAGTCAAATCTAACTCTTGAATCAAACTCCCAAATCTTTCTTGATTATAGTCAACACCATATAAATTTGACAGATATTTTAAATTCTCTAAACCTGTTTTAGATAAAAATAATTTTGGTTCTTCGATTAAATAGCCAACATTATCACTACTTATAATATTCCCTGCAGTCGGTTGGTTATTCTGAACAAGAATTTTCATCAATGTACTCTTGCCAACTCCGTTTCTCCCTACTAGACCAACAATTTCACCCTTATTAAGTGCGAAATTTATATCTTTGAGAATGGTTGAATGACCATAATTTTTACTTACATTTATAATTTCCATTTTGTAATTCCTCCATTAATATTCTTGGTTTTCTATTTGATCATCATTAATTTTAAAAAGTTGCGCCTCTTTTCAACATTATTATATCATATATCTAACTTAATGCAATATATAAATGTCATTTTGTAAGATCTTATTAACAAAAAACTCTCTACCACAAAAGATAGAGAGTTTTGAGTCTAAATATATAATTTCAAAATTTCGACGACATCACTTCTTTTCTTAACCTGATAAGCCTTGATGCCCAACTTCTAAGCTGCCATTGCATTGTCCTCAATATCGTCTAGAAAGACACAATTTCTAGGTTCTAACTGGTATTTATCAAGAATCTCCTTTATACTTATGTCAAGAACCCCTCTTTGCCTTATGCTTTCATCTTCTACTTACAAATCTTTTTGGTAATAGTATCTTTTCCCTGTGTATGGATAGTCTTGTAACCTAAAGACTTCCTTGTAGCCATGCTTCTGATAAAAGTCTGGTGCCTGGAACTGGTAAGTATTTACAAAGGAAAAACGACAGTTTCGATTCTTGGCTTCATTTTCTGCTCGCTGCAATAGTTTTGAACCAATTCCTTGCCCTCGTAACTCCTCTTTCACAAACAAATACTCAATTTGCAACCAATTTCCAAAAGTCTCAGCAACCAAGCCAGCCATAAGATTGCCGTCTTCATCTTCAACATAAAGATTCAATGACTCACTTTCAGCCTCTTCTCTTTTGGAACGGTTATAAGCACGAATCAAATTCCCAATTTCTTGCGCCTTCTGGGATTCCTCATTTTCCAATCTAAAGTACATCCAAACCTCCTCGAAAACTGATACAGCTTGATTATAGTCTTATTCCAATAGACTGTCAAACTAGAAAAAACTCATCAAGCTGAGTTGATGAGTCCTTAATCTATTTTCTAAATTTCCACTGGCTGTAAATCCCGAAACCGATAATCCAGATAGCTGATCCGATTGCTCCGACAAATGTAGACTCTTGTAAAAAGAGGGTTACAAAGACAAAGACAAAGAAGAGCATGGTTAACGGGTTTAGGAAACGATAATGGGGCATGAGATAGCCATCTGCCATAAAGTCTGGCGACTTGCGGTATTTAAGGTGAGCCACCATAATCAAGATATAAATGGCGATATAAACACCTGATGATGAAGCCGTAATCAAGGCAAAGGCATCCGAAACACCTGGCAAGATATTGATAAAGGCTGCTAGAGCAATCAAGATTGCTGAAGCAATGATAGCATTTTGTGGCACGTTATGACGAGAAAGAGTATCTGCCTTGATCGCTTTTAGGAATGGATTTGGCGAATCATGGGCAATCTGGTACAAATGGCGCCCTGTTGAGTAGAGGGTCGAGTTAAGGGCAGAGGCTGCTGAGGTCAAAACGACAAAGTTAATCAAGGCTGCTGCCCACTTGACACCTGCCAACTCAAATACTGTAACAAAGGGAGAATCAGCAGAGGCAAGCTCACGCCAAGGAATGATAGCCATAATGGCTAAGAGGGCACCACCGTAGAAAAAGGCGATACGCAAAGGAATTTCCTTAACGGCTTTTGGCAAAACCTGACGTGGATTTTTGGTTTCAGAAGTTGTGACCCCGATAAATTCAATCATGAGGTAGGCAAAGAACACCATCTGGAAGGCCATGACAAAGTTGACTCCACCATTTGGAAAGAGAGAGAAATTGTCAGCAATATTAGCCAAACTTGCTACTCCATGAGGTGTCTTAAAGCCTGTCAAGACCATAAAGACTCCTGTGGCAATCATAGCTAAAATAGCCACAATCTTAACCATAGCAAACCAAAACTCAACTTCCCCAAAGAGCTTAACCGCAATCAGATTGACCAAGGCTAGAATGGTCAAAAATCCAATCTCAATCATCCAACTTGGCCAGCTAGGGAACCAGAACTGAACATAGTGGGAGATGGCTGTGATTTCCGCCATACCGATAAAAACAACGGATAACCAGTATGACCAAACCGAGAAATAACCCCAGCCCTTACCCAAATGGCGCGTGATAAAGTTGATAAAGGTATGTTGCTCAGGGTCTTGGTAGAGCATTTCCCCAACCGCACGCATCATGAGGAACATGAAAGCCCCAGTAATCATATAAATCAGTACAATAGAAGGACCAGTTAGGCTGATAGAGCGACCCGCTCCCAAAAAGAGTCCTGTTCCGATTGTTCCTGCAATGGCCATAACCTGTACGTGACGATTGGTCAGACCACGCTCCATCTTATTTTTTTTCTTCTTTGAACTCATATCGTCTCCAATTCAATTTAAAATGGAAAAAGGAGTGAGTGAAGCGCACAGCCTCCCCACTCCTTTTCTGTTTTTAGGCTGTTTTTTCAACCTTCAAGATTTTTACATCGTAGCTACCAACAGGTGTTTCAATGGTTGCTGTGTCACCTGTTTTCTTACCAATCAAGGCTTGTCCAATTGGGCTTTCATTTGAGACTTTACCTGCAAAGGCATCCGCACCGGCTGAACCTACGATAATATAAACTTCTTCTTCGTCCTCACCAATTTCTTGGATAGTAACTGTTTTACCAATCGCTACTTCGTCTTGGGCAACTGAGTCGCTATTGACGATTTCAGCATAGCGGATTTTTGTTTCCAAGCTAGAGATTTGTCCTTCAACAAAGGCTTGTTCATCCTTAGCTGCTTCGTATTCACTGTTTTCAGAAAGGTCACCGTATGAACGAGCAATCTTAATGCGTTCTACCACTTCTGGTCGGCGGACCAATTTCAATTCTTCTAATTCTTTTTCCAGTTTTACCTTTTCCTCAAGGGTCATAGGATATGTTTTTTCTGCCATTTTTCTCAACTTTCTTCTGATGATATTTTCTAAAGAAAATTATGTGAAGCATCACATAATTTTAGTTTGTTTGGTTTAATTTGCTGTTGACATGTTCAGCAACATTCCGATCATGTTCTTCTTTATTGCTAGCATAGTAGACCTTACCATCTGTCACATCTGCAACAAAGTAAAGGTTCTCACTCTTAGTCTGATTGATACTTGACTCGATAGCATCCAAGCTTGGACTATCTACTGGACCAGGCATGAGGCCTAGATTTGTATAAACATTGTATGGTGAATCAATCGATGTATCGATTCCAGCATCGTCGGCAAGACTAATCTTCTGACCAAGTTTGCCTTGGGCATACAAGATGGCAATATTGCTTTGAAGTGGCATACCAAGATTCAAGCGATTGTAGAACACACCTGCAATCAACTTACGATCGTCAGTCTTAGCTCCTTCTTTTTCTACGAGTGAAGCAATGGTCAGCAATTCATTGACCGTCAAATTCTTAGACTTAATCGTACTGTAATGAGGTGCCAAAGTCTTGTCCATAGCTGCCAACATCTCATCAATCAAGCTTTCAATAGTTGTGCTTTCTTTGATAGAGTAAGTAGCTGGGAAAAGGAATCCTTCTAAACGATAACGAACTCCACTTTCCTTTGTAGGCAAGCTTTCAAGTAGACTAGGATATTTAGCAACTTCTTGGCTGATAAAGCTATCATCTTGAACTTTTGCTAGGAAAGCATCTGCTGTCAAAGGCTCTTTGAAGTCACCTTGCAATTGACCTACCGCTTGTGCCATTTGATCAATCGTATAACCTTCTGGAATTGTCAAAGTCGCAAGGACAGGTTCTTGAGCTTCAGCTGTTCCACCTTTTTGTAGTTCGTGGATGATATCTTCTGTACTCATGCTCTTTTGCAAATTATAGTAACCTGATTTCAAATCAGCATAATTTTTGTACTTAGCATACAAGCCAAAAACTAAACCGTGTTTAATCAAGCCGGCATCTTCAAGTGTCTTACCGATTTCTTGAACATTAGCCCCTTCTGGGATTTGAACCGTTACATATTGCTTAGAATCAGCGTCAACAGGCTGTAAAGATGACTGAACATACTGATAACCGAAGTAACCACCTGCCGAAATCAAGGCAAGGAAAATCAGTAGAGAAATGAAGAAGGCCTTGAAGCCAGATTTTTTCTCTTTCTTAGGCTTAACGGGTTTCGCTCCTTCTCTACGGCTACGACGTGGTGTATCGCTGATGATATCCACTGTTTCTTTAGCAGGCGTCGGTGTTTCTGGACCTGCTTGTTCTTCTTTTTTCTCTGCTGTCTTATAGGAAACAGCTACCCTTGTTGGGGTTTCATTATATTCTCTTTCAACTTTGTGAGGTCTAACAGGACCTGGTCCTGGTCTTGATCCACTTTCTTCCGCTGGAGAAGAAGGCACATCTTGACTTGGATGGGTTGGGGCAGCAGGAGTTTCTCTTTGAATCTCATCTGCTGGAGAAGTTGGTAAATCTTGACTTGGGTGAGTAGGCGCAGCAGGAGCTTTTCTCATAATCTCCTCTACCGTTGACAAGGAATCAGCCATGAGTTCTTCAGCTGAAGGTTCATTTGCAGGAGTAGGAACTACTGCCTCATCTTCTTTCAGAACTTCATCATAGCGTTTTACTTTTTCTAAATCTCTCAGAATCTGCTCTTTAAAGCTTAATTTCTCTTCTTCTCTTGACTTTTCACTCAAAAGTTTTTCCTCCTTGTTGACAATCCATAATATTATATCTTAAAAGTCCAAGAAAAGCAACCTATGATACTTTTCCTAGCTTATTTTTTCGTTTCCCAGACCATATCATACCAAGTTTCCCCTGCAAAGGTTGACTGGGACAAGCCTTCGTTGATAAATCCATGCTTTTCATAGTAGGCAATGAGATAGTCATGACAGGTTAGATTAATGCCTTCTCTTCCATCTTCAAGAGCCATTTCTTTCAAGGCTGTTAGCAATTTCTGACCCAATCCGAAGCCTTGTGCTTCCTTGGCAATAGACAGACAGGTCACAGAGATATAGCCACCAGTCTCATGACTATAGTCTTTTATGTCTTCTGTAAAGGACTGGTCTTGCAGATGGCGGTGGGGGCCAACTGGCCCTTCGATATAACCCATGATTCTGCCCTCTTTTTCTGCAACCAGAAAAGAGGTCTGTATTTCTCGCAAATGTGCCTCAAAGACAGATCGAGGAATGGCTTCTTCGACCGAAAAATTTTCAAGTTCAAGTTCAACAATCCGATCCAAATCTTCTAATCTTGCTTGTCTGATTTTCATTGTGCCTCCAGATAAAAGGGATTAAACCAAATCATACTAAAACCCTGGTTAGTTGCATAAAGGGAAGTTTCTTCATCAATAAAACCGTTCATTTCAAAATAGGAAAGTAGCTCATCAGGACTCTTCAAACGAATCCCTTTGTAATCCAGCTCAACTGCCACCTCTTTCAAGGCTGCAAGAAGAAGTGTTCCCAAGCCCTGTCTCTGATGGTCAGACTCGATGACTAAAGAATGTATTTTTAGACATTGCGGATTGTCTGACTGAGGACTTGATAAAATATAGCCTAAAAGTTGATTTTCATCCCTAGCTAGAAGAAAGGTATCCGCACACTTACGGATACTTTCTTCTAAAATATGGGCAGGTTGCTGCTGTTCAGCTGAAAAAGACGAAGTTTGAATTGCCTCTATCTCAACCAAATCAGACTTACTTGCCTGAATAATCTTAATTGGAATTTCCATGAGAACATCCTATTGAACATTGCTTGTCAAGTTAGACAAGAGACGCTCAAATGAGTATTCATAGGTTTGGATATCTCCTGCTCCCATAAAGACATAAACAGCATTGTCATGGTCTAAGAGAGGAGATACATTTTCAACAGTAATAACGCGGCTTTTCTTATGAATCTTGTTTGCCAAGTCTTCTACCTTAACATCTCCATGGTCCACCTCACGAGCTGACCCATAAATCTGTGCTAGGTAAACCGCATCTGCTTGGTTCAAAGCATGAGCAAAGTCGTCCAACAAGGCAATGGTTCTTGTAAAAGTATGAGGTTGGAAGACCGCTACAATTTCCTTGCTTGGGTATTTCTGACGAGCCGCATCCAAGGTCGCAATAATTTCTGTTGGATGGTGGGCAAAGTCATCGATAATCACTGTATTATTAACAATTTTCTCAGTAAAACGACGCTTGACACCCACAAAAGTTTTCAAGTGTTCACGAACCAATTCCAAGTCAAAGCCTGCTGTGTAAAGAAGAGCAATAACGGCTGTTGCATTCATGATATTGTGGCGACCGAAACTTGGAATGTGGAATTGCCCCAAGTCTTGACCACGGAAATGAACCGTAAAGGTTGAACCAGTCGTAGAACGAAGGAGATCGCTAGCTACAAAGTCATTACCCTCACCTTCAAAACCATAATAATAAATCGGAGCATCAGCCGTAATTTTACGCAACTCGGCATCTTCACCGTAGACAAAAAGCCCCTTGGTAATTTGTTTAGCATAGTCGTTAAAGGCATTGAAAACATCCTCTAGACTTGTGAAGTAGTCTGGATGGTCAAAGTCAATGTTGGTGATGATAGAGTATTCTGGGTGGTAAGGCATGAAATGACGCTCATATTCGTCAGATTCAAAGACAAAATATTTGGCATTGGCCGAACCACGACCTGTCCCATCCCCAATCAAGAAACTGGTGTCTGTGATATGAGACAAGACATGCGACAACATACCTGTCGTTGAAGTTTTTCCGTGCGCTCCAGCTACTCCCATGCTGACAAAGTCACGCATAAAGCTGCCTAGAAATTCATGGTAACGTTTGTAGCTGATACCATTTTGGTCTGCATAAGCAATCTCGACATTGTTATCAGGGCGGAAGGCATTTCCAGCGATAATTTCCATATCGCCGTCTAGATTCTTTTTATCAAAAGGAAGAATGCTAATACCCGCCTGCTCTAGACCGCGTTGAGTAAAGTAGTATTTTTCAACATCTGATCCTTGAACCTTGTGCCCCATTTGGTGCAACATCAAGGCCAAGGCACTCATCCCTGATCCCTTAATTCCGATAAAATGATATGTCTTTGGCATGATTTCTCCCCTATTCTGTAATTCTTGTCAGATTCAACTCTTGGGCAACCTGACGTTCTTGTTCTGTTTGTTTGCTTTTTTTATTGTAGATTTGGCTCTTTTTCAGAAAATCATAGTTGTTCTTCTTTGGAGCAGGTGCTGACACTTCTTCATTCTTGGTAGGGATAGAATTGACTTCTTCCGCCAAGATATAATGAGACTGGGTCAATTTTTGACTATATTTCACCAATTCTCCAGGATTTTCCTTTTGGAAAGGCGCTGTCGGTTGATTGCCCTTTCTAACGAGGCCAGATTGAGAATGACGTCTCGCACGGCTGAAATCCTGAGTTAGATAGTTAGCAGAGCGTTTCTTTTTCAAGTCTGCACGCGCTTCTTCACGCGCCACCTCCGCATAGCTTTTTCCTTCTTTTTTAACTCCTAAAGGAGCCTTTTTAGGTTTCTCTACTTGCTTTTCAATCGGTTTGACTGGTTTTTCTTCAGTAATAGGAGCCCATTCTAAATAATTTTTATCTCTATACTCACCCTTAATATTACTGATCAGATCAGACTCATCGTACAAGTTCATGACTGGCATTTCAGTCAACATGACCTCGTCATCTGACACCAATGGAAATCGTTCTTGTTTCATTTTCTATTTCCTTTCAACACTTCATTATAGCGTATTGTCTTGATTTTTCAAGTGCTGGCTTCAGAAATTCCCAAAATTTCTCTAATTTCTGCTAGGGTTAGACTGCCACGTGACTCTGTCCCGTCCAATACTTGTGATACCAGATGTTTCTTTTGTTCTTGGAGTTCCTGAATTTTTTCTTCAATGGTCCCCTTGGTTACCAAGCGATAGACCTCAACCGTTTCTTCCTGTCCCATCCGATGGGCACGGCCAATAGCTTGCGCTTCCACCGCAGGATTCCACCAAAGGTCAACCAAGATAACCGTATCAGCACCTGTCAGGTTCAGACCGACCCCACCTGCCTTGAGGGAAATCAGAAAGGCATCTCTTTCTCCTAGATTAAAGGCCTTGGTCATATCTTGTCTTTCCTTGGCTGGGGTTGAACCTGTAATTTTAAAGGAAGTCAAGCCCAAGTCTGGCAGTTCTTGTTCTATTTTCTCCAACATTCCCTTGAACTGAGAAAAAATCAAGACACGGTGTCCCCCGTCTGCCACCTGTACCAGCAGGTCTCGGAGACTATCCAGTTTGCCACTAGCTCCCTGATAATCCTCCATAAAGAGGGCAGGCGTATCACAGATTTGGCGCAAGCGCATCAGACCAGATAAGATTTCCACACGACTTCGCTGAAATTCCTGATCTGACACTTGAGCCAGACGGTCTCGCATCTGTTGCAACTGGGCTAGGTAGATAGCCTTTTGCTGGTCTTCCAGTTCATTCTTATAAACCACTTCGATTAAGTCTGGCAATTCAGTCAGAACTTCTTCTTTCTTGCGCCGCATGACGAAAGGCTTGATAAACTGAGCCACGCGCTCAGCTGGCAATTTCATAAATTCTTTCTTACTTGGCAAGAGTCCTAGCATAACGATTTGGAAAATAGACCACAACTCACCCAGATGATTTTCAATAGGAGTCCCTGACAAGGCAAAGACGGACGGCACCACAAATTGTCTCAAGGTCTGGGCAATCTTGGTCTGGGCATTTTTCATGACTTGTGCCTCATCTAAGAAAAGGAAGTCAAAGGCCATCCCCTGATAAAGCTCACTGTCCTGACGGAAGGTGGCATAGCTAGTCACATAAATTTGATGGCTTTCGGCTAGAATCTCTTCACGACTAGCTTTCAAACCATGAACAACAGCCACATCCAACTGTGGGGCAAATTTCTGAAACTCATCCGCCCAGTTGTAGATCAAACCTGACGGAGCTAAAATCAATACTCGACTTTCTTTTGTCACTTGGCTGGTCAAAAAAGCAATGGTCTGGAGGGTTTTCCCCAATCCCATATCATCAGCCAAAATCCCACCAAAACCATAATGATGGAGCATTTGCAACCAGCCGATTCCCTTTTCCTGATAATCTCGCAAATCAGCCTGAACCTGAGTTGCTTGTCGAGGAAAGTCCTCTGGATGCGTCAAATCGTGGGCCAGACTCTGGAATTCTTGTGAAAAAGAAACACGGTCTCGCCCCTCAAAAAGATGGGCTAAACTGTAGGCCAAGGATTTACGAGCCTGCAAGGAGCCATCTTTTAATTCAAACTGCCCCAGTTCCTGTAAATTTTGGCGAATCTTCTTGGTTTCTTCATCGAAAAAGTAGACTTGATTGGACGAATCAATGTAAAAATCTTGATTATCAACCAAGGCCTGCATGGCTTGGTCAATTTCCTCCTGGGCAATATCTTGAAAATCAAACTGTATTTCCAAGAGTCCTCCCTTGGAAGCAATCTGTACTTGAGGGCTCGCTAGGTTATAAAGTTCTTCTAACCTGTCTGAACGGTCAACATTCCCCAGTTTTTCAAAGACTGGAATGATGTCATGGAAGAAATGATAGATGGACTCAGCTTTTAAGGCCTGGCGCCAAGACTGAAAGTCTGCTTCAAAGCCCGCTACCAAACAGACTTGGAAAACTCTTTCTTCTAAGTCAGCATCACTCGAAAAGGGCAATTCTTCTAGCTCTTGTCGGCTAGATACCTGTCTATCCCCGTAATCAAACTGGATTTCTAGACGAATCCGATTGTCCTCTTCCCTGTCAAAATAAAACGATGGAGAAAAAGTTTTGATTTGTAACCGTTCCGGAGCTGAGACAGTTCCCATCTGGCCAAAAAGAGTCAGACAAGAAGCTAACTTATCGCGGTCACTGCTATCAAATTGCAGGTGTTTTTTCCCATGTTGATCCAAAGGTAACGCTTTGATTTCCTTGAGAAGACGCATCTGCTGGTCTGTTAGAAAATAAACCTGTCCTTTATGAAACAGCACAGCTCCCTGATAAAAGACATTGACCCTGGGGCTCTCACTGATTTCCATTTCAAAATAATCCGAGTATTCTGTTACTGTAAAGGCAAAGAGATTGGCACCAGCATGCATATCCTGAAAAAGTAGATTCTGGTAGCTATTCACTTGGTGGTCAAATTGAAAATGGGGTAAGGCCATCAGTAAATTCACACCCTGCTCAAAAAAGGTCAGAGGAAAAAAGAGGTGCCGACCTTGATTTTGGAAAAAGAGGTCTGGAGCCTGTCCTTCCTCCATCAGTCCCCGCAAGAAAGTCAGAAGTTCTTGGCTGGCCTCATCAAAGGCTTCCCAAGACAAGGACTCCTCATAAATCTTGCCAATCATATAAGACTTTCTCTGCTCGACAATCCTTAAAAAGAGTGGAATGTCTCGAATGACATAGTATTTTTGGCTATTGATTTGGCCAATTCTCAGGGTCCACAAGATATAATTGGTTCCTGCTTCCACCTGACCCACAGCCGACAACTCATAAGCTTGGTCTGATTTTGGAGATAAAATTCGATCCAAAAACTTGCCTCCCAAGGTCACCTTGGTTTCAACGGCCTCTTTTTCTTCATGACCTTCTTCCAGACTCTGCAAGATTTTCTGGCCACGCTCATCATTTTTTAGAAAATGCTCCAGTGCTGCCAAATGCACACAGTAGCCCCTCTTTTGGAAAAAATCGCAAGCACAAAAAACCAAATCATCCTCTAAACTATAGCGGAGTTCTTCTTCTGCAACGCGAGCGTAGAGCCGATTATTCTTTTCCTTGATGATGTCAACCTTACCAGTTTCATAAAGGGCAACGCCTTCGATACGGACTTTGCCCGGAATCAATTTAGCCATATTTTCACCTTTACCTTATCTTTTTATTATACCATATTTTCGCCTATGAAAATAGCCTTCTAGGAATACTTTTCTCCTAGAAGGCTGGATTTTTAAAGTTTAGCAAAAGTCGTCACAATCCGCTGACAGACTTCTTGCAGCAGAGATTTAGGCATGGCTACATTGAGGCGGGCATGGAGACTTCCTTCCTCTCCAAAATCCAAACCACGGTTCAAAATAACCTTGGCTTCATTTCTCAAAAGCTCTTGCAATTTTTCATCAGTCAGGTCATAGGCTGAAAAATCAAGCCAAATCAAGTAGGTTCCTTGCGGTTTCATGACCTTGATTTTAGTCTCTTTTCCAAATAGATCGACCACATAATTGATATGGTCTTCAAAGACTTGCTTGAGTTCTCCCAGCCAATCCTTCCCATAGCGATAGGCAGCTTCTGTCGCCAAATAACCCAAGCCTGAAATTTCATGCTGATTATTAGCCAACTGGCGTTTCTGGTAAGCCACTCTCAACTTAGGATTTTCAATAACTGCATAGGAATTTTTTGTCCCAGCGATGTTAAAGGTTTTAGTAGCACTAGTCAAGACAATAGCAAATTCTTTAAAGTCAGGGTTGATGGTATTGAAGGAATGATGCTTGTGACCAAAGAGAGCCAAATCTTGGTGAATCTCATCTGAAACCAAGAAAACACCGTGTTTTTGGCAGAGTTGGCCAATCTTCTCCAACACTTCTTTTTCCCAAACACGTCCACCAGGATTGTGTGGGTTACAAAGGATATAGAGTTTGACATCCTCTTCTACCAAATCCTTCTCCAACTTCTCAAAGTCAATCTCAAACAGACCATCCTTTTCCACCAAAGAATTAGTAATCAACCTGCGGTTATTTAACTTGACACTGCGAGCAAAAGGCGGATAGACAGGTGTGTTAATCAGAACTGCTTCGCCTTCTTTTGTAAAGGCTTGAATAGCTGTTGAAATAGCTGGTACTACACCCTCAATAAAGACAAGGGCCTCTTTGTCAAAGTGGTAACCGTGTTGTGTAGCTTCCCACTTTTGAACTTCCTTAATTAAATCATCACTGGCATAGGTATAGCCATAAACCAGTTGGTCTGCGTAAGTCTGCACGGCTTGGCGGATTTCAGGCAAAACTACAAAGTCCATATCCGCTATCCAAGCTGGTAGGACTTCGTTATCCGTTTCTGCCTCTTTCCATTTATAGGTATGGTGCCCTAAACGATTGGGCAGGCTTGTAAAATCATATTTTCCCATCTTTGTCTTATCCTTCCAAAGCTTGGCGCAAATCTGCAATCAAATCTCTAGCATCCTCAATCCCGATTGATAAGCGCAAGAGGTCATCTGTCAAACCATAAGAATGGCGCACTTCTGCTGGAATATCAGCGTGAGTTTGTGTCGTTGGATAGGTGATAAGACTTTCTACCCCACCTAAACTTTCCGCAAAAGAGAAGACTTTTAGGCTGTTCAAGATATGCGGAATGCGTGTTTCATCCGCTACTTTAAAGGAAATCATACCCCCACGACCAGTGTAAAGAACTTCCTTAACTGCTGGAGAATCCTTCAAAAAGGCAACCACTTCTTGGGCATTGGCTGTTGAGCGCTCCATACGAAGAGACAAGGTCTTGAGACCACGAATCAATTGATAACTGTCAAATGGCGACAAAACTGCTCCTGTCGTATTGAGATTGTAAAAGAGTTTCTCGTATAGTTCTAAACTATTGGTCACAACCACTCCAGCCAAGACATCATTGTGGCCTGCTAGATACTTGGTCGCTGAATGCAAAACGATATCTGCTCCATCTTCAATCGGACGTTGGTAGATAGGGCTATAGAAGGTATTGTCCACCACTACTTTGGCACCCTTAGCATGAGCCAATTTTGCTAGTTTTTCGATATCAAATTCCAACATCAAGGGATTGGTTGGTGTTTCGATATAGAGAACATCCACGTCCTTTTCTAACTCGGCAATCAACTCCTCTTCTGTATTGGCATAGGTAAAATGGAATCGACCTTCCTGCTCCACTTGGTTGAACCAGCGGAAAGAACCTCCGTAAAGGTCACGCACTGCTAAAACCTTACTACCTACCGGAAAGACGCTAAAGGCCAAGACAATTGCTGACATCCCTGAGCTAGTCGCTAGGGCATAATCTGCTGACTCAATAGCTGCCAAGACTTCTTCAGCCTTGCTACGAGTCGGGTTTTTGGTACGCGTATAATCAAAACCAGTAGACTGACCAAACTCTGGGTGCTGATAGGTCGTTGAAAAATGTAGCGGTGTTACCAAAGCTCCTGTCGCTTCATCTGACTTAATACCCGCCTGGGCTAAAATTGTGTTAATGTGTAATTCCTTGCTCATACAATACCTCCAAATCTATAGTAACTATTGTACCACTTATTTTCATCAACTCATTTTCTTCTTTTCAAGAGCTAGCTATAGTTTCAAACTATAGACTAAGCTAGTAAAGCTAAAAAAGAATCCAGAAAATACTCCAGATTCTTTTGTGAAAATGATTGCTAGTGCTTACTTGGACCGAAAGAAATCCTGTTGAGCTAAATAGTCATAATGCTCTTTGTTAAATTGATATTGGCCCACACGCTGACTAACCTGACCGACATCCACGGAAAACATATAGGCTTCATTTTGATAGTTCCAGTTCAGCCTAACTGTATTCAAGACTGGCTTATAAGTAAAATCTTTAACTTGATTCCAAGGCATCTCAAGGACTTGACTAAAACGTTTCTCAGTTACATCGCTAATGTCCATCAAGTAGATTCCCTTAGGTGTGAATGCCAGAATCTTAGGCTTCACACTCGACTGAACATAGTAACTTCCTCCTACAACAAAGAAATCAATAAAGGATTTCAACCATGTCTTTTTCTTGAAAGCCATCAGAAAATTCTTTTGCCCTTCAATGCGACAAGTTGACAGAAATGATGCAATCTGTTTTTCTGTTGCAAACTCCATAATAGCGCCCATGATGTTACCTCCATAACGATTAGTAAATAGGCAAATAAGAACTCTTCACATAAAAGAAGAACTTATCATTTGTTGCATTTTATCTTACTTTTCCAGTAGATGACACCCCTCCTATAACTTTAATTTAATATATGTATAATTCGATTAGCTATGAGAGACTTTTGGAAATAGCGTCTCACGTTTTTCTTATATTCATTATAACATAAATCTAGTAAACAAATTAAAAAATGTAAGCACTTTTCTTCCAAATTTTCCATCATTCTATATAAAAACGACAGCTTCTTTCGAAACCATCGTTTTTCTTGAAAAATCCTTATTTGACATGTTTTGCCAATTCTTCTTGGGCTTTTTTATTGGATTCTTCTTTTTCTTTCAGCCATTTTTCTTTGGCTTTTTCATATTCGTCTTTTGTGACTGTCTTATCTTGTACTTTGAGGTATTTATATGATTCGATACCTTTATTACCAGCTAATGAATATGGTTCTGAGAAAGGAACAGTTTTTCTCAATACTGGTGTTCCACCCTTAGAAACATTTGGAATTGCTAAAGCACTATCTACCAACCAAGCTTGGATCTCAGCATATTTTTCATAGCGTTTCGCAAGATCTTGTTCCTTATTAGCTTCTTCCAACATTTGAGTGTAGACATCCAATCCAACAGCCTTGGCCTTGTCATTGGCTTCACCTGGCTCTAAACCTAGATTTTGCATCAGACCACCAGAATGAACATTAAAGACATCAAGATAGGTTGAAGGATCTTGGTAATCAGGACCCCAACCACCGTTGTAAAGATCATAATCCTTCTGAGCTGCTGTCTGAGCCAAATAGCTTGTATTATCATAATCTTCAGTAGTGAGTTGTTGAATATCAATTACAACATTTTCTGCACCTAAAGCCGCCTCAATAGATTGCTTCATAGAATTTGCCTCTTGGACACCCTTTTTAGCAGCTTGGTCAACTGTCATGTCCAAGTGGATAGGGAATTGAACTCCTTTAGCTTGGAGTTCTTTCTTAGCTTCAGCAAATTTGGCTTTAGCTTTTTCAGCATTGTAGTATGGATCCTGAGCATCCGCAAAGTTGATTCCTTGCCATTCTTTACCATAATTGACCATCTTAGAGGCTACTACTTCACCAAAGTCTTTTCCGTTGATACTTACGAAGTTTGGAGGAACGACGAGGTTACGCAAAATCTTAGTTGCCCCCTCTTCTCCTTGAGATTGAGCCCCGTATGCTGTACGGTCATAGGCAAAATTAATGGCTTGACGGAAGTTTTTATTAAGGACTGCTTCTTGAGTCGATTTCTTTTCAGCATCACTTGTCTTGGAAGTGAATTTATAAGATTTTCTATCAAGGTTAAAGTTTAAGAAGTAAGAAGTGGCATCTTGCAAGCTATAGATGATATTATCCTTATTCTTCTCTTTAATGCCTTCAAAGCTTGAGCTATTTGGATAGAGACGAGCGTAGCTATAGGCTCCCTCTACATAGTTACGAGCCAGTGCATCTTGGTCACTACCATCATAATAGGCCAATTTGACATCATCTACAAAGACATTTTTAGCATCCCAGTAGTTAGGATTTTTCTTGAATTCGATAACTGATTTTGAAACAAAGGATTTCATCAAGAAAGGTCCATTATACAAAATGCTAGACGGGTCTACCTTCCCAAAATCGTCTCCTTTTGATTTCAAGAAATCCGCATTAACTGGGAAAAGAATGGTTGAGGTTGTTTTTGAGTTCCAGTAAGATTCTGGTCGTGTCAAAGTATATTGAACGGTTTGGTCATCAAGAGCCTTAACTCCGACAGTTGAAAAGTCGCTTGTTTTACCGTTAATGTAATCATCCAAACCTGCTACGGATTCTTGCACTAAGTACAAAGCTTCTGATTTTTTATCAGCTGCATATTTCAAACCAGTGACAAAATCTTGGGCAGTTACGGGAGCATATTCATCTCCATCTGCAGTATACCATTTAGCATCTTTACGCAGTTTGTAAGTATAGGTCAAACCGTCTTGAGAAACACTCCAATCCTCTGCCAAGGACGGGACATAGTTCCCATATTGGTCATTTTCCATGAGACCATCTACCAGATTGGTCACAATATCATTGGTTGTTGCACGATTTTCTGCTAGATAGTTCAAACTTGATGGGTCACTTACGTAAACATAGTTATATGTTTTTGACGCTGTGCTAGAATTTCCACAGGCACTTAATAAAATACCTGCACTTAACACGACACCTGCAAGCGTTGCATACTTGGCCTTAGACTTTTTCATTTCCAGAACCTCCTGATTTAAATATTTGTTTTATTATACAGACTAACTACTTTTTAGTCAAGTGTTTTTTGACATAAAATTCAATTACTTTCGTTATTTATTCTCTGTTTTACATTTTATATCCAATTCTAACAATAAAAAATGAATAAGAGAGTGCTTTGATTTTTAAAAAACTCAACTTATTCATTTTATTTATAAATTATTTTTTAAGAAATTTTTAATTTTGCTCGCAGGCGATCTGCTTGGGCTTTTCCAATCACCTTATCCAATAAACGAGTACGGAGACTCATGGATCCATATACTCCTCCACCCATGGCACCGACAAGGGCTACATAAAGGAAGCTCCACAAACGTCCACTTGGTTGGAAGACAAATCCTAAAATCCACTGGATGGCACCTACACCGATGAACATAACAAGGGTCAACAAACTGATTAAAATGGTTCGCTTCAAAATCACCTTGCGCTTGACACCTGTTACCTTACAAATATCCCGATACATCAAGACGTTTGGAATGATAAGACCTATAGTTGTGGAAATCAAAGGACCATAACTGTGGAAGAGGGCAATGGTTGGAATTTGCAAGACTAGCTTGGCAATCGAACCATAGATAAAATAGAGAACAGCCTTGCGGTTGCGGAACATGGCCTGAAGCATTGGAGACAAGACCATGTACAGACCTAAAATAGTAGACTGCAAAACTGCAAAGACAAACAAGCCCATAGCCAAACTATCTGGCTTTCCATAGAAGACGGTATAAAGAGGTTCTCCTACCATAACCACTCCAACCGTTGCTGGTAGCAAGAATAGGAAAAGCATGGTAATGCTGTCCTGAACTAGACGAGAAGCCGCCTTCAAGTCCCCCTTGACATAGTTTTCAGTCAAAAGTGGCAAGCCGACACCCCCAATTGAAACCCCAACAGAAATCAAAATCATCGTGATTTTATTAGGATTGGCTGAGAAATAAGAAAACATGACAACCAAGTCCTCGTTGCTGTAGTTGGTAAACCAGCTCATACTATTGATAAAGGTCATCTGGTCCAGAATCTGGAAGAGCTGGATGGCAGAGCCTGTCAAGATAAAAGGAATGGCTTCCTTAATGGTATCGACCAAGAGACGCTTGCTGTTAATCTTATCCCCTGTTTCAAAGACTCTTTTGAGTAAACCTTCTTGAGCAAGGAAATAAATCAAAACTGCAAAACTGGCTACCATGCCGACAAAGGCAGCAAAGGTTGATTGGGTAACCGCTGCTAAATAATCTCCTGACCCCATTTTCATAATCATAAAGGTAGCTAGGAGCATCCAGATAACACGAATGACCTGCTCAGCGATTTGGCTCATGGCATAAGGTTTGAGATTATTCATCCCTTGGAAAAATCCTCGGATAACACTCATAGATGGGAAAATCAAGACTCCCCAAGCCAAGCTTTGCATGATCGGTATCAAGTCTTTACCCACGCCAGACAAGTCTGCTAGCCAAGGAGCAAAGACATACAAGACCAGAGCAAAGACCAAACCTAGTCCCGTCATAAAGCCTAAAAAGCTCCGAATCAGGGCAAAGCTGTGCTCTTCTTCTCGCATGGTATTATACTTGGCAACTTGCTTGGCCACCGCAACTGGAATCCCCGCTGTTGAAACCAGCAAGAACCAAGCATAGATATTGTAACCCATGGTAAAGAGACCATTGGCTGTAGCTGCATAAGACCCCATCCAGATATACCAAGGGATAATATAAATAGCCCCAAGTAGGCGACTGATAAAGTTACTAGCCGTTAACCAAGCAGTCCCCCGTAACATCTGGGCCTGCTGGTGATTGTTTTCGTGCGACATAGATTCCTCATTCAATTTTGATAACTAGGAAAAACTCCTTATCTTCCATTATAAACTTTTCCTTGTTACTTGTAAATTTGCGACTTTCGGTTTACAATAGAAAGTATGATAAAGATTGAAACCGTATTAGATATATTAAAGAAAGATGGTCTCTTCCGCGAGATTATCGACCAAGAACACTACCACTACAACTACAGCAATGTCGTCTTTGACACCATCTGCTATGACAGCCGCAAGGCCAAAGAGAAGAGCCTCTTTTTCGTCAAAGGTGCTGCCTTTAAGAAGGAATTTCTTCTTTCAGCCATCTCTCAAGGCCTCGGTTGGTACGTGGCTGAAAAGGACTATGAGGTTGGTATTCCTGCCATTATCGTCAGTGATATAAAGAAAGCCATGAGTTTGATTGCTATGGAGTTTTATGGCAATCCACAGGAAAAACTTAAACTCCTGGCCTTTACTGGTACTAAGGGTAAGACAACAGCAGCCTATTTCGCCTATAACATTTTGTCTCAAGGACATCGACCTGCTATGTTGTCGACCATGAATACAACTCTAGACGGCAAAACTTTCTTTAAGTCTGCATTGACAACTCCTGAGAGCATTGACCTCTTTGACATGATGAATCAAGCTGTGCAAAATGACCGCACCCACCTCATCATGGAGGTATCCAGTCAAGCCTATCTGGTCAAACGTGTCTATGGTCTAATCTTTGATGTGGGAGTTTTCCTCAATATCAGCCCAGATCATATTGGCCCTATTGAACATCCTAGCTTTGAAGACTACTTCTACCACAAACGTCTCTTGATGGAAAATAGCCGAGCAGTCATCATTAACAGCGACATGGACCACTTCTCAGTCTTAAAAGAACAAGTGGCAGATCAAGAACATGACTTCTATGGTAGTCAGTCAAGTAACCAAATCGAGAATTCTAAAGCTTTTAGCTTTTCAGCTAGTGGAAAACTCGCTGGTGATTATGATATCCAACTGATTGGCCACTTCAACCAAGAAAATGCCGTAGCTGCTGGACTTGCTTGTCTTCGTCTCGGAGCAAGTCTTGAAGACATCAAAAAAGGAATCGCTGCAACCCGTGTCCCTGGTCGTATGGAAGTTCTCACTCAGAAAAATGGTGCCAAGGTTTTCATTGACTATGCCCACAATGGGGACAGTCTCAAAAAACTCATCAATGTTGTAGAGACTCATCAAACTGGAAAGATTGCTCTGGTTCTGGGTTCGACAGGAAACAAGGGAGAAAGCCGTCGTAAGGACTTTGGCCTCCTCCTTAATCAACACCCTGAGATCCAAGTCTTTCTGACTGCTGATGACCCCAACTATGAAGATCCAATGGCCATCGCGAATGAAATTAGTAGCTATATCAATCATCCTGTTGAAAAGATTGCGGATCGTCAAGAAGCCATCAAGGCAGCTATGGCTATTACAAGTCAAGAATTTGATGCAGTTATTATCGCCGGTAAGGGAGCCGATTGCTACCAAATCGTCCAAGGCAAGAAAGAAGCTTATCCAGGAGATGCAGCCGTCGCGGAAAATTATTTATAATCACAAAACAAGGCTAGGAAACATTCCTAACCTTGTTTTAGTTTTTAAAGAAAATTAATCTCTCTTTATCAAAATCGACGGCCAACTCATACTTTCCATCTTCATTTTGGACAATATAGCCCAAGACCACTAAACTATCCACAAAGATATCATGGCGTTTCTGCATGAGCTGATCTTTTTTAAGAAATTTCAACAAAAAAGTCGTCATATATTTGAGAGCGTACTCAGGATTAACATCTCCCAAAATGTCATAAAGTTCCTGCTGTTTTTCTGTCAAAGGATACTGCTGTTTGACCTTGTAGAAATAATTGGACAGGGTCATTTTTGTTCGCGCAAAATCCGTCTTTTCAACTAAAATAGCTGCATTGGTCTGATTTCGCAATTCCGTCTCAAAACTCTGCTCCGACAAGGCTTGATAGACTGGACTATCTTCTCTGACAAAAATCTCTTGGTCCAGTTCGAGACTATCAAGTGATTCCAGCATAGGAAGATTAAGATAATAACGCTTGTTTTCCCGTAGAATCAAGCCAGCCTTTATATATTCTTCCATGAGTTTATCAACTGCTACATCTGGAAATTGAGCCTTGATTTCCCGTAGAATCACATCATCATGCTGGTCCAGATAGCGGATCAATTCTCTAAAAAATGACTGTCTCGTCAAACGAGAGGGATTAAAAATCTGAATCATGAAGATTCCTTTCTTTACATTCTAACAGACGCGATGCTGCCAATTGACTGGGATTGGTCCCAGCTTGGTTTAGAGGAACAGACAAACCTAGTTCTCTATAATACTCCCTCCAAAAACCACTAATCTCCTGAGTCCCATCTCCAAATTTCATAGGAATAGTTTCAAAAATCGGTAGGATTTCTGCTATATACTGGGAACAGTAAAAACCAGCACCATCTGGATAGAAAGAAGCATTGTAGGATTCTCCAAGATGCTTACAAGCTCTTTCCTTAACCGACTGGATATCCATTTCTGAGTAGACATAGATGTCGTACAAGTGATGGGGTTCAAAGAAGTCTGCTGCTTTCTGACAGATAACACCCGCCTTTCCACTAGCATGGTAAATCATCCCATCCAAATAGATGGCGACATGGCTATAGTTGCCTGTGGAAGTCTGGATGGCCTGTCCCATATCTGACTCATCTCTCACAAAAATCAAATCGCCATTTGCTAACATGCTTCACTCCTAGAAAAAAAGGAGCCGAAACTCCTTTCGATATAATTCAAACTAGCCTTTCCTATTTTGAACTGACACCCAAAGTCTTAGGCATTAAAACTTTCAGTCAATTGAGGTACCACTTGTTTCTTACGTGAAACAGCACCTGCAAGGAAGGCATGGTTGTTTTCAAGTTTGAAGTTGAAGGCTGCTTCGACCTTGTCCATGTTAGCACCGAGTGCTAGGATTTCTGAGTTTGAGTTGACGATATCTGTAATCATCAAGACAAAGTCAGAGTAGCCGTTTGCTGTGTTTGCATCTTGCATTGCAGCTTCGATTTCTGCTTGACGTTCCAAAACTTCAGCGATGTCAACTGTGTTTACTTGAGCAACACGGACATTATTTCCGTTCAATTCGAAAGTCTTAGCATCGATGTCAATCAATTCTTCAGCAGATTTGCTAGCCAAGTTTGTACCAGCTTTCAACATAGCCAAACCATATTCTTCCAAGTTTACACCAGCTAATTCAGCCAATTCTGGAGCAATGACTTTATCTGTTGGGTGTGTTGTTGGTGATTTCAAAAGAAGAGTATCTGAAATCAAACCTGAAAGCATCAAACCAGCAATCTCTTTAGGAACAGCCACACCATGTTCTTTGAACATACGGTAAACGATTGAAGACGCAGATCCAACTGGCTCCAAACGCATGTAAAGCGGGCTTGCAGTTTCAAAGTTAGCTACACGGTGGTGGTCCACAACACCATAAACTTCTACTTCAGCGATATCTGATACAGATTGTTGGAATTCATTGTGGTCAGTCAAGATAACTTGCTCTGCGCCCTCTGCTTTAGCAGAAGTGATAACACGTGGTGCTTCCACACCAAAATAGTTCAAGACAAAGGCTGTTTCTTCATTTGGAGTTCCAAGGGCAACAGCTTCCGTATCCAAACCGTATGCTTCTTTTGCAAGGTAGGCAAAGGCTACAGATGACCCGATGGCATCTGAGTCTGGATTTTGGTGACCAAATACTAGAATCTTAGACATGATAATACCTCATTTTGTTTATTCTCTTTATTGTAGCATTTTTTTCGCTTTTTGACAAAAGTAAGAGGAGTCAAAGGACTCCCCACTACTCTTCAAAATAACTAAGTAAATTTCTATCTTGATTTTCAGATAAAAATTGCTCCTTCTGGGCTCGTTTCTTACGCTTGAGTAGGGCTTCTGCCGACATAGCTTCTTCCTTACTAGCAAAACCTTGAGCATAGATGAGTTTGACTGGTAAGCGGGCTCGTGTATATTTGGCTCCCTTCCCACTATTGTGGACAGCGAGGCGTCTTCTCACGTCAGTCGTATAACCGGTATAATAGGAACCATCACGACACTCCAGCACATACATATAAGCATTATGATCCATAATAAATCTCTTCCAGTTCGGACGTATAGGAACCATCATCATTGTGGACAATCAAAGGTGGTAAAACCTTAAAACCACTTGTCGAGCCATCCTTGATAGCTTCAATCAAGAGCATATTAGCTTCCTTTTCCCGCTTTGGATAAACAAACTGTAGGCGCTTAGGGGCTAGATTATGGCGTTGCAACATGTCCAAGATATCCAAAAGGCGATCAGGACGATGAACCATGGCCAAACGCCCATTGGACTTGAGAATACTTTGAGCACTGCGGCAGATTTCCTCCAGATTGGTCGTAATTTCATGTCGCGCCAATAGATAATGTTCACTCTCATTCAGATTGGAATGAGGATCCACCTTGAAATAAGGCGGATTACACAAAATCATATCCACCTTACTCCCCTGAATGTAAGCAGGCATATTTTTCAAATCATCACAGATGACCTGCATTTGCTCCTCTAATCCATTCAAACGGACAGAGCGTTCAGCCATATCCGCCAAACGCTCCTGAATCTCAACAGCCAAAATCTGTGCCTGAGTACGGGTGCTGGCAAAAAGCCCTACCGCCCCATTCCCAGCGCAGAAATCCACAATCAAACCCTTCTTAGGAAAACGTGGAAAGCGTGACAAGAGAACACTATCCACCGAATAGCTAAAAACCTCTCTATTTTGAATGATTTTAATATCTGTCGAAAAGAGCTGGTTAATTCGCTCTCCTGATTTTAATAATTGTTCTTCTTCCATGGTCCTATTATAGCAAATTTATATTAACATTACAAAGAATATAGATTTCTAACTAATTCTTCTGCTTCTTCAAATGTTGAAGGGCTTCCTTGGTCCAAATTGGCATCATTCGTTTGAGAGGCGCAAAGCCGTAGTTAAAGCGGTCGCTTGAAAAGCGTCTCCGTCTCGGAAACTGGTGCTTTTCTTCCTCCAAAGTGCGGATAGAAAGACTGGCTTTCCCTGTAAATTCATCTAAATCCACTACCTGAACTTGAACCTCTTCATCGACTTTCAAGGCTTCATGAATATTTTCAATAAATCCTGTTCGAATCTCTGAAATGTGAATCAGCCCCGTATCACCCGTCTCTAACTCAACAAAGGCACCATAGGGCTGAATCCCTGTAATACGCCCTTTTAGCTTATCACCGATTTTCATCTTAGTCCTCGATTTCAATAGTTTCAATCACAACATCTTCAACTGGCTTGTCCATAGCCCCTGTCTCAACAGCAGCAATTTCATCCAAGACAGCGTAAGATGCTTCATCAGCTAGCTGACCAAAAACCGTGTGACGTCGGTCTAGGTGAGGTGTCCCACCTTGATTAGCATAGATTTCCGCAATCGGTTCTGGCCAACCACCACGAGCAATTTCTTTCTTAGAATAAGGCAGGTGTTGATTTTGTACGATAAAGAACTGGCTACCATTGGTATTTGGACCAGCATTGGCCATTGAAAGGGCACCACGGATATTGTAAAGTTCTTCTGAGAATTCATCTTCAAATGATTCGCCGTAGATTGACTCGCCACCCATACCAGTTCCAGTTGGGTCTCCACCTTGGATCATAAAGTCCTTGATAATACGATGGAAAATAACACCGTCATAGTAGCCATCTTTTGAAAGCGCAACAAAGTTAGCCACTGTTTTAGGAGCATGTTCAGGGAAGAGCTTGATATGCAAGTCTCCGTGATTGGTCTTAATTGTCGCTAGAGGACCTTCTACTGTTTCAATGTCTACTTGTGGGAAATGCAATTCTTTTTCTACCATACCAAATCCTTCTAAGGCATCAAAAATGCCATCTTCTTCTAGTGTTTTTGTTATATAATCTGCTTTTTCTTTGATTTTATCATGAGAAATTCCCATTGCGACGCTGATTCCAGCGTAATCAAAGAGTTCCAAGTCGTTGAGGCCATCTCCAAAGACCATAACGTTCTCTGGTTTCAAGCCTAGGTGTTCCACAACCTTTTCCACACCCGTCGCCTTAGAGCCTGAAATCGGCACAATGTCAGACGAATGCTCATGCCAACGAACCATGCGAAGTTTATCTGAGAGACTATCAGGCAATCTCAAGTCATCCCCCTTATCTTCAAAAGTCCACATCTGATAGATGTCTTCTTTTTCATGGAAATCAGGATCCACATCCAAATCAGGATAAATTGGATTGATAGCCTCACTAATCATATCGGTGCGAATCGACAACTTGGCATCATGACTCCCAACCAAGCCATACTCAATTCCTTCTTGCTTAGCCCAAGAAATATACTCCTCAACATCTGACTTCTCGATCTGATGTTGATAAATAACCTGACCTTTTTTATCTTCGATGTAAGCCCCATTCAAGGTCACAAAAAAGTCAGGCTTAAGTTCACGAATCTCTGGCACAACACCAAAAATCCCCCGTCCAGAAGCAATACCTGTCAAAATTCCTTTCTCACGTAATTGCTTAAAAACAGCTGGGATTGAAGACGGAATAAAACCAGTCTTGGAATTTCGCAAGGTATCATCAATATCAAAAAAGACAATCTTAATCTTTTTTGCCTTGTATCTTAATTTCGCATCCATCTCACTACCTCTTTCAATCTAACTCTTTCCATTATACCATAAAGTAGAGAAATCCCACATCCTCAATAAAATCCTTGTCTCTTATCCGAATTCCTTTACTAGATACAGAACCAAATCATCATTATTTTGGCAAGTTGCATTCATTTCCAAGGGTTGATTTCGATACCAGACACCTGTCCCATCTGGAATGTAGCCCCGTCTGATATACAATCTCTGGGCAGGGCCATAGCCTAAGTGCAAACCTACACCAAGAGTGACCTTGCTCGAAACAAACTTGACTCGTTTTTCTGCTTCTTCTAGCAGTTGATTCCCAATCCCTTGATTTCGAAAAGGCTCAAACACATTAAAATCTGATAATTCTGGATAGACTTCTGCAAAAGGACCATGTTTAGCAGAAGGCAAGATGGTAACGTAGCCCGCCACAGCACCATCAATTTCTGCAACTAAGACTTCTCTCTCCCCACTTTCCTGTTCCAGAAAATATCTAGCCAAAATTTCCTCTCTACCAGGCCAACCCTGATTGATAAAGCCTTGGGGCAGGTGTTGGATATCCGATTCAATCATTTTTCTAATTACAGCGTTTCCCTTCATAAGATACTCCTTTAGAAATTCTTACTATCATTATAGCACGTTTATAGAGAAAGAAAAAAGAAGCAGCCGGGTCTTAATTCGCTTTCTTATTTCCGAGCTCATGAAAAAGAGGGCCACTGGACCCAACTCGCTCTCTCCTTTCAAGGCTCGTGAAAAAGAGAGCCACTGGACCCAACTCGCTCTCTCATTTCAAGGCTCGTGAAAAAAAGACCCAACCGGGTCTTAATTCGCTTTCTTGTTTTCAAGCTCATGAAAAAGAGGGCCACTGGACCCCTTTTTTTAATCTTCGTTTACGAAAGGCATCAAAGCCATTACGCGAGCGCGTTTGATAGCTGTTGTTACTTTACGTTGGTTTTTAGCTGAAGTTCCTGTTACACGACGAGGAAGGATTTTCCCACGTTCTGAAACGAAACGGCTAAGAAGCTCAGTATCTTTGTAATCAACATATTCAATTTTGTTTGCTGCGATGTAATCAACTTTTTTACGGCGTTTGAATCCGCCACGACGTTGTTGAGCCATGTTTTTTCTCCTTTATAATTTTAGTTGTCCATTAGAATGGTAAATCATCATCTGAAATATCCAATGGATTTGTTGCTCCAAATGGATTTTCATCACGTGAAAAGTCTGGTACTGAATTTGTAGGTGCTGAATAGTTTGCAGTTGGTGCAGAGTAAGCTCCACCTGTATGACCTTCACGCACGCTACGGCTTTCCAACATTTGGAAATTCTCAGCCACGACCTCTGTCACGTAGACACGTTGTCCTTGCTGGTTATCGTAACTACGAGTCTGGATACGACCAGTCACCCCGATAAGTGAGCCTTTTTTAGCCCAGTTAGCAAGGTTTTCAGCCTGTTGGCGCCACATAACGACATTGATAAAATCAGCCTCACGTTCACCATTTTGACTCTTAAATGTACGGTTTACTGCAAGAGTAAAAGTCGCAACTGCTACATTTGATGGGGTATAACGCAACTCAGCGTCACGTGTCATACGCCCTACAAGTACAACATTGTTAATCATAGTTTACCTTCTTACGCGTCAGTTTTGACGATCATGTGACGAAGAATGTCAGCGTTGATTTTTGAAAGACGGTCAAACTCTTTAAGAGCTACGTCGTCGTTTGCTTCAACGTTAACGATGTGGTAAAGTCCTTCACGGAAATCTTTGATTTCGTATGCAAGACGACGTTTTTCCCAAGATTTTGATTCAACAACAGTTGCACCGTTGTCAGTCAAAATAGAGTCAAAACGTGCTACCAAAGCGTTTTTAGCTTCTTCTTCAATGTTTGGACGAATGATATAAAGAATTTCGTATTTAGCCATTGATATGTTCCTCCTTTTGGTCTAATGACCCCAAGACTTTGCAAGGGGTAAGTGAGGTTCGCTCACAATAAATTATTATACTAGAAAAAAATTTTTTACGCAAGTAAAAACTCTGAAATAAAAAAAGAAGATGACGAATCATCTTCTCAAAAACTATGAGTTTTTAGTCTTCTTTTTTCTTGCGAGCAAGAAGTCCAAATCCACCTAGGGCTCCAAGAAGTCCAAGCGCTGCAAGACTAGCGTTAGCTTCTGTACCTGTGTTAGGCAATTCTTTTTGACCATCAACAAATTTAGGTGTTTCTGGTTGGGTAGCTGAATCAGTAGGTACTAATACTTCAGCTGGTGTTGGAACAGCAGGTTGGTTTGGAGTTGTTGGTTGTTCTTGATGTCTAGGAGTTTCAACTTCAGATGGTGCTGTTCCCACTTTCTTATAGTGATGTAAGGTATTTCCTTTAGCATCCGTTGTTGAATGACTAAATTCATATCCTTCCAACTCTATTGGATTGTGTTTTCCTTCTTTATCTGAAGTAATTCGGTTACCATTTTCATCAAGATATTCCGTTACAATCTGAACAGTTGAATCGCCATTTTGAGAAATGACTCCTCCACCATTTTGTGATTTAGGTGTTACCGTTACTGGTACTTCTAATTCGATAACATCGCCATTTGGTAATTTCACCTTAACTTTAACAGCTTTTTTAACTCCTGATGTTTCTGTTGTTGGAATTTCTCCGACCTCAACAATTTCCCATCCTTCTGGTAAATCGACTTTCTTCATAACATCTTCTTTCGTAATCGGTGTTCCCACTTCTACTACAATAGGTGTTACTTTCGGTGTTACAATGATTGGTACTTCTACCTCAACAATTTCTCCAGTCGGTACTTTAATCTTCACTTTAACACTTGGTTTCACTCCAGCCGGAACGGTTGTTGGAATTTCTCCTACTTCTACAATTTCCCATCCTGGTTCTTTTGGAAGATCGATATGACCTTTTACATCATCTGGTGAGATTGGAGTTCCTTGTGGCACAATAATTTGTCTTACAGTTGGCGTTACGATGACTGGTACATCAACTGTAATCTTACGTCCATCTGGTAATTCAATTTCCACAGGAACAGCTGGTTTTGTTCCTGGTGTAGTTGTTGTTGGGACTTCTCCTACTTTTGTTACTTTCCAGTCTTTTGGTAATTCAAAATGTTTCTGAACATCTTCTGGAGTAACAGGTGTTCCTACTGAAACTACTACAGGTGTTACTTTTGGTGTTACGATGATTGGAATATCCATCGTTACTCGAATTCCATTAGGTAATTCAACCACTACTGGAATACTTGGTCTTTCCCCTGGAACATCCGTTGAAGGTTTATCTCCAATAGAAATAACTTTTACTCCTTTTGGAATGTGTTTTTCAACATCCTCAGTAGTAATTGGATCCCCTTGCTTTTTAACGATATCGCTAACAGGAGTGACATTTACTGGAACTTCTACCGTAACTACTTTGTCATTTGGTAATGTAATCGTTACTCTTACTGGATCTTTTTTACCTGGTGTTGTTAAGTCTGGAAAGTCTCCTACATTAACTGTAGATCCTTCTGGTACTTTGATTTGTTTCAAGACATCTTCTGGAGTTAGTTTATTTTTTGTTACTGGAGTTTCAATTGGTGTAACTGGCGTTACAGTTACCGGAACATCCACTGTGATAACTTTACCATTTGGCAATTCAATTGTTACCTTAACCGGATTTTTCTTACCTGGTGTTGTTAAGTCTGGAATGTTTTCTACATTTGTAATCTTGCTACCTTCTGGAACTTTAACATATTTAGAAATATCATCTTTTGTTAAAGGTGTATTCGTCACTGGTGTTTCGATTTCCTTAACAGGCGTTACATTCACTGGGACTTCTACTGTAATTACTTTTCCATTTGGTAGTTCTACCGTTACTTTAACTGGGTCTTTCTTACCTGGCGTTGTTAAGTCTGGAATGTTTTCTACATTCGTTACTCTTCCGCCTTCTGGAACTTTAACATATTTAGAAATATCATCTTTTGTTAAAGGCGTATTCGTCACTGGTGTTTCGATTGGTTTCGGTTTAGCTTCCACCACTTTAATCGTTGCCGGTACTTCTACTAACACATTTCCATTTTTGTCTTTTACTACGACTGTTACCGGCTTATCTCCGACAGTTGTTGCATCAAATGGTTCAGTTTGTCCCTCAGGAACTTTATATTCAAATGTTGAACCTTCTGGATAATCACTTGGAGTAATACTATCTTTTGGTTTTGGTTGATTTTCACCTGTAGCATTAATAGGAATTAATTGTTCTTTTCCTTCCACTACTTTAACCTTAGTTGGTACCTCAACAAGTGTATCATCTCCATCTTTAGCAACAACGACTACATCTTTTTCGCCTGGTGTTGTAGTGTCCACTGGAGTCTTATATCCAAATGTAATTCCATCTGGATACTCTTCTGGATTAATACTCTTAGATGCATCTGGTTGTTTGTTTGATTTATCAACAGGAACATATTGAGTCTTAGGTTCCACAACCATTACTTTTGCAGGGACTTTTGTAATGACCTTATCACCAATTTTCGCTACTACAATAACATCCTTTTCGCCTGGTGTTGTTGTGTCTACAGGAGTTTCATAAGTAAACTCTGTATCTTTAGGGAAGGCTTTAGGATCAATACTTCCTTCAGCAGATGGTTGTTTTTTATCTTTGTCTACTGGGACAAATTGTGGATAGCTTTCTACAACACGTACTGTTGCAGGAACTTCAACTAATACTTTATCCCCTTGTTTCACAACAACGGTAACTTTCTTGTCACCTGATGTAGACGTATCTACTTCTTCTTTATACTCAAATGTTGCATCTTCTGGATAATCATCCGTATCAATACTATCTTCTGGAGACGGTTGTTTCTTACCTTCATCCACTGGAACGATTTGAGGGTAACCTTGTACAACCTTCACTTTTGTTGGCACTTCAACAAGTGTATCATCTCCATCTTTGGCAACAACGACTACATCTTTTTCACCTGGTGTTGTTGTGTCCACAGGAGTTTTGTACTCAAATGTTGTGCCATCTGGATATTGTTCTGGATCAATACTCTTAGATGCATCTGGTTGTGGTTTGCTTGGATCTGCTGCCACATATTGTGTCTTAGGATCTACTACCACTACTTTTGCAGGAACTTCTACAATTGGTTGACCATTTAGTTTTGCTACAACTGTGACATCTTTTTCACCTGAAGTGGTTGTATCTACTGGTGTCTTATATTCAAATGTTGTGCCATCTGGATATTCTCCTGGTGTAACACTATCTTTCGCTTCAGGTTGTTTTTTAGCTGGATTTGCCACTACAAATTGTGGTGTACTATCTACTACACGTACAATTGCTGGTACTTCTGCAATAGGATTACCATCTTTATCCAACACTTCAACAATCACATTCTTATCTCCAGTTGTTGTTACATCGATTGGAGAGGTTTGTCCATTAGGAGTTTTATATCTGAATGTAGAACCTTCTGGGTATTCTGTTTTATCAATGCTTTTCTCTGGATCTGGAAGAACATCGTTTGTTTCTTTAACTGGCACGATTTGAGGGACACCTTCAACTACTGTAACTGGTACTTTAACAGTTGTTGTTTTTTCTTGACCATCTACAGTGTATTTAACAGTTACATCCACTTCCGTATCATCTGTTAAGTCAGGAACTGTTACTGTAGCTGTCTCATCAATAGCAACTGTAGCACCTTGTGGTAATTTCCCTGTAAATGTTCCGTCAGCAATAGCTTTTTTAGCTTGAGCAAGTACTTTTTCTTTTGCTTTATCCTTGTCACTATTTTTAGCAACTAGAATTTCTTCAGCTTCTGGTTTTGGTAATACTGTTACTGGAACACTTACTGTTTCTGTTAAGTTACCATTGTCATAGGTTACTGGTACGTCAACTTTTACATCTGTTGCTCCAGCTTTTCCAGTTGTTTCTGGCAATGTTGTTGGTTCACCTTTTGTACCGTCTGTTCCTGCTGTTACAGCATCTTTCGCTTGTTCAGCGGTTAGTTTTTCACCTTCGAATACGACGATTTTACTTGGTGTTGAGCTTACAACTGTTACTGGTACTGAAATTGTATCTTCTGTTACCACTGTACCTGTACTATCTTTGTATTGTACTTTTACTGGAACTGCTGTTTTATCACCATTAGAATCTGTTGTTGGAACAGCATATGTTTGATTTGGATCTAATTCTGCTCTAATTCCTGATGGTAATATTAGTTTACCTACTGCAGCTTGTGCTTTTTCTTTCACTGCTGTTGTTAAGATATCACCAGTTGTATCTTTTAATGTGATTACTTTTTCTGGTGTAGCTTTTGGTAAGACTGTCACTGGAACTTTTACAGTTTCATTTCCGCTTGGATAGGTTACTGTAGTTGGAACCGTTACATCTGTTGCGCCTACTTTTCCTGTCGTTTCTGGTAAATCAGCTTCTGTTGGCGTTCCTACTGTCCCTCCAGTATCTGGTGTTACTGCTTCTTTCACCTTATTCGCATCTGGTTTGTTTCCTTCCACAGTGTAAACTGTTTTTGGTACTGAACCTAATACATTTACAGTAATTTCAGCATCTTTTGTATAAGTTTTGCCATCAACTGTATAAGTTACTGGAACTTTAACGATTCCTTTATCCGTTCCTTTTTCTGCAGTCATGGTTGCTAATACTTCTTCCGTAACATCTCCAACAACTACATCTTTAGAACCTTCTGGTAAATTATCTTTGAAATCAGCTGATGTTACTAATTCCGTTGCTTTGGCTTTCGCAGCTTCTTTTACTTTTTCAACAGTTGAGCCTTTTGGTACATCTACTTCCCCTGTTGCTTTTGGTAAAACAACGACTGGAACTAAAACTCTTTCAGATAAACTATCATTATTATAGGTTACCGGAATTGGAACTTCCTTATTCCCTGGTTCTGCTGTAATATCTTCAGATAATAGAGGTTCACCTATTTTTCCATCTGTACCTGCTGTTACAGCTGCTTTCACTTCGTCATCTGTTAATTCATCATCTTCGAATTTGACAATTTTATTTACTGTTGATCCTACTACTGTTACTGGAACTTCGACTTCTCTCGTTTCAACAACATTATCATTAGCATCTTTGTACTCTACTACTACTTTTGCAGGAGTTTGTACACCTGTTGTCGCTGTTGCTGGAAGAGTGCCTTCTTTTACTTGTTTAATCGATACTTTTATACCTGTTGGAATCTTATCTGTAGCAATTGCCTTAGCTGCTTCTTTAGCTTTTTCTTTCACTACAGTTTCTAAATCAGAGCTATCTTTAAGTACCGTTACTCCTGTAGGAGTTACTTTGGGTAAAACTACAACATCTACAGTTGTTTCTACTGAAATTGTTTCTGTTCCTTTTGTATAAGTTACGGTTGCAGGAGTTGGTAATGTTTGACCTGCTTGACCTGAAGTTGCAGGAATATTCGTTATGTCATTTTTAGTTGGAGTGAAACCATCTACAGCTGTAGGATTTACTTTGTCTTTTAATTGATCACTTGTTACTGTGTCGTCTTCAACTGTATAAAATTTATTAGTTGCTTGATCTTTAGCAGTAATAACATAAGTCGTTGAAGCAATCGCAGTATTATCATTTTCATTTGTTCCTGTTGCTGTATCTGAATCGGCAGTAACTTTATTTCCATTACTATCTTTCACTTCTACTTTAACAGTATAATTTCCTGCTTCTGTTAACTTCACAGCTGCAACTTCTGTGGCACTATGATATTCCGTTACTTTCCCTGAAGGAGAAGTTAACGTTACTTTAGTAACAGTTGTTTCTTTTTTATTTGGCTCTGTAGTCGCATCATCTTCTCTGTCAGTTATTTTTACTGTAGCAGATGCTTGTTTTACTAAATCAACAGTTGCACCTTTTACAGTTGTGTATGAAGTTGAAGTAATAGTCGGAGCATCATTTAATACAGACGCTTTATCTGAACTTTCTACATGAACCGCATCTACTGTTCCAGTGAAGCCTGATGAAGTTGAAATATTCCAGGTCTCTCCATTTTTAGTTGCTGTTACAGTTGAGTTGTCATTTGCTGACCACGTGTTTGTTCCTTTATCGTATTTAACCGTAACAACCATACCTTTATTGGTATCAGTTGCTGACTCTGCTGAACTATTCGCCGCATTTTCTTTATTATAAGTTGTCAAGGTACGAGTAGGATTATTAACAGCTGTTACTTTTCCTGTTGCATCTAACGTACGTGTATATTCATAAACATTGAATGTTGTTTCTCCATTTTTGTTTACATCAACATATAAATCACGTTTTAACCATGTAGTAGTTCCATCGCTATTAACTGTTTTCTTTTCAGCAATATCACTAGGCAAATCCCAACGACCTGTTGTCTTATTGAATGTCGCGGTTACATTATCTCCAACTTGAGTTTTTATAGTTACTTCCGCTCTTGTGAACGTTGCGGTTACATTTTCACTACTTGCTGTTACGTTAATCGTATCTGTAGCTGCGTTTGCTGTTGCTGTTGGAAGAACTTTTAAGTTAAAGGTTGCTCCAACTGTACCGATTTCGTCATTGACATTTACAGCTGTATTAGTGGTTTCTGATACAACCCATTTACCATTTTTAGCAACAATTTTAGTATTTGTTCCATCTGGTAATGAAATAGTTGCTTCAGAAGCACCGTTTGAAATCGTAATTGGGACTTCTTTGTCATATGCGTGCACATTTTTTACAGTTACTTCAGGTGCAATTTTAAAGGTTGCATGAGCATACGCTTCGTTTGCATTGGCTACATTATAGTCTCTTGCATAAATAGATACACGATAAATCCCTGCTTCAGTAGGAGTTCCTTTAAATCCATTTTGATTGCCATCCGTCATATCATTTGAAGCAATTGTGAAACCTACACCAGGAATTTTAGTGTCATCTCCTGTTAATTCTGTAGGATTCCCTGCTCCTGCCCCTGTAGTTCCTGTAATATTCGCTCCAGAAACACCAACAATAGCACGACTTACCGTATCTCTAATAGTCGCTGTACGGTTAAGAGGAGTTCCATTTTCATCTGTTAAATTATAAGGAATATTTCTACCATTAGGTGCTCCGGCATGAGAACCACCCGCATCTCTATAGTCAACCGGAACTACAAGATTTTCTCCTACTTTTCCTTCCTTAACTGTATCATTAATTCCAATTTTAGGTGGTGTAGTATCTTTCCAAGCTACTCCACCAAATCGATGATCATCTAAAGGAAGTGTTAATGTTTTACCTGTAATAGTGTTTTTAAAAGTGACCCGAGTTCTTAATTGTTGATAGTTAAATGGAGTATTATGTGTAAGAACCCCTTGCACACTATCTGTTTGCTTGTCATATGTAGCCCCTGGAAAATTGTATACTGTAAAATCTGAAACCGTCCATCCAGCGGCCTTAGCTTCTTCAGTTACTTCAATACGTTTACTTACGTCTTTAATATATACTTTATCAATACCTTGTTCATATCCAAGTTTATAAATACTTGATATTAGATATTCATATGCTCCACTACCATAGTAAGTAGAAGCTGCAGAGCCTTGAATTCTTGAACCATCATATCGCATTTTCCCACGCCATAATTCGGCTTCTTCAATAATTTTCTGAACTTCTTCTGCTGAGAGTTGTAATCCATAGTCAATACGCGCTTTAACATCACTTGCTTGTAATTTGTAAGTAAAGTTTGATGGCCCAGGAACTTCACGTGTACCGGCTCGTTGATCAGAGAACACTCTAAACGCTAATCCTTCAGCAGCTGCTTTTTGATCTGGAGTATCCACTCCTAGAGTACCTGACCCTGATTGAACACCAAATGGCATTGTATAGGTATCCCAACCAGTGAAATTATCTCTTGAGACTGTACTTGTATCTCCAACAATATTTTTGGCTGTTGGTTTTGCTGGTGTTGTTGGGGTGATGACATCATTTGTAACTGTAGTAGTTGTTGTACCCGCAGCCTCTCTAAACCCACTTTCCCCATTTCCAGGAATCACTTGTCCATTACGTGAGTCTTGATTATTGTTTACTTTATCTTCTGTAGGTTTATCTGCTTCCTTAGGAGTTGCTTTTGGCATACTTTCAATAACGAAAGCTTTGTTTTTTAATTCTCGAGTAGCTTTATCTACTTCTGCTTGTGTTGCTTTTTCATTTGATAAGAAAGTTTGAGCTTTAGCTAGTTCTGCTTTAGCAGTTTCGATGGTTGCAGCAGTCTTTTCAGATACTCCTGCTTTTTCAAGGGCTGTCTCCATACGAGTAATAGCCGCTTCCAATTTGCTTGTATCAGCCTTTGTTACCGTTACTGATGTTGCTGGTTGCTCTACATCAGACGCTTGTTGTTCTACAGTTGGTGCTGTTGGTTGCTCAGTTGCTGGTGTTGCTGGTGTCGCCACAGTTGATGTAGAAGTTTCAGTTGAAGCTACAGGCTTGCTTGAATCTGCTTGATTTCCAGCATCAGGACTTGCTTGTTCGCTAGTCACTATAGCTGATGTACCTTGCTCGTGAGCCTGAACAGTCGCTGCCCCACCAAACATCATATAGGCTGCTACAGCTACTGACGCTGCTCCAAAACTATACTTACGGATTGAAAAGCGCTGGACTTTTTGTCCGTGATATTTTTCCATTCTTGAATGCATGATTACTCCTCACTTGTCATTATTCATCAATAAAATGAAGTCAAAGTCATTCCAAAAGATTCACTCTCTTAAACAATCACTTTGACTCTCATTTTTCAATTGTTATATCAATTGTACCACACATATCTATTTATATCAATTGATACTCCTTAGAAGTCAAAAAGCATAGCTTACCAAGCTTATCTACAATCTCAAAACAGTGTTTTAATCATTTTGATACTCGTTTTCTGTTTCACTTTTTGATTTTGATTGAATACAATTTGATTCACATCTCACTGGTACCATATCTAGTAATAAAAAAACTCAGGACGTTTAATAAGGAACTATCCAAATTAGAGAGTTCAGCTCTCAATAGTTGACAAAGAGCCAAAAAACGCCACATGGGCGTTTTTCTGTTCTTATGGTTTGATACGGTGCAACATACGTGGAAATGGAATAGCTTCACGAATGTGTTTTGTTCCTGCTGCAAAGGTTACCATACGTTCGATACCGATACCAAATCCTCCATGTGGGACTGTACCGTATTTACGAAGGTCAAGGTAGAATTCATACTCTGTACGATCCATGCCAAGTTCATCCATCTTAGCAACAAGGGCATCGTAGTCTTCCTCACGCATAGATCCACCGATGATTTCTCCATAGCCTTCTGGAGCAAGCAAGTCTGCACAAAGCACGCGCTCTGGATTTCCAGGAACTGGTTTCATGTAGAAGGCCTTGATGGCTGCTGGGTAGTTCATGACAAATGTTGGTACACCAAAGTGGTTTGAAATCCACGTTTCGTGTGGTGAACCAAAGTCATCGCCATGCTCAAGATGCTCATAGTCAGCATCTTCATCATTTTCATGCTCTTGCAATAGGTCAATGGCTTGATCGTAAGTGATGCGTTTGAATGGCTCTGCAATGTAGCGTTTCAAGAGCTCTGTATCACGTTCCAAGGTTTCCAAGGCTTGAGGCGCACGGTCAAGAACACCTTGAAGAAGAGCTTTTACATAAGCTTCTTGCAAGTCAAGTGATTCATCGTGTGTCAAGTATGAGTACTCTGCGTCCATCATCCAGAACTCAGTCAAGTGACGGCGCGTTTTTGATTTTTCAGCACGGAATACTGGACCAAAGTCAAAGACACGACCAAGAGCCATAGCACCTGCTTCAAGGTAAAGCTGACCTGATTGGCTCAAGTAAGCTGGCGTTCCGAAGTAGTCTGTTTCAAAAAGTTCTGTTGAATCTTCTGCCGCATTTCCTGAAAGAATTGGGCTATCAAACTTCATGAAGCCGTTCTTGTCGAAGAACTCATAAGTCGCATAGATAATAGCGTTACGGATTTGCATAACCGCTACTTGCTTACGAGAACGGAGCCACAAGTGACGGTTATCCATCAAAAAGTCTGTTCCGTGTTCTTTTGGTGTGATTGGGTAGTCTTGAGATTCACCAATCACTTCGATGTCTGTGATATCAAGCTCATAACCAAACTTAGAACGTTCGTCTTCTTTGACAATCCCTGTCACATAAACAGAAGTTTCTTGGCTCAAACGTTTGATAACATCAAACTTCTCAAGCCCCACTTCTTCACCAAATTTTTCGACAAAGTTTGGTTTAAAGGCCACACCTTGGAAGAAGGCTGTTCCATCACGCAATTGCAAGAAGGCAATTTTCCCTTTTCCTGATTTGTTGGCAACCCAAGCGCCAATCGTCACTTCTTGACCAACATAGTCTTTTACATCAATAATCGTTACACGTTTTGTCATTATTTTTCCTTTTCTTTTTTATTCTTTATGGCAAACTACTTCTATATTGTTCCCATCTGGGTCAATCATAAAAGCAGCATAGTAAATCGGTTGCTCACTGCGATAGCCAGGAGCCCCATTGTCTCGCCCACCTGCCTCTAAGCCAGCCTCATAACAAGCCTGAACCTCTTCCTTATTTTCTGCTAAGAAAGCAAAGTGAATAGGATCTTGTGTCCCCTGAGCCAACCAAAAATCACCACCAGGATGAGGGCTATTTGGGGCAAGAAAACTGATTAGAGAACTAGTCCTAAAAGCCAATTCATATCCTAAAGGAGCGAGAAATCTCTTATAAAATCCTTCTGAAATGTGTAAATCCTTTACCTTAATTTCAAAATGATCAATCATTCTCACTACCCATAAATGCTTTCAAGCGTTTAACTGCTTCTTTAAGCGTGTCTAGGTCTGTCGCATAGCTGAGACGAACATTTTCTGGTGCTCCAAATCCTGCTCCTGTAATCAAGGCCAGACCAACTTCTTCAAGAATAGCCGTTGTAAATGCTGTTACATCACTATAACCTTTCATCTCCATAGCTTTTTTGACATTTGGAAAGAGATAGAAAGCTCCTTGTGGTTTGACAACTTCAAAACCAGGGACTTCACACAAGAGTGGATAGATGGTATTGAGACGTTCCTCAAAAGCCTGACGCATGCTTTCTACAGTATCTTGCTCTCCTGATAGGGCTTCAACTGCTGCATACTGAGCTACTGCTGACGGATTGGAAGTTGTTTGACCTGCAATCTTGGACATGGCAGCAATAATGTCTGCTTCACCGACAGCATAGCCAATCCGCCAACCGGTCATGGCATAGGTTTTAGACACACCATTGATGACAACTGTTTGCTTACGAATTGCTTCAGATAGGCTAGAAATCGGTGTGAATTCATGGCCATTATAGACCAAGCGTCCATAGATATCATCTGCTAGGATGAGAATATCCTTTTCTACAGCCCAGTTTCCGATTGCCAAGAGTTCCTCGCGAGTGTAAATCATTCCTGTGGGATTAGATGGCGAATTTAACACCAAAACCTTGGTCTTGTCTGTACGAGCTGCTTCCAACTGCTCTACAGTCACTTTAAAGTGATTGTCTTCCTTAGCAGGAACAAAGACGGGAACTCCCTCAGCCATCTTGACTTGGTCTCCATAGCTGACCCAGTATGGGGTTGGAATGATAACCTCATCGCCAGGATTGACCACAGCCATAAAGAAAGTATAAAGAGAATATTTTGCTCCTGCAGCGACTGTCACTTGATTTGGCACTACAGAATAGCCGTAAAAACGCTCAAAGTAGCTATTGACCGCAGCCTTAAGTTCTGGCAGACCTGAGGTTACTGTATAAAAAGAAGCACGCCCATCTCGAATCGATGCAATGGCGGCATCTTGGATATTTTTGGGAGTAGTGAAATCTGGCTCACCCAAGGTTAGAGACAGGATATCTCTTCCCTCAGCCTTGAGTGCTTTGGCACGAGCTCCAGCAGCCAAGGTCACACTTTCTTCCATTTCTAAAACACGGTTGGATAGTTTCATAGGCCCTCCTTATTGACCAATGCTCCTGTTTCAAAATCTACTAGATAAAAATTAGAGCCTGACTTGACTTCCCAGATCGGCTTATCTTGATAACGGCCAAAGGTTATCTTGTCAATCTCGCCAGCTCCTTTTTCCTTAGAAACAGCTTCAGCTTTTTCTTGTGAAACACCTTGATTCAACTGATAAACGTATATCTTATGGTCATCTTTTCCAATCAGGACAGCAAGTGCTTCTTGTTTTTTATTACGACCAAGAACGCTATAATAGGATTCTAAGCCATTGTATAAGTCAACCTGATCAGCCTGCTCTAATCCTGCATACTGCTGAGCTAATTTTTCTCCTTCACTTTTAGCTGTTTGATAGGGTTTCATACTCAGAAACACCAGATACAGAAAGGAAGCGCTGATAACCACAAACAAAATCGTCATCCCTAGACCATACTGCCACAGTAGATTATTTTTTGCTTTGTTTTGTCTTTTTTTCACTCGTCTATTTTACCATCTATTGGGCTTTATTACAAGCGAATGCAAGAATACTCTTCGAAAACCTCTTCAAACTACGTCAGCTTTATCTGCAACCTCAAAGCTATGCTTTGAGCAGCCTGCGGCTAGCTTCCTAGTTTGCTCTTTGATTTTCATTGAGTATAAGCAACCAATTCTATTTCTTCCTTCAAAGCAAACAGATTTTTCTTGATTAAAACCGAGCAAGAAAAGTAAAGACAGCTCCAAAATCAACCTATTAAAAAACCTGAGCTTGTCACTCAAGTTTTCGTAAGTTCTTTACTTTATAGAATCACTTTATCATCCATTCTTTTAGCCATTTTTCCTAAAAAGACAGGTAGTAGAAGGCTAATTATGACTAAGAAGGATCCTAAATAAAGAAATGCTACTACAAAGCCTAAATGGTCAATCAACCAGCCTGTCAGTGGAAAGAACACAATCATACTCAGGCTAAACATCATAGAGTAGACACTCAGCATGGTTGCCCTTACTTCGCTTGGAAGGCGCCCTTGCAAATCATTGTCAAAAATCGGCTGAAAAAGAGCATATAGAGCATTACTAATCAAATAAATCAAAATATAGATTAGAGGTGTTCCAAAGTAGGACAGCATATAGGTGACTCCAGTCAGCAGGACGAGAATAGGAAAAAGCTTCAAGACAGCATATTTCTTTCCAATCTTACTCGCTAGATAGACTGCGACGATATTTAAGAGACTACCAAGTAGCATAACTGCTGAAATTTGCCAGCTACTTAAATCTGGTAGCTGATTTTGATAGTAAAAATAAAACATGCACATGAGTACTCCGACAATCTGAGACAAAATCATCCAGTTGAACAGCATGGGATTTCGCCGCAACTCTTCCTTAACAGTCCAAATAATCTGTTTCATGGTCACACTATCAGTTTTTTCTACCTTGACAGTGGGTTCTTTCAGCATCCAAATCAAGACAAGAACTATGATAGAAGTTGTAATCATGATATAGTAGGTCAGGTACAATTGACCATGGACAAAAAATCCTGCCAAAACGGTCCCCAAAGACCGAGTTCCTTCTGCTACTCCTGACATAAAACTTGAAATAGATAAGTAACGCTCCTTTAGTCCAGCCTCTACAGCCGAGTCATAGACCATTGCTGCGCTTGTGCCTGAATCAAAATTATAAGATAAGGCACTCACCGCCATAGCTAGGGCATAAATCCAAAAATTCCCCTGCCCTGTCAACATGAGAATGGAAGACAGAATCCCTGCTATTCTACTTAAATAAAGGTTGGTCTTATAGGAATAGCGGTCAGCTAACATACCAGATGGAATTTCACAGAGAAGACTGGTCGTATGAAAAATACTTTCCAGAAGTCCAATCTGCCAAAGAGACATTCCGTTTTGACTGAGAAAGAGAATCCAAAAACTGGTAATCCCTAAAAATGCAAAAAACTCAACTCCGGCCATCAGGCCAATATTTTTCCGATAATTTCTTATTAACATCTTTTCTCCTTTAACAAGTGTATTATTATTTCTTTTGTCCGTCACTTGTTAATCTGTGCCTTACATGATCTCCACCCCTTTTTAGAAGCATTCTTCAATGCCATTATTGTTCATTTAATGATTTATGAAATGATATCGGAAAATAACTGTTCTGCAGTTTCTATTGCGAGTTTTCTTGTTTATTTTAGCACTTATGTCATCATATTACAAGAGAATATAGGAATGCTCTGCGAAAACCCAATGCATTCCAGTCGCAAGTGATTAGATATCCTGCAATTTTATAGTTTTACTTATCTTTGAGCAAATTTCTTGCAAGTTGCTTTGTTTTGTTGTAATCTATTTTATAACAACGAGAGAGTTCTCGGAAATTTTAAGAAAAAGGAGACACATCATGTCTAAAAAAGTATTATTTATCGTCGGATCTCTTCGCCAAGGTTCTTTCAACCACCAAATGGCGCTCGAAGCTGAGAAAGCACTTACTGGTAAAGCAGAAGTTAGCTATCTTGATTATTCAGCTGTCCCTCTCTTCAGTCAAGATTTAGAAGTTCCAACTCACCCAGCTGTAGCAGCTGCTCGTGAAGCAGTTCTCGCTGCGGATGCCATCTGGATTTTCTCTCCAGTCTACAACTTCTCTATCCCTGGTACAGTAAAAAACTTGCTTGACTGGTTATCTCGCGCCCTTGATTTGTCTGATACACGTGGCGCTTCTGCCCTTCAAGACAAGTTTGTCACAGTATCATCTGTAGCCAATGCAGGTCACGATCAACTCTTCGCTATTTACAAGGACCTCTTGCCATTTATCCGTACGCAAGTTGTTGGTGATTTCACTGCTGCACGTGTCAACGACTCTGCTTGGGCAGACGGAAAATTGGTTCTTGACGAAACCGTCCTAAACTCACTTGAAAAACAAGCTCAAGACTTGGTTAATGCTATCAAGTAACTAACATAATAAAAGCGAACAAGACTACTTTTCTGCCACTCAGAAGACTAACTTGTTCGCTTTTTTCTCATTTATAAACTAAAATAACTGATGATACATATTGTCAAATACAAAATATCTTTTCATACTTCCTTAACAAAAACCAATTCCTGTGGTTGGGACAGGTCTTCTCTGTAGACAAATCCTGCAAAGCTTAAGCGGCGAGCCTCCTCCACTGTTTGTACTTGATTTTCTATCAGTGCTGTTAGGAAGGCACCACGCGCTTTCTTGGAAATGGTTGAATGAATCTTCAACTGACCGCCTCTATCCTCCATGAATTTAAAGGTCACCATCTTTTCTCTGATTTCCTTAGAAAATACGGTTTCAAACTCGGATGACAGGAGAGAGAAAATCACTTCTTCCTGCGTCACAGCCTCATCATAAGCTGACTTCCAATGGCTCTTCAAAGTCTTACCAGCAACTTTTAACTTCATCAAAAAATCCAAACGGTGAGGGGCCATAGGCGACAAGGCTGGCACAACACCGTACAAAGCCGAGGTAATGAAGACATGATTTTCAAGATAGACTTGTTCTGCCTCGGTCAATTTATCTCGCTTGATGTGGCGATACATGAGCCCATCAAAAAGTTTTAAGGCTGGGTAATGTTGAGCTATTTGCCTTTTCAAATCTTGGATATTTTGAAATTCTTCCGTAGCCTTCTCGGCTGATACCTTGTAAAAACTCTCCAATTGACTAACAGAATAGAGGGCCAAGGCATCAAGCACATCCTGACTTTCTGGTCTTAAAAGAACAGCTTCAATACTTGGCAAATCTGTGTTCATTTCTTTTGCTGTTGGGATTAAAATTTTCATATTGATAGTGTAGCATATTTTTTAGCTACTACCAAGAAATTCATCCGAAAAACCTCGGCTTGACCGAGGTTTTTTTACTGCACTTTAAATGTCTTGAGATAATTGTCTTTTCCTACTTGACCTTCAAAGGTTTTACCATTTTCTAGATAAGGAAGTTCATCAGATACTGAGGCCTTAACCTTGTAAATCTTACCATCAACTTTAAAGAAGTAGACGGTATCACCCTTGATAACAGCTGATTTGAGGTCTGCTACCACACCCTTGATGCTTTCTGTTGTTGCATTGTCAATTTCAAGGTCATTTTTATTGGCATACTTGCTGAGCAGCTCTTCCACTGTCGTGGCTACGATAACATTTTGGTACTCAACTGCGTCTACCAGAGCATACTCTTTGACAAGGCCAGCATTGTCCTTCAAGCCCATGATATAGAGAGGTTTGTCATTGAGGTTGATGAGGATTGGGAAGGTTGCCTTGTAGGATTTCTCCTGGACAGCACCTTCTGCTGATTCACGGGCTGATTCTTCGGTTGCTGAAGCCAAGCTGTACTTAGTAATTTCTCCTGTTCGCATGTTTTCAAGAATGAAACCAAGATTACTTTCATCCGCATTGGCTGACGTCACACCTGTGTATAGATAAATATCATTTCCGATAGACAAGTAATTATAGCCCTTGGTAGTCTGGGTCACGTTTTTCTTGGAAATCATGGCATTCCAGAAACCATCCTTGTACTTACCATTGTAGTTGATTTGCTCGATGGTTTCCTCAGCTGGATAAACCCTGTCCACCCACTCTGGAACATCTGCCAAGCTGTATTCTTTGGTTTCTCCATTTGTAGCATCTAAGATAATGACTGAAACAGGACGAGGAACCGCCAGTCCAAACTGCTTTTGGTAAACTGTAGCTACATAGAAAGGATTGCCCTCATCGTCCACCTCAAAAGATGGAGTTTTGAAGATTTTGGTTGGATACTTAAAGCGCAGGTGACGTTTGACATCACGGTTAAAATACTCCGAATCCGAATACTTGATTGGTGTCTTCAAATCCACCAAATCCGCATTTCCAGTTACCATGTCCACCTTAATATACTCACCGATTCCTTTGGACTGATTATTAAACCATTTGATAGGGTCTGCGTATTCTAGCGGTGTAACTCGATAAGGCTTTCCATCGATCGTTAGTTGAGTATAGGTGTCTGCCGCTACGTACTGCGACACCTTATCGGTTAAGGAACCCAAGTAGCGGTCCCCAATTTTTTCAGCAGTACTTCTATCTAAGATGGGAACCTTACTAGTGTCACTCTTAGGAAATTCAGTAAACTCTTTTTCCGTAACCGTGACTACATTGGCATAATTTTTAGCCTGAAAAATGCTAGAAGTCACCAAGGAAACCAAAGCTGCCAAGAGCAAAATTCCTCCAATAGAAGCTACAAGAATTTTCCCCAACCGATTGATTTTGACATCCTCTAGATTTAAGGCAGCTTCCGCCTTGCCGTGGCGCACATGAACCGTTTTGACTAGATTGATTCCCTTGCCAAAGCCAAATAAAACTGCCACAACTAGCAAATGCCCACAAAGGAAAAAGAGAAATTCCCAGCTGGTCAGGTTAAGAGGCGGTAAAAAGATATACCAGGTCGTTGCGATAAAAATAAGTTCAAAGACTATCCGTTTCATTTGCTTTCCTCCTAAATGATTCGTCCTTCCAAGTGATCCAGTTCATGCTGGCAAATCTGAGCTGGGAAACCTGTCAAAGTAATGGTCTGTTCCTGCCACTTGCTGTCACGATAGGCAACCCTTATGGTTTCATAACGGGTCGTCGGTCTCACACCTGTCAATGACAAACAGCCTTCTTCTGTCTCATAAGGTCCTTCAAAGGACAGAAGCACTGGGTTAAACATAACCACGGGAATCAAGCCAAGATTAAAGATAATCACGCGCTTCTGCACCCCAATCATATTGGCAGCCAGACCGACACAGGTCTCACGATTTGCTAAGAGCGTATCTTGTAAGTCTCTAGCAAGATACAGGTCTTCCTGACTTGCAGGTTGAGACACCTGAGATAAAAACAAGATATCCTTTACAATTTTCTTTTCCACTTCCTCACACTCCTCTTACTTTTTACTATATTATAGCAATTATAGCATAAAAGCCGATAACTGCAAGCCCTTTCCCTCAACTGTAGCAAAAAGCCATCCGAAGATGACTTTTTCTTTTTAAATCGCATTCTTGTCAAAGCCAAGTTTGCGTTGGATAAACTTGACGATTTCGACAATCATAATCATTGAGAAACTTCCGCCCATCACGATTCCCCATTGTGACAAATCTAGTTTGGTTACGTGGAAGATTCCTTCAAGCGGTTCTACGACGATTGTTGCCATGAGAAGGATGAAGGATACCAAGATAGACCAGTTAAAGGTCTTAGACTTGAATGGGCCAACTGTCAAGATTGATTGGTAGACGGATTTCACATTGTAGGCATGGAAGAGCTGAATCAAACCCAGGGTTGCAAAGGCCATCGTAAGAGCATCCGCATGAATGGCATGGTTGTCACCCACGTGAACTGGATAAAGAAGGGCAAGACCATAAACACTCATAACAATAGCTGCTTGGAGTACACCTTGATAGATGATAGAACTCATGACACCACCTGAGAAGAAGCTCGCCTTGCGTCCACGTGGTTTGTGGGTCATAACACCAGGCTCAGCAGGCTCAACACCAAGAGCGATAGCTGGGAAGGTATCCGTTACCAAGTTAATCCACAAAAGATGAACTGGTTGCAAGACATCCCAACCAAACAAGGTTGATAGGAAGATGGTTAATACTTCAGCAGTATTGGCAGAAAGTAGGTACTGAATGGTCTTTTGAATGTTTGAGAAGACCTTACGTCCTTCTTCAACTGCGACGATGATAGTCGCAAAGTTATCATCTGCAAGAATCATATCAGAAGCTCCCTTAGAAACCTCTGTACCTGTGATTCCCATACCGATACCGATATCGGCTGTTTTCAGAGCTGGCGCATCATTGACACCGTCACCTGTCATGGCAACGACCTTATCTTGTTTTTGCCATGCCTTGACAATACGAACCTTGTGCTCTGGAGATACACGCGCGTAAACAGAGTATTGACCAACGACTTTTTCAAAGTCTTCATCTGACAGTTCATTGAGTTCAGCACCAGTTAAAACGTGGCCTTCTGTATCATTTGCGTCAATGATTCCCAAACGTTTGGCAATAGCTTCTGCTGTATCTTGGTGGTCACCTGTAATCATGATTGGACGGATTCCCGCTTCCTTGGCTACACGAACAGCCTCAGCTGCCTCAGGACGTTCAGGGTCAATCATCCCAATCAAACCAGTAAAGATTAAGTTGTTTTCAAGCTCTTCAGAAGTAAGGTTTTCTGGAATACTATCGATAATCTTATAAGCACCTGCAAGAACACGCAAGGCTTGGTGAGCCATTTCAGAGTTGTTTGTGTGAATGAGGTTTGTAACCTTCTCATCAATCGGAGCAATATCCCCAGCTTTGTCACGAAGAACACAACGTTTCAAAAGTTGGTCTGGGGCACCTTTAACTGCTACAAGGAATTTACCATCTGGCAATGGGTGAACCGTTGACATGAGCTTACGGTCAGAGTCAAATGGCAATTCAGCTACACGAGGATATTTCTCTAAAAATGCTTTAACATCATAGCCCTTGTCCAAGGCATACTGGATAAAGGCTGTTTCGGTTGGGTCACCAATCAGGTTGCCTTCCACATCGATTTTAGTATCGTTTGCCAAAACAACGGAACGAAGAAGAGGCATTTCAAGACCTAGTTCAATATCATCAGCTGAGTCATGTAGAACCGCATCGTAGAAGACTTTTTCGACTGTCATTTTGTTCATGGTCAGCGTACCAGTCTTATCAGAAGCGATGATTTCAGTTGAACCAAGTGTTTCTACTGCTGGCAACTTACGAACGATAGAGTTTCGTTTTGCCAAAACTTGAGTACCAAGGGCAAGAACGATGGTTACGATAGCAGGAAGTCCTTCTGGAATGGCTGCAACGGCAAGCGCAACAGAGGTCATCAACTCACCGAGTGGATTTTTGCCTTGAATGAAAACACCAACGACAAAAGTAACAAGGGCAATAACCAAGATAGCATAGGTCAAGACCTTAGAAAGGTTGTTCAAGTTTTGTTTGAGGGGTGTATCAGTCTCATCAGCGTCTTGAAGCATACCTGCGATATGACCCACTTCAGTGTACATACCTGTATTGACAACAACACCAAGACCACGACCATAAGTCACATTTGAGTTTTGGAAAGCCATATTGACACGGTCACCAATACCAGCATCTGCAGCAAGCTCGACTGTCAAGTCTTTTTCGACTGGCACAGACTCGCCTGTCAAGGCAGCTTCTTCAATTTTAAGAGAATTGGCTTCTAGCAAACGTAGGTCTGCTGGCACCACGTCACCTGCTTCAAGAGAAACGATATCTCCAGGGACCAATTCTTTAGAGTCAATCTCCGCCATATGCCCATCACGAAGGACACGTGCAGCTGGACTTGACATAGATTTGAGGGCTTCGATGGCTTCTTCTGCTTTTCCTTCTTGGTAAACACCGAAGGCAGCATTGATGATAACCACGGCTAGGATAATAATAGCATCTGCAATATCTTCCCCACCAGAAGTCACGACTGACAAGATAGCCGCCGCGACTAGGATGATAATCATCAAATCCTTAAATTGCTCGATGAATTTGACCAGGATTGATCGTTTCTCGCCTTCTTCGAGTTCATTGTGGCCGAATTCAGCAAGGCGTTTTTCTGCCTCGCTTGATGACAAACCTTGCTCGGTCGCACCCACAGCCTTCAAGACCTCTTCAGGACTTTGAGTGTAAAACGCTTGGCGTTTTTGTTCTTTTGACATGTGTCTCCTCCTTGACATTGTGTGCTAAACAGATTCTCTTTTTCTCATCGTATCTTTTCACGACAAACAAAAAGAGACCTGTTAATCATAACAAGTCTCGCTGTTTAAGATAGGGCCGGAAAGCATACTCTTCAGTATAAAATTCGGAATGACGACACTATCACAGGTTTCTGCCAGCTACTCCCTTGAGTAGTACTATTATACCAAATTTTGAAAAGTTTTCAAAGAGTAAAAACTGCCTTATTTGAATTTTCCCTTGAAAACCAGTATAATGGTAGAATGCTATGTGACTAGAAAGGAAGTTGAATGAAGCAATCTATTTCAAATCTCAAGTTGGCGGAACGTGGTGCCATTATCAGTATTTCGACCTACCTGCTCTTATCAGCAGCAAAATTGGCAACTGGGCATCTTCTTCATTCATCCAGTTTGGTGGCAGATGGTTTCAACAACGTATCAGATATTATCGGAAATGTTGCCCTCTTGATCGGGATTCGGATGGCGCGCCAGCCTGCAGACCGTGACCATCGTTTTGGTCACTGGAAGATTGAAGATTTGGCTAGCTTAATTACTTCCATCATCATGTTCTATGTCGGATTCGATGTCCTAAGGGACACCATTCAAAAGATTATCAGCCGGGAAGAAACGGTCATTGATCCTCTTGGTGCAACTCTAGGAATTATGTCTGCAGCGATTATGTTTGTGGTCTATCTCTACAATACTCGCCTCAGTAAGAAATCCAACTCTAAGGCTCTGAAGGCTGCTGCTAAGGACAATCTTTCTGACGCTATTACCTCACTTGGTACTACTATTGCCATCCTAGCTAGCAGTTTCAATTATCCCATTGTGGATAAACTGGTTGCCATTATCATCACTTTCTTTATCTTGAAGACTGCCTATGATATCTTCATCGAGTCTTCCTTTAGCCTTTCAGATGGCTTCGACGACCGTCTACTTGAGGACTACCAAAAAGCTATCATGGAAATTCCCAAAATCAGCAAGGTTAAGTCTCAAAGAGGTCGCACCTACGGTAGCAACATCTACCTGGATATTACACTAGAAATGAATCCTGACTTGTCTGTTTATGAGAGTCACGAGATTGCGGATCAGGTCGAGTCTATGCTGGAAGAACGTTTTGGGGTCTTTGATATCGATGTCCATATCGAACCAGCACCTATCCCTGAGGATGAGATTTTAGACAATGTCTACAAAAAATTGCTGATGCGCGAACAATTGATTGACCAAGGAAATCAACTAGAAGAACTCTTGGCTGACGATTTTGTCTATATTCGTCAAGATGGAGAACAGATGGATAAAGAGGCCTATAAAGCCGAAAAAGACTTGAATTCTGCTATAAAGGATATTCAAATCACTTCCATCAGTCAAAAGACCAAACTCATCTGCTATGAGTTAGATGGTATCGTCCATACCAGTATCTGGCGTCGCCACGAAACCTGGCAAAATATCTTTCATCAAGAAACCAAAAAAGAATAGAGAAATCCTGTCCATGAGACGGGATTTTTCTATTCTTCTAGCTATCAAATTCACTTAGGTATTCATAGCGCTCATATTTTTCAAGAAGTGCTTCGTTCTTCTCATCCAGTTCTTTTTGAAGAGTCGCTAGCTTGCCAAAGTCAGAGCCGTTAGCCTGCATCTCCTCTTCAATCGCAGCGATACGATTTTCCAAGGCTTCAATATCGCCTTCAATACTTGCCCACTCCTGCTTTTCTTGGTAGGTCATGCGTTTCTTGTCTTCTCGGACCTTGACAACCTTCTCCTTTTCAGCCTTTTGAACTTGATTGACCATCTCTGTTTCAAAAGCTTTTTCATCAAGGTAGTCGGTGTAATGACCAAAGAAAGAACGAATCTTGCCATCCTCAAAAGCGAGAATCTTGGTCGCTACCTTATCCAAGAAATAGCGGTCGTGACTAACTGTCAAGACAGGACCTGCAAAGCCTTGCAAAAAATTCTCCAAAACTGTCAAGGTCGCAATGTCCAAATCATTTGTCGGTTCGTCCAAGAGAAGAACATTTGGTTTTTCAAGGAGCAGTTTGAGAAGATAAAGGCGTTTTTTCTCTCCACCAGACAATTTCTCAATCAAGGTTCCATGCGTCGAACGTGGGAAAAGGAACTGCTCTAGCAGCTCAGCAATGGAAGTGGCAGAACCGCCACTGGTCTTAACCTCCTCTGCCACTTCCTGCAGGTAATTAATCACTCGCTTGCTTTCATCCAAGCCCTCAATTTGCTGAGAGAAATAGGCGATACGAACGGTTTCTCCAATCACAACTTGCCCTGCTGTCGGCTCAAGACTTCCCGCAATTAGGTTAAGCAGAGTTGATTTTCCAACACCGTTGTCCCCAACGATTCCAATACGATCTTTGGCCTGAACCAATAGATTAAAATCTTGCAAAATAGGCTTGTTTTCATAGGCAAAGGAGACATTCTGAAACTCAATGATCTTCTTCCCGATTCGACTGGTTTCAAAGTTCATGGTTAAGTCTGTCTCAGCAACACCACCTGAAACTTCTTTCTTCAAGTCATGGAAACGATTGATACGAGCCTGTTGTTTAGTCGCACGCGCCTGTGGTTGTCTGCGCATCCAGGCCAATTCTTGCTTATAAAGCTGTTCCTTTTTGTGAAGAAGAGCTGCGTCACGCTCATCCTGTTCCGCCTTAAGACGAACATAGTCCTGGTAATTTCCCTGATACTCTGTCAATCCAGCTCGATCCAACTCGAAAATCCGTGTTGACAGCGCATCTAAGAAATAACGGTCATGGGTGATAAAAAGAACGGTTTTCTTAGAATTTTTCAAAAAGAGAGTCAGCCACTCGATAGTTGCAATATCCAGATGGTTGGTTGGCTCATCCAGTAGCAAGAGGTCGTGGTTGCCAAGAAGAACTTGCGCCAACTGAACCCGTCTTCTTAGACCACCTGACAATTCCCCAACAGGAGTCGACAAGTCCTGAATCCCCAGTTTGCTAAGAACTGTCTTGACCTGACTCTCAATTTCCCAAGCTTGAAGAGAATCCATCTCAGCCATGACCCGTTCCAAACGAGCCTGTTTGTCCTCACTGTAGTTGAGCATGATCAACTCATACTCACGAATGAGTTGGATTTCCTTAAGATCGCTGGAGAGGACCGTATCCAAGACCGTCTTGCTATCATCAAAATCAGGATCTTGAGTCAAGTAACCAATCTGGTAATCATTCTTAGCTGAAAAGGGACTAACATCCCCATCAAAGCCAGACACACCAGAAAGAACATCTAAAAGAGTGGTCTTGCCAGTCCCATTGACACCGATTAAACCGATTCTGTCTAGGTCATGGATAATAAAGGAAATATCCTTAAAAACGGTCTTGTCACCGACAGATTTACTTAGTTTTTCAACGATAAAATCACTCATTTTTTCTCCCTCAGATAAGCATGGATGGCTTGACGGTCATTTTCCAATTCTCCATCGACAATGGCATATTCAATCTCTGTTAAAATCTCTCCCAAGTCTGGCCCTGGCTGATAGCCATATTCCTTGATCAAAATACCACCATTAATCTGAATTTCTTTCTTGTCATGAATGGTCAAGCTATGGTAGGTTTCTGTAAGCACTTGTGGATTAACTTCTTTTCCTTGAGCCTGACGAAGATTTTCAGCCTGTAAAAGTAACTCCAAGTCAAAGCGATAACAATCGCGCTTACTCAATTCTCCCTTTTCACGCAGAGCCAAAATAATCAACAAATCCTGCACCTGCTTGGCAAACTGGCGTGATGTCTTCCAAGCTTTCAAAAATGGCTGCGCATTTTCAATCTCCAAAGCCCACAAAAGAGCTGCCCAGGCTTGTTCAGAGGATTCAAAAGTAAAATCAGTCTCCAAATCAAACAGTCTGTTGAGCTTGTTCTGGCTAGCTACCATATCAGGGAGATAGTCATAAGCTTTACTCTCAATCATGGAAGCCAAGCCCCTTCTCCAAAACGGAGCCAGCAAGAGTTTATCAAACTCAACGAAGGTACGCTCTACAGAAATTTTTTCCAAAAGTGGCGTCAAGGTTTTCATAGCTTTAAATGTTTCTGGCTCAAGTTCAAAGCCAAGGCTGGCCTGAAAACGGAAACCACGCATAATCCGCAGAGCATCTTCGTTAAAACGCTCACTAGCTACTCCAACTGCTCGCAAGACTTGGTTTTCCAAATCCTCTAAACCATGAAACAAGTCAATGATTTCCCCTGTCTCATCCAAGGCAAAGGCGTTGACTGTAAAATCACGGCGCTTAAGGTCTTCTTCCAGTGAACGCACAAAGGAAACCGCGCTGGGTCTACGATAGTCCACATAGACATCTTCTGTCCGAAAAGTAGTCACCTCATACTCCTCGTCCCCATCTAAAACCAAGACGGTTCCATGCTCGATTCCGATATCGGCTGTTCGCGGAAAAATCTGCTTGGTCTCTTCTGGATAAGAAGACGTTGCGATATCCACATCATGGATAGGGCGATTGAGAAGGGCATCTCGAACAGAGCCCCCAACAAAATAAGCCTCAAAGCCTGCTTCTTTAATTTTTTCTAATACTGGTAAAGCCTTCTGAAATTCAGAAGGCATTTGCGTTAATCTCATAATAAGTGTTCTAATCCATAGACAAGCTCATGACGCTTGACAACTTCTTTAATTCCCAAATTGACCCCTGTCATGAAGGAGCTGCGATCATAGGAGTCATGACGGAGGGTCAATCCTTCTCCCTGATTACCAAAGATGACTTCTTGATGAGCTACCAAGCCTGGTAAACGAACTGAGTGGATGCGCATGCCATCAAAGTCAGCACCACGAGCACCTGCAATCAATTCTTCCTCATCAGGCGCACCTTGCTGAGTAGACTCTCGAACTTCCGCCATCAACTCAGCTGTTTTAATAGCTGTTCCACTCGGAGCATCCTTTTTCTTGTCATGATGGAGCTCGATAATCTCCACATTTGGGAAATATTTAGCAGCCTGCGTCGCAAATTGCATAAGCAAGACAGCACCCAGGGCAAAGTTAGGGGCAATCAAACCACCCAAATCTTGGGCACGAGAAAAATCTTTCAGCTCTGCAATTTCTTCACTTGTGAAGCCAGTCGTTCCAACTACTGGTGCAAAGCCATTTTCAAGAGCAAAGCGTGTATTTTCGTAGGCAACAGTTGGAGTAGTAAAATCTACCCAGACATCCGCTTCAAAGCCTGCTAAATCAGCCTTATCCTTGAAAACAGGAATTCCCTGCCATTCTGACTCAGACTCAGAAGGATCCAAAACTGCTACCAAATCTAAGTCTGGATCATCCAAGACCATCTGACAAGCAGCCTGGCCCATCTTTCCCTTAAAACCAGCAATAATTACTCGAATACTCATCTCTACTCCTATTTAAGATACAAAGGACCTTAGCTACCCATGAAAAATAGGGAATGGCGCTGACTTTCCATAGAAGGCAAGACAGGCATCTTTTTTCAAGAGGCAGGTAGTCCGTGTTCAATTTCTAAGATACAAGCCTTCTCAACTAGTCTAGAAGTGCTAACTAAATCACTGGAATATAACCCAGAGCAATACTTCCTGATCCTAGGTGTGTCCCAATGACACTGCCAAATGTAGCTAGTGAAATATCCGTACCCACTCCAGATTCAAGCAAGTGTTGACGCAATTCTTCAGCCTTTTCAGGAGCATTTCCGTGAATGACAATGACCCGATATTGGCCTGAAGCCGTTGTTTCCTTAATGATTTCAATTAAGCGCTTGGTTGCTTTCTTCTCAGTACGAACTTTTTCGTAAACTTCAATCACACCTTGATCGTTAAAATAAAGGATTGGCTTAATGCTTAACAGATTACCCAAAATCGCAGCGCCATTTGAAAGGCGCCCACCTTTTACCAAATGATCCAAATCATCTACCATGATAAAAGCTGACGTACGACTAATTTGAATAGCTAGCTTATCCTGAATAATGGCAAAATCATCGCCCTGTTCGCGCCAGTTAAAGACACTTTCAACCATGATACCCAGCGGAGCGCTTGTAATCAAAGTGTCTGGGAAAGCAATAGTCAAGCCCTCATAGTCATCCACCATATACTGAATATTTTGGTAAAAACCTGAAATTCCAGAAGATAGGAAAAGCCCCAAGGCATGGGTATAGCCTTGTTCTTTGAGCGAAGTTAAAATTTCATCTAACTTGGCAATGCTTGGTTGACTGGTCTTAGGCAATTCAGAAGCCTGAGCCATTCTTTGGTAAAATTCCTCAGCAGTCAGATTGATGCCTTCGACATACTCCTCACCATCAATATTGACAGGAATATCTAAGACAAACAAATCTTCTCTTTGTAAGGTCTCTGCACTGAGATAGGCAGAAGAATCTGTGATAACAGCTAGTTTCATATTAGAACTCCAAATTGATTCCTGGTAAGTCTAATGCAATTTCAGTTACTTCGTAAGTCAAACGGTTCAACATGTTCAAACATGGACGAGCCAAAGTTTCCACTTCTTCTTGGCTCAATTCACTTGGTTCATTGACAATACGACCATCGATATGGTTTACTTGTGAGATTGTTCCACTAATGACAAACTTATCAAATACAATCATAAAGGTCAAGATGACAATCAAGGAAGTCACTTGATTTTCTTGGTCATGTTGGAGCAATTGGAAGTTCACATCCACCTTGGTTTCAGGAGCTCCATTTTCATTTTCCCATTCAAAATTACGCGCATCAAAATGATACTGACTAACAAATTCTTGTTCACGTTTAAGATTCATGTCTTTCTCCCTCGGCTACAATATTATAAGCTATTGTACCATAATTTTTTATTTTCATCTAGTTTTCTAGGATTTAGTCAATCCCGATTTCAGCTCGAACTACATCAGCGATGGTATCAACATAGTAGTCTACTTCTTCTATTGTAGGCGCTTCTGCCATAACACGCAAAAGAGGCTCTGTTCCACTTGGGCGAACAAGGATACGGCCATTCCCTGCCATTTCTGATTCCATCTTCTCGATAATGACCTTGATAGCTGGTACTTCCATAGCCTTTTCCTTCATGGCATTTTCCACTCGGATATTGACTAATTTTTGTGGATAGATGGTTACTTCTGCGGCCAACTCTGACAAGCTCTTACCAGTTTCCTTCATGATTTTAGTCAATTGGACAGCTGATAATTGGCCATCACCTGTGGTATTGTAATCCATCAAGATCACGTGACCAGACTGTTCACCACCAAGGTTGTAGCCTGATTTTCTCATTTCTTCAACAACGTAGCGGTCGCCAACTGCAGTGACTGCCTTGTTAATACCTTCACGGTCCAAGGCCTTGTGGAAACCAAGGTTAGACATAACAGTTGTCACAATTGTATTTTGGGCCAATTGTCCTTTTTCAGAAAGGTATTTCCCGATGATGTACATGATCTTGTCACCATCAACGATATCTCCATTTTCATCAACAGCAATCAAACGGTCACTGTCTCCGTCAAAGGCCAAACCAATAGCTGAGCCGCTTTCTTTGACCACTTCTTGAAGGGTTTCTGGGTGCGTAGAACCAACATTAAGGTTGATGTTAAGCCCGTCTGGTGTTTCCCCGATAACCGTCAATTGGGCACCAAGGTCTGCAAAGATTTGACGGGCACTTGTAGACGCTGCACCATTGGCTGTATCTAAGGCAACTTTCATTCCTTCAAGTGGAGTTCCAGTTGAAACAAGGTAGCCTTCATACTTACGCAAGCCTTCTGGATAATCTACCAAGGTTCCCAAGCCTTCTGCACTTGGACGAGGAAGAGTATCTTCCGCAGCATCTAGCAAGGCTTCAATTTCTGCTTCTTTTTCGTCGTCTAGTTTGAAGCCATCCCCACCAAAGAACTTGATTCCATTATCAAGGGCTGGGTTGTGGCTGGCAGAGATCATGACACCGGCACTTGCTCCCTCTGTTTTAACCAAGTAAGCTACTGCTGGTGTTGCCAGAACGCCTAATTTATACACGTGAATCCCTACTGAAAGGAGACCTGCCACCAAGGCAGATTCTAGCATTTCTCCTGAAATACGTGTATCGCGTCCTACAAAGACTTTCGGTGCTTCCGTTTCATGTTGACTAAGAACATAGCCTCCAAAACGTCCTAATTTAAAGGCCAATTCTGGCGTTAGTTCTACGTTAGCTTCTCCACGGACTCCATCAGTCCCAAAATATTTACCCATTTTTATAAAATCCTTTTTCTATTTTTAATTCGTTTTTGAACTAGTTGCTTTCGTTGACGAAGACGTCTCCGACGAACTGCTTGTGCTTGAACTTGGTGATACAGGTTTTGTAGTGACCTTCATTGTCGTATCAAACGGAGTGATCACTACTGGTAAGACAACCCCATTGCGGTCGATTGCCTGCAAAGGTACTGAACCACTGTAATTACCTGTAATCCGTTCGCTAGTTGGTAAAAGCGCAATAACTTTGTCAATCTTAGCTAATGTTTCCTGGTCAGTTGTGACCGAAACGCGTTCATTTGACACGGTTACACTATCAAGTTGTAGCTTGGGATCAATTTGGCTTTGGTCAACTTGCGGCACAACAATCATCCCATCTCGCTTAACCTTCTTCCCAACTTTCACTGTAATCTTTTGAGGCGTTGCCACAGCGGTCAATCCACTTGGAAGATTTTCAATGTTCAAGGGAACTTCAATCGTTCCAACACTAGCATCTGTCAAATCCGCTGTCACCTTAAACTTACGAGTACTTTCCTGCATTTCGCTTGCCAAGGTCACACGATTGGCACCTGTCAGCACAACTGAAACTTCTGATGCAAATCCGCTAATGAAATACTGGTCGTCATCATAATGAATATCGATAGGAACATTTGCTATCGTATTAGTGTAGGTTTCTGATTTGACCTGCCTTACCGTATTGTTGTTTTGAAAGTTGGTTGACGTTGCATAGATAAATAAGACACAAGCAAAAAAGAGAGATGAAATGATATATAGACTATTTTTTCTCATATTTCCAACCTCCTAGCAAACGGTCCTTGAAACCGACTTTTTCCTCAACGACTGGTAAAAGAATTACTCGTAGTTCTGCTTCAAATTCTTCAAGAGTCAAGTCATGCTTGAAAATCCCATTATAGGTAATAGAAATGCCACCTGTTTCCTCTGAGACGATGAAGGTCAAGGCATCGGATACTTCTGATAAACCGATAGCCGCCCGGTGTCTGGTCCCAAATTCCTTGGAAATTCCTGTACTTTCTGTCAAGGGCAGATAGGCAGAGGTGACTGCAATCCGATTTTCTCTGATAATCACAGCACCATCATGTAGAGGAGTGTTGGGAATAAAAATATTGATGAGGAGTTCTGCCGAAATTTTGGCATCCAAGGGAATACCTGTCGCGATGTATTCTTGTAAGGTCCGAACTCGTTGAATAGCAACCAGAGCACCAATCTTACGAGGACTCATATATTCAACTGATTTGACAAAAGCACGAATCATTTTCTCTTCCGCACTTATTTGAGTAGTAGAAAAGAAATCTGTCGCCCTTCCCAAGCGTTCCAAACCAGTCCGAATCTCTGGAGAGAAGATAACAACCGCAGCAATAACCCCATAAGTGATAATCTGGTTAATCAACCAAGAAATCGTTGTTAAACCAAGGATATTGGCCACAACCTGGGCTAATACAAAGATCAAGACCCCTCGCACCAAAATCATAATCTTGGTACCAGCTATCGCTTTTGTAAAACGATATAAAATATAGGTCACAATCAAAATATCAAACAGATTGATGGCAATACTCCAAGGACTAGAAAACAAGCTAGTCCAATATTGCAGGTTGGATAATTGTTGAAAGTTCATCTGCTGTCTCCTCTCTGTCCAAACACGTTCCTTTCTATTATACCATTTTTTCTGACATTTTTTTCCCCTATCCTACTTCATTTTAAATTAAAGAAAAAATATGATAAAATAAACTGATACTCAATGAAAATCAAAGAGCAAACTAGGAAGCTAGCCGCAGGTTGCTCAAAACAGTGTTTTGAGGTCGTGGATAGAACTGACGAAGTCAGTAACCATAACTACGGTAAGGCGACGCTGACGTGGTTTGAAGAGATTTTCGAAGAGTATGACTAGAAAAAACAAAGGAGAAACCATGTCTCAACTATATGATATTACCATTGTAGGTGGTGGTCCTGTCGGTCTTTTTGCAGCCTTTTACGCCCACCTACGCCAAGCCAAGATCCAAATCATTGACTCTCTTCCCCAACTAGGTGGACAGCCTGCTATTCTCTATCCTGAAAAGGAAATCCTAGACGTCCCAGGTTTCCCAAATCTGACTGGAGAAGAGTTGACTAACCGTCTAATCGAGCAATTAAACGGCTTTGATACCCCTATTCATCTCAATGAAACCGTTCTTGAAATTGAAAAACAAGATCAAGGCTTTGCCATTACAACTTCTAAAGGAAGTCACCTGTCTAAAACGGTCATCATCGCTATGGGTGGCGGTGCCTTCAAACCACGTCCGCTGGAACTAGAAGGCGTTGAGGGCTATGAAAATATTCACTACCACGTTTCCAATATTCAGCAATATGCTGGTAAGAAAGTGACGATTCTTGGTGGGGGAGACTCAGCTGTGGATTGGGCTCTGGCTTTTGAGAAAATTGCACCAACTACCCTTGTCCACCGCAGAGATAATTTTCGTGCCTTGGAACATAGTGTCCAAGCCTTGCAAGAATCATCTGTAACCATCAAGACACCATTTTTTCCTAGCCAACTCCTTGGAGATGGAAAAACGCTTGATAAACTTGAAATCACAAAAGTTAAATCTGACGAAACAGAAACGATTGACCTAGACCACCTCTTTGTCAACTATGGTTTCAAATCTTCTGTCGGTAACCTTAAAAACTGGGGGCTGGACCTCAACCGCCACAAGATTATCGTCAACAGCAAACAAGAATCCAGCCAAGCGGGTATCTATGCTATCGGTGACTGCTGCTACTATGACGGAAAAATTGATTTGATTGCGACAGGACTGGGAGAAGCTCCAACTGCTGTCAACAATGCCATCAATTACATCGACCCTGAGCAAAAAGTACAACCAAAACACTCAACTAGTTTATAAAAAAGAACCACGAGTCACATAGGATTCGTGGTTTTATAGTTCATCGGCTAATTTATTTATCTTTCTCAGTCTGTGGTTGACACCACTTTTGGTCAGAGGGGTGCTGAGGCTATCTGCTAACTGCTGGATAGAGTAGTCTGGATGCTGAATCCGCAGCTGCGCCACCTCCTGCAAATCCACTGGCAGATTTTCTAAACCCATGATATCTTTAATTTTGCTGATGTTGTTGATAGTCTTCATACTGGCAGAAACTGTCCGAGCTATATTAGCTGTCTCGGCATTATTTGCCCGATTGAGATCATTACGGGTTTCTCGCAAAATCTTAACCCGCTCAAAATCATCACGCGCCTGCATGGCTCCGATGACAATCAAGAAGTCCATAATGTCTTCGGCTCGCTGGAGATAGGTCACAGCCCCCTTTTTGCGCTCAAGCACCTTGGCATCCAGTAAAAATTGCTGAAGAAGTGAGGCAATCCCTTGCGCGTGGTCCAGATAAACAGAACTGATTTCCAACTGGTACTTGCCTGACTCAGGGTCACGGATGCTTCCATTTGCCAAGAAAGCGCCACAAAGATAAGCACGACCTGCTTCCTCGTCTGATAAAATCTCCTCGTCAATACCTGTTTCTAGACCAAAAAAGGAGTCTGCCAAGTGCAAATCACTCAGCAAGTCCTGCACCTTTTCATCTGTAAAAACGGTATAGACCCGATTCTTACGAAGATTACTTCTTTGGTGGTGTCGGATTTCTGATTTAATTTCATAGAAATGGAGAAAGGACTCATATAGGTGACGAGCCAGTTTAGCATTTTCTGTCACAACTGACAAGGTCAAACCCGAAGTCGAGAGACCGATACTACCAGACATCTTGATAATGGCAGACAATTCATACCGGCTTAGATGGTGCTGACCTAGGATTTCTTCTTTTACTGCTACTGTGAAACTCATTTTCTCACCTGTATAATCCGCATCAACTCATCCACGATCAAATCTCCATCGTGGAAGGCACCCCCATTTTCCAGACGAAGGAAGTTGGATGAAATCACACGTGGAACTTGCTTACAAAGACCAGCAAAATCATGTTCCACCTGCACCAAGTATTCATCAAAACGGTTGGAATTCATGTATTCCTGAGGCACTTTTTCAATATTCACCAAGACAGTATCGATAAAAGGGCGACCAAGGTGACGATGCAAGACCTCCACGTGGTCACTATCTGTAAAGTGTTCTGTCTCCCCACGTTGGGTCATGATATTACAGACATAGGCGATTTCTGCCTTGGTTTCCAAAAGCGCCTGCCCGATTTCCTTAATCACGATATTAGGTAAAATCGAGGTAAAGAGGGAACCAGGTCCTAGGACAATCATGTCACTTTCAAGAATGGTCTGCACTACTCGACGGCTAGCCAGAGGCGTATCATCGTTGAGGGTATTGGTCACATAGACATGGTCAATCATGCCTGGATGGTCCGCTATATGGCTCTCTCCAGCCACCTCTGTCCCATCCTGAAAGACTGCGTGCAATGTCAAAGGATGGTCACTGGAAGGATAAATCTTCCCAGTGGTATGGAAAAATTTGCTCAATAACTGCATGGCATTATAGGTCGAACCCTGCATTTCTGACAGGCCTGCGATAATGAGATTACCCAATGGATGGCCAGCAAAGGCTCCAGCATCTTCAGAGAAGCGATACTGAAAGACCTTTTCATAAAACTTAGGCATATCTGACATGGCCACAAGGACATTGCGAAGATCACCTGGCGGTGTCAACTGCTGCATATTTTTTCTGAGTTCACCTGAAGAACCACCATCATCCGCCACCGTTACGATAGCAGCGATTTCCACATCTTTTTCACGCAGACTTTTAAGAATGACGGGGATCCCAGTCCCTCCACCAATCACCGTTATCTTTGGTTTTCTCATGAACGGTTTACCGTTTCCTTTCTTCGGTCTTTGTCGCGATGCCCTTCATTAACAGGCCAATTCTTGGATAAGTCCTGCGCCAAGCGTTTGGCAAAGGCCACACTACGGTGTTGTCCACCCGTACATCCCATGGCAATGGTCAAAACGGACTTCCCTTCCTTTTGGTAACTTGGCAAAATTGGCTCAATCAAAGCCAACAAATGCTGATAAAAATCTTCTGACTCAGGATGATTCATGACATAGTCATAAACTGGTTCATCTACACCCGTTTGGTTTCGCAGTTCTGGAAGGTAGTATGGATTTGGCAAGAATCGGACATCAAATACCAAGTCCGCATCAATCGGGATTCCATATTTAAAGCCAAAAGACATGACTTCGATACGGAAAGACTGGGCTTGTTCTTGATCTGAAAACTGCTCTGCAAGGGTTTTACGCAGCTCACGAGGAGTCAGTTCAGTCGTATCCACCACATTTTGGCTCATATTTTTCAAAGGTGCCAAGAGCTCACGTTCTAGCTTGATTCCATCCAAAATCCGTCCATCTGCTGCTAGTGGGTGACTCCGTCTGGTTTCCTTGTAACGAGCGACCAATTCCTTATCAGCTGCATCCAAAAAGAGAATTTTAAAGTCCAGTTCTTCCTTGTTTTCCAGCTCATCCAAAACAGCTTGAATCTCTGAGAAGAAAGAACGGCTACGCATATCCACTACCAAGGCCAACTTATGGTCGTCTTCCTTTGTTTCCACCAACTGCAAAAACTTAGGCAAGAGAGCTGGAGGCATATTATCAATAGTAAAATAACCCAAATCTTCGAAGGACTGAATGGCAACTGTTTTCCCTGCACCACTCATTCCTGTCACAATCACCAAGTGAAGTTGTTTCTTTGTCATCTATCTCTCCTTATATCAAAAGAAGTTTGGCAACACCAAACTTCAACTAGCTTATCCAATCTCTGCGATGACTTCGATTTCGACTTTTACATCACGAGGAAGACGAGCTACCTCTACTGCTGAACGAGCTGGAAATTCCTCTTTAAAGGCCGTTTGGTAAACCTCGTTAAAAGGAACAAAGTCGTTCATATCGCTCAAGAAGCAAGTTGTTTTGACAACATGGTCAAAGTCAGTTCCTGCCTCTGCCAAAATAGCACCAATATTTTTCAAGACTTGTTCTGTCTGTTCTTGGATAGTCTCTCCAACGATTTCCCCAGTTTCAGGAGATAGGGGCACTTGACCGCTAGCAAACAAAAGGTTGCCAACGATTTTTCCTTGAACATAGGGTCCGATAGCTTTTGGAGCTTTGTCTGTATGAATTGTTTTTGCCATTTTATTTTCCTCACAATTTTTCTAAGATTGCATCCCAAGCCTCATCCATCCCTGCCTTGCTGACAGATGAAAAGAGGATAAAGTCGTCACTTGGGTCAAAGTTTAATTTCTTTTTGATTGCTGATTCGTGCTTATTCCATTTACCACGAGGAATCTTGTCCGCCTTGGTCGCCACAATGATGACTGGAATCTCATAATACTTGAGAAATTCGTACATCTGCACATCATCTGCTGACGGGTCATGACGAAGGTCAACTAGACTAACAACTGCACGGAGATTTTCCCGAGTCGTTAGATACTCCTCAATCATGCGCCCCCACTTTTCACGTTCCTTTTTGGAAACGCGGGCATAACCATAACCAGGAACATCCACAAAGCGCATCTTGTCGTCGATATTAAAGAAGTTGAGCAGCTGAGTTTTACCAGGTTTCCCCGATGTACGAGCCAGATTCTTACGATTCAGCATAGTATTGATAAAGCTAGACTTGCCAACATTTGAACGCCCTGCAAGAGCGATCTCTGGCAGTTCATCCTGCGGATAGTGGGACTTATTAGCCGCACTGAGCAAGATTTCAGCATTATGTGTATTAAGTTCCATAGTCACCTCTAGGCTGTTTCTAGGATTGGTTTATCCGTTCCATCGACAGCTTCTTTTGTGATGCGAACCAATTTCACATTTTCCTGACTCGGCACTTCAAACATGACATCTAGCATGGTTTCTTCGATAATCGAGCGAAGACCACGCGCCCCTGTCTTGCGTTCGATAGCCTTATTGGCAATTTCCTGAAGGGCTTCGTCGTCAAATTCCAACTCGACATCATCATAAGAAAGCAAGGTTTGGTACTGTTTCACCAAAGCATTTCTTGGCTCTTTCAAGATACGAACCAAGTCATCAACCGTCAATTGTTCAAGAGCAGCAAAGACAGGCAAACGTCCAATCAACTCAGGGATAATACCAAATTTTTGAATATCTTCTGCGATGATTTCTTGCATGTAAGAGCTGTTTTCGTCAATCGCCTTATTGTTTTGACCAAACCCGATGACTTTTTCACCCAGACGTTGTTTGACGATTTCTTCAATACCATCAAAAGCACCACCCACGATGAAGAGGATATTTTTAGTATCCACTTGAATCATCTCTTGTTGTGGATGTTTACGTCCACCTTGAGGCGGCACGCTAGCAACGGTTCCCTCGATAATCTTGAGAAGGGCTTGTTGCACCCCTTCACCAGAAACGTCACGTGTGATAGACACGTTCTCACTCTTCTTGGCAATCTTGTCAATTTCATCCACATAGATAATCCCACGCTCTGCTCGCTCAATGTTAAAGTCAGCAGCCTGCAAGAGTTTGAGGAGGATATTTTCCACGTCCTCACCCACATAACCAGCCTCAGTAAGAGCTGTCGCATCCGCGATCGCAAAAGGTACATTCAAGCTCTTAGCCAAGGTCTGAGCAAGGAAAGTTTTCCCTGAACCAGTTGGACCAATCATCAAGATGTTTGACTTCTGCAAATCCACATCTTCTGACTCTTCACGCGTATCGTGGAAATTGATGCGTTTGTAGTGGTTGTAAACCGCCACTGCTAAAGCCCGTTTTGCACGATCTTGACCAATTACATAGTGGTTCAAGATATGGAGGAGTTCGATTGGTTTTGGTACCTCAGACAAGTCTGCCAAGACTTCCTCAGCCAACTCCTCCCGAATGATTTCCTGAGCCAACTCCACACATTCATTACAAATAAAGGCGTTGTTCCCAGCGATTATTTTTTGTACTTCTTCTTGGCTTTTGCCACAAAATGAGCAATAAACCATCATATCATTATTCCTATTTGTAGGCATGATTTCCTTCCGTTCTATTCTATACTGTCATTCTATCTAAAATAAGGTCATGTAAAAAGCATGGACACTATTGACCAAATTGGTAAAGGCATTTAACCAGAGCAGGACAGAAAGTCCATAGCGCTTTTTACGAAAAGCCTGTGCTCCTGCAAGTAAGCAGACTAAACACAGCATGGCTGTGAAAAAACCAAATATACTACGTTCCATTAGACTTCCTTTCTCTTGCGATATTGGATGGTAAAATCATAAAGATTCTTCTCATCTTTGGTGTAGTATTTGCTTGAAACTGTCTCAAACAGAGACAAGTCAAACTCTTCAGGGAAATAGGTATCTCCCTCCACCCGAGCATGAATGTGAGTCACAATCACTTCGTCAAGGTAAGGTTCAAAAGCCTGAAAAATTTGCTTTCCACCGAGAATATAAAGATTCTTATCTTGATCCTGATACCAGTCGAGAACAGACTGGATATCGTAAAAAGTAACAACCCCGTCTATCTTTTCTTCAGAATTACGCGTCAAAATCAAGGTCTCCCGTTTTGGAAGCAAGCGACGCCCTATTCCATCAAAGGTCACACGCCCCATCAAGATAGCATGATTCAGAGTTGTTTCTTTGAAGTGTTGCAGTTCTGCTGGCAAATGCCAAGGCAGACGATTGTCCTTACCAATCACACCCTCTTCATCCTGGGCCCAAATAGCTACGATTTTCTTAGTCATGCTTCCATCCTTTTCATTGATAGTACTATTTTATCAAAAAACTCGAAAAAAGACTGGTTTGGAATAGCTTACAAAATAGAAAAAATCTGTAAGAAATTCCCTACAGATTTATCTATGTTGCCTTGTTTCTTACAAACCAGGTGCTTGTCCAAGTTCTGCGGCAAGCATCCAAACTGTTTTCTCAAGTTCAGCCTTAGCACCAACAAAAATATCGTTTGTAACATCATCGCCTTCTTCGTCAGTCACATCCAACGCTTTTTGGAAAAGAGTGATGAGGTAGCGATAAATAGCTAGAACACGTTCCAAGCTTTCTTCAACATTACGGTATTCACCAGCTTCTTCTTCGATTTCACTGTTTTGAAGGAACTCTGTCAAAGTAGAGAATGGGCTTCCACCAAGTGTGATCAAGCGTTCGCTGATTTCATCTAAATGACCATCAAGAGCATCCATGTACTCATCCATTTTTGGATGCCATACAAGGAAACCACGACCACGCATGTACCAGTGTACTTGATGCAAAGCAACGTGGGCTACGTACAAATCAGCAACAGCTTGGTTCAAGACTTCCTTTGTTTTTGCCAATGCTACTGGCGCTGCTTTTGTCAATGATGTTACGTCTTTTACTGCTTCTTTTTTCAATTCTACCATTTTCTTTACCTCGTTCATTATTATTTGTAACCACTTCTTAATGATTACTACCTTAGTATACTACTAAGGAAAACAAATAGCAAGCCAAATGACTCACATGAGAAAAGTTGCAATAGACTGATAATTTAATACTCAATGAAAATCAAAGAGCAAACTAGGAAGCTAGCCGCAAGTTGCTCAAAACACTGTTTTGAGATTGCAGATAGAACTGATGTGGTTTGAAGAAGTTTTCAAAGAGTATAAGAATTTTTTAGAATAAAACACAGTCCCCTTCCACCTCTCGTAACTACGACAAAATAAAGAAAAAGAGGATGCAACTTTCTTGCACACTCCTTTCTCAACTTTATATCTTAATACCAAACGCTGACATCAACACGTCCACGAATTCCTTTTAAGTATTCAGATGAGGTATATTGCCATCCTTTTTCACCTGAATAATGAGGATTTGTCCAATCAAGCGCATCCGTATAGGCTGCTACCCAGTTAACATGTTGCAAAATATCAGGATGATTCAAACGAGTTTGTAAAAGTTGACGGTAGCTATAAACTTTCACATTTTGATAACCAGCTTGTTTCATTGTTGCCATATATTTGTTGATAATCTTGACCCAGGTTCCAGTATCACTTGGAGCTCTCTTGCTCTTATTGACATATTCCCAGTTCTCAACATCGTAGTAGATAGGGTAAGACAAGTTCATCTTGTATTTTTTCAAGAGTTCAATGGTTTGATTAGCATCATTCTCAGCATCAGTCTCATTTTCAGCATAAGTATAGAGGTAAACACCGTAAGGAATTCCAAGACGGTTTAACTCCTTAATATTATGAGCCAATTCCTTGTCCTCAGTTCCACTATAGCCCAAACGAACAATGACTCCATCAACGCCATTATCATCGATGACCTTTTTCCAGTCACTGATACGACCATTGTGTTCACTGACATCGATAACTTTTTTAACTTGATCAGTCCCAACTTGTTCTTCACGATGGTTAAAGAAATAACGTCTGCCATTTCGGTGAACCCAGCCAACATTCAAGTCTTTCTTTTCTTTTAACTCACCTGAGTCAGAAAAAATATAGCGAGCATCATCCATGACTAATTCACCAGTCGCCATAGCACCACTTCCTGTCAAATAGTAGTTACCCTGCCACTCATCTTTAGCCATGTAACCCCACTTCTTGAAATAGTACCACTTGCCGTCTACCTTTTGCCACTCTTGATTTGCATAAGAACCATCAGACTTGAGATAGAAGTAAGACGAATAGGCTGGATCATAGAGCCATTCATTTTGCATCATGGCACCTTGACCATTTAAGAAATAACTTCCCTGCCATTGACTTTTAGCTAAATAGCCCCATTTTTTAAAATAGTACCATTTACCTCCAACAGAATGCCATTCCTGGTTAGCATAAGAGCCATCAGACTTCAGGTAAAACCAATTCTTATAGGCGTTATCATAAACCCATTCATTCTTAGCCATATAACCACCTGATTTCAGGTAGTAATTGCCCTGCCACTCATTTTGAGAATAACGACCGTCTGACTTAATATAAAACCAAGCCTTATAGTAGTTATCAAAAATCCACTCACTCTTTGCTTTGGAACCATCAGCCTTTACATAATAATCCCCCTCCCAGTGGGCAGAAGCAGTGGTCTTTACACCTGCACTCGTTTGAGTTTTATTAAAAGACTGATTTTGCTCTGAACTACTTGAAACTGTCCTTGTATCCTGCGAAGTTGTTGCTACTTCAGTTTCATTTGCAGCGACATGTCTAGTTGCCAAGCCTAGTAAGCAGATACTTGCTAATCCAATTTTTCCAATCTTTGTTTTCAATCTTTCCTCTCCTATAAAAAATGGAACAGACATCTGAATGCTGTTCCACCTAGCTTTTGCTACTGATTATTTTACAAAGTCAAGCAAAGCCAAGAAGCTTTCTGCTTCAAGTGACGCACCACCTACAAGGGCACCGTCAACGTCTGGACAAGCCATGTATGAAGCAACGTTTTCAGGTTTAACAGAACCACCGTATTGAACACGAACTTTGTCTGCAACTTCTTGACCAAAGTCAGCAGCTACAACGTCACGAACAACTTTACACATTTTTTGTGCGTCATCTTGTGAAGCTGATTTACCAGTACCGATAGCCCAGATTGGCTCGTAAGCGATAACTGATGCAGCAACTTGTTCAGCTGTCAATCCAGCCAATGCAGCAGATACTTGAGCACCTACAAACTCAGCAGCTTTACCAGCTTCGTAAGTTTCAAGTGATTCACCACAACAGATGATTGGAAGCATACCGTTTGCAAAGATAGCTTTTGCTTTTTTGTTGATATCTTCATCAGTTTCATGGAAGTAGTCACGGCGTTCTGAGTGACCGATAACAACGTAGTCAGTACCGATTTCTTTCAAAACTTGTGGGCTAGTTTCACCAGTGAAAGCACCTGCATTTTCAAAGTAGCAGTTTTGAGCAGCAACTTTAAGATTTGAACCTTTAGCAGCAGCAAGAACAGCTGTCAAATCAAGAGCTGGAGCAGCGATACCTGCTTCAACAAGATCTGATGAAGGAAGTTTTGATGCAACTGCTTCAACAAATGCTTTAGCTTCTTCTGGATTTTTGTTCATTTTCCAGTTACCAGCGATAAATGGTTTACGTGACATTTCACATACCTCTTTTTTCAATTTATTTTCTACTTATTTTATCACAATTATACACAGCTTGCAAATCTTACTCGGATTTCAAGACTGCTTGCATGGATTAATCCTTCCAAAGATCCATGGCATTTCTGAAATCTGCAGATACCTGTGTCGACTGAGGATTGCTTGCTTCTCTTTCTGCCCGCTTAGCCTCAATTTGAGCCACACTTTTGATACCTTCATGGCGCCAATTTCTCAAAATCGCCTGAATGTACTTCCAGTTTGCTTTTCCATTCAAAACAGCTTCACGAAGAGCTTCCTTAATCAAGTCAGCACTGGTTCCATCTTCTTTTAGAGTCTTGGTCAAATCCTCGATCTCAAAAGGCGTCAACAAGCGGCCCAGCTCCTGCTGGAAGGTTTCTACCAACTCCTTGAGCTGGTTTTGAGGTGTCAACTGATCTGAACTCGAAGCACTAGCTCCAAGCAAGTCATCCAAGCGTTCCAAGGCTAGACTGGCATCAAAAAGCAATTCAATTTCGCCATTCAGTTCGATAGTACGATACTGAAGTAGTCCCCTCTCTGTCAAGTTAGAAATGGACTGGTTGACATCCGAAATTTCCTTGCCAATCCTTTCAGCAATCTGGCTTGGCGACATTTCTTCCAAACCTGTCGTATTTTGCAAATAGAAAAATTGCCAGACCAGAAAATCATCGCTTGAAGGAAAGAGTTCCTTAAAATGCAAGAGCAGGGCACTCGGTAAAACCAAGTTCCCTGATTTAAAAGCGTCTAAATATGTCATAATTCCTCTTATAAATACCCATATGCAGATGCATCATCTTCTATCTTTCTCCAGTCAAAAGGCGTCTCTTGGTAAACAGCATAATTCACCCAGTTACTGAAAAAGAGGGCTGCTGATGAAGACCAACAAAGACAAGGTGTCTGGTTTACATCATCATCCTTAAAGTAATTTTCTGGAATATGAGGATCCAAACCTGCATCACGATCTCGGAAATATTCATTTGCCAAGGTATCACGATCATACTCCAAATGCCCAAAACTATAAATTTCTCGTAAATCACGACTGGCCAAAATCGAAACCCCAACCTGAGGGCCTTCCGATAAAATCTCGAGATTGGTCTTGTTTAAGATTTCTTCCTTAGAAATCTCTGTGTGCCGTGAATGAGGGGATACATAGCTATCGTCAAAACCTCTAAAGAGAAGGTGCCCTTCTTTTAAGGTATCCTGAGGATAAATACCTGATAACTTACTGTCCATCTGGTATTTTTCAACCCCATAACGAAGATAAAGACCCGCCTGAGCCCCCCAACAGATATGAAGAGTCGAATAGACATGGGTCTTGGACCACTCAAGCACCTGACTGAATTCCTCCCAGTAATCCACTTCCTCAAATGGTAAATGCTCAACCGGAGCACCCGTGATAATCATCCCGTCAAAATACTCGTCCTTGACTTCAGGAAAAGTTTTGTAGAAAGTCTCCATGTGTTCTGAACGAGTTGTTTTAGAACGATGGCTCTCCATATAGAGGAAATCAATATCCAGTTGTAGGGGTGTATTAGCCAAATGGCGTAATAACTGAGTCTCTGTAACCATTTTTTGTGGCATGAGATTTAAGATTAAAATCTTCAAGGGACGGATATCTTGGTGGGCAGCACGTTGATCATCCATGACAAAGATGTTCTCTGTCCGTAAAATCTCAACAGCTGGCAATTTTTTATCAATTCGAATCGGCATAACCCTCTCCTAACTGTACTCTTTCAGGAATCATTGCATATGTTTGAAACTCTTCGAAAATCTCTTCAAACCGCGTCAACGTTGCCTTACCGTACGTATGGTTACTGACTTCGTCAGTTCTATCTGCAACCTCAAAACAGTGTTTTAAGCTGACTTCGTCAGTTCTATCTGCAACCTCAAAGCTGTACTTTGAGCAGCTTACGGCTAGTTTCCTAGTTTGCTCTTTGATTTTCATTGAGTATGAAACTAAATCTCAAACACTTAGTCCTTTTATTATACTGCAAGAAGATATAGTTTTCAATTATAGTTTTTCTCTAACTAGCTATAGTCTATTTTTATATCCTAATGTAGAGAAAACAGCCCTAGGGACTGTTTTTCATTAATAATGCATGAGAACTTTGTAATCGTAGTCACCGATTTTTTCACGGCCGTTCAATTCATCCAATTCAACAAGGAAGGCACAACCTGCTACAATACCACCAAGTTTTTCAATCATCTCGATGGTTGCCTTAACAGTACCACCTGTCGCCAAGAGGTCGTCTACGATAAGAACACGTTGACCTGGCTTGATGGCATCCGCGTGCATAGTCAAGGTATCAACACCGTATTCTTTTTCATAGTCAGCAGAAATGACTTCGCGTGGTAATTTACCTGGCTTACGAACAGGTGCAAAACCAATTCCCAACTCAAAGGCAACAGGACAGCCCACGATAAATCCACGAGCCTCAGGACCTACAATCATATCAATTTTCTTGTCAGTAGCATACTGAACAATTTCACGAACAGCATAGCTATAAGCATTTCCATCAGCCATCAAAGGACTGATATCACGGAAGGTAATGCCTTCCTTTGGATAATTTTCAATTGTTGCAATATAATCTTTTAAATTCATCTTTTTCTTTCTTTCAAAGTTTTTACTCTCTATTATAGCATATTTTTTAAGAAAGAAGAAAGGAAAAGTTAACTTCAATGATTATCTAACGATTTGACGATTTATGACTAGCCATAGCAATAAAGCCCAAGTTCTTTTTATTCTTATCAAACATTTTATACATAGTTAAAAACTGCTTTCTATTCTCCTTTTTACAAGCATTTACACAAATTTTCAAGGTTCCTAGCCAACCTTCGTCATAAATCATACCTGATAATTTCATTAATGTCATTTCACCAGTCAATACTTTCACATCACAATAACCTGATTCTATCATCACCTCTTCCCAACTATCTTGAGTTAAAGGACCTACATTTACATGAATTGCTTGTGACAATTCCTGTCTGACAGACTCTTTAGCTTCCTTAAGAAGCACATCATGTGTCAAAAGAAGACCTTCAGGTTTTAAAACCCTTAGATACTCCATTACACATTTTTTCTTAGCTTGATCGGCTTGCATAGTCAGCATAGCTTCATTTATAACAATATCAAAACTAGCATCTTCATAAGGAAGTTTCATTGCATTAGCTCTTTCAAACCTGATTAGATGCCCAACACCTGCCATTTCAGCAGATTTTTTAGCCACTTCTAAAGCTTGACCATCCATATCAACAGCAGTTATCTTACAACCAAAACGCTGTGCCAACTCAATTGCTGTAGTTCCCCTATTGCACGCAACTTCTAGTATTCTCTTTTCTTTTGAAAATCCTCCTTCCGCAATTAACCAATCTGTGGCACGTTTTCCACCTGGACGTAAGCGTTTTTCCCCAGTTTCGCTAAAAACTTATGACCTGCTTCTGACATTTGAACACCTCTGTTTTTTTCTTCATTATAACATAAAATGATATTATCTGATAATTCTAATCTAGTTTTTGATGAACCATAATCAAACGCATACAGTCTGCCATGATTATAGCATAAATCTATTAGTCACTTCTCTAGTTCGAATTCATACTCAATAAAAATCAAATAGCAAACTAGAAAGCTAGGCGCAGGCAGTACTTGAGTACGACAAGCCGACACTGACGTGGTTTGAATTTGATTTTTGAAGAGTATCAATTGCTCACGTAGTTTACGCATATAGGTTTGCTAGTAGATGGTAACCAAAGAAGAGTTGCACCTCTGATGAACGACATGCTCGTCGTACCCAAAAAAACGAGCACTTTCGTACTCGCCCTTGTTTATAAACTACTGATTAAAGTGAGTTTACGTCAACTTTGATACCAACACCTTGAGTAGTTGTGATAGTCAAGTTTGTTACGTAAGTTCCTTTAGCTGTAGCTGGTTTTGCTTTTTGGATTGTTTCGTTGAAAGCTTTGAAGTTTTCAACCAATTTTTCAGCTTCAAATGATACTTTACCGATGATTGCTTGAACGTTACCTGCACGGTCAGCACGGTAAGTGATTTTACCACCTTTAGACTCTTCAACTGCTTTAGCAACATCCATTGTTACAGTACCAGTTTTAGGGTTTGGCATCAAGTTACGTGGTCCAAGGACACGTCCAAGACGTCCAACAAGAGCCATCATGTCAGGTGTAGCGATAACTACGTCGAAATCTAACCAACCGTCGTTGATTTTAGCAACAAGGTCATCTTCACCTACAAAGTCTGCACCAGCAGCTTTTGCTTCTTCTGCTTTTGCACCACGTGCGAAAACAAGAACTCGTGAAGTTTTACCAGTACCGTTTGGCAATACCATTGCTCCGCGGATTTGTTGGTCAGCTTTTTTAACGTCGATGTTCAAGTTGTAAGCAACTTCTACAGTTGCATCAAATTTTGCAAAGTTAGTTTCTTTTGCAAGTGCTACAGCTTCTTCTACGCTGTATGCTTTTGTGCTGTCGATTTTCTCAAGAGCAGCACGAAGTTGTTTGCTTTTTTTAGCCATTTTCTATTCTCCTTGTAAGTGGTTCAATCGATTTTCATCTCCCACGTCACTCCTCGAAATGATGAAGTCTTGCGGGTTTTCAGTCTATTATTTCTCTTTTCCTACGTCGTTAAGTTCCCTTGCTGTACCCAAGTACAAGCTTCAGTCACTTGCCTAGTATGAAAAGCAACTAATAGACTGCTGTGAGATTTTCTACTGTGTTATTGATTAGTCAACAACAGTGAATCCCATAGAACGAGCAGTACCTTCGATCATACGCATTGCAGACTCTACGTTTGCTGCGTTCAAATCTGGCATCTTAGTTTCTGCAATTTCTTGTACTTGTGCACGAGTAACTGTAGCAACTTTAGTTTTGTTAGGTGTACCTGATCCTTTTTCAACACCTGCAGCTTTTTTCAAAAGAACAGCAGCTGGTGGTGTTTTAGTGATGAAAGTAAATGATTTATCTTCGTAAACTGAGATAACAACTGGAATGATCATACCAGCTTGGTCAGCTGTACGAGCGTTGAACTCTTTTGTGAATCCCATGATGTTGATACCAGCTTGACCAAGAGCAGGTCCAACTGGTGGAGCTGGTGTAGCTTTACCAGCAGGGATTTGCAATTTTACAAGTTTTTCGACTTTTTTAGCCATTTTTAAATCCTCCTTTGTGGTTTTGGCGGTAATTAAAGATTTTTACCTCCCACAAGTATGCTTTTCACATACCCATCTATTATACACTATTTATCTAGAATTGCAAGAGAAAAGTTTATTTTTTAATCGACGTAATCTCCGCCTTCAAACCCATAGTATTCTTCCAAGCTGAGACCAGTCTCAGCAATTTCTTTGGCTTCTTTTCCGACATAACGAAGGTGCCATTCCTCAGCCATATAGCCTGTTTCCTTTTCCTTACCTTTGAGATAACGAACAACAAAGCCATAATCAGCAGCATGGTCCAAGAGCCATTGTGCCGCCTTCTCTTCTGTCACCAAATCACCATTTGTCCCAATCACATCAAAGGCCAAGCCTGTCTGGTGTTCGCTATAGCCAGGACGGGCAGAGTAACGGTCAGCCGCTGCCTTCCCATCTTGATTGACATAATCTTGATAGAGCTTGGTCTGAGTTTCATAACTTCTAAAACCACTGTAATGGTCACTGATTGGGAAACCTGCCTCTTGCATAGCTTTGATGAGTTTGACCAACTCTGCCTTAGCTGTTGGATTTTCCCCTGGATTATAGTCTTTAGACAATGGATAGTGTTTATTTGCTACGACAATTTCATCGTATTTCCCTTGAATACTGTAGTAGTCACCTTTATTAACTACTTCTGCTTTTTTCTGTGCAGCTCCTTGAGATTTACTGCCAACTGTTCCATCAGCTTTGGCTGTTTGTTCTGTCTTAGCTGCGCCATCTTCAGTTTTTGCTTTTTCTTGTGAACAAGCTGCTAGACTCAAGGCTAGCAAGGCTGTCAAGACAAGGTATCTTTTTTTCATTTCTACTCCTTTATTTCTAATAGTTTATCTAGTTCTAATGATAAACGTTTGACTAATCTTTTAATCTCATCTGGTTTTGCTTGGCAGGTTTCTGAGGTCATTTCTTCAAAGGGAACCCACCAAACTGGACCACGCCCCTTGAGACCGTGACCATTCATATCACCCGTCCGTCTAGGAAACAGATGCCAATGAAGATGAGCATCACCATTTCCTAGAAGTTCGATATTCATTTTCTCAGCAGCAAAGGCCTTAGCAACTGCCTCTTGAACCACACTCATTTCCTCTAGAAAACGGAGTCTTGTTTCCTTTTTCAAATGGTGCAATTCGGTGACGTGTTCCTTGGCTAGAAAGAGACTATATCCTGCAAAATACTGGTGATCTCCAACCACAAGGTAGCCTGTTTCCAACTCTCTTACAAAGTAGGGATTTTCTCCAGCTTTGATGAGTTCGATTCTCTGACAGATTAAGCACATTCTATGATACCCCCTCGCTCTTAAGATAAGCATCAACCATACGCTCAGTCGCTACTACTGAATCGATGTGGGTGCGCTCATAAGAGTGACTGGACTCAATACCAGCTCCAAGAAGTGCATGCTTGACCTCTGCACCTGCTGACATCGCTGCTGAAGCGTCCGATCCGTAAAATGGATAGATGTCGAGCTTAAATGGAATATCTTGCTCTTTCGCCAAAGCTACTAAGTGTTGACGGAAGTCATAGTGATAAGGACCAGAAGCATCCTTGACACAGATAGATACTGTGTACTCATCCGTCTGCTGGTCATCGCCCATAGCTCCCATATCCACAGCCAGATATTCTACTACCTGAGCTGGAATATTTGAATTGGCACCATGACCCACCTCTTCAAAGACTGAAAAGGCAAAATGGGTTGTAACTGGCAATTCAATCTTCTCTTCCTTATAAATACGAAGCAGGTTAAGCAAAATCGCTGCACTGACCTTGTCATCCAAATGTCGAGACTTGATAAAACCAGTCTCTGTTACGACAGTTCGTGGGTCAAAGCTGATAAAATCACCGACCTCAATCCCAAGAGCACGAGTTTCTTTTTCATTGGTCACTTTTGCATCCAAACGCACTTCCATATTGTCCTGCGTGCGTTCTGCAGTCCCAGCATCCTTATAAACATGACAAGAAGTTTGGTGGATGAGGATGGTACCTGATACTTTTTCACCTGTGCTAGCCACATGAACGGTACAATTTTCTCCCTCAATCATGTTCCAAGGAAAGCCACCAATACGGTCCAATTTAAGACGTCCGTCTGGTTTGACAGCACGGACAATAGCACCCAGCGTATCCACATGGGCAGTCAAATAGCGTTGTTGCTCATCATTTTGACCTTTGATGGTCACATTGACACCGCCTTTGGCTGTGCGAACCGGTTGGTAACCGAAACCTTCTAGAGTCTTGACTAAATAGTCCGAAATCTCACGAGTGAAGCCCGTTGGTGACGCAATGGCTGTCAGTTCTTTGATATATTCTACTGTTTGATTCATTTCTTCACCTCTTTTGCTACCTATTATAACACATTTATCATCGGATAAAAAAAGAAAATCACTCCTGTAGACTTAGCTACAAAAGTGATTTTATACTCAATGAAAATCAAAGAGCAAACTAGGAAACTAGCTGCAGGCTACTCAAAACACTGTTTTGAGGTTGCAGATAGAACTGACGAAGTCAGTAACATATACCTACGACAAGGCGACGTTGACGCGGTTTGAAGAGATTTTCGAAGAGTATTAGTGATTATTCCATTTCAAAAACATCACTTTCTTGCTTGTTTGGTAAAACTAATGAGAGCAAGATTCCAACAACAGCTGGTACCAACCATGGGAGTGATGCCTTGGCAAAAGGAAGAGCGTTGACAAGATTTGCAAGAAACTCAACTTTAAATGAGCTTCCTAATACGCTTGCAATGGCAATAGCTGTAACAACAGCAATTGTCAACTGCATACCTGGTTTTGAAAGAGCCACAAATTTGTTGACAATGACAATCATGACGATGGCAATCGTGATTGGGTACAAGATAACCAATACTGGAATTGAATACTTGATAATCGCATCAAGACCCAAGTTGGCAATAGCAAATCCAATCAAGGTAAAGGCTGTAGCATAAACCTTGTAGCTGATTTGTGGGAAACGCTCATTAAAGAACTCAGCTGTCGACACAATCAAACCAACTGTTGTTGTGAAGCAGGTTACGGTAACCATTGCTGCAAGGAAGAGTTGAGCTGTTGAGCCAAAGATTTCTTGAGTGGCTTGTGACAAGATGTATACACCTGGTGTTCCACCCTTCATCGCTTCAGCTGGTACTGGGAAATGATTTCCAAGGAAACCTAAACCAATGTAAAGGGCACTGAAGGCAAGGGCAACAACGATACCAACCACCCAAATAGTTGAAATGTATTCTTTCTTACTTGAAAATCCAAGCTGTTTCAAGGTTTGAACTGCGATTACGCTAAAGGCAACTGAGGCAAGGGCATCCAAAGTATTGTAACCTTCTAGGAAACCTGTACCAAAGGCAGAAGCTTGATAAGCAGCTGAAGCAGCTTGAGGACTTGTTCCACCATATTTGAAAGCTCCTAGAACAACTAAGATAACAATCAAAATCGCAAAAACTGGCGTTAAAACACGGCCGATACGATCCAAGATTTTTGATGGATTAAGCGAAATCAAATAGGCTGCCGCAAAGTAAAGAACCGTAAAGACAATCAAACCAAGACCTTTATTTGCATCCGACAAAAGTGGTTTAATCCCTACTTCGTAAGCCGTTGTAGCAGTACGCGGGATAGCAAAGAATGGACCGATGGACAAGTAAAGAACTGAGAGGTAGAGAGTCGCAAACCAAGGCGCTACCTTTGTTGAAATCTCGTGAATATATCCTTTAGGATTGAGCGTTCCAATAATAAGGGTCAAGACGGCGATACCAACGCCTGAAAAGACAAAACCTGCGATGGCAGGAAGAAAATGTTCCCCAGATAGAGCACCTAGAGAAGGCGGAAAAATCAAGTTCCCCGCACCAAAAAATATTCCAAACAGGAGCAAACCTGTTAAGGCACCTTTTTTAGCCATGAAAATCTCCTTCATATTTATAAAATACTGACTTAGTATATCATGAATAAGAGTATGAAAAAAGTATCACGAAGTAAATATTGAATGTTTTCAAGATTCTCAAAAATGAGAATTGTCTAAAAATAAAATTCTCCTACCCAGTCCACACCGAGTAGGAGAAAGTCTACTGTTTACAGTTCTTCAAAGGCTAACATGCCACCTTGAACATTGATAACTTCATAACCTTGTTCAGCTAGAAATTGACAAGCACGCGCCGATCTCATTCCAGATTTACAAATAACATAATGTAACTGGTCCTTGTCCAACTGATCAAAGGTATCAGTCAGTTGACTCAGAGGAAGATTCTGAGCACCTTCTAGATGAAGAGCTTCAAACTCATCCACTTCTCTCACGTCTACTAGAGAAAGTTGGTCATTTTGGTAAAGCTGGTAAAATGCGTCAAAGGAAATTTCTTTCATTTTTTTCTCCTAAAATAGTTTTAATTCTTTTTTTCAAGTCTGGCACCACTTCTGACTCAAACCAAGGATTTTTGGCCATCCAGATTTGATTTCGCGGTGAGGGGTGTACCAGTGGAAAATAGGTTGGCAAGTAGTTCTGGTAATGTTTTACCCGTTCTGTCACCTTGCCACTAACTTTCTCATGTAAATAGTAGGCTTGGGCATATTGTCCAATTAAGAGGGTTAACTGAATATCTGGTAATTCTTGCAAGAGCTGCGGATGCCATTTTTCTGCAAAACCAGTACGAGGTGGAAGATCACCTGACTTGCCATGCCCTGGAAAGTAGAAATCCATAGGCAAAACAGCAAAATAACCTGAATTGTAAAAGGTATCTTCATCCACACCTAGCCACTCCCGCAAGCGGTCACCACTCTTGTCCTTCCAATACAGGCCTGCTTCTTGGGTTTTAAGTCCCGGTGCCTGACCGACAATATTGATGCGAGCAGTTTTTGGCGCTGCAAAGAGAGGGTCAATTCCTCGTTCTGTATAGCTGGCATTCTGTGGATCCGCTATAATAGCCTGCTTGATTCTTTCGATTTGAGACATCTGTTTTCCCTCCAAAAAGAAGTCCAAGCATACAATCTCAGACTTCTATCGTTTTATTTGATCAATTCGTAAATAGCTTCGGCATAGATTGCTGCTGCTCGGAAGAGATCGTCCAAGGCGATAAATTCATTGGCTTGGTGCATGGTGTCAATTGAGTCTGGGAACATAGCGCCGTAGGCAACCCCACGTTCTAGCAAGCGACCAAAAGTACCACCACCAATGACTTGTTCATGACCTTGAAGACCAGTTTGTTTTTCATAGACATTCAACAAGGTTTGCACAAGTGGATCTTCCATTGGCACATAGTGAGGAGTGTGTCCGTGTTCAGAAAGGCTAACAGAAGCAACTGGCAAGTTCTCAAGGATAGACTTGATTTGCTCTGGGCTGGTTCCTTTTGGATAGCGGATATTAAGGGCAATGGTATTGTCAGCACTTGTTTCATCGAAGCGGAAGACACCCGCATTCATAGAAAGGGCACCCATCTTTTCATCCACATGAGCAATCTTGAGATTTTCACCCTCATGGTCATTCAAGAGAATCTTACCAGCAATTTCAAGATAGTCTTTTGCAGGTCCAGCAAAGTCAAACTGGCTGAGGAAGAGGGCTAGGTATGTCGCACCATTGACACCTGAAGCAGGCATAGCACCGTGGGCTGATTTACCAATGATGGTCACCTTGTATTGACCAGCTTCTTCTTGAATTTCCCCTCTGAGTTTGTGTTCTGCAACAAAGGCATCTAGTTTAGCTTGCAAGTCAGCCAAATCACCTGAAACGACTGCTGTTGCTGATTCAGGCACCATATTTTCACGCAAACCACCTGTAAAGCTATGAAGACAGGCAGCACATGTATTTTCACCTGCAAAGTGGAGGTATTCTGTGATGTTTCCTTTTTCACCATTGATGATTGGGAATTCAGCATCAGGAGAGAAACCGAAGTCTGGTTTTGCAAGTCCTACATGTTCAAAGTAGTAGTCCATGTCTGCCCAGCCTGATTCTTCGTCTGTTCCGACGATGAAACGAACTTTCTTAGAAGTTGGAAGTCCCAATTCTTTGATGATTTTCAAACCATAGTAACAAGCTGTTGTAGGCCCCTTGTCATCTGAAGCACCACGCGCATAAAGACGACCGTCTTTGATAGTTGGTGTATAAGGGTCTGTATCCCAACCGCTACCAGCTGGCACCACGTCCATGTGGGCAAAGATTCCGAGAACTTCTTCTCCTTCACCAAACTCAAAATGTCCTGCATAGTTATCAACATTCTTAGTTGGGTAACCATCACGATCTGCAATTTCAAGGAATTTTTCCAAGGCTTTGACCGGCCCAGGCCCAAATGGATGCTCAGCATCAGCCTTGCTGTCATCACGTTCTGAGTTGATTTCTAAAAGGCTAAACAAGTCAGCCAAGAGGTCTTCTTTGCGTTTTTCTACTTCTGCTGTAAAATCAATTGCTGTCATTTTTTTCTTCTTTCTATCTTTTCTCGATGATTTCATCTACTGGCAAGCGGTAGCTTGGTTCCAATTTTTCGTCTGTATAACCCACTGTAATCAAAAGTTCTGGGCGGAAACGGTCTTCGATGTCCAAAACTTCGTTGATTTTTGATTTGTCAAAACCAAGAATAAGATTTGATCCGATTCCTTGGTCTGTCAATGCAAGAACCAAGTTCATAGCAACCAAACCTGCATTGAGAGCCAGGTAGTCGCTGACCTGTTGTTCATTGTAACGTGCAAATTCAGCTGGCAAATTCTTCATGAAATATTGAAGTTGCTCTTCTGAGAAATTGTTAGCACCACCAACTCGGGCAATCTTACGAGCACGTTTAGCTAGGTCTGTATCTGTAAACAAGGCAATGGTTACAGGCGCTGATGATACCTGTTCAAAGTTCGAACCATAAGCCAATTTTGCCAATTCAGCATTTTTCTCACGTACCACCACAAATTTCCAAGGCTGGCTGTTGTGGGCGCTTGGTGCCAAGGTTGCAATTTCGATAGCCGTACGCACATCTTTGGGATCAACAGGCTTGTCAGTGAAATGCTTGGTCGCATGACGTTTTTTATTTAATTCAAGAAATTTCATAATCGATTTCCTTTTCTAATTCTACTGCTTCCATTCTACCATAATTTGAAAGAGGTTGCAGATATTTTCCATGATTAATACTCAATGAAAATCAAAGAGCAAACTAGGAAGCTAGCCGCAGGCTGCTCAAAGTACAGCTTTGAGGTGGCATATAAAACTGACGAAGTCAGTAACCATACGCACGGCAAGGTGAAGCTGACGTGGTTTGAAGAGATTTTCGAAGAGTATAAGTTTTTTTTATCACAGGCATAAAATATATATATTGGTTCATCAAGACAGTTTCTGATAAACTAGCAAGTACTTTACATTTGAATGGAGATATTATGAAAAAATTTAGCCTATTACTAACTATCCTTCCATTATTGGTTGCCTGCGGGAATCAAGCTACACCTAAAGAGACTAGTCCTCAAAAAACAATCGTCGTTGCTACAGCTGGTGATGTGCCACCATTTGACTACGAAGACAAGGGCAATCTGACAGGCTTTGACATCGAAGTTCTAAAAGCAGTGGATGAAAAGCTCAGCGACTACGAGATTCAATTCCAAAGAACTGCCTGGGAAAGTATCTTTCCAGGGCTTGATTCCGGTCACTATCAGGCTGCAGCCAATAACTTGAGTTACACAAAAGAGCGTGCTGAAAAATACCTTTACTCACTTCCAATTTCGAACAATCCCCTCGTTCTTGTCAGCAACAAGAAAAATCCCTTGACTTCACTTGACCAAATTGCTGGCAAAACAACGCAAGAGGATACCGGAACTTCAAACGCTCAATTCATCAATAACTGGAATCAGAAACACTCTGACAATCCTGCTACTATTGATTTTTCTGGTGAAGACATCGGAAAACGAATCCTTGACCTCTCTAACGGAGAGTTTGATTTCCTAGTTTTTGACAAGGTATCCGTTCAAAAGATTATCAAGGACCGTGGTTTGGAGCTTTCTGTGGTTGACTTACCTTCTGCTGATAGCCCCAACAACTATATCGTTTTCTCAAGCGACCAAAAAGAGTTTAAAGAAAAATTTGATAAAGCGCTCAAAGAACTCTATCAAGACGGAACACTTGAAAAACTCAGCAATACCTATCTGGGTGGTTTTTACCTACCAGATCAATCTCAGTTACAATAATACTCTTCGAAAATCAAATTCAAACCACGTCAGCTTCGCCTTGCCGTACTCAAGTACTGCCTACGGCTTGCTTCCTAGTTTGCTCTTTGATTTTCATTGAGTATAAGATATATTAAAAGCGATTGGACTAGCCAATCGTTTTTAGTTTGCATTGGTTATTTTAGGAAACTATTACAAAAAATCAAAAAAATTCTTCACATCTTCTACATACCCATGCTTTTCTATTAAGCTGGCTAAGAGTTCCAGATTGTGTCCCTGATAGTTATCTTCACGACGTAGTTCTTCATACATTTCGATAAAGGGAAGCCCCTTGGATTTGGCCAATTCCAACTCAGCTTCGTAATCATAAGCGACTTTACGAAATAGGATATTTACCAATTCCCCATCTTCAACCTCTATCACGGCATACTGGGCACGGTGATTTTTTAACGCTTCCCAATTAAAATAGGGCATGCCAATCGACCCTGGATTGATGATTTGTTGCCCTTGACTGCCATAACGAAGCAACTGCTTGTGAACATGACCATAGACTGCCACGTCAACTTCATCATCTAGGAGTTGGTCAAATTTCTCTGTATCATTCTCAACTAGCAAGTCACCACCATAATTTTTGTCCGGTAAATTATGTGAGAGAGAAAAACGCAGCCCCTCAACTTCTTTCTTTTCCAGCAAAGGCAAGCTTCGTAGCCAGACAATCGTTGCAGGATCCATTCGCTCCATCAAAAACTGGGTCATGCGCATTAACTGGATTTCTTGCGGATCTTCCAAACCATATTCGCCATCCAAGGCCTCAAGGACACAATCATCCCAATTGCCTCGAACACTGGCTGTGATAGGAAGGTTCTTTAGCAGGGCGACCAAGTCACTTGCACCTGGACCAGGAAGAAAAATATCCCCCAAAAGCCAATATTCACTGACTCCTTGATTTTTAGCATCTGCAATAACTGCTTCTAGTGCAGTTGCATTGCCATGAATATCTGATAAAATTGCGATTTTATGGTTCATGATGGTCTCCTTCTGTTTGATAATTTACTCTTTCTTCCGCAACTTGAGGTAAGGCTTCTGCCTCTTGCGGGTTCAACTTCCTCTGCACAGCCTCTGCTACTGCTCTTGGTACTCCAACTTCGACAATCTCATCCACACTGGCTTCCTTGATTTTTGTCAGAGACTTGAAATGCTTCATGAGATTTTGCTTGCGTTTAGGTCCCAGCCCTTCAATTCCATCCAGTTGTGATGAAAAGGAATTTTTGGAGCGCAGTTGGCGATGGAAGGTGATAGCAAAGCGGTGCACCTCATCTTGGATACGTTGGAGGAGGAAAAATTCCTGAGAATTGCGAGATAACTCCACCACCTCAAGCGGATCTCCAAAGAGCAATTCATGGGTTTGGTGCTTATCATTCTTTTGCAAACCTGCAATGGGGATATCCAAGCCTAGCTCCTCTTGGATGACTTGCTTGGCGATATTGACTTGCCCTTGTCCTCCATCAATGACAATCAAGTCTGGAGGAGTCAAACCGTCACGCTGTACTCGACCATAGCGCCTGCGAATGACCTCTCGCATACTAGCATAGTCGTCTGGCCCAACCACAGTCTTAATTTTATACTTACGATAATCTTTTTTACTTGGTTTGCCGTTGACAAAGACCACCATGGCTGAAACAGGGCTAGTTCCCATGATATTAGAATTATCGAAGGACTCGATGCGGACTGGGGTCGGGATTTGGAGCAAGCGTCCTAGATTTTCAATAGCTCCTTGGGTCTTCTCGACAGATTTTTCTAATAGATTGAACTTCTGCTCTAGACTGACTCGAGCATTCTTTATAGCCAAATTGACCAGTTGCTTTTTCTCTCCACGCTGAGGCTTAAGAATCTTGGTGTCTACCAAAGCCTGGACAGCTTCTTCGTCAATATCCTGCGGAATCAATACCTCGTTGGGTACTAGGTGAGATTTTTCTTGATAAAATTGTCCCACATAGGTTAGAAAGTCCTCATCAGGATCATTATAATAGGGGAAAAGATTAACGTCTCGCTCAATGAGCTTGCCTTGACGGACAAAGAAAACCTGGACACACATCCAGCCCTTGTCCACATAGTAGCCAAAGACATCCCGATTTTGGAGATCCTTAGCCATGACCCGTTGCTTGGTCCGAAGTGTTCCAATGGCTTGAATCAGATCACGGTATTCCGCTGCACGTTCAAATTCCATAGTCTGGGCTGCCGCTGCCATTTTGCCCTTTAGGTCATCAATGATTTTGTCGTCTTGCCCTTTCAGAAAATCAGAGACCTCCTGAGCCATAGACTTAAAATAGAACTCATCTTTCTTACAGATGGTGTGAGCCATACATTGGCCGATATGATAGTAAAAACAAACCTTAGAAGGTGGATTGGTACACTTGCGAAAAGGGAAAATCCGATCCAGTAGTCGCTTGATTTCATTGGCTGCTCCCACATCTGGATAAGGTCCAAAGTAGAGACCGCCGTCCTTTTTGACCTGACGGGTAATAATCAAACGAGGATAGCGTTCATTGGTAATCTTGATGAAAGGATAGGACTTGTCATCCTTGAGCATGATATTGTACTTGGGCTTGTTTTCCTTGATCAGGTTGATTTCTAAGAGAAGTGCCTCAATATTAGACTCCGTAACGATAAATTCAAAATCTACAATTTCAGACACCAAGGCCTCTGTTTTTGTATCATGACTTCCACGGAAATAAGATCTCACGCGGTTACGCAGATTTTTAGCCTTTCCTACATAGATAATGGTGCCGTTTTTATCCTTGTGAATGTAGCAACCAGGGCTGGTCGGCAAGAGCTCTAGTTTTGATTTAATCAAGTTATTCATAGTTCCATTATAGCAAAAAAGTAAGGAAAGATTGTTCCCTACTCACTAGTCTCATATATTTTTCGGAGGTTTGCAACATCCTCTTCCTGGATACCATAAAAGGAACCTGCTGGTTGCATGACAGACTTATCATCTGTATGATCCAAGCCAATCGCATGCCCCAACTCATGTTCTGCCGTATGGACAAGGCGCTCATAGGAATAGCCATAGTTTGGATTGGACAAATAATAATGATTCAACCGCACCGTTACAGACAAGAATTGCCCCGTTAAGAGATTGGTCTGACTTTCTGCCTCTCCTGCCACAGGAGTGCCTCCGTCGTTCATCTCCGTAGCCATAATATCTGCCTTGCTGAACTCAGTCACGATTTCAAAGTTAAAAGCACCAGTTTGATTCCAATTCTGAATCGCTTCTACATAAGCCTCTTGAAAGCGTGAATCCATCTGGGGATCTAGGTAAATACGAGCAGAAGCCTGCGGCCACCTTCCTTCAGAGTGTTGGTGACTATCTGTCTGATTCAACTTAGGCAGTTGCCCTGTTTTTTCCCATTGGTCGATACTTTGTTGACCAATCTTTACTGACCGCTCTGCTTGCTTCAGCGCTTCTTGAAAATCTCCATTAAGATACCAGAGAAATCCAAAAGCAAGAGTGCATAAAAGCAAAACAATCCAAACCAGGCGCCAAAACAAACGCCACACAAAAGAAAAGAAAGCCCCTATCAAACGAAAAAGCCAGCGCATGTCCCTCCACCTTTCTAGCAAATAAAGTCTATTTTACTAAAACAAGCTGAAAGAAAACTAAATACTGGCTTTTTCATCTTAACGTCCTACTATTTTTTTGAATAACTGGATAGCTTTGTATTTTAAAGGCGATGGATGGTAACGGAAAGTACCTGCTTTGCGTACAATATAGCCATTAAAATTTTGTTTAAAACGCAAAACACCATCACTTCCATCAAAAATCCCTTGAATGCCTAGGAAGTTGTATTGATGGATATTTCGTTGCATTGTCTGCTTCATCGCATGATATTGAAGTAAAAACGGAGCTGAGAACTTCTGATACTCTGCGTACGACCCCCCAAACAAGTAGGTCGCCTCTGTATTCGTGTAGATTATTAAAGCACAAGCTAGAGCAACATTGCCAGACTCACTATCCAAACTAGTTAGAAAATCTTTTTTCTTTTGCAAGGCTTGGTATTGCTGGTGAAATTGTTTCGACTTCTTGTCAAGACTAGCCATCTTCACATTTAAAGCATCTATAGACTGTTGCGGATTGACTTCAGCAATTAGAAAATCCGCCTTATCTCCAAACATATCATACAATTTAAAGTAATAATCTAAATTCTTATCCTCAAAACCTTGTCTCTTACCTGTTTCTTCAATAATTTTTTTGAACGTTGGAATTTCTTCCCGTCCTGCATTGCGAATAAGAATATTAAAATCAAAGGCCGACTGAATGTTGCGAATACTATTTTTATTAAAGGATTTCAATAAGGAAGCAGCATCATAATCTTGCAAATCTTTGATGTAATGCCAGCTGACTTCTCCATTAGGATACCCTGTCGTCAATCCATCAAATTGATAACCTAAATCAGTTAAACCTTGAATGATACTTTTTTTCTCAGCATCTATTGGATTACCTTCACTATCAAAAGTTTGATAAGTTTCATAAGGTTTTACAAGCAACTCTAATACACCATTTTGCTTGGCATATTCTTTTAACTCCGCATAAAAAACCGGAAGAGCATCTTGTTGGGTATAAATCGGCCCCGAATTGATCTCCATATGCAGACCACCCAGCATGGGCAAGCTATAAACCAGAGCTGCAACTTGAATCTCTCCTTCTTGTTTCAAAGCTAGATAAACAATTCGAGCTCCTCTTTTTTCTAACAAGTCCCCCATCTGAACAGATTGCATAAAGGAACGAGAAGAAACCTGATCAGAATAAGTACGAAACTCTTCTTTCGTGAGTGTAGTTAGTGCCATATACTTACTTTCTATGTTTTTTTCTTAATGTTTTACGGAAATCAAGAGCAAGTCTTAACAGAGGATAGAGAGGATGGGTAGGAATTGTAAATTCACCCAAGTATTCTTCGATCGTTGGATTAAAATTAGCTTTAAAACGATAGAGTCCACCATCTAAAGCATTCTCGACGCCTCCTAAATTTTGCCATAAAATGCCACGTTCAAAGGAATATCGAGCTGTCTCATACCAAGTCAAAATAGGAGCTTTATAACGTCTAAAATCTTCATCCATTCCTGCGTATAGATTGACAGAAGTTTGTCCGAATTCTAAAGTCAAGGTAGCCGCTAAGGGAACTCTTGCTTGACCTGCATCCATATATTCCTGCAGGAAAGTCAATTCCTCTAACAAACGTTCTTTTTCCTTCTTCTGCGCTTCTACTTTTGAAGTGCGAGTTGACTCAGTAAAGGTCTCTTCCAAGGCTCTATTTTTCGCTAACTGTTCTTCTAATTCTTGCGAACGTTTAGAGACATCCAAGATTGCCAAGGTGATATAGGCCTTGTCCTTAAAATTATCTAACAACTTTTTATAATAGGCTTCATTCCTCAAATGAATCTCTTTCCGCTTCTCGGTTTTTTTCATCAAAAAGGAAAAAGACTCCAATAATTCAGTTCCACCAAATTGAATCTCTACCCCCTTATTCCGTGCTGTTCGAATAGCCTGTTTTGTTGACTTGGAAAGTTTATCTTCTTCAAAATTTTCCTTATATATTTTCGCCTGAATACGAGGCTGAATGGTGTCCCCCATTTCCTCCGTTTTTCCTGACCACCTTACTCCCATTTGTTGCAAACTATCAATAATAGCCAGATTTTCAGGATATTCTGTCTTTTCCTGATTGATTAAACTTTGAGACAGGCAAATACTTGGATCAAAAGTCACAAAAATAGCTCTCTTACTGCGAGCATAAGACTTAATGGACTGAATGACAAAACTCAAGAGTTCCGTATCCCCATAATCCAATATAGGTCCTCTTGGGACGTAAAACATTTTATAGCCTAACGGAAGAGTTCTAATCAAAATACTAGCTGTCGCCAGTAATTTTTCTTCCCTGTAGACACCAAACTTCTCATGTTCCCAATCAGACTTAACTTCCTCCCAAGCACTACTTTGTAATACATTGCCTAATTCATGGTCTTTGACAAACTGATCATATTCTAATGTGGGAATGCCAATTTGATAACGGTACATTTCCTACTCTCTTTCCTCCAGTATCTTATTACTATTCTACTACTTTCGTTTGAAAAGTCTAGTGAAAACATATTTTATTTTAGTTCTCCCCCTATGCTGCAGTTCAAACTAAGTCAATCTCTCTTCTAATTTAAAATCAATTGGTAGGGTTGCTAAGAACCGTTCCAATTGTTTTTCCCAGTAGTACCATTCGTGAGTTCCAGCACTATGGCTATAGGTCACATCAAAGCCCAGTTTTTTGAGGTTTTTCACTGCGAGATTATTGGCTTCATACAAGAAATCCTGCTCGCCACACCAAGCCCAGAGCTTGGTCTTTTTATCCGATTTTTTAGCCAAACTTTCAAGAGAATAAGAACTAGCTGTCCAATCCTTAATCTCCCCAAACACACCCCTCCAATAAGCCGGTGTTCCCAGGTTTTGGCTCTCAGGAGAAAATTCTTGAAAACTAAGGGCACCTGAAAAGCTAGCTGCATGAGAGAAACGATTTGTTGCAAGAGCCAGTTTGAAACAGCCATAGCCTCCCATAGAGAGACCAGCGATAAAGGTCTTTTCACGCTTACTAGTCATATTAGGGAAGAAGCGTTTCAAAACCTGTGGCAATTCCTCTGCTAGAGCCGTGTAGTAGTCAAAACCATATTGGGTATCGGTATACCAACCATTGCTGGTATTGGGCATGACGACAATAAGATTAGTTCCACGAAGCAAACGTTCCACATTGGTCCGCTTGAGCCAGCTATTATGATTGCCAGACATCCCATGCAAAAGATACAAGACAGGTATATCTTTACATTCTGGTTCTTCCACTCGATTGGCATCGGGGTAAAGAACATTCACTCCCCACTCCATATCCAAAACTTGTGAGTAATACTCGATTTTCATTACTGCCATGATTTTCTCCTTCTATTTTCCGATAAGAAAAAGCCGAAATTCGACTTTCTCTCTATTTATTTCAACAATTATTTTGCTTCCATGACTACTGGTAAAATAGCTGGACGACGCTTGGTTTGATCAAAGAGGTACTTGGTCAGATTATCACGAACCTTCCCTTTAAGATCTGCCCAATCAAAGTCATCTCCTTGAAGATAGTCTTCTACCGTTTGGGTAATCAATTCTGAACTTTCACGGAGAATATCGCGACTCTTCTTGAGATAAACAAATCCACGCGTGTGAACACGAGCCTTGGCCACAATTTTCTTCTCACGACGGTTGACTGTGATTGCTACGATGAAAATACCATCCTCTGACAAGACCTTACGGTCACGCAGGACCACATTACCAACATCACCAATGGCATTCCCGTCAATCAAGACATCCCCCGCCGAAACCGCTCCAGCTGGGACAAAGTCTCCATTCTCATAAGCCATGCTGGTTCCCTTTTTAGGGATGAAAATGCGTTCTGGCAACATACCAACAGCCATAGCAGCCTTAGCATGGGCATCTAACTCACGATATTCCCCTTGAATTGGGAAGAGATACTTGGGTTGCAAGAGATTAATCATCAATTGCAAGTCACGCGCATTTCCGTGACCTGACACACGCAAGTTTTGGGTAATCAATTTGACAACACCGCCAGCTTGGTAAATCATATTTTCCACACGCGCCACAACTGCTTCTTTAGCAATAGACGGAGTGGTTACGATATAGACTAGGTCACCGTCCTTGATTTCCACATAACGGTGGCGACCAATCGACATCTTGCGAAGACCGTTGATAGGCTCACCCATACGACCTGTCTCAAGAATAATCAACTCATGGTCCTCAAAACGAGACATATCTTTTGGCTTAATCAAAAGACTTTCATTAGCAAGAGATAATTTCTTAAGGCGAATAGCAGTACGGACGATATTTTCAATATCAAATCCTGTCAAAACCACACGACGACCTGTTGCATCCGCAGCGTCAAATACCTGCTGGATACGAGAGAGGTTGCTGGCTACCGCCGCGACGATAATACGCCCCTCCCAGTCCGAAATGGTTTGAGTGATCTCGTCCCCAACTTCACTTTCGCTAGCCACTTGGATATTACTATCCGCATTGGCTGAATCGCTGAGCAGAGCTAGAACTCCATCACGACCGATTTCTGCCAAACGAGCGAAGTCTGTGGCATAAGATTCACTAGCTGTCTGGTCAAATTTGAAGTCACCTGTATAAACGATGCTACCTTCAGCTGTCTTCAAGACCACACCCAGACTTTCTGGGATAGAGTGGGTCGTACGGAAGAAGGACACCACAGTCCCTCCAAAATCAATCTCCGTATCCTCATCGATGACATGGAAATCATTGAATTTCTTAACCGTATCATTTCCTTTGACAAAGAGTTTTGCCAACTCAATAGTCAACTCAGAGCCAAATACAGGCACCTTAGCTTCAGCCAAGAGATAAGGCAGAGCACCAATGGCATCCGCATGTCCGTGGGTCAAGAAAACCCCAGCGATACGATCGCTATTTTCAAAAAGGTAGTCCATATTTGGAATAACGACATCCACCCCTAGCTGTTCATTTTCAGGGTATTTGAGACCTGCATCCAAAACGAAAATAGATCCATCGATTTCAGCGATATACATATTTTTCCCGTTTTCACGTACACCACCAAGTGTTGTTAAACTGATATTACTCATTTTTCCTCCGAAAGCTTAATTTATCTTGATTATAGGGTTTCTTGCCCTTTTATTCTAAAAGCACTATTACTTTTATACTCTTCGAAAATCTCTTCAAACCACGTCAGCTTCGCCTTGGATTATATATGTGACTGACTTCATCAGTCTTATCTACAACCTCAAAGCAGTGCTTTGAGCAACCTGCGGCTAGCTTCCTAGTCTGCTCTCTGATTTTCATTGAGTATTAGCCGAATCTTTTCCTACCATTATACCATTTTTTTGATGATTTTCAAAATGAAGATTTGTTTTCAAAAAAGAGCTGGTTCCCCAACTCTTTCCTATCTACTATTCCTTTTCCATTAAAAAGTCATAAATTTCTTGCACCGTACCCAGCGCCATCATTTCTTGGTCTTTAACGGTTTGTTTGAGATTTTGGTAAATCTGACTTTCTCCTATCTCCCGCTTTGGCGCTTCTTTATTGACTGTCATGACACCATCTTTAATCGTCACAAAGCCTAGTTCTTCAAAGACTTGAATCATCTTGACCAGCAAGATTTGTTGAATATTGAGATAAGCTGCCAAATCCTTCAGCTTGTAGCGGATATCAAACTCTGGGAATTGGTAGATGGTCTTGTACAATTTGGCAAACTGCTCTCTAGTCCCATAACCTGTCAGATAATAGGCCTTATCAATGTCATTTTTGAAATAAACCGCAGAGAAATTCTGTTCCTGAAAAATGGTCTTCAGCAGGGTCATATCCTCAGGAATTGTTTTTACGACAACCGAGTCACTAGTCACTAAATCTGGCACTTCTCCAGCAAAATCCAAGACTGGAACCCCTTCTGGCAAGACTGCATTCTTCCCACGTATGTTAAAAAGTTGAACACCCTCCACACGCGCATCCACCATCATCAACTGAAGAGCGGTTTGGCCATTCCATTGGTTGACAGACAATTTGACTGCCAACTCTAGATTCTTGATTTGAGAAAATTCTGTCGCCCATCTGCCTTGTCCAAATGCCACCACTTCAAAACTAGCTTCACCCTTAGAGATTTTCAGTTTGAGATGGGCATTACCTGCTCCCATAGTACGAGCACTTTCAACCTGAAAATCCTTGATATAAAAGACAGGTTTCTGATTGTCCATTCCAAAAGGCGCCAAGCGTTCAAAGTTCTTAACTGTTTCAAGACTCAAAGCCTCCAAATCCAGTTCTTCATCTATGTTTAACTTATTCTTGCCACCAGCATCTGCGCCTTTTTCACGGACATAATCTTCTAAGACCTGAGATAAATCTGAAAGTTTCTCAACTTCCAGCGTCATTCCTGCTGCACCAGCATGGCCACCGAATGCAATGAAGAGGTCGCGATGGGGATCTAGGGCTTCAAAAATATCGACCGCTTCCACACTACGAGCACTTCCCTTGGCACGACCGTCTTCTATATTAAGAACGATGACTGTCTGTCCTAGTTCTTCCAACAAACGACCAGCCACGATTCCTAGAACTCCAGGATTCCAGCCTTCCTTGGCTAAGACCTGCACCTTCTTCTCAGGATCCACCATAATCTTAGCTTCTTCATAGATTGACTGAACGATTTCCTTGCGCTCTTCGTTTTTCTGGTGAATCATAAGGGCAATCTCATGCGCCTCCTCATCATCAAAGCCAGTCAGCAAATCAATGGCTGGATTAGGATCATCCAAGCGCCCCAAGGCATTTAAACGAGGAGCAATCTGGAAACCAACCGTTTCTTCTGTTACTTCGTTGGCAGCAATCCCAGCCATATCCAGCATTTCTTGTAAACCAATGCGCTGAGTATGTCCCAGCATTTCCAGACCATACTGAACCAAGATACGGTTCTCATCTGTCAAACTCACCATATCTGCAATGGTACCAATAGCGACCAAATCAAGCAATTCCACTTGCACTTCTTCTAACAAGGCACAAGCCAACTTGAAAGCCACTCCGCAACCAGCCAAATATTTGAAAGGATAGTCCGCATCTGGATGCTCAGGATGGACAATAGCGTAGGCATCTGGTAAGATTTCAGGCATGGAATGGTGGTCAGTCACAATGACATCTACCCCCATAGACTGAGCCAGTTCAATAGCCTCATGACCAGCAACCCCATTATCCACCGTCACAATCAAGGAAATCCCTTCCTGCTCGATAAAGTATTTATAAACACTGGCATTAGGTCCATAACCGTCTGTAAAACGATTGGGCAAGTATACACGGCACTCAGCACCAAGCTGTTCCAAACTTTCCTTCACAATAGAAGCCGAAGTCATGCCATCCGCATCGTAGTCTCCGTATATGAGGATATTTTCCCCTTCTTCAATGGCCTGACGAATCCGTTCCACTGCCTTGTCCATATCATGGAGCAGATAAGGATCATGCAAGTCCTCCAAGGAAGGTTCTAAAAACTTTTTCAGACTTTCTTGGTCCTGAATCCCTCTCTCAAACAATAACCGAGCCACCTCAGGACCCAGTCCAGCCTTCTTGGCTATCTTTGTAAAATCCGCATCTTCAACCTGCGGGGCAAATTGCCATTCATAAGTAGGTGTTATCAAAAAGACATCCACTCTTTCTAAGAATTCTATTGCTTCATTATAACATGATTTAGACGTTTTCTCTATCCAGATTGCTTTTTTATAAAATTTTAGTGAATTTTTTCAGATATGATTTGACAAGACAAATCTTTTGGTGTAGAATCATGTTATAAAATCTAACACAAAGGAGATTCCTTATGGCTTTAGTAGAATTTGAACACGTCGAAAAATATTACGGAGACTACCACGCACTCCGCGACATCAATCTCCGTTTTGAAAAAGGACAAGTCGTTGTACTCCTAGGCCCTTCTGGTTCTGGGAAATCCACTCTTATCCGCACTATCAATGGTTTGGAGGCTGTTGACAAGGGAAGTCTTCTAGTAAATGGTCACCAAGTTGCTGGTGCCAGCCAGAAAGATTTAGTACCGCTTCGCAAGGAAGTCGGCATGGTTTTCCAACATTTCAACCTCTACCCTCACAAAACAGTGTTAGAAAACGTAACACTTGCACCCATAAAAGTTCTAGGAATTGATAAAAAAGAAGCTGAAAAAACAGCCCAAAAATATCTGGAATTTGTAAATATGTGGGACAAGAAAGATTCTTATCCAGCCATGCTTTCTGGTGGACAAAAACAACGGATTGCCATCGCACGTGGACTCGCTATGCATCCAGAACTCCTCCTCTTTGATGAGCCAACATCTGCCCTTGACCCTGAAACCATCGGAGACGTTCTAGCCGTTATGCAAAAATTGGCCCACGAGGGTATGAATATGATTGTCGTTACCCATGAAATGGGCTTTGCCCGTGAAGTTGCTGACCGCATCATCTTTATGGCTGACGGAGAAGTTTTGGTGGATACGACAGATGTCGATGACTTTTTCGACAACCCAAGCGAACCTCGTGCCCAACAATTCCTCAGCAAAATCATCAACCATGAAAGTGACAAAGTCAAATAAGGAGGCGCCTATGAAAAAGAAATTCTTTTTATCCGCATTATTGATTAGCATTTTCGGTCTTGCTACTGCAAAACCTGTTCAGGCTGATACCAGCGTCGCAGATATTCAAAAGAGAGGCGAGCTAGTTGTTGGTGTCAAACAAGACGTTCCTAATTTCGGCTACAAGGACCCCAAGACAGGGACCTATTCTGGTATCGAAACCGACTTGGCCAAGATGGTAGCAGATGAGCTTAAAGTCAAGGTTCGCTATGTACCTGTTACCGCACAAACCCGTGGACCCCTTCTAGACAATGAACAGGTCGATATGGATATCGCGACCTTTACCATCACAGACGAACGCAAAAAACTCTACAACTTTACCAGTCCCTACTACACAGACGCTTCTGGATTTTTGGTCAATAAATCTGCCAAAATCAAAAAGATTGAGGATCTAAATGGTAAAACTATCGGAGTTGCCCAAGGTTCCATTACCCAACGCCTGATTACTGAACTGGGTAAAAAGAAAGGCCTGAAGTTTAAATTCGTCGAACTTGGTTCCTACCCAGAATTGATTACTTCCCTTCATGCTCATCGTATCGATGCCTTTTCCGTTGACCGCTCGATTCTATCTGGCTATATCAGCAAACGCACAGCACTACTAAATGATAGTTTCAAGCCATCTGACTACGGTATCGTTACCAAGAAATCAAATACCGAACTCAACGACTATCTAGATAACTTGGTTACTAAATGGAGCAAGGATGGCAGTTTGCAAAAACTTTATGACCGTTACAAGCTCAAACCATCTAGCCATACCGCAGATTAAGGAGGACACCCTATGACAGATTTATCATCTTGGACAGCCTATTTTCAGGATTTTGGCCAATTTTTCAATGGATTCCTCTTCACCCTTGCCCTAGCGATTGGATCCTTTATCCTCGCCATGGTTTTGGGCATCTTCTTTGGAGCTATGTCAACTAGCAAACGTCCAATTTTGCGAATTTTGGCTCGCATCTTTGTGGAATTTTACCAAAATACTCCCCTCTTGGTGCAGTTTGTTATCGTTTTTTATGGTCTACCACTTATCAGTGACCATATCATCATGATTCCGATTTATTGGACAGCTGTTCTCTGCGTGGGACTCTATCACGGCGCCTATATCGCTGAGGTTATTCGCTCAGGGATTCAATCTATCCCTAGCGGTCAGATGGAGGCCGCCTTGTCACAAGGGTTTACCTATATCAGTGCCATGCGCTTGATTATCTTGCCTCAGGCCTTTCGTATCATTCTCCCTCCTTTGACCAACCAAATCGTCAACCTCATCAAGAATACCTCGACAGTTGCTATCATCTCTGGAGTAGACTTGATGTTTGTGACCAAATCTTGGTCAGCTCTCAACGGAAATTACATCCCAGCATTTTTAGGCGCTGCCCTTCTCTACTTTTCTCTATGCTTCCCTGTTGCCCAGTTTGGTCGCAAGATGGAGCAAGCCAACAAAAAAGCCTATTCACTTTAGGAGGTTACTATGGAATCCATTTTAGAAGTTTTAACCCCAGATAACCTAATCTTTATCTTTAAAGGATTTGGCTTGACCCTCTATATTTCTCTGATTGCCATCATCCTCTCCACCCTCATTGGAACTGTGCTAGCCGTCATGAGAAATGGGAAAAATCCTGTCTTACGTATCATCTCCAGCATTTACATCGAGTTTGTGCGTAACGTTCCTAACCTCCTCTGGATTTTCACTATCTTTTTGGTTTTCAAGATGAAGTCCACTCCAGCAGGTATTACAGCCTTTACCCTCTTTACCTCAGCAGCCTTAGCCGAGATTATCCGAGGTGGTCTCAATGCCGTAGACAAGGGCCAGTACGAAGCGGGAATGTCGCAAGGATTTACTTCTGCACAAATCCTCTACCACATCATTCTCCCACAAGCCATTCGTAAAATGCTGCCAGCCATCATTTCTCAGTTTGTAACCGTGATTAAGGATACCAGTCTTCTCTACTCTGTTATCGCCCTACAAGAACTCTTTGGAGCTAGCCAAATTCTCATGGGCCGTTATTTCGAACCAGAGCAGGTCTTCAGTCTGTATATCCTGATTGCCCTCATCTACTTCAGCTTCAACCTAGCCATTTCTAGCCTATCTCATATGCTAGCCAAACGTTGGCAACAAGCTGCAGAATAAACAGCTACTCTCCAGTTCATTGGAGAGTTTTTTCTACTCAATCTCAAAAAAAACACTGCCAGATTTCTCTAGCAGTGTTTTGACATTTCATTTGCTTAGTAAACTGTTCTTTCAGTTTCTACATCGAAGAAGTGTGCTTTGTTCAAGTCAAATCCAAGTTCCACTGTTGCACCTGTTTGCAAGTAGTCGCGAGCATCAACTTTAGCAACAAATTCATCTTTACCAACTTGGCAGTAAAGGTGAGATTCTGAACCTAGCAATTCTGATACAGAGATAGTAGCTTTGACAACTGATTCTGGGAATGTTTCAAGGAAAGCAGGCTCTGCATTCACGTCTTCTGGACGGATACCGAAGATCAATTCTTTACCTTCGTAGCCTTTTTCACGAAGAACTTTCAATGCTCCTTCTGGCACTTTCAAGCGGAAACCGTCTGAAACAATTTCGCTACCAACCAATTTCACGTTGATGAAGTTCATTGCTGGGCTTCCGATGAATCCTGCAACGAATTTATTAACTGGGTTTTTGTAAACTTCTTGAGGAGTACCGATTTGTTCAACACGTCCGATAGTACCTGTACCAGCAGGGTTCTTAGTTGCTGACATGATAACGATACGGTCAGCAAGTGTCATCGCTTCTGTTTGGTCGTGAGTTACGTAGATAGTTGTAGCTCCGATACGACGGTGGATTTTCGCAATTTCAGCACGCATCGATACACGAAGTTTGGCATCCAAGTTTGACAAAGGTTCGTCCATCAAGAACACTTTTGCATCGCGGACAATGGCACGACCCATGGCAACACGTTGACGTTGACCACCTGAAAGGTCAGCTGGTTTACGTTCCAAGAACTCTTTCAATCCAAGGATTTCAGCTGCTTCTTGAACACGTTTGTCGATGTCTTCCTTGCTGTATTTACGCAATTTCAAACCGAAAGCCATGTTGTCATAAACAGTCATGTGTGGGTAAAGAGCGTAGTTTTGGAATACCATGGCGATGTCGCGGTCTTTTGGAGCCACGTCGTTGACAACCACGCCGTCGATAGATGCAGTACCTTCTGTGATGTCTTCAAGACCAGCAATCATACGAAGAGTTGTTGATTTACCACATCCTGAAGGACCTACGAAAACGATAAATTCTTTGTCTTTGATGTCCAAGTTGAAGTCTTCAACTGAATAGTGTTCGCTGTTTGGATATTTTTTGTAAATATTTTTAAGATTCAATTCTACCATGAGGTGAACTCCTTTTGTCTTTTGATAGTTTTATTATAGATGAAAACGCTTTACATTTCTATGGCAAGGTGACTAAAAAAATAAAAAAGTTCTGTGCAACTTGCACAAAACTTTAAAGAATATCTGGTAAAATCAACTGATAACACAAGGTCAGGTCAGTCAATTCCTTCAACTGAAACCCTGTCAATTCTTCCCATTTATCAATCTTGTATTGGAGAGAATTGCGGTGCAGATAGAGTTGCTGGGCGGTTTTAGTTAGAACTGCACTATTTTCCCAAAGAGAAAGGATGATTTCCTGAATCTGATCCTGGTCCAAAATCATCTGATGCAGGCATTCTTTAATGACTCTCAGGTCCACGAGCCTTTCCCCTATACTCCAAAGATAGAGTTGCGAAAATGTATGAACACCTTGGTGACCCTGACGCCACCAAGTCTTAAACAAATCGCGCTCTTCTTTGATTAAGTCTGACAGAGCTTGATGTGCTGCCTGAGACCAAACTTGGCCTAACATGATAGACAAACGCAGTCCAAAGTCATACTCAACCGCTTCAATCGTATCAGATAAGATTGAGCGGACAGAGGTATACTTATCTTGTTGAAGCACGAAAACATAATCCTGAGCTCCGACCTGAAGCACCGTCTGACAGTTAGGAAAAAGAGTTCGCATCATGTCTAACCAAGAGGCTAGATTTTCCTGTTGAAAATAGGAAAGATGGCAATAAACCAGCTGAATCTTTTTAAAAGCTTGCGGTGCCTGCCCCTTCCCCTCAATCAGATAGGGATACCAAGGATTAAGCGAACTAGCTTGCTCCTGCTGGGTCAAAAGGGCAACCAACTGCTTTTCACGCTCACTGAGACCAGTTTCCTCCAGCAAAATCCACTGCTGAGAAGCTAAAGGAAGAGTAAGATAGCCCTCTTTCTCAACAGGTTGGTCTAAAATCTGAGCCTCAGGAAACCAGTCTTGTAATTCCTTTGCAATCATATCCTAGCCCTCCACTTTTTGGATGCACCAAGAAATCAAGCTCTCAAGACGTTCCATATTTTCAGTCATATGGAGATAGCCCATCACGGCTTCAAATCCTGTGGACATACGGTAAGTCACCACATCAGCATTTTTAGCCTTGGTATGGCTATTGGTATTGCGACCACGTTTATAGATTTCTTCTTCTTTTTCCGTCAGGACTTGCTCCTCCAACATGAGGGCAATCAGGCGAGCCTGAGCCTTTGCAGATACATACTTAGTGGCCTCTTGGTGGAGTTTATTGGGTTTGGTCATGCCTCTTAGGATGAGATGACGACGGATATACATAGAATAAACTGCATCTCCTTCAAAGGCTAGCGCAATCCCGTTAATGAGATTGACATCAATCACGTGTCCACCTCACTCCATCCTTGGTGTCAAGGAGCTTAATTCCTTGAGCAGCCAATTGGTCACGGATTTGGTCCGCTGTCGCAAAGTCACGATTGGCACGCGCCTCTTGTCGTTTTTGAATCAAGGCTTCGATTTCTACATCCAAAACTTCCTCAACAAAGACAATTCCAAAGACTTCTAACATATCCGCAAGAGCTTGCTTGACACTTGCATCATAGTTACCAGAGTTGATCCACTTGGCCATTTCAAAGACAACTGTGATACCATTGGCAGCGTTAAAATCTTCATCCATTGCAGCCACAAACTTATCTTTAAAGGCTTGCAATTCTTGAGTATCTACAGTTCCTGTAAATGGTTGTTCGTAAGTGTTCTTTAGATACTTTAGATTGGTCTCTGCATCACGCACTGCTTTTTCCGTAAAGTTGATTGGTTTACGGTAATGCTGAGTCGCAAAGAAGAATCGAAGCACTTGCCCGTCAAGAGTTTTGAGGGCATCGTGTACGGTGATAAAGTTACCCAAGGACTTGGACATCTTGACATTGTCAATATTAACAAAGCCATTATGCATCCAGTAGTTGGCAAAGGTCTTGCCTGTTTTGGCTTCTGACTGGGCAATTTCATTGGTGTGGTGAGGAAACTCAAGGTCCGCTCCACCACCGTGGATATCAATAGTATCGCCCAAAATTTCTGTCGACATGACCGAACACTCAATATGCCAGCCTGGACGACCAGGTCCCCAAGGACTGTCCCAAGAAATCTCGCCTGGTTTAGCAGCTTTCCATAGAGCAAAGTCTACAGGATTTTCCTTGCGAGCCGTTTCTTCATCGGTACGACCTGAAGCACCTAGCTCCAAGTCTTCCAAGGTTTTGTTAGCCAATTTGGCATAGTTGTGAGATTTTTCCACACGGAAATAGACATCCCCTTGACTTTCGTAGGCATAGCCTTTTTCAATCAAGTCTTCCACAAAGCGGATGATGTCTGCCATAAACTCTACCACACGCGGATGGCGGGTCGCAGGTTTGACGCCCAAGGCCGTCACATCCTCACGAAAGGCAGCGATGTACTTGTCCGCAACCTCCTGAGGCGTAATACTTTCTTCCTTAGCACGGTTGATAATCTTATCATCCACATCCGTAAAATTGGAAATATAGGCAACCTCGTAGCCACGGTATTCGAAATAACGACGAATGGTATCAAAAGCCACCGTTGAACGAGCATTCCCCACGTGGATATAGTTGTACACCGTTGGCCCACAAACATACATCTTAACCTTACCATCCTCAATCGGGACAAATTCTAGTAAATCACGAGACATGGTGTCATAAATTTTAATCATAAAATAATAGTCAGGAAAACCAAAATCAAAGAACACTTAGTTTCATCACTAAGAGTTCAATTCAATTTCAGTCCGAATCTCTCTAGACTTCGGAATCCCTTGCTCCTTTCTAAAAATAAAAGAAGAATCAAATAAATGTAAGAAAAGGGCTGACAGTCGCCCTTTTGCTTTACGACCTACTCAGTCGAATATCGTCTTTAAAAAATGTTAATAGATAAAAGAATCATCATAAATTAGAGCCCAGACGATCTGTGACTGGCTTCTTTAGCCTGCTCAAGTTTATTGACGTAATACTCTCGTTTTTCTTCGACTTCGTGAATGACAGGCTCATCCTTCTTACCATGAACACGGACAATCTTGGCAGGAATACCAACAACCGTCACATCACTAGGCACGTCTGCCACAACAACTGCTGCTGCACCGACCTTGGCATTTTCACCGATTTCCACCGGTCCAATAACTTGGGCATGGGCTGATATGAGAGCACCTTTACGCACAGTCGGATGACGTTTACCAACATCCTTTCCAGTCCCACCGAGAGTCACTCCGTGATAGAGAAGAACACCTTTTTCAACAATCGCTGTCTCTCCAATTACCAGACCTGAACCGTGGTCAATAAAGACACCTGAATCGATCTGAGCACCCGGATGAATCTCAATCTGAGTCCAAAAGCGCCAAAACTGACTGTGCATGCGAGCTAAGAGCTTAAAGCCATGCTTCCAGAGAAAATGCGAGAGACGGTGGGCTGCCAAGGCCTTAACACCTGGATAAGTCAGCAAAACCTCCAAAGTGGTGCGGGCCGCTGGATCATTTTCTTTCACGATATCAATGGTTTCGCGCCACCATCCCATACATTTCTCCTTTTCTTATTCTGAATCTTTTGGTGTTTCTGTAAATTCTTTCTTAGGTTTGTGGTCCTTGTGATGACGTGGGCGGTGAGGACGTTCTGATTTTTCACCTTTTTCATCACGTTCAGGTTTTGGAGGACGAGGAAGAAGAGCCTTCATAGAAGCATCCACACGTCCTTTTTCATCAATCTTGATTACCTTAACATCAACTTCATCCCCGATTGCTACCAAATCTTCGACATTATTGGTACGCGTCCAAGCCATTTCAGAAATGTGAACGAGGGCATCTGTCTTGTCAAAGAGGTTAACAAAGGCACCAAATTTCTCGATACGAACAACCTTCGCATGGTAAACTTCATCCACTTTGGCTTCACGAACCAGACCAGCAATGATTTCTTTAGCACGGTTAATAGCATCTTGGTCGCTAGAGTAGATAGACACATTTCCTTCTTCGTCGATATCAATCTTAACGCCTGTTTCAGCGATAATCTTGTCGATGGTTTCACCCCCCTTACCGATGACAATCTTAATCTTGTCCACATCAATCTTGATCGTATCAATTTTCGGAGCAGTTGGAGCCAATTCTGGACGAACTTCTGGAATGGTTGTTTCAATCACATCAAGGATTTCAAAGCGCGCTTTCTTAGCTTGAGCAAGAGCCTCTGTCAAGATTTCTGCAGTAATCCCTTGAATTTTGATATCCATTTGAAGGGCTGTAATCCCGTCACGAGTACCCGCAACCTTAAAGTCCATATCTCCAAAGTGGTCTTCCAAACCTTGGATATCTGTCAATACTGTGTAGTTATTCCCATCTGAGATAAGTCCCATAGCAATACCAGCTACTGGCGCCTTGATTGGCACACCACCAGCCATAAGGGCAAGAGTTCCTGCACAGATAGAAGCCTGAGATGAAGAACCGTTTGATTCCAAGACCTCAGCTACCAAGCGGATAGCGTATGGGAATTCCTCCAAGCTTGGCAAGACTTGAGCAAGGGCACGCTCACCGAGGGCACCGTGACCAATTTCACGACGACCTGGCGCACCGTAACGACCTGTTTCCCCTACAGAGTATTGAGGGAAGTTATAGTGGTGCATAAAGCGTTTCTTGTACTCTGGGGCCAAACCATCAATGATTTGAGTTTCTCCCATCGGAGCCAAGGTCAAGACAGAAAGGGCTTGAGTTTGGCCACGAGTGAAGAGACCTGAACCGTGCACACGAGGAAGGAAGTCAACAACCGCATCCAAAGGACGGATTTCATCGACCTTACGACCGTCAGGACGCACCTTGTCTTCTGTGATCAAACGGCGCACTTCAGCGTGTTCCATTTGTTCCAAGATTTCAGCCACATCACGCATGATACGGTCAAATTCTTCGTGGTCTGCATATTTTTCTTCATACACAGCAGTCACTTGGTCTTTAACTGCTTGGGTTGCAGCTTCGCGAGCCAATTTTTCTTCTACTTGAACCGCTTTTTGGAGGTCGCTGTTGTAGGCTGCAATGATTTCAGCCTGCAATTCAGCATCTACATGAAGCAATTCCACTTCTGCTTTTTCCTTACCGACAGCAGCAACGATTTCTTCTTGGAAGGCAATCAATTCTTTGACTGCTTCGTGCCCTTTAAGAAGGGCTTCCAACATGATTTCTTCTGACAATTCTTTGGCACCAGACTCTACCATGTTGATAGCGTGCTTGGTACCAGCTACTGTCAATTCAAGGAGAGATTGCTCTGCCTGTTCTTGACTAGGGTTTATGATGATTTGGCCATCTACATAGCCCACCTGTACCCCAGCGATTGGTCCGTCAAATGGAATATCTGAGATAGAAAGCGCCAAGGATGAACCAAACATAGCTGCCATAGGTGCAGAGGCATTTTCATCATAAGAAAGCACCGTATTGATGACTTGTACTTCATTACGGAAACCTTCCGCAAACATAGGACGGATTGGACGGTCAATCAAACGTGCTGTCAAGGTCGCATCCGTTGAAGGACGTCCTTCACGTTTCATAAAGCCACCAGGAAACTTCCCAGCCGCATACATTTTTTCTTCATAGTTGACTTGAAGTGGGAAGAAATCCCCAGTTGCCATTTTTTTAGACATAACGGCCGCAGTCAAGACAGTTGACTCACCGTAACGCACGACAACAGAGCCATTTGCTTGCTTAGCAACCTGACCAGTCTCTACGATTAACTCACGACCCGCAAAAGTCGTTTGAAACACTTGTTTTGTCATTTTAATCCCCTTTGGATTGATGAAATTATACGCCTTGCCTACAAAGATCAAGATACAAAGGGCGTAAAGAATCCCGTATGAAAATAGGAGATTGACGCAGTGTGCGATGCACACCAGGAAATCTATCTTTTTCACTAGGGATTTAGCCCGTGTTCAACTACCTAGATACTTTGAAAAGTTTAAAAATATTATTCTTTAGTATTTGTCCTTTTTATAGCAGATTTGAATAGTTAGGAATCTGTTTATACCCTCATCTTTGTATCAAGTACGTACAGAGTCTATTTTATCATATTTTTCTTAAAAAGTGCGGTCTTTACCATTAAAAAGGAACCATTCCCCTCACCTGAGAAGAATGGTTTGCTTTTTATTATCCTAGAGACTGATGATTAAACAAGGCATGGGTTGCTTGGTGGATGTATTTTGCTGTCTCTGCATTATTCATGGTGTAAAGATGCACACCGGCAACATCCTGAGTTACCAAGTCCACGATTTGGTCCACTGCATAGGCAAGTCCTGCTGCTCTGAGCGACTCAGGGTCATGCTCATACTTGTCTAAGATGGCTTTAAATTTACGTGGAAGATGGATATTCTCACAAGTCTTCAAGAGGCGGAGAGCCTGATTTCGATTCAGAATTGGCATAATCCCTGCATGAATAGGAACATCAATCCCAGCCAAGATACACTTGTCTTGGAAATCATAGAAGCGCTCATTGTCAAAGAAAAGCTGAGTTACAAGGCTCGAACAACCTGCATCTACTTTCTTCTTAAGATTTTGAATATCTGAAATCTGATTTGGTGAATCTGGATGACCTTCTGGATAACAAGCACCAACAATATCAAAGTGAGGGGCTTGTTCCTTGATGAACTCAATCAAGTCGGTTGCATAGCGGAAATCCTTCTGTGGCTCCACATCAGGAATAATATCCCCACGCAAGGCCAAGATTTTCTGTACCCCAACCTTGTCCAAGTCGGCAATGGTTTCAGCAACCTTGTCCTTAGTCAAATAGATGGCTGGCAAGTGAGCAATAGTCGGAATCGCCAAGTCATTTTGGATAAAGTCAGCCAAACGAACCGTCGTTTCCTTGATATTAAATTTATTATTGCTGGCAGTCACACTGATAAAGTGGGGAGCCAACTCCTGCATATCTTGAAGAGCAGAAATAATTTTATCATTACCCACGGCTGGGTTTGGAGGGAACACTTCAAATGAGAGTGACGGTGTTTGGCGTGACATAGTCATTATCCTTTTCTAGTTGATTTTTTCATTAGCTGGACTCTTTGAATCCGAGTGAAACAGGCAGATTGACAAAACAGTGCTTCTTGAGAAATCCTTATCTTACAATTTCTCACGCGCAGCTTTAGCTGCTTCCACAAGACGGATCAAACTTTCTTTTGTTTCTGGAATACCACGTGTTTTCAAACCACAGTCAGGGTTGATCCAAACTTTCTTGCTTGGCACTTTAGCAAGGATGGCTTCGATTGTGTGGTCGATTTCGCCTTCGTTCGGCACACGAGGTGAGTGGATATCGTAAACCCCAGGTCCCACTTCTGTTTGGAAGTTCTTCGCTTTGAGTTCGTCCAAGATTTCAAGGTTTGAACGGCTAGCCTCAAATGAGATAACGTCCGCATCCAAGTTGTCGATAGCTGGGATGATATCTGTAAATTCTGAGTAACACATGTGAGTGTGGATTTGTGTATCTGGCGCTACTGTTGAGTGTACCAAGCGGAAGGCAGGAATTGCCCAGTCAAGGTAGTCTTCGTACCAGTCGCTACGACGGAGTGGCAATTTTTCACGAAGAGCAGCCTCGTCGATTTGGATGATTTTCACACCAGCAGCTTCAAGGTCCAGCACTTCATCCTTGATAGCAAGGGCGATTTGAAGAGTTGAATCCTTGATAGAGATGTCTTCACGTGGGAATGACCAGTTGAGGATAGTAACAGGTCCAGTCAACATCCCTTTAACAGGTTTGTTTGTACGGCTTTGTGCATAGCTAGACCATTTAACAGTGATAGGGTTAAGACGAGTGACATCACCCCAGATGATTGGTGGTTTCACCCCACGCATACCATATGATTGTACCCAACCATTTTTAGAGAAGAGGTAACCTGACAAGTTTTGACCGAAGTACTCAACCATGTCATTACGCTCGAATTCACCGTGAACAAGGACATCAAAGTCGATATCTTCTTGCCATTTGATCCATTCATCGATCGTTTCAGCAAGGAAAGCGTCGTACTCTTCTTGAGACAATTCACCTTTACGGTAAGCCAAACGTTTAGCACGAACTTCTTTTGTTTGAGGGAATGAACCGATAGTTGTTGTTGGAAGAGCTGGAAGTTTGAAAGCTTCTTCTTGGATAGCTTCACGTTCTGCAAAAGCTGGCAAACGAGTGTAGTCTGCGTCTGTCAAGCCAGCGATACGCGCACGAAGTTCTGCATTTTCACCCACACGCTCAGTCGCAAAGAGTTCTTTGTTGGCTGCAAGTGCTTCTTCACCTTGACCATTGCGGATAGCATCCAAATCACGGATTTCGTCTAATTTTTCAACTGCAAAAGCAAAGTGGTTCAAGATAGCTGGTTCAAATTCTTCGTTAGCAGTTGTAAATGGCACATGAAGAAGTGAGCATGAGCTTGTCAAGACAATGTTTTCAGCTGGGATTTGTTCAAGAACAGCCAAGCTCTTTTCGTAGTTGTTGCGCCAGATGTTTTTACCATTGACAATACCTGCATAAAGAGTCTTGTCAGCTGGGAAACCACCTTTAACCAATTCAAGAGTTTTCTTACCTTCAACGAAGTCAAGACCGATAGCATCTACTGGCAAGTTTACAAGGTCAGCGTAAACGTCACGAACGTCACCGAAGTAAGTTTGAAGCAAGACTTCAAGACCTTTTTTGTCAGCCAAAAGTTTGTTGTAGAGGTTCAAGAAGAGAGCTTTTTCTTCAGCTGTCAAATCTTTTACAAGAGCCGCTTCATCCAATTGGATACGAGTCGCACCAAGTTCAGCCAATTTAGCAAAAACTTCTTGGTAAGCAGCTACTAAGCTGTCTACGAAATCTTCTGCTTTCACACCTTCTTCAAAGTCTGACAATTGAAGGAAAGTGAATGGACCTACAAGAACAGGACGAGTGTTCAATCCTAGCTCTTTAGCTTCTTGGAATTCATCGAAAATCTTGTGACCAGCCAATTTTACTTGAGTGTCTTTTTCAAATTTAGGAACGATGTAATGGTAGTTGGTGTTGAACCATTTCTTCATTGGAAGGGCGCGAACATCCCCTTTTTCTCCTTGGTAACCACGACCCAAAGCAAAGTAGCGCTCAAGGTCAGACAAGTCCAAGTTTTGAACTGAAGCAGGTACCACATTAAAAAGGAAAGCTGCATCTAGGAAGTTGTCATAATGAGAAAAGTCATTTGATGGAATTTCAGTGATGCCTTTTTCTTTGACAATGTTCCAGTGTTTAGCACGCAAGTCTTTTGCTGCTGCCAAGAGTTCTTCTTCTGAGATTTCTTTTCTAAAGTATTTTTCAGTTGTAAATTTTAATTCGCGGAATTCGCCCAAACGAGGGAAACCGATGATTGTAGTTGACATGATGTGTCCTCCAAAATTTGTTGTTGAAACTATCTTAACAGAAAAGGAAGCGTCTGTATAATTGTAAAAAATTAGGCTTTGATATAGTTTGAAACTATATCTATTTTTTGAACAAAAGAAAAAGACTTGAGACAAATGCCTCAAATCCTTTGTATAGCTTGTTTTTGGCTGTATTTTTGTTAGAACGCTCAAACATGTTATTAGTAATTCTTATAAGTGACTATGACTTGTTATTAGAAAAGACTATAACTGATTCTAGTCAGCTTTTCCCTTGTTCAAGTGGGACGACTGCTAGTGTCTTTCCTAAACTGGCTAGGACTTTTAAGACTGTGTCCAACTGAGGACTTGTCTTTCCTGTTTCCATCCTAGCTATGACAGGCTGGCTTACTCCACTAAGTTCTTCTAGCTTTTTCTGACTGATTCCTTGTTCATGCCTAGCCTCAATCAGCTCACTCATAATAGCCACTCGCATATCACTTTCAAGGATTTCCTCCTTAGTAAATAGTTCAGACCGGACATCCTTCCAATTACTACCAATAGCATTATTCTTCATCACTTAATCCTCTTTCTTTTAAGTCCTTCAGTTCACGCTTGGCTTTTTTAAAATTATAACTTAAAAGTTAATAAAAGTAAATCCTAACACTCATAAAAAAGAAGACCTTAGAAAAATTCCAAAGGTCTCATCTTTATTATTCGAAAAAATTACGAGAAGAGTTATAAATTGAAGGCAATCCTTACTATTATTCCAGCTCTATCACCTTCTCACGGAGATTATCCAAACACTCCTCATAGTATGCATCGTCATGTTCGCTGTATATAGGACTAGTCAACTTCTCCTCTACCAAATCTTGGTAAGGAGGGCAGGTCTTGCCACGATAGTTCTTGTCCAGCCACTCTGGACTGACATTGTAGCCACGATTAGCCATTTCCTCCATGATTAAGCGATGATAGGCATAGAGACGATAGGGCCGAGTGGGTAAAAACATAGTCCACTGTCGCATGCTTTCTGCCCCAGCCATTGCCACGAAGGGCGCAGCATTCTCGATGTTGCCCCAAGAGTTGAGGACGGGGAAGTTGTGAAATCAAAGCCTCATGCCAAAGTCTCATAGGAGTCTCCTTTCAATAAAGTCGAATGTTGCAAGTAGGTATTTGGATAGCGTTTAAGCAAGTCTCTAGTCTTATCAATAACATCTTCCTTAGAAGCCTGACCAAAGCGATACTGATCCAGCAAGAGCATGTAGTCTTTTCTCTCAGCTTCTGTCGCTTTCTTTTTGAAATATCCCCAAATATGCTGAAAGGCATTGCAAACCTGCCCCCTATGTTCTGGGATTTGACAGGCACGGTCAATCATCTCTTGAACCTGACTCACTTCCACCACTTCTTGCTTGAGATATTGACGAATATCATTGTAAATATTGCTAGAATGACTCAAAACGAGGTATTTGTTTCTAGCCCATAGTTGTTGGCAAAGGACACGTTGGTTGTTATTATTCATATTTGAGATTATACCGTGTTTACTCTATGATCTCCGCAATTTTTACATCGTAGACATGTTGAAGATTGAGCCAAGTTATCATCGAAATATTAGTAATGTTGGCTAACTTCTCAGCAATATCATTACTAATTGATTCCTCACCATTCACTAATTTACCGAGCTTCATTTCAGAAATTCCTAAACGCTCTGCAAATTCTTTTTGCGTTACGTTATACTCTTCAATCAACTCTTCAACATACTGACCTGGATGAAAAGCAGTCAGATCTTTGTATTCATTAATTTTATTAGTCATAGTGATTGCTGACCTCCTATATTTCTATTGAACTTATTGGACTACAAACTGTTTGTCAGGATGTTATTTATAATTCTGAATCTTGTCAAACAATAACGCTAAATTAGAATACCCATTCGTCATTTCATTTTGTTTTATAAATTGCCATGATTGTTCGTAATCGTCTGCCGGGCATCTGCTTTGGAAAAATGCTAAAATCTCTTCTTCTACTCCTGCATCGCCTTTTTCTTCATACTGGTCGATCAAATCATCAGCAGCACCTATTTTTTCATGATTTGGTAATATCTTGCCAAATAAAACATGCTCCAAATTAACAGAATTATAATACACAAAAGTTTGAACTAACTTCCGCTTAACCAACAAGGAAGTCCCATCTTTAATCAACTGATTGACATGCCTTGCCTTTCTCTGTCTCGTTTCAATAATATCCTTTTTCTTCTTCGTCGTTGAAAAGAGTAGCCTCCGAGTTTGTAAATCATATTGAAATGAATCTGTCCCTTCCATAGAATCATCTACAACTAAAGAAGTTGGATTCATAAACATGCCATCCGTATCTGTTACAAAGGCAACAAACAGTAAATCACTTACCTCCCATTTTTCTGTAGCAAGAACCTCGCAAATTCTATCACTTGCAATTTTCGTTCCAGATGAGGCAGAATATCTCCTATCTGAAAAGACATCTCCATACATCACCTTTAGTGTGATATGCATATTCTCCAATCGTTCCACTAATGAATCTGTTACAAATCCTACAACAGTCTCATCGGATTCTCCCTCTACAAATACTAGAATAACCTTTCTACTTTTATTCGCCAAGCTTGATCCCTGCCTTTCTCAAAGCTCGTTTAATTTTACTATTAGAAACTCCTTGATACAATTCTTCTTCGTGTCCACCCAGCTGAATTCCTCTCAAGTAAATATCTCTTAAGTTATTGCTTGGCTTAATGCCAGTTAGACGGATATAACGATTTGTCGGACAAGCTGTTGAGAACACAACCTTGTAGGAAGGAAGTTTTTCTAGTACGCGTAAATTATGAGAAGTAAAAATGAGTTGTCCTTTGGCACTTTCAGAAAAAATTTCAATCAACTCGCCTAGTAGATATTCAAATACACCTGCATCCAATTCATCAATGACAGCGATAATATTCTCTTTATTATATACTTCCACCAAAAATCCAAGCATACTAATAATTTTACGAATCCCTTCAGATTCATGTTTTAGAGAGAATCTTTTACCTGCACGATTCGAAATAAAACTAACATTTCTTATTTTTTGTCCATCACTTCGAATCTCTATCTCACCTGCTTCCATTTCAAGTTTCAAGTCAGGGATAATAATGGGAACAATTTCATTCAAATAGTCAATCGTGCTCTCATAAACACTATAAATTTCTTCATTTATAGAAATTCCTCCACTTTGAAGAAACATAGGGATAATCCCCTGATAACTCACATGAGAGTCACGATTCTGATAGTTAATTGTGATAGGAGTAACCCCACTACTATTCAAACTAGATAACTCTTGAGTAAAGATCCTCAAATTTTGATAAAAGTCTTGAATGACATTATAAATTTCAACAAGCGTCGATAAATCTTGCTTACTTGAAGTATAAATAAATCCTACTAATTCTTTTGAGAAAATAAAGGAACGATTATCATCAATAATTGTCTTTGTTAAAACACTAACCGCGTCCTTTCCCATAATAGTTCTTTGAGATTTTAAATAGCCCGTATGTCGCGGTTGCTCTGTATCAAAATTACTTCCCTCATATTCGTATCTCAGTAAATAGCGGTATCTGGACCCAGCTTCTAGAGGTTTATAAGCAAGTTCTTCTTTTACAACCATTACATCTTGCATGCCTGTAGGTTCACTTGCAGCAAACTCGACTTTATATCGAATGATATAGGTTTCTGGGACTTCTAATTCTAAAGTAATCGCATTTTCCCCTACTTGGTCTATGGCATTAAAAATCCCCTTTGTATGTTGTGGAATAGACTCACCTCTCATCAAGGCAGATAGAACTTCAAATACATCTACAACAGCTGTTTTTCCTGAACCATTCTGACCATAAATTCCCGTTACATTGATAAAGTCAGATTTATTTTGAAAATCAATCACTCCATACTGCACGTTCTTTATATTCTCTATAATGAGACTCCTTAATTTAACCACGCTTACGATCTCCTTCGTTTTCTTATATCTATTATATCAAAAAAAGTCATTTTACATGACTTTTTTTGATTTATTACGCTGTTTTTTCTGCGTTATTTAAAAAGCAATTCTATTTCCTACTCAACATTCACATATCTATTAAGCAATGAGGATGCAAAACTGTAGTGTTCAAATACTCTACAATTGATATACAAATCCGACTCCCCATCACCCTTCAAACTCTTTCAAAAACTTTTTAAGTTCAGCATCGGCTTCTGATGTGGTTCCGTGGAGTTGGTTCAGCATCTCGAGCAGGGAAGCGGTTTGGGTTTGGATTGCTTGATTTGTCGTGTTAATCTTGCTGACGATATCTGTCAGTGGTTCGACTTCTTCTTCCTCAAAGGTATCTACGTAGCGAGGGATATTGAGGTTATAGTCATTTTCGACGATTTCTTCATAGCTTGCTAGATGGGCAAACTTATCAATCTCTTCACGAGACTTGTAGGCCTCTAGAATCTTCTCGATATGAGCATCCGTCATGATATTCTGATTTTTCCCCTTATCAAACTCCTTAGAAGCATCGATAAAGTAGACATCACGGTTGGTACGATTCTTTTTGAGAATGATAACCGTGGTCGGAATGCTGGTGTTAAAGAAGATATTGGCTGGTAGACCGATAACTGTATCAATGGCACCTTCTTCTAATAAGGCCTTGCGAATGGTTCCTTCCGCATTTCCACGGAAAAGAACACCGTGGGGAAGAACGATAGCCATAACACCATTATCCTGCTTGAGATGGTAGTAACCATGCAATAGGAAGGCAAAGTCAGCTTTGGACTGGGGTGCCAGTTTCCCAAAAGGAGAGAAACGAGGATCCGCCATAAAGCCAGAGCTAGCAGACCACTTGGCAGAGTAGGGTGGGTTCATGAGAACACCGTCAAAGTTGGTTGGCTCTTGAGTTGGCCAGTCTTCATCCAAGGTATCAGCATTGTGGAGAAATTGATTCTCAACCGGAACACCGTGTAGAATCATGTTCATCCGAGCTAAGTTATAGGTCGAAGTATTGAGCTCCTGACCAAAATAGACCACTGTCTGCGGTTTGTGAGAGTATTTCTTGGCATTGAGCAAGAGAGAGCCAGAACCCATAGTCGCGTCATAGATGGTAAAGCCTAGCTGGTCCTCACGACCCAAGAAAGCAATCTGAGTCATAAGTTTGGCAACAGGCTGCGGCGTATAGAACTCACCAGCCTTCTTTCCCGAGTCAGTCGCAAACTGACCAATCAGATACTCATAGGCATCTCCCAGCATATCACCAGCATGACCAGCCACATCTAGCACAGCCAACTCCTTCATGACTGCCGCCACCGTTTGGTTTTGCTTTTGCGGAGTCGCCCCTAGCTTTTTGGAATAGAGGTCAATATCTTCAAAGAGGTTTTCATAGAGTTCATCACTCTGCTCAATATCTCGAAAACCCTGAGCCAAATCTTCCAACTGGAAAGTCCCCTCATTGACACGTGCTACTAGAGCCGTAAATGTCAACTCAGGCTTGATACTATAGTTGAGTTCGTCCTTCATAACTGCAAGAAGATCCTCGTGGGTATCCGCATCCTCATAGTAATTGCGATAGACCTCAAGGGCAGCCTCTAGACTCTCACTCCCCTTCTCCATAGTCTCCGCCACGAAAAAGAGCATCTTATCTGACAGGTACTTATAAAAGACCATGCCCAAGAGATAGGACTTATAGTCATTAGCATCCATCTTAGAGCGGAGAACATCCGCTGAGTTCCACAGGGCTTGGTAAAGCGACTGGGAAGTTTGTGTTGTTTCCATAATGTTTCTTTCTAAGTTTTTTCCAAGGAGATTGATGTTAGTTTATAGCTCTCCAATCATCATCGGTCTTGTTCTTGGATATAATCCATGGTTCACTAATCTCAAAAATTTTAAACTCATGGTATTTATCTTTAGAATCAAAATATGATATTCTAACCTCATCAAAATCACTATTAAATTCTTTTTGAGAAATAGCAAAATATAGGTCAAATCTTTTTATTTCATAAGCATCAATTAGAAATGAATACGCTCCATTCTCACCATAAAAGAATTTCTCATTTGCTTTTTCAGAAAAAGTAACTTGTCTCATCTTTCTAACCTGTTCGCCTCTATTGTACAGAACAAGATTCATATTTCTAATAATTTGCTTTCTAGACTTTGTATTATGAAGCTCAATTGACAAAGGAACTCCAAAGACCATTCCATTTACTGAATTATCAAATCCCCAAACTCTGCTTATTAGTTTATGGGAAGTCGACTTAATATAAATCTTAACTTTTCCTCTATTGGATAAACTAGTTGAAACGATTACTTGTAACAGAAATCCTATAAAAGAACCTATGAGCGAAAATAAAGCAGAATAAACTAACAAAGTAAACTCAAAGTGCTGAAATAAATCATTCAAATTCATTTCCTCCTTAAATAAACATATCTTGCAAGAGCTTCTTTTTGAGTGTTTCCAATTGAGAAATTTTTTCTTGGTGAGAGTTGATGAGATTATCTAGGTTTGAAAAATATGAGCCTATGGCTTGTTGTTCTTCAATACCTGGAATATTTAATTCCAAGCTAGAAATTATCATTTTATTTAAACCACCACGTGTTCCATCACCTGATGAAATTAAACGTAGCTCATCATATCGTCTTCCTAAATCTGTATATAAGAATAAAAAATCAATACTGTTATTTGTTTCAATCGCTGCAATTGATTGATTTGTGGTTAGTGGTATCTTATTAATTGCTACTCTACCTCTAGTTTGCCCCTGACCTGCTAAAGCAATTAAAACTGAATTCTGCTTAACCCATTTTGCACTAGAATTTTCTAGTCCAATGCAAGATATCATTTCTTCAGTTTCATTTAAAATCTTCTTATTAATTTCTCCTGAGGACATCCACGGAATCTCTTTTGGATTCCAAAATTCCTTTACACCAGTTCTAGGTGTTCCACCAGTTATAATTCTACAATTGTCTCCTAATTTAACAATTTCCCACTCACCTTCAAATCCATCCAGACGAATCTCAGGAACTCTCTGTCCAGCTTTTGGAAACATCTTGGAGAGCATGGTCGCCTTGAGAGATTGGTAGTTGGTGAGATTGTCTTTATAGCTTGCAAGAAGGTCGTCGAGGGTGCGGAAGAGGGAGCCGATGACGGATTGTTCTTCAAATGTAGGGAAATCCATCTTAAAGTTTTTCATCTCTGAAGCTAAAATATGCTTAATAGTATTACCAGTAGAAATTAAATCAAGCTCCTTTCTCTTACCGTTAGATTGAAATTGATAATTTAAGAAATGCGGATTTACTTCTTTTTTATAATCAGTAAAAACTATCAGAGCATGAGCAGCAGTATTATTTAATTCTTCTGGAATAACAGCTGTGTGACCTACATGTCCAGATTGTACCATTACAATATCATTTGTTTTCAACCACTTATCTCTTTGTTTTTCATAAAATTCATCATTAATAAAAATTTGAGAATTATAATTAATTTTACCATTTTTAACGTTATTAGATTCTAGATAAAAATGACCCTTTTCAACATAGTAAGGAGTTGCTGTCCCTACATAAGCATTTCTAATAGTCCTGAAGATATTTTTTAATCTATCGCATTCCCATAGTTCTTTATAATTGTGAAATCTAATCACAGGATTATTTTTTTTATCCAATAATTACTCCCTTACTTTCTTGAACTTTTTGTTTTATTTCTTTTGTTATAGATTTTATATGATAGTACAAAAGATAATGTTATGAGTCCAGTATAAATTATAAAATTTAAATAAAATGTAAATATTTTAAAAACTAATATTAAGACAACCCAAAAAATAAACAGAATGTATCTAATATCAAGACGAGGTAATTCAATCTTTTCTTCAAAATCGCCGTCAGTAAACATAAGACTAGTTATATAGAACGATTTCAATTTATTATATTCAGCTCGATTTTTTCGCATCTCTAAAACATAAATAATTAAAATAAAAATTAGTGCACCAATTAACATCAGTAATAGTAATTTAGTCTTTTGACTATCAGAACCTATTAATCTTAAAAAAACATCTTCTCCTTTATAGTCCTTTATTTTATCAAAAATTAGTAATGCTAAAGCAGAGAACCAACCCATCAGCTTAATATGTAAAGATTGATAAATATCATTTTCTCGTTCTACAATTTTTAAAAAGTCATCTTTTAATAGAGCAACTTCATTGAAATATCTATCTACATTAGAATCAATTATTCTTTGAAAAATACTTTTTACTGAATTTAACAAACTATTTTCTATAATAAATGATTTATTTTTTAATAAAATTGATCTTACAATACTCAGCTTTTGTATATAGTTATCACCATCGTCGACAATCCAATAATATAATTCTTCTAAAAATTCAAGTTGTTTATCTGGAATACTATCTCCAAAACAATAATCATTTGTTATCTCATTATTATCTATAACTAGTTTAAACTTGAATAAATCATTTTCATAGTTGGTAAAATTGCTGAATAATGACATCAAACAAATATATTTCGACTTTCTCACTTTAGAGATTTTACAATTAGAATCAAAAATTGATATCGGAATATTATATAAAAGCTTATTATCAGCATTTATGTTAATGTTGTTGTCACTCAACATTTTCTCTATTTTTATTATTTCAACAGAAAAATTTTTCTTTTCTTCAATCCAAGTATTTTCACTATTCTTAGTAATAATTCTAATATCTTTTGAAAAATCTTTCTTTTGAAAAAATCTAACAGTACCCTCGAAAAATATTTGATTATCTATGTAATCTTCTAGATTGAATATAACTGATTGTAACCCCAAAGTCCGAACAGTATAAATATCTCTATCCAAATCATTCTTAACAATTCCAAAAGCTTCTAAATTTTGTATTAGTAAACTATTACTGGGGGTATTTTCTATTTCATAAGAAAGTTTATTCCAATTTGGCATGTTATTCACCTAGTTTTTGTCTAATTTCTTCAAGACACTCTCTATCAACTACTAGTCTAATCTCATCACCTACCAGTGAAACTCCTCCATCCAAAATAAGTTTCTCGAAATTATCTGTCTTAATTACAGTTTCTTTAGAGATTCTAATCTCACTTTTAAAATGGTCTTTTAATACTCTTTCATCAATTTCAAAACTGTAATCCAACTTACTGGATTCATTTGAGTAAAATTGCAATTCAAAATTTACTACATGAGTAGAAATATCTATTAATCCACTTTCATTTAAAGAATCAACAAGCCCACTCTTATCAAATATATTGCTGTTAAATATATATTTTTTTGACTCTCTAATAATATCATCAATATTTTCAAGTCTTACTATTTCCTCAGAGAATAATTCCTTTGACTCAATCAATTCTAACAAATCATATGTATTAATCTTTTTGTTTCTTACTTCTTGTAACCCTAAGAAACTATCAAGCCAATAATTTGCAATTTTCCTACTCTTATCTATGACCGCTATATTTGTCAGTTCATCTGACAAAATACAAACCTTATAATAATTTTTATCAGTCCCTAATTGCCCCTGTACTTCAAAAGTATCTTTATTCGCAACTGATGTTTTTTCTAATTTTAATAATATTAATTCTGAATCAGTCTCTCTAATAAAGAGATATCCTTCTCGCAAACTTGCTTTTCTTCTCCCATTACTTTCACTGCATTCAGCAGACAATAATTTATCAGCAAAATTTTGAATTTCAAAATTTTCCTTGTCATTATGATAGGCTCTTAAAATACTATTCTCATCCTTTATTTCAGCAGCAATAGTACTATGAGATTGAGTCCCCTCGCCACCGCCCAGAATGTTATTGAAAATAGTTGCGATATTAAATATCTTTTCATCATTTAATTCAATTTCCGTAATAGTATCAGTAATATCATAGACTGCGATTCTTTTTTTCATTTTTCTCCTCCTTATCTCCCAACCCTCAATGGCTCAATGACTTCCTCTACCAGCTGGGTGTAGGCTTCCTTGATTTGTTTTTTATAGAGGAGAGGATTGAGGGCATCCGCCACCTCTAGCTTATAGTCCTGATAGCGCTGGCTCTTGGTCAGCTGGCTTTCTCCTAGTTGTTTTTTAGCTCCCTTACGGTAGTGTTCGACATAGTAACGGAGTTCATCCTCGCCGACATACCAGCGCTTACTAAAGACTTGGATGTGTTGCTGGATGACCGCCTCGATCATCTGATCCAAGATATTTGCGATAGACTGACCACGATAGCTTTCCGGATGTTCTTGGACTTCTCTCCAAAGTTCAGTGATAATCTGAGCAAGATTTGGATTGGTCTTCTCAAGACTCTGAATATAGTTATCCACCGCTTCCCTATCTTGAGCGCTTAGGTTCTTTTCTTGACTTTGGCCTTGTTCAATCAGGCTTTGGATCAAGGTTAGGATATAGGCATAGTTGATTTCGTCCACTTGGATAGACTCCAGTTCATAGTGAATATCAAGTGGTTCACCATCGTCATCATCCTCTACTCGGCTTTTTAATTCTGCAAGGACATTTCGATAAAGGCCCAGATACCTTTCCAACTTTTCTCCATCAAGTCCCGTCTGACTGTAAAGCTCTTCCTCATCATACTCTTTATACACTCGGATAGAGGCTAGGTATTTATCAAAGGATTGATAGGTTTTAGCCAGTTTCCTCAACTCAGGTGTAGAGACTTGCTCGAGATCTAGACCGTTCACATAGTCATCAGTGGCAAGATTTTTGAAATCACTACAACTCCTCAAAAAGTTTCTCTTCTCCTCTTCCCAGCTAGGAGCTAGGACCTCGTTTTCTCCACCATTCGAATAGAGTTTGAGGGCATTATCCACTGCTTCCTTAAAGGTTAGGGGCTTTTGGAAGGTAATGATATGCCCATAGGTCTTACTGCTGTCAAAAATACGATTGGTTCGGCTAAAGGCCTGAATCAAGTCCTGCGGTTGCATGGGCTTTCTATCGATAAAGAGAGTTGACAGACAAGGGGCATCAAATCCCGTTAAGAGACGATTAACGACGATGACTAAGTCCAACTGTTCCTTGCGATAGAGGTATTTGTCCTGCTTTCGAGCTAGACGGTTATTGACATCCGTATTAAAACCACGAAGATCCGCCATGGTAAAGTGGGTATCAAACTCTTGGTTATAGTCTTCTAAAACCTGCTTCATGTGGTCTTGGTTGGCTCTTGACTCTTCTTCATTTTCAGTAACCGAGTAGGTGATGGTCACCTTTGGAAAGTCTGGAAGGACCTGCTTGACCCTTTCCGATACCTTGACACGTGTCTCCCCAGCCTTGACTCGTTTGAGGAGGTCATAGTAGGCTTGGGCTTGAGGGATTGACTTGACGGTCAGGATGGCATTGTAGGTCTTACCAACTCCCTTTTGGAAGCCTAGCTGTTGACGGGATTTATTGATAATGGCATCCAAAACTTCCAGCATATGCTCCTCATTCTCATACACGGTATCTGGTATGTCATTTTCAGACTTATCCGTGATGAGGGTATTGCGATAATCCACCTTAAATCCTAAAACAGCTCCGTCATGGATGGCTTCCTTGACTGTATACTCATGGAGACGGTCTCCGTACTGTTGCTGGGTGGTTTGGGCTAGGTCACCGACCTGCCGGCGTTTATTTTCCTTAAAGATAGGTGTGCCTGTAAAACCGTACCAGAGAGACTGTAGGAAAAAGGCCTTAATATCTTTTTGTGTTTGTGGCGTCACGGCACGGTGGCATTCATCCACGACAAAGGCCACTCGAAGACCCTTGATTTTGTCCGCATCTCTTTGGTAAAGACCTTGCTCAAACTTGCGCATCATGGTGGTGATTTTCTGTATGGTGGTCACCACGACACGCTTATCATTGCTTCCCAGTCGCTTGACCAAATCATGGGTATTATCCGTCTCATCAATATCAATGACATCATTGGTCGCATAAGAGAGAAAAGATGAAGTGGTTTGTTGGTCCAAGTCCCTGCGGTCAACGACAAAAATCGTCTTTTGGATGGATGGAATCTGGAGGAGATTCCGAGCTACCTTATAAGAAGTCAGGGTCTTACCTGAACCTGTCGTGTGCCAGACATATCCTGACGCTTGCTGGCGAGAAGCTTCTTGCACTGCTTCGATGGCATGGATCTGGTAGGGACGCAGGAGGATGAGAGCCTTCTTGCTATCATCAAGGACAGAATACTGCATGATCATCTGGTGGGCACGAGGGATGGAAAGGACTTCGTGGGCAAAACTGGTCAAGCTCGTTATGGGTTGGTTGTCTTTATCCACCCACTTGGTTAGAAATTGCTTGTTGAGTTTATTTTCCCTAGCTGCAGCGATATAGCGTGTATCCACCTTATTGGTCACAACAAACATCTGTAAGCTAGAGTAGATGCCACGGAACTTGCCTTCCCTATCATACTTTTTGATTTGATGAAAGGCATCTAAAAAAGCTACTCGGGGACTCTTAAGCTCAATCTGAATCATGGGAAGGCCATTAATCAAGAGGGTCACATCTAGCCTGCGGTCTTGATCCTGAGGATTTATCTTGTCTCTCTCGACTTGGTTGACAACCTCATAACTGGACTTACCAGCTGCGATATTGTCTCGCCAAATGACAGATAAACGGATAGTCCCCAAACTAGCATCTTCTCTCTGAACCTCAACCTTGGCAATGCCATTTTCGCCGACCAACCACTTGGCAGCATCATAGTAGCTAACAAAGTTCAGTTGATTCTTTATCTGGCGTTTTTCCTGTTCTGTCAGGGGATAATCTGCCAATAGAGCCACATTGTTCTGGGCTAGCTTTTCAAAGAAGTTTTCCCATAATTGCTCTTCTGTTTTGAGGTCTTCTCTGTATGTCCATTGACTTTCCCCAGTTACCAGTTGGCTGATCAGTTGTTTTTCTATCTCCAGTTCTGGTTTTACCTGTATCATACTCTCTCCTTTGCTCCTTGTCCGCTTCCTTTATTATAGCATGTTTAGGCTCAAATTCCATCACTCTTCCCATTGCAAAAGCACTCATTCCCCCTTTCTCCTCCAAAATATGGTATAGTAGAAATATACTATCTATGAGGAGTTTACATGTCACAGGACAAACAAATGAAAGCTGTTTCTCCCCTTTTGCAGCAAGTTATCAATATCTCATCGATTGTCGGTGGAGTTGGAAGTTTGATTTTCTGTATTTGGGCTTATCAGGCTGGGGTTTTACAGTCCAAGGAAACCCTCTCTGCCTTTATCCAGCAGGCAGGCATCTGGGGGCCACCTCTCTTTATCTTTTTACAGATTTTACAGACGGTCGTCCCTATCATTCCAGGAGCCTTGACCTCGGTGGCTGGGGTCTTTATCTACGGTCACATCATCGGGACTATCTACAACTATATAGGCATCGTGATTGGCTGTGCCATTATCTTTTATCTGGTGCGCCTCTATGGGGCTGCCTTTGTCCAGTCCGTCGTCAGCAAGCGCACCTATGACAAGTATATCGGTTGGTTGGATAAGGGCAATCGTTTTGACCGTTTCTTTATTTTGATGATGATTTGGCCCATTAGTCCAGCTGACTTTCTCTGTATGCTGGCTGCCCTGACCAAGATGAGTTTTAAGCGCTATATGATCATCATCATTCTGACCAAACCCTTTACCCTCGTAGTTTATACCTACGGTCTGACCTATATTATTGACTTTTTCTGGCAAATGCTTTGACATATAAAAAATCCGTTTGGTTTCCCAAGCGGATTTTGTAGTTTATTTTGAAACTTCTTTTGCAAGAACAAAGTTTCCAAGTGTGGCAGAACCATTCCCTGCGACTGCTGGCGTCACGATGTAGTCACGCACATCTGGTACTGGTAGGTAACCATTGAGAAGAGATGTAAATTTCTCACGAACACGGTCCAGCATGTGTTGTTGAGCCATGACCCCTCCACCAAAGACAATCACGTCTGGGCGGAAAGTCACTGTCGCATTGACCGCAGCTTGAGCGATATAGTAGGCTTGGACATCCCAAACAGGGTTGTTGAGTTCAATGTTTTCCCCACGAACACCTGTACGAGCTTCTAAACTTGGACCAGCTGCATAGCCTTCCAGACATCCCTTATGGAAAGGACAAACACCCTTAAACTCTTTTTCAATATCCATTGGGTGTCTAGCTACATAGTAATGGCCCATCTCAGGGTGACCCACACCGCCGATAAACTCACCACGTTGGATAACACCTGCACCGATACCTGTACCGATTGTATAGTAAACCAAGTTTTCGATACGACCACCAGCATTATTACGGGCAACCACTTCACCGTAGGCAGAGCTGTTTACGTCTGTAGTGAAGTACATTGGCACGTTGAGGGCGCGACGAAGGGCACCAAGCAAGTCCACATTTGCCCAGTTTGGTTTTGGAGTCGTTGTGATAAAACCATAAGTTTTTGAGTTTTTATCAATATCAATCGGACCAAATGAACCAACTGCAAGACCAGCAAGGTTGTCGAATTTTGAGAAGAACTCGATGGTTTTATCGATTGTTTCGATTGGAGTTGTTGTTGGAAATTGTGTTTTTTCTACAACGTTAAAGTTTTCATCACCGACAGCACAGACAAACTTTGTACCGCCCGCTTCCAAGCTTCCATATAATTTTGTCATGATAAACCTCTTGTTTTTATTTTCTTTATTATAGCATATTTCGAAAGTCTAAATTTCTCTATTTTTTAGATTTTCCTCTGTAAATCTTACCATTCAAGCAAAAACGAACAAACATGTCATTTGTTCGTTTTCACATTAGAGAGGATTGATTAGATTTTCACTTCGATCACAGCATCCCCCTTAGCAACTGAACCTGTTGCTACTGGAGCTACTGAAGCGTAGTCAGCTGTATTTGTAACGATAACCATTGTTGTATCATCAAGACCAGCTGCAGCGATTTTGTTTGAGTCAAAGGTTCCAAGAACATCGCCTGCTTTCACCTTGTCACCTTGGGCAACTTTTTGTTCGAAACCTTCACCGTTCATTGTTACAGTGTCGATACCAACGTGGATCAAGACTTCAGCACCATTAGTTGTTTTCAAACCAAAAGCGTGTCCTGTTGGAAAGGCGATTGAAACTTCAGCATCAGCTGGTGCATAGACCACACCTTGGCTAGGTTTCACAGCGATACCTTGTCCCATAGCTCCACTTGAGAAGACTGGGTCATTGACATCCGCAAGAGCGACAACGTCACCAACGATAGGAGTTACAAGTGTTTCATTTTGAAGAGCTGCTGGAATGTTACCAGTTGTTTCTTCTTGGACCAAACGTTCTGTCGCTACTTCAGTAGCAACTTCTTTTTCATCCTCATAACCAAACATGTAAGTAAGAGCAAAACCAAGTGCAAATGATACAGCTACCATAAGAAGGTATTGGGCAAGTTGTCCGTTACCAACATAAAGCATTGTACCAGGGATGATGGTGATACCACTACCATTACCAGCAAGTCCAAGGATAGAAGCCAATCCACCACCGATTGCACCAGCAATCAATGAGAGGAAGAATGGTTTACGGAAGCGCAAGTTCACCCCGAAGATAGCAGGCTCTGTAATACCGAGGAAGGCAGAAAGAGCAGCTGGGAAAGCAAGTGTTTTTAGTTTTGGATTTTTAGTTTTGACACCAACCGCAACAGTTGCAGCACCTTGAGCTGTCATAGCAGCAGTGATGATAGCGTTGAATGGGTTAGCATGGTCAGCAGCAAGCAATTGAACTTCAAGCAAGTTGAAGATATGGTGCACACCTGACACGACGATCAATTGGTGAACCCCACCAATCAAGAAACCACCAAGACCAAATGGCATACTAAGGATCGCTTTTGTCGCGATAAGGATGTAGTTTTCAACAACGTGAAAGACTGGTCCGATGACAAATAGTCCAAGGATAGACATAACCAAAAGTGTCACGAATGGTGTTACCAAAAGGTCAATGACATCTGGAACGACCTTGCGGACAGCTTTTTCAAATTTAGCTCCGACAACCCCGATGATGAAGGCTGGAAGAACGGAACCTTGCAAACCAACAACAGGGATGAAACCAAAGAAGTTCATAGCTGTTACTTCACCACCTTGAGCAACTGCCCAAGCGTTTGGAAGTGAGCCAGAAACAAGCATCATACCAAGAACGATACCAACGGCAGGGTTACCACCGAATACACGGAAGGTTGACCAAACAACCAAACCTGGCAAGATGATGAAGGCTGTATCTGTCAAGATTTGTGTGTAAGTTGCAAAGTCTCCTGGAAGTGGCATTTCAAGAGCAATGAAAAGACCACGCACACCCATGAAGAGACCTGTCGCTACGATAACTGGGATGATTGGAACGAAAACGTCACCGAAAGTACGGATAGCACGTTGGAACCAGTTCCCTTGTTTAGCAGCTTCTGCTTTCATGTCATCTTTAGATGATGTTGGTAAACCAAGTGCAACAACTTCATCGTACATTTTGTTTACTGTACCAGTACCAAAGATGATTTGGTATTGACCTGAGTTAAAGAAAGCACCTTGAACTTTTTCCAAGTTCTCAATCACTTCTTTATTGATTTTTCCTTCATCTTTGACCATGACACGAAGACGAGTCGCACAGTGAGCTACACTGTTGACATTTTCACGTCCACCCAAGGCATCGATGACTTTTTTTGCAATTTCCTGATTGTTCATTTGCAAAAATCTCCTTATATAAAATTTTGTTCTTGTTTGAAAGCGATTTTATTCGCCCTACGACTATTATTTTATCATGTTTTAGAAATATGTCAAGCGTTTTGCAGAAAAAATATCATTTCCACTTAGTAGCCTTGCGTTAGATTGATTGTTTTTGACGGTTTTAGCAGATAACACTTAAAAAAATAAGTTTAAAATCTTTGTTATCAGGATTCTATTTCATTATCTTTCATCTTTTCTTGAAAAGTTGATTGATTTTCTGGTTTTGATTTGTGATAAACGTTTGACAGTTTTTTCTCTTTTTTAACATAAAAGACTTGCTTTTTCAACCGAAAACGGTTACTATTAAAAGTGATAAGATTATTGGAGGAATGAATGAATGGAATGGACAACTGAGCGTCGTTACAGACTTTATCAAGATTGGACGCAAGAAGAAATTCAACATATAAAGGAAAATATGGCACAATCTCCATGGCATACTCATTACCATGTTGAGCCAAAAACAGGACTTCTCAACGACCCAAATGGCTTTTCTTACTTTGATGGGAAGTGGATTGTTTTTTATCAGAACTTTCCTTTTGGTGCAGCCCACGGTTTGAAATCTTGGGTGCAATTGGAAAGCGATGATTTGATTCACTTTAAAGAAACTGGAATCAAAGTTTTACCAGATACTCCATTAGATAGCCACGGTGCCTACTCTGGTTCTGCTATGCAATTTGGTGATCAGTTATTCCTATTCTATACAGGAAATGTTCGTGATGAAAACTGGATCCGTCACCCATACCAAATTGGAGCTTTGATGGATAAGGATGGCAAAATTACAAAGATTGATGAGATCTTGATCGACCAGCCAGCAGACTCTACTGACCACTTCCGTGATCCGCAAATTTTTAACTTCAAGGGCCAATACTATGCTATCGTCGGTGGACAGGACTTGGAGAAAAAAGGCTTCGTCCGTCTCTACAAGGCTGTTGACAACGACTACACAAACTGGCAAGTTGTTGGCGACCTTGACTTTGCTAACGACCGCACTGCCTACATGATGGAATGTCCTAATCTGGTCTTTGTAGGGGAGCAACCTGTCCTTCTCTACTGCCCACAAGGATTGGATAAAGATGTTCTAGACTACGATAATATCTATCCAAATATGTATAAAATTGGGGCTTCCTTTGACCCTGAAAATGCCAAAATGGTAGATGTGTCTCAACTCCAAAACATGGATTTTGGTTTTGAAGCCTATGCAACCCAAGCCTTCAACGCTCCTGATGGACGTGCTCTAGCAGTTAGCTGGCTTGGTTTGCCAGATGTTTCTTACCCATCTGACCGTTTTGACCACCAAGGAACCTTCTCTTTGGTCAAAGAACTAACTATCAAAGATGGCAAACTCTACCAATACCCAGTCGCGACTATCAAGGACCTTCGTGCTTCTGAAGAAGCCTTCTCAAACCGTCCCCAAACCAATAACAGCTACGAACTTGAACTCAACTTGGAACCTAATAGCCAGAGCGAGATTGTCTTACTTGCTGATAAAGAAGGCAAGGGACTTTCCATCAACTTTGACCTTGCAAATGGTCAAGTGACAGTAGATCGTAGCCAGGCTGGTGAACAGTACGCTCAAGAATTTGGGACAACTCGCTCTTGCCCTATCGATAATCAGGCTACTACTGCTACAATTTTCATTGATAACTCTGTCTTTGAAATTTTCATCAATAAAGGAGAAAAAGTATTTTCTGGTCGTGTCTTCCCACATGCGGACCAAAATGGTATCCTCATCAGGTCTGGAAACCCAACTGGAACTTACTATGAATTAGATTATGGTCGCAAAACTAACTGATGTCGCCAAACTTGCAGGCGTCAGCCCTACTACCGTTTCTCGGGTTATCAATAAAAAAGGCTATCTCTCTGAGAAAACCATTCAAAAGGTAAATGAAGCCATGCGAGAATTGGGCTATAAACCCAATAATCTGGCTCGTAGTCTGCAAGGAAAATCAGCTAAGTTAATCGGCTTGATTTTCCCAAATATTTCCAACGTTTTCTATGCAGAATTGATTGATAAACTGGAACACCAACTCTTCAAAAATGGCTACAAGACCATCATCTGCAACAGCGAGCACGATTCTGAAAAGGAACGGGAGTACATCGAAATGCTGGAAGCCAATCAGGTAGACGGCATCATTTCTGGTAGTCACAACTTGGGAATCGAAGACTACAATCGCGTGACAGCGCCGATTATTTCCTTTGACCGAAACTTGTCTCCAGACATCCCTGTCGTTTCCTCTGACAACTATGCTGGTGGGGTTCTTGCTGCCCAGACTTTGGTTAAGACAGGCGCCCAGTCTATCATCATGATTACTGGGAATGACAATTCTAATTCGCCAACTGGACTGCGCCACGCTGGCTTTGCTTCCATACTCCCAAAAGCTCCTATTATCAATGTTTCCAGTGACTTTTCTCCTGTCAGAAAAGAAATGGAAATCAAGAATATCTTGACCCGACAAAAACCAGATGCCATCTTTGCTTCGGATGATTTGACAGCTATTCTGGTCATCAAAATAGCTCAAGAATTGGGAATTTCTGTCCCTGAAGAGCTCAAGGTCATCGGCTACGATGGTACCTACTTTATCGAGAATTACTACCCTCATTTGACGACGATAAAACAACCTATGAAAGAGATTGCCCAACTCACTGTTGATCTCCTCTTGCAAAAGATCGAAGGCAAGGAAGTCGCAACAACCGGTTACTTCTTACCGGTTACTCTATTACCAGGAAAAAGTATTTAATACTCTTCAAAAATCTCTTCAAACCACGTCAGCTTCCATCTGCCACCTCAAAGCAGTGCTTTGAGCAACCTGCGGCTAGCTTCCTAGTTTGCTCTTTGATTTTCATTGAGTATAAGCACAAGAAAACTCAGACTAATTCGTCTGAGTTTTTTTATGATCTTAAGTTTTCGAGATAGCGCTGGGCTGTCTCTAGGTTAAAGGTTTTATCTGCGATAAGTTGCTCAACTAGGGGAGCTACCTCGGATTCACTAGCACCTGCAAGAAGTGCCAAGGATTTGGCCTGCAATTTCATGTGGCCTTGCTGGATGCCTGTACTCACCAAGGCTTTGAGGGCCGCAAAGTTTTGGGCAAGCCCGATAGACACGATAATCTGAGCCAATTCTTTGGCAGAAGGATTTCCCAGTAGTTCATGACTGAGCGCTACACGGGGGTTGAGGCCGATAGAGCCACCCTTAGTCGCTACAGGCATAGGTAGGGTCATCTGGCCCACCAATTCTTCTCTTTCAAGGTCCAGCGTCCATTGACTAAGACCTTGATAGCGCCCGTCTCGACTAGCAAATGCATGAGCACCAGCTTCGATGGCACGCCAGTCATTACCAGTGGCAATCAAAATGGCATCGATACCGTTAAAAATCCCTTTATTGTGGGTAGCTGCTCGATAAGGATCAGCCTGTGCAAACTGACTAGCCAAAGCCATTTTCTCTGCAATTTCTCGTCCTTGATCCTTTTGCTGGCTCAAGTAACGAAAGGCGATGCGGCAACTTGCAGTCACCAGAGAATCGGTCGCGTAGTTGGACAGAATCCCCATAAGACTCTGCCCCTGACTGAGTTCTTCTAAGACTGGTTTCAAAGCCTCCAGCATGGTGTTGAGCATATTAGCACCCATGGCTTCCTGGGTATCGACATGGAGATAAACAACGAGAAAGTCTGTTTCGCCTTTGATCTGTTCTACATGCAAATCACGCGCCCCGCCTCCACGTTTAACGATAGAAGGATAGGCTTGATTGGCAAGTTCTAAAAGTTCTGTTTTCTTGCTTGCAATCTTCTCTTGCGCTTGTTCAGGAGCAGCAACTTGATAAAGGGCTACCTGACCGATCATCTGGCGCTCATGGACTTGCGCAGTAAAACCGCCTGCACGCTTAATGATTTTACTGGCATAGCTGGCCGCAGCAACCACAGAGGGCTCTTCTGTCACATAGGGAACTGTGTATTCCTGACCATTGACAAGGACCTCTGGGACTAGCGAATAAGGCAGAGAAAAAGTTCCCACTACATTCTCACTCAGCTGGTCTGCGACAGTCACGCTAATCTGTTCATCCTGCTCCAAACTCGCTTGCTTCTCAGGACTAAGGAGCGCCTGAGCTTTTAACAGCTCAAGGCGCTCTTGGTATGATTTTTTAGAAAATCCATTCCAACTTATCTTCATTATTTTTCAACCTTGCTATAACGGCGTTGGTGGTCCACAATTTCAACCAAGGCAAAATCTTGATTTTCATAGCCAGCAAACTGGGCAGAGTTTGTTTCATCCAAGTCCACTTCCTCAAAGAAGACTTTTTCATAATCTGCAACGGATAGGGCAGTTCGTTGGTTGAGCTTATTCAAGCGGTCTTTATCCAGATAAGCTTCATATCCTTCAACCAATTCACCACTGAAGAACTCAGCCACAGCACCACTTCCGTAACTATAAAGGGCGATTTTATCCCCAGCCTTCAAGCTATCTGTATTTTCCAAGAGAGATAAAAGTCCTAGGAAAAGTGAACCAGTGTAGATGTTCCCCACCTTTTGACTGTAGAGAATAGACTGGTCAAAATGCTTTTGCAAGAGGTCTTTTTTCTCTTGAGGCAGGTTCTTATCCATGATTTTTTTCAAGCCTTTTAGCGCTAATTTAGGATAAGGCAAATGGAAGCAAACAGCCGCAAAATCATCTAAAGTAAGCTGGTAGCGTTTTTGATATTCAAGCCAAGTCGTTTTCAAACTATCCAAATATTGTTGGGTAGAATAGACACCATTTACATAAGGAGTTGTTGAGTAATTTGGACGCCAGAAATCCATGATGTCACGAGTTTGAGCCACATTGTCATTATTAAAGGCCATAATGCGTGGATTTTGTGTAATCAACATAGCGACACTTCCAGCACCCTGAGTTGGTTCTCCCGGAGTTTCAATACCATATTTGGCAATATCACTGGCAATAACCAAAACTTTGGACTCTGGAGAATTTTCCACATGCAATTTGGCATAATGAAGGGCAGCTGTCGCTCCATAGCAGGCTTCTTTGATCTCGAAACTACGAGCAAAGGGCTGGATGCCCAGCAAGCCATGCACAAAGACAGCTGCAGCCTTACTCTGGTCAATTCCTGACTCGGTAGCCACAATGACCATATCGATTTCTTGTCTTTCTTGCTCAGTTAAAATAGAGTCACTTGCACTGGCCGCCAAGGTCACGATATCCTCAGTTAGGGGCGCAATACTCAATTCCTTGAGCAAGAGTCCTTTACTTAATTTTTCAGGGTCAATTCCCCTCGCTTCTGCTAAGTCTTGTAATTTCAAGACATATTGACTGGTCGCAAAACCAATCTTATCAATACCGATTGTCATATTTACCTCTGTTTTATCATTCATGTAAAAAATCGTTCTATACTATTTTATCACAAATGGCAGTAAAAGAGAGAAAAAAGACTTGATTCACCAAATCAAGTCTCTTGTTAGTCATAGTTTTAAATAATGATTAGTTGCTATAGAGTTCACCAACATAAGTAGCTTTATAAGCCCCATTCTCAGTTATCAGTTCCTGGAGGATTAAATTTCCCGAGTAAGTCCTTCCCATCTCATCTACAAATTCTTGATAAAACTGACTAGTAGGAATTTCTCTGATATCCTTATCAAATATCTTGTCAAGTGTTTTACTAACCTTCTCAGCAATCAACTGATGCTCTTGCAATCCACTTTGAAACTCTGAGCCTGAACTAGAAACCATGACTGGAATAAACAACAAAGTCAGTAGACTTACAGACAATAAGGAAAATAGTAATTTTTTCATGATTTTTCCTCCTTTCTATATATAGAATACTACATAGAGAAAGCGCTGTCAATTTATTTGTCTTATTTTTCAGAAAATTCTTTTGTTTCTGAAAACTCTACGATACTCAATGTGTTTTTATATAATGATACAGTCTGAGAATTACTGTTCCGCTAGCCATGCCAATAGAGATTACCAGAGCCAACATGACAACTAAAGTTGCACTGGCAATGGCGTGACTATAGTCTCCTGTCACAAAAAAGGCAGTTGTCCGATAAGACAGGTATCCCGGGACCAGAGGGGCCAAGATAGCCAAGATAAAGACCACAGCAGGGGTCTTGTAAAGAATACTTAAAATCTGACTGACACAAGAACCAATAATAGCGGCAATGAAGGTAGCTACAATGACATTGGTTGGTTCCTTGAGCAAGAGATAGATTAGCCAGACAGCCATGCCCAAAATCCCTCCCGGTAAGAGCATGGACCGTTGAACATTGAGTACGATTAAAAAAGTGATGATAGCAAGAAGACTTGCTACTGCTTGTAATAAAAAGGTTGTTAGTGTCATATTAGTTCATCAATACCAAGGCGACAGAAGTTCCTGCCCCTAAAGCAAGGGTAATGAGCAGGGATTCAAACATCTTACTCATACCAGAGTTTATGTGGTTGGTCATAATATCCCGAACCGCATTGGTCAAGGCAATACCTGGTACAAAAGGCATGACCGCACCAGCTATAATCAAATCTGCCGTTGAGGGAAAGCCTGTGTAGCGAGCCCAAAACTGAGCTATCATCCCAAAGACAAAGGCTCCAGCAAAGGCTGTCACAAAGGGAATTCGGATAAACTTCTCCACATAAAGGGAAAAGGCAAAACCAAATAAGGTAGCCACTCCTGCCCCAAGTGCGTCGTAGATATTTCCACTAAACATAATTGAAAAGAAGGGGGCACTAAAGGTCGCAGCCAAAGTTACCTGCAACTTGGTATAGGGAAGGGGTTGAGCTTGCAAGGCCTTCAATTGCTTAAAGGCTGTTTCTAAATCAATCTGCCCCCCAACCAGCTGACGAGAAATCTGGTTCACATCGCAGACTTTTTCGATGTTATAAGAAGAGGAGGTCACGCGCTTCATACGAGAAATATTGGTATTTTCAATCGAGAAAAAGATTGCAGCAGGCATGGCAAGAACATTGCAATCCACAATCCCCTGCGAATGCGCGATTCGAATCATGGTATCTTCTACACGATGGATTTCTGAGCCACTTTTTAGGAGAATAGTCCCCGCTAGCATAATCACATCGATGATGGCATTTAATTCTCTTGATTCTTCCATGCTTGCCTCCTTTTATCAACTCCTTCTATTCTATCACAAATCTGGAGTCAAAAAAAATCTTTGCCATGAAATCATGACAAAGATTCGTTTAATCACGTGAATTTTCGTGGTTGCCTTCACTACTTGATTGAGTCGTAGCAGGTGCATTCCCTCGTTGATTTCCTTGTTGGTTCCCCTGACTTGGTGTCGTAGTAGAACCTTGGTTTCCACGTTGGGATGGTGCTGATGATGACGTTGACGGCGGTGTTTTTGGTTTGTAGATTGAAATCTTGACGCGCGTCTTAGTCAAATCAACCTTTTCACCCGCCTTTGGACTCTGTTCAACGACTGTACCCTCAGCAGTTCCATCAGGAGCTGTCGACACTTCTACAACTTCAATATTGGCTTCTTTAATACCGACAATTTGAACGAGATTGTTTTTAGTAAATTCAAGACTAGATCCTATATAACTTGGCATGGCAACGCTGGTTACTTTCTTAGCAACGGTTAAGGTAATCGTTGAGGCCTTGCTCAAATCATAGGTTGTTCCGGCAGCTGGACTCTGTCTGAGAACAGTTCCTGCTTCGCTCTCACTTGATTCCTCTTCCTCAATCTTGATGAGATTTTCAGGAACCTTCTTCTGCTTGAGTTCTGCGATAACATCTGTCGATTTACGGCCGATATAGTTACTCAATTGGAAGGATTGCTTGCCTGATGAGACAACCAAATTGATTTTCGAACCTTCTTTTCGAGTCTTTCCAGCTTCAGGATCTGTACGGATAATCCGCCCTTCTTCCACCTTTTCACTAGCCTCTGATTTCTCCTCGCCAATCTCAAAATTGGCTTTCTTGAGGGTTTCCTTGGCCTCCGCAACTGTCTGACCTGTCACATCTGGAATGGCAATGGTTGCAGGAGTTCTGGATAATATCCAAACAAGAGAAGCTGCCACCAATACAATGCTAGCCAACAAGATCATATACCGAACTCTAAATTTCCGTTTCTTAACAGGCTTGCTTGCGTAATTTTCTTCTGAAACATGCTGACTCGGCTTCGCAGTCTGTGGCTTCGGACTTTGTGTTTGCACCTTAGGAATTGAGGTCAAGGTACTCTGGGATACTTTTGGTAGTGTCTTGGTGTCCGCCTTAGTCGTATCATTAAATATCAGTTTAGGTTCATTACGACGATTATAAGACAAACTACTAGACAAGTCCACATACATCTCTGCAACTGACTGATAACGATCTGTCAATTTCTTGGCAGTTGCCTTGATGACAACATTCTCCAAAGCCTGAGGCACAGATGGATTTTCATCAATAACTGACGGCAGTGGTTTCTGGAAATGCTGAAGGGCAATGGTCACCGCGCTATCCCCATCATAAGGGATATGGCCAGTCAGCATCTCATAGAAAATAATCCCCATGGCATAGATATCACTCTGCACAGTTGCTTTAGAGCCACGCGCCTGCTCTGGTGACAAGTAATGAACTGAGCCCAGCATAGAGTTAGTCTGAGTCAGACTCGTCTCTGCAAAGGCGACCGCAATCCCAAAGTCTGTGACCTTGGCAGTCCCATCTGGTGTCAAAAGGATATTTTGAGGTTTCAAGTCCCTATGGACAATTCCTCGAGTATGGGCTAAGCGCATAGCCAAGAGAATTTGCCCCATGATACGGACAGCTTCTTCATTAGAAAGAGGATAGTGTTCCTTGATATAGCGTTTAAGGTCCAGTCCAGCAACATACTCCATTGCAAGATACTGTTGACCGTCTTCCTCACCAATATCTGTTATCCGAACGATATGAGGATGGTCTAGATCTGCCATAGCTCTCGCTTCACGCTGAAAACGAGCTACAGCTATCGGGTCCGTCTGGTAGTTGGTCCTCAGGACCTTCACTGCCACTTCTTCTCCGTCTAGAATTAAATCCTTGGCCAAATAGACATCTGCCATGCCTCCTCGGCCAATCTGTTTCACAATCCGATAGCGTCCGGCAAAAATCTTGCCGATTTGGATCATTCTGCATCCTCCTCGTTCATAGAAACAAGGGCAACCGTAATGTTGTCTAAACCTCCTGCATTGTTAGCAAAACGCACAAGCGTCGCTGTTTTATCTGCCAAAGGAATATCACTGGTTACAATATCACAAATCTCACTGCCTGAAATCATGTTAGTCAAACCATCACTATTGAGCAAGAGATAGTCACCTGGCTCAAGGGTAATCATTCCAAAATCAGGTTGAACTTCATCTTTTTGACCGATAGATTGAGTAATAATATTTTTCTGTGGATGACTGGCTGCTTCTTCTGGTGTCAATTGACCTGCCTTAAGCAATTCATTGACCAAGGAATGGTCGCTCGTTAACTGGTGGTATTCTTCCCCACGAATCAAACCGATACGAGAATCCCCAATATGGGCATAGATAGCCTGATTACCAATAATAGCAACAGCTTCTAGAGTTGTTCCCATTCCTTTATAGGCATCATCTTGTCCAAGTTGATGAATCTTTTGATTTTCAATTTCTAGGTAATGGGCGAACCATTCACGCACTTCATTGACTGTATCGATCTGGGTATCAACCCAAGCTATACCAAGGTCTGTTACCGCCATTTCACTAGCGATATTCCCTGCGCGATGACCTCCCATCCCATCAGCTAAAATAATCATGGTACGCCCAGCTCTATTGACATAGTGGTTGACATAGTCTTGGTTATTTGTCCGTTTCTGACCAACATCTGTTAATAATGAAATTTCCATGTGTCAGTTCCTTCCTAATCTGATATCTTGCGAAATTGACTGATGAAGAATCCATCACTTCCATACAATTCAGGTGTAATGAGGATACAGCCGTCTTTCATGATATCCTTACATTCATGTTCTAGTCTTACCTGCTCAAACTCGGGATGACTCTCTAAAAAGGCCTTAACGACTTGAAAATTCTCCTCTGAGACAATGGTACAGGTACTATAAGTTATTATACCACCTTTGCCTAGTGTTTGACAAACACTACCTAATATTTCTAGCTGAATTTCCTGTAAGGACGCGAAATCTGCCGTTTCTTTATTGTATTTGATATCTGGTTTTCGGCGCAAAAGACCGATTCCTGAACAAGGAGCATCCACCAAAATCTTATCAAATGAATTCTGACCAAAAAACTCATGTACCTTTCTGGCATCCAATTTTTGCGTTTGAACCCGATCTGCAACCCCTAGACGTTGAGCATTTTCTTGGATTAAGTCCAACTTGTGGTCATACAAATCCAGAGCAGTAACCTGACCTGTCGTGAGATAGGAAGCAATGTGGGCTGTTTTTCCACCCGGAGCAGCACAGGCATCTAGAACCTGCTCATCACCTTGTAAATCAAGCGTCGGAGCAACCAGTTGACTGGACTCATCTTGGATGGTTATAGCTCCTTCTGCGAACAAATCATGGCCTGCAAAATGCCCTTGCTCCTTAACCAGACCAGAAACAGACAAAGGTGAATCACTGGCCTCCAACAAGGTTTGGATTTCCTCTTTTCGTCCTAGGTCTGTTACACGAATGCTGGCCTTGTTTCGCACCAAGAGACTTTCAAAAATAGCTTGCGCTCGCTCCTCTCCGTATTCTTCCTTAAGTTTAGACACGAGCCAAACTGGAAGAGAATAGGCAATGGAATCACGTTTGTTTTTTCGTTTGATACTGGCAATATCTGGCCAGCCTTCACGCAGGATACGGCGTAAGATAGCATTGACCAATTTTTCACTGCCCTTTTTACGGACTTTGGCCAATTCCACTGCTTCATTAACCACAGCATGGTCTGGAATCTTATCCAGATAGCGGAGCTGGTAGGCACTCATGAGAAGCAGGATATAGAGCCAGCTGTCTAACTGGTCTCTGTCTTCGATAAAGTGGGACAGGTACCATTCCAAAGTTAATTTGCGGGCTACTGTTCCATAGACAATCTCCGTCACCAAGCCCTTGTCTGCTACTGAAAGTTGACTTCCCTTGAGATGCTTATTTAAGGCAATATTTGAGTATGCTTGATTGATAAAGACATCCTCTAATACTGCTAGAGCTAGGCTTCTAGCCGTTTCTACTTTAGTCACCAAATCGTTCTCCTACAGTCAATGTACGTCCAACTCCGTTAAGGAAGGAAGCAATATCCATCTTAGGTTTACCCGCTGGCTGCACTTGTTTGAGGGATAAAGCACCTTCTGCAGTTGCAACAACCAATTCTTTCTTGCCAATAGAGAGAATCTCACCTGGATTTCCCTGACCATCTACTGGTAGGGCTTCATAAATCTTAAATCGGTCGCCCTTTAGAAAAGTATGGGCAACAGGCCACGGATTCATGCCACGGATTTGGTTAAAGAGTTGGCGATTACTTTTAGTCCAATCCAGTTTTTCTTCCTCTGGCTTGATATTTGGCGAGAAAGTGACCCGACTTGGATCCTGCGGTTCAGGTTTGATTTCCCCAGCAATATAGGCAGGTAAAGTATCCAAAAGCAAATCACGACCAACAAGCGCTAATTTCTCAAATAAGGTACCAACATTGTCCTCATCTGTTATAGGGATGCTGCGACGAGAAATCATATCTCCTGCATCCATTTCCTTAACCATTTCCATAATGGTCACACCAGCTTCCTCATCCCCTTGAATCAAGGCATAATGGATAGGCGCACCACCACGGTGTTTTGGAAGAAGGGAGGCGTGAACGTTGACCGCAAAGTCCATGCTATCAAGGAGTTTACTTGGAAGAAACTGCCCAAAAGCAGCAGTCACAATTCCATCCGCTCCTAAATTCATAATAGCTTCCATCTCTGGACTTCCAGATAGTTTTTCAGGTTGGTAGATAGGAAGTCCTGCCTCTTTGGCAGCTTGTTTAACTGGGGTTTCCTTGATAACTTTTTTACGGCCGACAGCACGGTCTGGCTGGGTTACAACAGCTAGAATTTCGTAACGATCATCTGTCAAAAGACCTTTTAAAACTGTTGCTGAAAAGTCGGGGGTTCCCATAAAGATTAGTTTTGTCATATCTTCTCCTTCTTATAAAAATTGCTGTGGCTCATGGTCAATGCTGAGACGGAGCTCACTATTTTCCCGTTCTTGAGTTAAGGCCAGAACCCGATTGAGGGTCGGCCCCAGCTCATCTTCTAAACGGTATTTAATCAAAATCTGGTAATGATAGAGGTTGTGGGTACGAGCAATGGGTTTTGGCGTCGGCCCAAGGATGTTACTGGTTTCGGACAAACCTGACCGCAAAATGTTCATAACTTCATAAGCACGTTTGACAACCTCTTCTTCTTTCTTGTGAGAAAGGGTAATACCAATGGTGAAATAGTAAGGCGGATAGCCGAGTTGTCGTCTGATACCCATTTCATAGGCATAAAAACCTTCGTAGTCCTGATCCTTGGCAAATCGAATAGCATAGTGCTGCGGATTGTAAGACTGGATCAAGACCTGACCCGCTTTTTCAGCCCGACCTGCACGACCTGCCACCTGAGTCAAGAGCTGGAAGGTTCTCTCAGAAGAACGGAAATCAGGCAGATTCAAGGCTGTATCCGCATTTAGAACTCCTACTAGGGTCACATTGGGGAAATCCAAGCCCTTGGCAATCATCTGAGTCCCAAGTAAGATATCCGCTTCCCCTCGTCCAAACTGGTCAAGCAGAGCTTGGTGACTACCTTTCTTGCGGGTCGTATCCACATCCATGCGCAGAATACGTGCCTGAGGAAAAAGCTCCGCCAGCTCGTCATAAGCCTTTTGAGTCCCCGTCCCATAGTAGCGAATACTGCGACTCTTACAGTCAGGGCATACCTGAGGAATGTCCTTAGAGAAACCACAATAATGGCAGTTCATGTTCTTGGTATCCATGTGCAAGGTCAGAGAAATATCACAGTTTGGACAAGTATCCACCGTCCCACACTCCCGACACATAACAAAGCTAGAATAACCACGGCGATTGAGCATGAGAACCACCTGCTCTTTTTTAACCAGTCGGTCTTGGATGGCTTCTAGCAAAGGCGGTGTAAAGTTTGACGTCTCGTTTTGTCCGATATAGTCCCGAAAATCAATCACTTGAACCTCAGGGATCCTAGCTAAAGGATTAGCACGTTGGGTCAAACGTAAGTGTTGATAGACGCCTTTTCCAGCTCGAGCACGGCTTTCCAGACTTGGTGTCGCTGAACCAAGGACCAAGGCCGCTTGATTATACTGGGCCCGTAAAATAGCCACTTCTCTAGCATGATAACGGGGATTACTGTCCTGCTTATAAGTCGCTTCATGCTCCTCATCTATAATCATGACACCTAGATTTTTCAACGGAGCAAAGATAGCAGATCTAGCACCAACCACAACTTGGGCATCTCCGCGCTCCACTTTGCGCCATTCATCATACTTTTCACCATTAGACAGGCCTGAGTGAAGAATGGCCACTTGCTCACCAAAGCGAGCAATAAAGCGCTCCGTCATCTGTGGAGTCAAGGAAATCTCAGGAACCAGCAAAATAGCTGTCTTCCCCTTGTCCAAGGCCCCTTGGATAATCTGCAAGTAAACCTCCGTCTTCCCACTTCCTGTAATCCCTTGAAGGAGGAAGGGAGGCTGGTGACTGCCAATCGCACTTACAACCGCATCACGCGCCTGTCTTTGTTCTGGATTCAACTCCAAAGGCCGACTTGCCTCAATGCCTTCAAAATAAGCAGCCGATCGTTGAACTTCCTTTTGGACTATGGTCACAGCACCTTGTTCCACAAAGAAGTTGACTTGCTCCCGCGAGTAGGACTCTAACAAACTAGCCAAAGAAGCGCTCTCTGGATGAGACAGCAAATAGTCTCTCAATTCCAACTTTTTCTTGGCGCGTGTAGAAATCTCTACACTTTCTAATTGAGCAAGGTCTACCTCATACCAAGACTGGGTCTTGACCTTCTTTTGATCAATTGCCTGATATTCTAGACCAAGCAGTCCTTTTCTAGTCAAACGCATCATTTCAGCTTGCTTAGATAAATCCAGAGAAGAAAAGGCAAGAGAATCCTCTGAACCAAACAAGCGCTCTCGGTCTTCCTGACTCAGACCCTCCAGAGGATAGAGAATCTTGTCATAGCTAGAATTTAGAAATCCCGGTAGCATGGCCTTAAGGATAGAGATTTTGTAGGAGAAGACGGACTTACGTAACTCCTCAGCCAACCAGAGTTGTTCTTGCGTGAGAACAGGAGAAAAATCCAGTACCTCGGCAATATCTTTTAAATCTTGCTCCATCTCTTCTCCATCTGATTGGGACTCCAAACCAAGAACAATTCCTTGAATCAGGCGATTGCCCTTACCAAAAGGCACATGAACCCGCATCCCAACTTCCAGCATTCCCTCAAATTCCTCAGGAATCCTGTAACTATAGGGCTGGTCCGTCTGCATCAAGGGCACATCAACAATAATCTTGGCTATGGCCATCTTCTCACCTCCTCCTTGTCAATATATTCTTACAATAGAAAAAATAAGATTGAGTCCCCCCAACCTTAAATTTTTTCACCATCTTCTTTTTCTTTAGCGATTTGCTCTTTGATTTTCTTTTCTTCTTCTTCTTTGCGGCGTTTTTCTTCTTCGATACGGCGACGCACTGCTTCACGTTTTCCTTCTGGATCTGGGTGAATGGTAACGTTTCCTGATTCGATTTCTTCTAAAGCGCGAAGAGTTGATTTTTCAGACTTGAAACCTTGGGTTGCTGGCGCACCTGCTTCTAATTCGTGAGCACGTTTTGCTTCCAAGATTACGAGTGAATATTTTGAAGGAACCTTGTCTAGCAAGGTATCAATAGAGGGTTTTAACATCATTTGCTTATACCTATTTTCTAAATTTTATCGGGTAGTTGGAGATTTTGGTAACATCTCCTGATAGTGACCAATAACACGATCCACACGGAAGTGCTCTGCTTCGATCACACGTTTGACACGCTCAGCAGCTAGGGGCACCTGATCGTTGACAATCGCATAATCATACTCACGCATGAGGGCAATTTCTTCCTTGGCTTTTTCGATTCGTTGGGCAATTACTTCTGCGCTGTCTGTTCCACGTCCTACCAAACGATCTTGCAATTCATCCAAATCTGGTGGTGTCAGGAAGATAAAGACAGCATCTGGAACCTTTTTCTTGACCTGAAGTGCACCCTGAACCTCAATTTCAAGGAAAACATCAATTCCCTTGTCCAAGGTTTCATTGACATAGGTCAGAGGAGTTCCATAGTAGTTGCCGACATATTCTGCGTATTCCAACATCTGTCCTTGACGAATCAGCTCTTCAAACTCTTCGCGAGTGCGGAAGAAATAGTCAACACCGTCCACTTCTCCAGGACGTTGTGCGCGTGTCGTCATCGATACAGAGTATTGAAATTGGTTTTCAGAACTCTCAAAAATCTCTCTTCTAACCGTTCCTTTTCCAACCCCTGAAGGACCAGAAAAAACGATTAGTAAGCCTCGGTCTGCCATTGTGTCTCCTTTTAGTCAGTCTGTAAAAATAAAATAAGATTTCCCTTCAGATAGTAGCATTTAGTGCAAACTATCCTTCTACAGTCTTTCTATCTAGTGTAACAAAAAAGCAGTAATTTTTCAACTGCTCTTTCTTATTTATTTAGCATAATCTATGATTTATACAAGGTAGCCCCCCTTAAAAAAGACTTGCCTTTTTATTCCATTTAAGAGATAATGAAACTACTAATATAAAAGGAGAGATTTATGCCAATTTATAAAGGAAAAAACGTTGATGAAGCTATTGAAAACGGCTTGTATGAACTCAATCTCAAAAAAAATGAGGTTAAAATCAATATTATTGAAGAAGGAAATGCTGGAGTATTTGGTTTTTTTGAAAAAGAAGCTGAGGTTGAAATTACACCATTAAGCCCACTGGAATTGAAGGTAAAAAAATTAATTCCATATTTAATTGGTGTTGCTGTAATATTTATTATTCTTCTGTTGGTTATATTTGGAGGAAACTCAGATAAGTCAACTTCTGTTCCTACTTCTACATCTACAGAAACTAGTTCCATTGTGGAAAAATCCGTCGAAAAGACAAATGAGGTATCATCTACATCACAAAGTTCTACATCTATTTCCTCTAGTTCAACTAGTACCTCATCAAGTTCTACCGAATCCTCATCAACAAGTCCAGCCCAATCAGCTGTCATCACGACTGAAAACAATGAGGAATTTAAAGCACTATTACAGACTGATGACTCAAGTACCATAACAAATTTTATTCAAAAATATAAAGGTCAAATCATCGAATTTGATGGACATATAGCAGATATTGCACACTATAAAAATTACAAAACAAAATTCGATATGCTTATTTATGGCGGTAATTACTTAGGAGCAGAACAAGCACCTTCGGGACCAAACTTTAAATTTGTAAATATAACAACAGTTTCTAACGCTGCTTTCAACTCTTTTAATGGCGAAAATATTTCTAAAGGACAAAATGTGCATATAAAGGCACAAATTGGAAATTATAACTCCACTCAAGACTTAGTCTATCTATCTCCAATTGAGATTTCCCCTCGATAATATAACGAATTATTTTCAAATAATTTATTCAAAAAAACTGAAGTCAGATTGCACTGACCTCAGTTTTTTATTTAGCATAATCTACTGCACGAAGCTCGCGAATCACGGTTACCTTGATATTTCCTGGGTAATCGAGATTATTTTCAATTTTCTCACGAACTTTGTGAGCCAAGATTGTGACTTTGTCGTCCTTGATTTGTCCTGGATTGACCATGATACGAATTTCACGTCCTGCTTGAAGGGCAAAGCTAGTTTGCACTCCCTCAAAGCCGTTCGCAATTTCTTCCAAATCATGGAGACGCTTAATGTAGCTTTCAAGAGACTCACTACGAGCACCTGGACGTGCCGCACTCAAGGCATCTGCTGCAGCAACAATCACTGCAATCACGCTTTCAGGCTCAACATCGCCGTGGTGACTAGCAATTGTATTAACCACAACTGGATGTTCCTTGTACTTACGTGCCAATTCCATACCGATTTCAACGTGGCTACCCTCAACCTCGCGGTCAATAGCTTTACCAATGTCGTGAAGAAATCCAGCACGACGGGCAAGAGCCGCATTCTCACCAAGTTCGCTCGCCATAATACCAGCTAACTTAGCAACCTCAATCGAATGGCGCAAGACATTTTGTCCATATGAAGTACGGAACTGCAAACGTCCCATAATCTTCATCAAGTCAGGGTGAAGGTTTGGCGCACCAATCTCATAGGCAGCAGCCTCACCATATTCACGGATCTTATTGTCAATCTCTTGACGGTTTTTCTCAACTAACTCTTCGATACGAGCTGGGTGGATACGACCATCCTTGAGTAACATTTCCATAGTCATACGGGCAATCTCACGACGAATCGGGTCAAAACCTGACAAAGTCACCACTTCTGGCGTATCGTCGATAATCACATCGACTCCTGTCAAACTTTCAAAGGTGCGAATGTTACGACCTTCACGACCAATAATACGTCCCTTCATAGTATCGTCTGGGAGATGAACTGTTGAGTTTGTTGACTCCGCCACATACTCACCAGCGATACGTTGCATAGCTTGAACTAGGATGTCTTTGGCCATTTTATCAGAACGTTCCTTGACCTCTTGCTCAGCTTCGCGAATACGGCTGGCAATCTCCTTGGTCAAGTTCTCCTCTGTCTGTGCCAAGATAATATCTCGTGCTTCTGCCTGAGACAGGGCACCAATACGCTCTAGTTCAGCTTCTTTTTGTCTTTCGACTTCCTCTAATTGCTCTTCACGCGCATCAAGGTTTTTCGCTCTATCAGAAATACTTTGTTCTTTTTGTTCAAGTGTTTGTTCTTTACTCGTCAAATTGTCGTCCTTACGGTCAAGGCTAGTAGCTCTCTCCGTCAAACGACTTTCGATTTGTTTGAGTTCTTGACGTTCTGATTTAAATTCAGCGTCCACTTCTTCACGGTATTTTCTGGCTTCTTCTTTGGCCTCCAATAGTGCTTCTTTTTTAAGAGACTTGCTTTCACGTTTAGCTTCATTAACCAGTAAATCCGCTTCACGTTCAGCTTGTCCACGTAAATTAGTTGCTTCTTGTTCAGCATTTAAAAGCATCAACTCTGCAGCTTCCTGAGATGATTTCATCTTAGCTGAGATGCTGACATATCCAATGACTAAACCAATGATGACGGCAAAAACAGCAATCGCAAGCGACATGATTTCCATGTTTTTACCTCATTTTATTGTTATTCCGAATGACATACATTCTTTTACATTCTACCATAAAAAAGTGATTTTCACAAACCTAAAATAGAATATGTTTTGGGGAAATTGGAGTTTAATTACCTATAATTTATTAGTGCAATCTCTATTTCTTAGAAACAGTTGCTTAGTAGAGATGCGAGAAAAAGCCTACCTTTCAGTAGACTTAGTTTGTTTCTATTCTAATGGGCACTCTTCCAAAATTCTGCTCTGCTATGCTTGGTTGTCCTAATTGGTAAATCTGATCTGCCTTTTGGGTCATATCATCCCAAGGTTCTTTACCTATGCGGCTGACTAGATGTACCTGCTCTTTCAAGAACTTGAGATGTTGTCTGCCTTTTTCAGTAAATCCAAGGACATGAATCCCTTCTGGCAAATCACTTTCTCTGGCCTGTACCAAGATATAGGTCAAGAGTCGTCGTACACGCGCCTTGGTGTAACGTTTGGTGGCAACCATCTCAACCAATTCGTCAACAGACTGGGCTGTTTTGATGGCACCCTTGATGCGCACCGCCATTTCTTGATTAACCTGATAGATGGTGGTTAGGTCTAGATTTGACAATATTTGATAGCGGAGCAGAGGAAAATAATTTTCCCAACTCACCTTACTCGCCTGCTCAAAGGTGGAAACAGAAGGCATAAAGCGTTCCAAGAAATCTTTGTCCTTCTGGTGCTGACGGAGGGCTGTCGCCGAGGCAAAGTCCACATTCTTGTCCACAGAATGGTAACCTGCCCCCTGACGCTGAATCGGATGCAGTTTGATGTTGCGTCCTGCAACCGCCTTGGCATAGGCCAGAGCAAGAACATGATTTGGCGTATTGCCAGAAAAATCAAGACCTGCAAATTCCTTCCACATGGCTTGGGTTTTCTGGGGATAGGAGAGAAAATCTGGCAGATTTTCCACAAATTTCTCCATCTCAGCACCTTGCTCTGTGTATAAGTCAGCGATTTTTTGATAATCCAGAACTTCCTCCGTCCCAAAAGCTAGGGTATCAATCCCCAACCGCGCCAAGATATCCACAGCTCCTTGGCCAAAGAAATCTGCCGCCTGAACACTGACTAAAAAGGGCAATTCCACTACCAGATCCGCTCCATTTTCCAGCGCCATCTGGGACCGAGTCCACTTGTCTACGATAGCAGGCTCTCCTCGCTGCATGAAATTCCCTGACATGGCTACGATTTTCAATCCCTCAACCTGTTCCAGCAGGTATTTGTGGCCATTATGAAAAGGATTAAACTCCGCGATAATACCCGTGATGGTCATAGTAATCTCCTACTTCTGCGCGACAAAAAACCAACGGGTGCTAGTTTCTGTTGGCTCCTTGTCTTCAAAGTCGGCATAGAGTTTGAAGGACTTAAAACCGGCCTGTTCCAGCAAAATATCATAGGTCAAAACCTCATAGGTCCGTTCCTCATGTACTTCATCGTGGCGACTAAAGGAACCGTCAGCCTCCTTGATAAAGAAGGTCAGCTCATGCACGATGGAGTGAGGAGCTTCGTCCTCATAGGTGTCCCAGAGCATAGCGAAATCTTCCGCATTTTCATGGTAAGAATAGCCTGGGAAGATCTCGTCTGTTTGGTAGGTCGAATGCACATCAAAGATGAAAACTCCGTCTTCGTTGAGGGCATTATAGACTTCCTTAAAGACGTCCCCTACTTCCACCTCATCCTGCATGTAGCAGATAGAGTCCGAGTAACAAGTGACAAAGTCGTATTGACCTACCTTGGACAAATCCAGCATATTGCCTTCAATAAAATCAATCTTTTGCTTGGCTGAAGTAGCTCTCTTCTCAGCAATCTTCAACATATCCGCGCTCAAGTCAAGTCCAGTCACATCAAAACCAGCTTGAGAAAAGCGCACAGACTGGATGCCTGTCCCACAAGCCAATTCCAAAAGCTTCTTTCTATCCTTTGTCTTAGGCAAATGACGCAAAGAAAAATCCGTCCATTTATCGTATAAACTATCATCCATGACCGCATCATAGACCGCCGCAAAGGTTTCATAAGTTGCCATAATCATGATACCAAGAGCCTCTCGCCCTATACCTTTCTATCAATTTTTTCTAAAATAAGCAAAGAAACCCAGTTGACTGCAACTGAGTTCGTCTTCTAAGCAAGAGCTTCTGAAATATCTACTGACTCTGCCTCATGCCATAGCTTCTCTAGGTTATAGTGGGCACGCATTTCTTCTGAGAAGATATGCACTACGACAGCACCTAGGTCCAGCAAAACCCAGCCTCCAGCTGCGTCGCCTTCAACATGGCTACCTTTAAAGCCTGCTTCCGCAACTTTTTCACGGATATTATCAGCGATAGCATCCAACTGACGGCTATTCATTGAACTAGTAATAACAAAGTAGTCCGTCACGCTGGTTAAATCTTGTACGTCAAGTGCGAGGATATCCTCCGCACGTTTCTCATCAGCCGCTTTCACGACTAGTTCTAGTAATTCTTTTTCGTTCATTTAGTCCTCTTTCAAATAGTGCACAAAGGCGTTATAGGTTTCAAGGGTTTGGGGATAGATGGGAAATCCCTGATGAGCTAGATGCTCCACAGTACGAGCTGTTTCGTAGGCCACTGCCTTATTAAGTGACAAACTTGCAATCTCACGCGCCACATCCACTCCAGGAAAGGCACGATTATGCTCGATATAGTCTGCAACGTAGATGACTTTGTCTAGGTCGGTCATCTGACCAGCCCCGACTGTATGGATTTCAATAGCTCGCAGGATTTCTGGATCATGCAAATCCAAATCTTCTTGAATCTTGTAGATACCAACCATGCCATGCCAGACATTATTGCCCCAGTTTTTAAGGTCAGGGTCTAATTGGTAACGGTCAATCAAATCCAGAAATTCCTGATCTGACAGCTTTTTAGCGTAGTCATGAAGAAGGCCTGCTAGTCCTGCTTTTTCACTATCCACACCAAAGCGCTGAGCCAGTTCTATGGCTGCACGCTCCACCCCCAAACAATGGGTTAACCGTTTCTCGGGTAGAAGCTCTGCCATTTTTTCCAACAAAGCCTCACGGGAACAGTTGATATAGTCTTGATAAGCCATCAGTAGAGCCCCTCCTTCTCGATGTAGTCTAGCACCGGCTGAGGTAGGAGAAAGTTAGGTTTTCGACCTTGGGCAAGGAAATCCCGCACCATGCTGGACGAGATATCCATGAGAGGCACATCCACCCAGATAACGGGATAGGAAGTCCCTGCCTTGTAGCGTGGGCGCTGAACCCCCACAAACTGAACCAGATCGACCAGCTCATCAATTCGGTACCACTTAGGCAGATAGTCCACCATATCCGCACCAATAATGAAGTAATAATCCGTATCCGGATGTTGCTCTGTCAAAATTTTCATGGTGTCGTAGGTGTAGGAAATACCCTTACGCTCCAACTCAATAGTTTCAATGTCCAGACCTTCAATCCCCTCAATCGCCAACTCAAGCATCTTGAGACGGTGGTGCTCAGGAATGGTTTCCTTTTTATCAACATGAGGAGGTTGGTATTCAGGCATGAGCAAAACCTGATCCAGTCCCAACTGCTGGCGTACTTGGTCCGCCACAACAAGATGGGCATTGTGAACAGGGTTAAAATTTCCCCCTAAAATCCCGACTTGTTTGCGTTTTTTCTCCTTGATTTCTGGCTCCAACTCTACCTTGGTAAAGGGAGTCAATAATTCAATTGCCATAGGCTAGTCTCCTTTAATTCTCTGTAAAAACAGTTGTTTGGAGTAGGTTTTTTAGATTTCTTTGACTTTTTTAGAAATCTTGCGATTTTCTTTCTTGCTGGATTGTTTAAACAAAATCAAGATGCGTCCGATTTTTTGGACTGTATCCACACCGATTTCTTCTTCCAAGATTTCAGCTACTTCGTGGATATTTTCATCTGTGTTTTGCAAGAGAGTGACTTTAATCAATTCGCGGGCGTCAAGAGCTTGACGGACGCTGGTTTTGATTTGGTCGTTGAGACCATTTTTCCCGATTTGGATGATGGGTTTGAGGGTGTGTGCCTGGCTGTTGAGGAAGGCACGTTGTTTTGATGTTAATGACATAATTTTCTTCCTTGTTTTTTGATAGTTATTTTAAGTGGTGAGGGACGGTCGGAACTAATTTTCCAAAGATTTCATCTTTGAAAAATGGATTTCCTGACCTCACAATTGAGCCTTGGTCTCAATTGTGCCCCTTGCCAATCTACAGATTGGCAAGACACTACGGCAATAACTATCGCTATATGAGCTCACTTTGTTCGCTCAGCGATTTTATTATAACGATTCTTTTAAATAATTGCTTTTCGTGTGACGACTGCGACGCCTTCGGGTGCCCAGACGGCGACTTTTGCTGTGCCTGTTACGCGGATCCAGCCTAGGCCTGAGATGACTAGGTCTGTCTTGTCCTTAATGTTAAAGACATGCTGAACTAGTTTTGGAAAATCTTCTTTTTCCTTACTATTTGGTGGTGTCAGAAGAGTTCCGACATGCTTGTCGTAAAAGGCACTAGCGCCTTCTAGCTTGGTACGATGGAGTTTAAGTTCATTGTCAAAGAAGGCTGTGAATCCTTGCTTTTCACCCGCAATGAAATCAAATCGTCCGAGACCACCTAAAAACAGGGTTTGTTCAGGGTTAAGCTGATAGGTTTTGGGCTTGATTTCCTTTTTAGGGCTGACATACTTGAGATTTTTAGCCGTCAGGTAATGAGCCATTTGGTGACGGTGGATAATCCCCGGTGTATCATAGATATAAGATCCGTCATCAAGTGGAATCTCAATCTTGTCCAAGGTTGTCCCTGGGAAACGCGAAGTCGTAATGACATTCTGATCACCCGTAATTTCCTGGATAATAGCGTTGATAAGGGTTGACTTTCCAACATTGGTCACGCCGACCACGTAGACATCACGGCCCTTACGGTAGTGCTCGATTTTGTCAATGACTTCCTTAATGGCATACTTGTTTTGTGCCGAAGTTAGGACGACATCGACAGGACGAAGACCTTCTTCGTGGGCACGCTCCATGAGCCACTGGCTAATCTTTCCTGGTTTAACTGACTTGGGCAGAATATCCTTTTTATTTCCAACCAAGAGGACATCATTGCCCGATACAAAACGTGGCAAGCCTGGGATAACAGAGCCATTAAAGTCAAAGATATCAATGACATTGACCACCAAGGCATCGCTGTCTCCTACCTCATGCAAGAGCTTGAGGAAATCGTCGTCCGTCAACTGGACATCCGTGATTTCATTGTAGTGGCGGAGACGGAAACAACGTTGGCAATAGACTTCACCTGTCTCCAAACCTTTTTCAAGTGCCGACTGGGGGGTAAAACCAAGACCAGTCTTGTCTGTCGTCTGAATGGTTGCTCCACAACCAATACAGAGAATTTCTTCCATAATTAAATTCCTTTTTTATATGTAATCGGTCCGTACTTTTCAGTGATTTTTCGCATGACACGGCGCTCACGAGCTCGGTTAATCTGCGTCTTAATAGAGTCGTGCTGAACCAAGGGCTTGACCAAGATTGAGCGAATACCTGCACGGTGGGCTGCTCGTATATCGGTCATCAGCTGGTCGCCGACCATGACCACTTCCTTTTTCTCATAGTGGAATTCCTTCATGGCACGGTCAATCCCAAATGTGAAGGGTTTCAAGGCCCAATAAACGTAATCAATCCCAAATTTTTCAACTGCTCGTTGAACTCGTTTTTTGGTGTTATTTGAGACCACGATGATGCGAATCCCCGCATCACGGAGGTCATGTAGCCATTGCTTCATCTCTGGCGTCCCATCAGGGTTGTTCCAAGCAATGAGGGTATTGTCCAAATCGACCAAAACAGCCTTGATTCCCTGCGCCTGCAGGCTTGGGACTGTCAGATCATAGACTGCTTCCACAGCAAAATCTGGCATATAATTTTCAATCGCCATTCTGGCTCCTTTTCTTAACTTTTTTTCGCAATTTTCCTTAGTAATAATGACAGGATAATCCACAAACCTGCACTGGCCAAGCTAATGTAGAGCCAAGCATGGGGCTCATCTGTTAAAGGTAGGGGAACATTCATTCCGAAAAAGCCTGTCACGACTGCCAAAACCGCTAGCAGGACTGAAATGATGGTCAAGGTTGTCAAATTATCATTCAGATTATTGTTTAGGATGTTGTTGTAAGATGCTGATAGTTGTTGGAGAACTTGAGAAATCAAATCTGTCATGGACACCAGCTGATGAGCTTCAATCATAGCATCATCAAACTGCTCTCTCTCAATCTCGTTAAAACTGCGATAGAGGGCATGCCCTTGGATATGTTCCAGCAACATGCGATTTTGCTTGGCAGCCGCAGTAAGATAAACCATACCGGTTTCCAAGTCGGAAAGGGCAAAGAGGTTCTTCTTGGTCGTCCGCTGACGTAAGAGGCCATTCACCTCATCCTTACTCTTGTCCATCTGCTCGATGACAGGGTAGTAGGCATTGCTGATGATTTCCAGACTGGCAAAGAGAAACTTGTAAATCGAAAGCGTGTCATGGCTCTCCAGATAACGGGTCATCTGCTCAATGACATAGGCGTTCTTGGTATTACTAATGGTAATCAGACGACGATGTTCCACGATAAAGGTCATGGGAAAGGCTTCGTAGTATTCCTTGTCCTTTTTCAAGTTCAAGACATTGTAGATAAAGGTCACAGTCCCATTTTCGCGGTGATAATCCATGTGGGCACGCTCATTCCTATCCAGTGCGTACTCAATGGTTTCCTTGTCCAAACCGTAGATTTCAGAAAGGTCCTCTAGTTTTTTCAACTTGTCCAAATCTAGGTCAATCCAAGTACAGCCATTGCCCAACTGTTTTTCTAAAAACATCTTCTCTCCTTTACCAAACTCTTTCTATTGTACCATAAATCTGCTAAAATTTCAGGCCTGGTCTGTCCGAGAGAAATTGCTGACGACAGTGATATTGCGATTGGGAACGAAGTGCAGAACCTGATCTTCTCCTCTGAGTTGTGTTGTTCGAATGCCGACGCTGACAACCTTGCCCGATACAGTAATGGGGCCATTTGTCAAAACGACCTCATCTCCCACATCGAGTTGCCGTTCAAAGAGGATGAAAAAGCCATTGATGACATCAGACAGAAAACCTTGGGCTCCCATACCAATGGCCACCCCAGCGATCCCAGCACCTGCCAGCAAACTAGAAACTGGTAACCCTAAAATCGACAAAATGCAGTAAAGCAAAAAGAAATAAAGGGTATAATTAAACACATTTTCTAACAGACGTGAGATGGTTTTCTGACGCCCGACATCATGGTGAGACATTTTTAGAGAAGGCTTGACAATTCTCTGCACCATGGTATGAAGCAGTTTCTTAGCTATATAAAAGAGCAAAAACAGGAATAAAAGAGAAAGTAGCTTGGTCAAGATATTCTCGATAATCGCTGTAATATCAAGCTTATTGAGGTAGGTTTGAATAAATTCTTGCATAGAAAACTCCTTTCATTTATTATACCATACTTTCATAAACTGTCATTCTCCATAAATATTCAAAAATAATTTCAAAAATAGACAGAAAATTCTTGATTTTAGCTCATATTTATACTATAATCATAAACATTACACAACAAAGGAGATTGTTATGAAAAAAATCATTCATGCTTGGAATAAAGCAAGCCTGATCAAACGTATCTTGATTGGCATGCTTATTGGAGGAACTCTAGGACTGACACTTCCTAACATTTCAGGAATTGGCCTGCTCGGAGATCTCTTTGTTGGTGGCCTCAAAGCCATCGCACCGATTCTGGTCTTTGCCCTCGTTGCCAATGCCCTTTCCCAACATCAAAAAGGACAAGATAGCAATATGAAAACGGTTATCTTCCTTTACTTGGTAGGAACCTTTGCCGCTGCCCTTATCGCTGTACTAGCAAGTTTCATCGTCCCTGTTGAAATTACCCTAAATAGCGCTAATACCGATATTGCTCCACCAGATGGGATTGGACAGGTCCTCAGCAACCTCTTGCTCAAACTGGTTGACAATCCAGTCAATGCTCTTGTCACAGCCAACTACATTGGTATCCTATCATGGGCAGTTGTTTTCGGGATTGCCATGAGAGAGGCCAGCAAAAATAGTAAAGAATTGCTCAAAACTATGGCTGATGTGACTTCTAAAATTGTAGAATGGATCATCAACCTAGCACCATTTGGAATCCTTGGTCTTGTCTTCAAAACCATCTCTGATAAAGGAATCGGCAGTCTCGCCAACTATGGAATCTTGCTTGCCCTCTTGGTGACAACTATGTTCTTTGTGGCTCTGGTAGTCAATCCATTGATTGCCTTCCTCTTTATGAAGAGAAATCCTTATCCCCTCGTTTGGAAATGTTTGCGTGTCAGCGGTGTGACAGCCTTCTTCACTCGTAGTTCTGCGGCTAACATCCCTGTCAACATGAAACTTTGTCACGACCTTGGACTGGATCCAGATACCTATTCTGTTTCTATCCCACTTGGTTCTACTATCAACATGGCGGGGGCAGCGATTACTATTAACGTTTTGACTCTTGCTGCAGTAAATACTCTTGGAATCCCTGTTGACTTTGCGACAGCCTTTGTCCTCAGTGTGGTAGCAGCTATTTCAGCCTGTGGTGCTTCTGGTATTGCCGGAGGTTCCCTCCTTCTTATCCCAGTTGCTTGTAGCCTTTTCGGTATTTCTAACGATATTGCCATGCAAGTTGTCGGAGTTGGTTTTGTGATTGGGGTCATCCAAGACTCATGTGAAACAGCCCTCAACTCTTCTACAGACGTCCTATTTACTGCCGTTGCCGAATACGCAGCAGCTCGTAAAAAATAACACATAAAGACAAGCCTGCTCAGGTCTTGTCTTTTACGCTTTTATTCTAATTTATTAGGAAATTCTTATGTCTATTAGTCAACGTACGACCAAGCTCATCTTAGCCACCTGTCTTGCCTGTCTTCTTGCTTATTTTCTCAATCTTTCTTCCGCAGTTTCAGCCGGAATTATCGCTCTCTTGAGCCTATCTGATACTCGTAGAAGCACTTTAAAATTGGCCCGCAATCGTCTTTTTTCTATGCTTCTAGCTCTGGCTATCGGTGTTCTGGCTTTTCACTTGAGCGGATTTCATATCTGGAGCCTTGGCCTCTATCTTGCCCTCTACGTTCCTCTAGCCTACAAGATGGGCTGGGAAATTGGCATCACACCAAGCACTGTTTTGGTGAGCCATCTCTTGGTACAAGAATCAACCTCTCCAGACCTTCTAGTCAATGAATTCCTTCTCTTTGCTATCGGTACAGGATTTGCCTTACTTGTCAATCTCTACATGCCTTCACGAGAAGAGAAAATCCAGCACTACCACACGCTAGTCGAAGAAAAGTTAAAAGATATCCTCCAGCGCTTCAAATATTATTTATCCAGAGGAGATGGACGCAATCGAGCACAGCTGGTGGAAGAATTGGACACCCTTTTAGAAGAAGCACTCAGACTGGTCTATTTGGATCACTCTGACCACCTTTTTCATCAAACAGATTACCATATCCACTACTTTGAGATGAGACAGCGACAAAGTCGTATCCTGCGAAACATGACCCAGCAGATCAACACCTGTCACCTAGCTGCCAGTGAAAGCCTGATTTTGGCCCAACTCTTTTCAAAAATTGCAGGGCAACTTAGCCAGACCAATCCTGCTTCTGATTTGCTAGATGAAATTGAACGTTATCTGGAAGTCTTCCGGAACCGCAGTCTGCCCAAGACAAGAGAAGAATTTGAAACCCGTGCCACCCTTCTTCAACTCCTACGCGAAGCCAAAACCTTCATCCAAGTAAAAGTTGATTTTTACAAAAAATATGGACAGTAATACTCTTCGAAAATCTCTTCAAACTACGTCAGCGTCGCCTTACCGTATATAGGTTACTGACTTCGTCAGTTCTATCCACAACCTCAAAACGGTGTTTTGAGCTGACTTCGTCAGTTCTATCCACAACCTCAAAACGGTGTTTTGAGCTGACTTCGTCAGTTCTATCTGCAACCTCAAAACGGTGTTTTTGGCAGCTTACGGCTAGCTTCCTAGTTTGCTCTTTGATTTTCATTGAGTATAAAAAAGAAAACTTCAGACCAATCACAAAAGGTGAATATCTGAAGTTTTCTTTTATTTATAGGTTAGTACCATAAAGGTTAATAGTAAAACGAATAAGGCCAAACTCACCAATAAAGTGAGAACCTTTACCAAGGTGTTGCTCTGCCAGTAGCTTGGTTTACCAATATTACTAGTGGCATCCATGGAAAAGAGTTGATTTTGACGGGGTTGTATGGTCACCAATACAATCAAAGCAAGAGATAGGATAATAGCTAAAACAATCAGTATTTCAATCATAGGCCTACCTCAAAATCCCCAGCAAAGTAAAGAGCAAACCAATCAGAATCATCAAACCCAGTAAGAGTGAAAAAGTTTTACTAATCTTTTCCCCTCGGGTTTCTTTTTCCTTCTTGATGGGTTTTTGTTTCAACTCTTCCATGCGACCTTCAACGTCTTTGTAAAATAAATCTTCCTCTGACATATTAGCCTCCTAAAACAGTTTGCATGGTTTCCTGATACCGCACCAAGTCAACATAATTTGCATGTTGGCCTTGCTTTCCAAGTGCCTGACGCATTTGTTCAACATCTGAAAGGGCCAGTTTAATGGTCTCAACCAAAGCAGAAACTTCACTACTTTCAAATAGATGATCAGGAGCGATATAGAGTCTATTGTGTACCGTTTGGTTGAATCCCAGAATCAAGAGATTGTGCTCAAAGGCCTGACGCACCGCCTGCAACAACTCATTACTGTGGTTTATATCCAAGTAAATATCCGACAATTGATACAGTTCCTGAATCTTCTGTGGACTAGCGTTCTGGTAAAGGACCACATTAGGATAGCGAAGCATATCTAAGAGCTTAGAAGACATCTCTGTCACCGCTGCAATACGGAAGGTAACATCAGGCAAGGCTTCTACAATCGTTTCTACTTGCTCAATCTGATCTGAATTAGTCAAGATTAAGGCATCTCGTCTTAGGAAATTATCGCGTTTGAACTGGTAATGGTAACCCAAGTGCACAAACTGATCATGGTATTTCTCGTCAGTCAACTCCAAAGCGCGCTCATAAGTCGCCTTGTTAGGAATGATAATCTTCTTAGTACGCACATCATCATTTTCCAAAATCAACTGCATATTGCCTGGAATGACATCATAGAGAGGTTCCTGCCAAACCAAAACATCTGAGCCAGACTTATCTGGATGATGGAAGGAAACCAAGAAAGGAGTCGCTAGAGTATTAAAGATAAGCTGGCTTGTATCTATTTCCAAATCTTGTAAAAAGAAGGTGATAAATTCAACCTTATTTGCAAAGTAACGCATGGGCTGACCTGGCAAAGTCAATAAGATATCACCCGTCACATGGTTTTCAAGTAAAACTTGTTGATCATTGACATCTTGGTAAACTGTCATAATCGGCTCACTATCTGCGCTATAGGTGGTTGTAGCAAAGCAAGCACCATAGCGATTATAATGGTCAACCTGGCGTACTCGACCTTCTAAATCTTTCCAATCTACCTGTTTAACCAGGCGAGCCTGCAAACCATCTGCATAATGAATGATAGCCCTCTCCTGTGTCATATCCTCAATACGAGCAGACTGATTATTTCCTGAAATTTCCCAAAAAGCTGGAACAGGGACTTGGTTAAAATAGAGAGGTTTTCCATCCTCGTAGCCTAGATAATAGGTAAAAGGAGAAACCAGACCATCAGGCAGAAAACCATCTGCATCGATGACCACTCCAAGTTGAGAAAGACCAGTAGCCACTAGACTTTCATGTAAATCTCGACTTTCTTGACTGTAACGATCATAAAGTTCAATCATGGAGCACCTCCTCTACTGTTTTCTTCCACTTCTCTAAAATTTCTTCGGTTAAGAAGCCTTCTGCAATCTGGTAAGAATGGGCCCGCATAGCTTCCAAACGATTTTCTTGATACAGTTGACAAATCTTAGCTGCGTAAGCTTGCTTAATTTGGTCTTCTACGTGGTCTGATGAACTTGGAATCAAATAACCATTTTTCCCATCTTCTATAAAGGTCTGATTGCCATAAGGTACATCAAAACCGATTAGTGGTAGACCTGAACCAATAGCTTCCATCAAGGTCAAACCAAATCCTTCACTGGTAGAAGCCGTCAAATAGACCTCATACTGGCTATAAATCTGCGAAAGTTCCGCATGCCCCTTGAGCTGGATATAATCCTCAGCCTGATGATTTGCAATAATGTCTCTAAGCAGAGAATCCTCTCCACCGCTACCATAAATATCAAAGGTTAATTCAGGGATTTCCTTATGAGCCTCAATGACCGCCTTGACCAACCAGTCGATATGTTTTTCTTTGGCAAGACGTGAAGCCGTAATCAATGAAAAGGGCTTACGTCCTTGACTTGACTCAGTTAATGCATCAATACTTCCTACAGGAATAGTAACAATCTTTGGTTGATGCTGAGTGTATTTGGCAAATTGCTCTTGCAGAACTTCTCTCTGTCTATCAGTGGATACAATAAAGAAATCAACCTTATCTGCATTGGTAAACTGATAGTCGTAATAGTTATTCCAAAGGATATAATCCTCGTTTGTAGCATTTTCACTATAATGCTCCGCATGAACAACTACCGCCAGATGAGCCGCCTGTACTTCCTCAAAAACAACCTGTCCAATGCCTGTCTCTCTATCAAGAATGACCAAATCAGACTTGTTCAAATTCAATGATTTCATAAAGGCACGCATAAAGGCTTGCTTCCCATAAAAAATCTTATCCTTGAAACGATAAACTTCTTCCTTCCCTTGATTCATCAAGATATCATAGGCTGGAGTTCCGTCTTCATTATAGAAAGTTCTTTGGTATAGGACTGCAACATTGTCCTTGGGAGCAAAGTATTCGGTACAATAACGCGTATAAGAAAAGTAATCCTTACGAATCAGTTTTCCTTTAAAAACATACTCTGCATGTTGAACCAAGTCCTTGTTCTCATCCACCAAATAACAGGTGATAAACTTATCTTGGTCAGAAAAGAAGACACGTAAAACCTTGCCATTTTTTTCTCTGTGACTTTCTTCACCACCAAAGTAAGCCAAGACATCATCCACTGTCACGCTAGTCGGCGCAATCTTGAGATCTGTGAAATGATTATAAAGCCAGATAACTTGATCGTCATCAAAACCAATATTGTCTGTTAAGTGCTGAATATTATCGGCTAAAATCATATCTGTAAAGATAAACTTAGAGGACAGATTTAATTTCCGAAAAACACCAGCACGATAGGCTTGTGCGTATTCAACACCGCTACTAGCCCATCCAAGTCCTAAATTTATATTGTAAATTGTCATATTTTCCTCTTTTTATGGGAAATGAGTCATAATCTCACCCTTAGGAGTGACTTCAACCAAGCCCATCAGGAGATTACGAACCATATCCGCATGAATCTGTTCTTTCATAGTTTCAAAGCCTGCATAGGCTTCTTGATAGTACTCTACGATTGGATTTTTCTGACTATTAGATTGACCACCGATAGCCATTGTTAATTGCTGAAGATAATCTACCTGCTCAACCCAATTGTCATCAACGGCTTTAAGCAGCGAGAGGCGTAAAAACTGTTCATACAAGCCATGTTGCTCAAGCAATTCTTTCTTTTCAGAAAGTTCTTTATCAATCACCTGCTTCATAAAGCTACGAACTGCAGTTTTGTCAGTCACATCTATATAATCTGGAACTTCTTTAATATGAAAACTAATATTGGTCACAATAAAGTGAAAGAGCAACTCTCGACTTTCATAATTTGAAGCGGTCACTTGATCAATGTAACTAGCAATAATTCCCTCAACAACATCCTCTAAGTCACGAGAACCATCTATTAGACGGTTTCTTTCTTTATAGACCATATCCCGTTGAATATTCATACTCTCAGCATATTCTAGTGTCTGACGACGCGCCGAACGTCCAGCACTATCACTAGCATGTTGTGCCTTTTCGACTAGTTTCCGGTATTTACGACCTTTCAATACTTCCGGTTGAGTCATATCTTGAACCTGATAGTCTTTGTACTTTTTATGCACCCAAGATGGACCAAATTTCTTGATAACATCGTCCTCTAAAGATACAAAGAACTTACTCATCCCAGGATCTCCCTGACGGCCAGAACGGCCACGAATTTGTAGGTCGATTCGTTGACTTTCCATCCGTTCCGTTCCAATGACAATCAAGCCCCCGAGCTCTGCGACTCCTTTACCAAGCTTGATATCCGTACCCCGTCCTGCCATAGAGGTAGCCACTGTCACAGCCCCCATCTGACCTGACTCTGAGATGATTTGAGCCTCACGCGCAGCATTATTAGCATTTAGGACATTATGGGCAATTCCTTCACGTAATAAAAGAGATGAGTAAAGATGGGACATCTCAACTGATCCGACAAAAACGAGCAAAGGATTCCCCTTAGCATGGTATTCTTTGATATACTCCAAAGAAGCATACACTTTTTCAGGTAAAGTGACGTAGAGATTATCTGGATAGTCAATCCGTTTTCTAGGACGATTGGTTGGAATGCGCACTACAGACATATTGTAAGTTTCAAGAAGCTCTTTTTCTGCAACTTTACCTGTTCCCGTCATTCCAGACACCTTATTAAACATCTTAAAAAGACTCTGATAGGTGATAGAAGCCATAGCTCGTGTTTCTGGAGACAATTTGACATGTTCCTTGGCTTCAATGGCCTGATGGAGACCTCCCTGCAGTTTGGTCATTTCCATTAGACGCCCCGTCCCCTTATCCACTAATACCATTTCATTACCACGAATAACATAGTCCTTGTCTTTTGTATAGAGCTTGTGGGCTCGAAGTGCATAGACCAAATGACGAGCAAAGGTTGCATTCTCCTCATTATAAAAATGTTCAATCCCTAAAAAGCTTTCAGCAGCTTTAGCACCTTTAGTGGTCAACCAAACTTCATCTTTTTCCTCTTTAAAAATGTAATCCTCACCTTCAACCAAGGTCGTTACAAGCGTGTCAATAATACCGTAGTGATTGGACTGAACACGAGGTGCCCCAGCAATAATAAGAGGTGTCTGTGCGCTATCCAATAAGATATCATCAACCTCATCAATAATAACATAATCAAAGGGTCGTAAAAATTTCCCTTTATCATTTGAGGCAAGATTATCATTTAAATAATCAAAACCTAAGTTACTATTAGTTGTATAAATAATATCTGATGCGTAAATAACTTTTTTCTCTTTTGGGGTAAATTCTTTTTGAGGATCATCTGTAAAAGGGACTCCAATTGTCAATCCTAAGAAACGGTATACTTGTCCCATCTCCTCAGCATCGCGTTTAGCTAGATAATCATTGGTAGTAATCAGCATGGTACCTTTACCTGTCAAGGCATTGAGATAAACAGGCATAGTGGCCGTCAAGGTTTTCCCCTCACCTGTATTCATCTCAGCAACATTTCCCTGATGAATAACAATTCCACCCATGACCTGGACATCATAAGGGAACATTCCCAATACGCGTCTATCCGCTTCACGAACAACTGCAAAAGCTTCTACCAATAGGTCATCGAGAGTTGCCCCATCAGCAAGACGTTGGCGAAATTCCACTGTTTTTGCCGCTAGTTCTTGGTCTGAGAGAGACTCCATCTTTCCTTTAAGAGCATTAATCTTTTTTAAAATCTTTTTAACTTTTCTAAGTTGAAAATCTTGATAAAAACCTTTAAACACGATTCATCTCCTTAATAGAAAAAGAATAGAAATCTAAGGACTCAAAGCCAGCACTTAGAAGGGAAACTTGATAAGTATAGGTATCATCAGGATAGGTAAAATCAAAGACTTTCATTTTTTCAATTTTCTCTTCAATCACATCCCCATATCTATCAAAAAAGACAATCTTTATATAGACTCCATTTGTAGGATGACATTCAAAATCCATACATAATTGATAATCCTGTTTTCTTTTAAGTAAGGGAAGACTGGGTTGAGTTCTAAAGGCTTGATAGTTCACACTGGAAAACCATGTTTTTAAGATTTCTCCTGATGGCACCAAGGGATTATATAGACTAATATGTTTATCTTCGTAATATGTCACCTTACTACCATACATAAATGTTCCCTTTACCTCTCCCCAAGTGATATTTTCTCTTTGATTGATAATCATTTGTCACCTCTTCCAAACTCTGATCCCAATACCATACTATAAAAATGCAAAAACCAAGCCACATTTGTAGCAGTATCATCATTGTGTCGACCAGATGTTCCCTTGGAAAGAATTTTTGCACCAGTATTACACAGATACGTTACTAATTGTTCATAGGCATGGCTATCCATTTCCTCATCTTTCATATAAGATAGACCAAAAGTTGTTTTTGAAAAATCAGCTTGTTTAAAGACTTTCCAAAAACGTTGATCTAATTCCAACATATGGTCAGATGTCACTCCATTTGTATGATGGATTAACACATCAAATGCCAAATTGGAGACAGCTGGTGCATCTAAGCGACCTCTACGAGCAATTGTTCCAAGATTAGCCAGAGGTTTTCCCACAATAACAGCCCTAGGTTCAAAGAAAGCACCATAATAAAGAGCTGGAAAAGTTCCCATAGAAAGACCAGATAAAATCAAATCTTTATGAGTAAGGCCTAAATACTGTAGATAATAACGAATAGTATCTTTTATCTTCTCTTCTAGCTCCTCGCTACCAAGGTAAAAGGCTCCACCCTCCAAACGAGGATCAGAAAACAAAAGGAAAGGACAGCCTAAATCTTTCATCATAAAATATCCTTCAAATCCCTCGGCAGGACGATACCCAGCAAAGTAGACCACCAAAGGTGGTTTGAAATCACCCGGATGAAAGAAGTAGTTAATTTCGTCACGAATTTTGTCATGTAAAATGTTTCCTCCGAGGAAAAATTTACCAAACTGTCTGCGACTCCAACGTTGGTGCAAATTCCCTAGCGTCAAACTTCCGCAACCACGAGCTTCGATTGATACAGACAAAAAGATATCAATCTCTTCGTTATCTACCACTATAGCCCTTTTTAATTCACTTTCATTATAGATTTTTTCTTCAAAAAAATCATCAACACCACCAGACCATATCTTACTGATAACAAAACGAAATTCACAGTTTCCTTGCTTTTCAAATTCCAACCATAATTCTATTGGGAAGTTTTTATAAACTATAAAATTATCTGGCCAGTAAGCTATTTGTTGAAAATCATCTCCAAAATTCCCTTCCAAACTGACATAATCGAGTCCCTGATAAGAGATAGCCCCTCGAAAACTTGAACGAATTTGTATCGTTGATGGAAATAGTTTATCACCGTACCCCCCACCAAAGAGAGAGGTTGACAAATCATTCACTAATTGCTGAGGATCTGAGAAGTCTATAGCTTGAGCACACCGTTTCTTTAATAAATCAAGAACAGATGAATTTACCATCTCAAAATCTTGATTATAAAAAAGAGTATAAGGTTCAATATGATGAATAAAAGGCAGTAAATCTGCCAAGTACTGACCATCCTCTATCAAGATAATATGGAAACTAGTAATAGATTCCATTTCCATCATTTTACGAAGAGCTAGCGGTGAGTTGGGACAGAAATAGTACCAATCCATATTTTTAGGAATATCGTAATGATGAGCCCAATTATCAATCCCTATCTGTAGGATTTTATAGTCCTTTGACATTAGTAACCTCCTCAATCCAGTGATGCAATTTATCTAAGAAACGTTGGCCAGTATGTTCCTTGATTTTATCAATAGAGTAAATCAAGGCCTGGTTCCATTCTTTCAATCTATCTATATAGTAATGTGCAGCCGTTGAAAATTCTGCCACATCTGAAAGTAAATAGCCATTTTTCAAATGTTCTACATAAACGGTTTCAACTCGATTAATCTGAGGAATTCCCGCACTAATACCCGCTATTTGAGTATAGAGATGAGGCTGTTTATTAAGATCCACAATCAAACGGACAAACTCTAATGTCTTAATCAAATCCAACTCATCATTCATATTGACAAATTGAAAACGTAGTTCCTGCTCTTGATTTTCTTCTAAAGGATTTTCCGCATCTCCATAGTCTATTCCTTTTTCTAAACTATCAGTCTGAATTTTCTCTTGAATAATTTCATGAACAAGAGCCTCCACAGCATCCATCTGTTCCTGACTAGCAGAGAAAGCACCGAAAATGATTTCTGTATTTTTAGTTTCTGAAATAAATAACAAAACTTGAATCAATGTTTCCCTATCAATTTCTTCGTTAAAATCAAGTTGATAGTAAATGATCGACTCTTTTCTTGTTTGACTTCGCCCCAGACGTAAACGTGTATCAAAAGGAGAGAGATGGTAAAATTTATTAGAAAGTTCAGGATATAGTTCCTGCAAAAGTTGTAAACTATCCTCTCTATCCACTAACACTAAACTAGCTCGATCAACCGATACTGATAACTCTCTAAAGGTATTCTGTGAATTACGATTGATAAAGAGACTCAAAATTTTAGGATTAGTACTTGGAATATGATCAAAGATAAACTGATCATGGTAAGGATGCGACGGAATGATAAAAATATCCTGCTTTTCCTGATTTTTTTTCAAATAGTTATCAAAAAATTCTGCTACCAAATGCTCCATATTTCGATAGTTAAGCAATTTAAATCGATAGGCAAAAATCGGATTGATCTCTATTCTACCTTCCTCTTGAATATATTCCCTAAATCGCCAAATTCCTTTAGGATCCAGATAGTCCTGATACATAGCTTGTTCATCTTCAAAATAGATTACACTAGATACAAATCCTCTGTCGTCCATGATATAGCGCTTGCTAATCTGACCATTTGGATCAAAATACCGAATGTCACTAATAAAACCCTCTACACCATGCTCTATCTGAGCATATTTCTTACCTTTTTTTTGCACGATAATCGCAAAGGGACTATACAGAAATTGGCAATCACTATCCCACTCTATATCTCTAATGTGAAGAACCTGAGTATGCAGCCCATAGAAATCTTGCATATCATCAAAAACAGAGTAGACATCTGTCTCTAAAACACCATGTCTATGTAAAAAATAACGTAAGTGTGGTTGATAAGCTAATACTAATAAGCGAGACGATAGGCCTTGTCTTTGAAAAAGACGAATTTGATTAAAGGTATCATCAAATTCAAAGCGAAATTGTGAATGGTACCAAGGAATTATATCCGCATGCCACTGACGCTCTGAACCATACCAAGCTGGAATAAAATAATACATGACACCCTCCTAAATCAATGGTTTATAAGTTTCGTTTAATCTCAGAACTTTCACTTCATCTCTAACTGTAAAAATCATACCTCCGAACATCATAAACAAACCAGGAATCATTGCCACTCTAAGTAGTTTCTCATCAACTAATACAAATAGCAGAGGCCCTCCAGCCATTACTACATTAAATACAGCACCAATAAGAGAAAATCTAAAAACCAATTGATTGATGAAACGACTCGTTTCTTCACCCGGATAGACTCCATAAATATATTCTCCTGATTTTTTCATTCGATCTGAAATTTGTTCCCCACTCATATTTATAAAAGCAAAGGCTATACTAAAAATAAAAAGAATAATCATATACATATAAATCCACAATGGTTTACCTATTGTATACTGAGATGAAATTTCAGTGAAAAGTAGATTTTCCGGAAAAATCGTCTGTAACAACAACAACATATAAGTCGGTAAACTCAAAAAAGTCATTACATACATAAAAGGCATTCCTCCAGCGGGATTGAGCATGATTTCAAAATAGGAATATCTCTTAAAACGGTTATGTAGACCAATCTTATGAACTGCTATACGATAACGAGCACGATAAAGCAGAGCTACCAGATAAGTAAAGACAATCCCCATAATAATCAAACCGATTAAAACAAGAAGAGGTATGGGAACAGTTCGAAACGTTTCAATCAAATCTTGAGGAATGTTTAAAACCATTCCAATCAATAAAATAATCATAGAACCCCCGATACCTACAGTTGCATTGATGTCTGATAACCACACCAAGAAAAAAGCACCCGCTATCAACAGGCAGGTATTGAGGACGATAACTAACATTTTAGGCACATTGGACTGAATTGGGAGATTTAACGAAATAGCTAATGCCTGAATCAAAGCAATAAACAAGGTTAAGTACATCTGCCTTCTATTTTGTATTTCAATAGCTCCAGATACCAGATTTAATTTTTTTGACAAAGAAAGCATCTGCCATAAAATCATCGAAGACATCCAGGGAGATAATCCTACTGAAAACAAGGATAAACTTCTCAAATTTCCACCTGTCATTGCTGTAGAAAAAGCCAAGTAAGCAGCAGTTCCTCCTAAAAATTCCCTATTATTCATATCTACAAAAGGAAGGGTCAACCTACTTCCTAATATAAATATGAATACAAAAAATAATGTTGCTAGTCCTTTTTTTACTGTGATAGATGAAAAAATACTTTTCATGTTTGGTCCTACTCTCTAAAACTCGTTTCTAGTCTATTTCTACTGAGTAATTTATAATCATTATACTATCAGGTATTCTATGATTTTTTTATTAATTTTTACGTTACTATTATAACAAAAAAAGCAGAAAAAATCTGCTTCTTACTCCCTTAGGGGAAATAGTGGAGGAAAGATACTTTAGTGAATCAAATAACCTCTTTTTCTTACATTATCAATTCATTGAACACATTTGATTTTTTAATCATTATCTATAAGTTCCAATATTTCTGTATATCTTCGAAAAATTTCAGTGTCTTGTAGACCAGCTTCTTTTGCTTCTTCCCATCCCTTTCTTATGTACCCTAAAGTGTTTTCCTTTTCATCAAAACTATTCCATCCCTTCATAATATAGATAGACAAACGTTCTAATACATACTCTAACTTATCTATTAAGAGCTTTTCAGTTACTGTATTAATAATGCTTCCTTCCCTACCTATCCTATACATATATAAAGGCTTGTTAATATAAGTACTGCGAGATGATTTCGCAAATAATTTATAATTTGTTCGACCGTCTTCTATAAGTTTACCTTTTGGAAACTGAATATTATCAAATAAGCTTCGACTAAAAAGAATTCCCCAACTCGTCATAAAAGAATAATCACGTCGTTCCAACAAAGGGAGCCGATTAATTAACTCTTTCCCTTCATATGTTTCCTCATAATAGTCATCCCATACATGAACTAAATAATAGTTTTCTTTAACGTCAAATTGTGTATAGTTTGAAACAACGATTTCAGAATCATTTTTTAAAGCAGCTTGATACATATCATCAATATATGTTAGTTCAACCCAATCATCTGAATCTATAAAGGTTAGGTACTTACCATTTGATCTTTCAATACCATAATTTCGTGCATCAGATAGTCCTCCATTTTCCTTTTCAAAATAGTGAAATCTGCTATCTCTAGCAACATATTCTTGGCAAATCTCTCCAGATGAATCTGGTGAACCATCATTTATCAATAAAACTTCTATATTTGAATAGGTTTGATTTTCAATACTATCCAAACACATTCGAAGATAGTTCTCGACATTATAGATTGGAACTATAATACTAACTAATTCTGACATTTTCACTTCTTTTCTGTAATTCTAATTAGTTCTATACTATTTAACTTTCATCCACTAATGATAATATTTCCGTATATCTCCTGAAAATTTCAGTATCTTGCAATCCATTTTCCTTTGCTTGTTGATATCGTAATCTCAAACACCCCATGACATTATTCTTTTCATCGGAATAATTCCATCCCTTTATAGTATAAATTGCTAATCTTTCTAACAAGCATTCTAAAACATCTGTTAAAAGTTTCTCATTAACACCACTTCCGATGCTTTCTATTCCTTCTCGATGGTAGTAGATTTCTTTATGAATATATGCAACTTTGTTTGATCTAAAAAACAATTTATAATTTGTTCGAGAGTCTTCTATCACTTTACCTTTAGGAAATCTAATATTATTAAACAATTCCTTCTTAAACAAAATTCCCCAACTAGTTATATATACATATCCGTTTAATTCCAACGATGGAAGTTCCAATACCAGTTCTTCTCCAGTACACGTTTTCTCATAGTAATCGTCCCAAATATGAACATAATAATTTCTATCACTCTCATTATAGATGGTATAGTGTGAAACAACAGTATCTGCATCATTTCGAATAGCTGCTTGATATAAATCTTCCACATAAGTTAAACTCAACCAATCATCCGAATCAACAAAGGTTAGATACATACCATTTGATCTTTCAATACCATAATTTCGTGCATCAGATAGTCCTCCATTTTCCTTTTCAAAATAGTGAAATCTGCTATCTCTAGCAACATATTCTTGGCAAATCTCTCCAGATGAATCTGGTGAACCATCATTGATCAATAAAACTTCTATATTTGAATAGGTTTGGTGTTCAATACTATCCAAACACATTCGAAGATAGTTCTCGACATTATAAACAGGAACTATAATACTGACTAGTTCTCCACCATTTTCTACTTCAATCTCTTTAACTTCATCTGACAAAAATGGATATTGTCCTTGTTCAGCCAATTCTAACTTTTCACGTACTTCCTTTGCCTCATCAATATAATCATGTTCTTCTAATTGCCCTAATATTCTCTGTAACACATAGCGATACATATTAAAGGAAAGATTAATATCAATCCCTTCTAAATCTTTAGTTGATTTTATTCGTTCTTCCAAAGCATCAATATAATCAAGATAATCTATAGAAAATACACTTGACAAACTTTCATTATTATCACGGTAAACATATGAATCTCCGTTAAAGGCATATATGCTTTCCGCATTCAAATATAATTTCCACATGATAAACTGATTTTCTGCATATCGCCCCAAAGGAAAGCGTAACTCCTTAAATAGTGTTCGCTTAAATAATTTACCACAAGCTGTTGAAAAATTAAAAAACTGAATATCAAGCATAGAATCTAAAAATTGAATGGCCTGAGTACTTGTCAATGCCACCAATGAATCTCTTTTAAAGTGGTCTTTATAGAAATAAAAATCAGAACCATCAAAACGACTATAGCCTCCTATCATAATATCTGCATCACTTAAGGTAGTAGCTATATAAAGTTTTTCAAGATGGTCTTCAAAGAGAAAATCATCCGCATCAAGAAATGTAACATAGTCTCCATGAGCTAAATCCAATCCAGAATTTCGCGCATCAGATACACCTCCATTTTCTTTTTCAAAATATTTGAAACGGCTATCTAATCTTGCATACTCTTGACAAATAACCCCCGAATTATCCGTTGATCCATCATTTACTAGAAGCACTTCAAAATTTGAAAATGTCTGTCCCAAAACGCTATCCAAACATTGTCGAAGGTAAGTTTCTACATTATATACTGGTATTACGATGCTTACCTGAGTTTCTCTCATATTATTCCCTCTCACTATCTAGTTCTCATCCTGAGAAATCAATAATAAATTTTCCTTAATATGGCGATATGTTTCTGTATCTTCCATACCCCAAATCATTCTCATATTATATTCCGTAATTTTCAAAAAAGTTATGTAACGATCAAAATGCTTCGTCACATCATATCCCATAATAGATAAAAGAGCTAAACGTTCTGCTATATGATTTAGTTGAGCAGTGACTAAAGGATAAATCTTGCTCTTAGTTATTCCAGAGTCGTTTTCTCTATAAATATAAGTGTCTTTGTGAGCATATACAATTTTGTCTACTTGAGTGTAAATTTTATAGATTAATGCAACATCTTCACCTATAACACCTTTGGGGAAGCGTAAAAATGAAAATACACTCCTCTTGTACAATTTTCCCCATATAGTAGAAAACGACAAATCATTTCTTTCAAGAATAGCTAAATTATCTAATAATTCTTCTGAACTATAATTTTTTTCATAGTACTCTCCAAATGTATGAAGATAGAAAGTAGCATTAGAGGTCTGATAATTAGCATAGTTTACGATAGAGATGTCTACATTATTGCTTACTAATGCAGTATAAAGAACATTCAGATGCATTTTATCTAAAAAATCATCCGAATCAACGAAAGTAAGGTATTCTCCCTGCGCCTGTTCAATTCCATAATTTCGAGCATCCGAAAGACCACCATTTTCTTTTTCAAAATAACGAATACGTGAATCTTTTTCAGCGTATTCTTGACAAATGAGGCCTGAGCTATCTGTCGAACCATCATTTATCAGAATAACTTCATAATTACTAAAAGTCTGCTCTAAAATGCTATCTAAACATTGCTTAAGATACTCTTCAACATTATAAACCGGCACAATAACACTGATTAATTGATTTTCCATCTTTCACTCTCTTTTATTTTTTTAAAAATAGGTAATCCCCATTCTCAGCATGTTCCAACTTTTCGCGCACTGTTGCTTCTTCTTGAACAAATTCTGTTCCCTCTAACATGGATAAATTCCTTTTTAAAGCAAATTTATACTGATTAAATGCCATTTCCATCGGATAATCTAGTCCTGACATCTCCATTAAGGTTTTAATACGTTCCTCAATCGCTTCAATAAAATCTAAGTGAGATAAATTATAATTTTGCGTCAATCCCTTGTAATTCACCCTATAGGCATAGACATCTGACTGATAACGAACAATCACTTTACTTGCAAGATATAATTTCCACATGATAAATTGATCTTCTGCATATTTTCCTTTAGGAAAACGGATTGTATCAAACAAATTCTTTTTAAATAACTTACCCCATACAGCCGAATAGCGAAGGAATGGGTAATCTTCCATACTATCCATACCTTCAATAGCCTCTTTTGCTGATATACGAGATAACATTTCTCCATCCTTATCTGGATTGTACAAATAAAACATTCCTTCTTTAAAGTGACAAAATGATCCTACTACCATATCAGCATTCGTCAAAACACTAGCATAGTACAAGTTTTCAATAGTTTTTTCAAACATAAAGTCGTCTGGATCACAGAAAAAGATATAATCTCCACTAGCACAATCCAAACCCACATTACGTGCATCCGACTGTCCACCATTTTCCTTATCAATATAGATAAAACGCGGATCATCTTTTGTTAACTCTTTTGCAATCTTTATACTGTCATCTGGACTACCATCATTCACAATAATAACTTCTAAATTCCTATAGGTCTGCGATAAAATATTATGAATACAATGTTCTATATATGCTTCAACATTATAGACAGGGATTACAATCGATATTAATGGAAAATCCATATATTTACACCTTTCTACTTAGACAAATCTACAACAATTTGACTATTATAGTCTTCATCCTCTACAAATTCAATTCCCTGGTCAAAATTAAATTCTGCTGTATGTTTATGTTTTAGTTGTACCTTTGTCACTGCCCCCATTTTCATCCATTCATACTCTGGATCAATATGGCCAAGATCTAAGGCACGATACCCTAATTGAGATAAGCGATAAGCCAATATTTTAGCCGTCGGCCCAAGCATAAGTAAAATTATTCGTCCTGGTGCATGATCTAGAATGGCTTGTTGAATAGCATCCACTTTAGAAAAAGCGTGGTGAGAAGGGCAAATAATGCGTTTTATGGAGAGAACATTGTTAAATAAGTCATTACCAACTCCTGATCGCGTAGTTGCTCCCTCAACAATGAGTATATCTTTATGCTCAAATAAAGATTTGATTTTTTCAAATTGAATAATAGCATGACTCTTATCTTTATTATCAATGTAGGGTCTTGAAATCCAGGTTGAACCATATCTTTTGGCCTGACAAGTCTCTTGGAAAAATCTGCCATGATCATCCAAAACTTGTTTCCAAAATTTTTCTGAATCTTCATTTTGGAGAAAACTTCCCTTAAATATCTCAAAAATTTCTGGTAAACAAATTAATACTTTATTTTCTGTATCATCTGCATGTAACAATATTTCTCTCATTTCTTGAGCTAAATCTTCTTGATACTCCTGATATGCGATACTATTTCCATTTATCAAGTTGAACTCACCATCTCCAAATCGAACCAAGGATTTCTCCGTTTTCAAAAGCTCATCCAAGGTTTCATCTATGGACATGACTGAAATATCAAATAAATCTTCTTGTTTAAATTCTTTATTAAATCTATCTACTCCAACTTCAGAAAGTAAACGAATAGCATCATCAAGCTTTTCAATTTCTTTTCTCAGAAATAAATACTGAGCTATCTTTCCCTTATGAGTAGCATAGAATGAAAAAATAGGTTTCTTCAGCTGGCTTATACGTGTTAAAATAGCTTCATCTATGTCCCCATAATTAACATTCAGATAGGCATCTACATCCTTAAATAATTCTTCTAAGGTAGCTGTAGTACACTCTGGATGCAAATAGACGTTATCTAACTGTCCTAAACCATTCAGATATGAACCTACTGGAGTGTAAGTAGCTATATGGAAGCGATGTTCTGGAAAGGTAGTTACTAAATGTTCAATTCCTTCAAATTGTTCTGTTCCTGTTAATGTAAAGAAATCCAATCCTTGCTTTTCTTTTTGTAAAGAAAATTCACCTAGATGATGGGCTAATACCTGAGAAAGCTCTAAATTATAAAACTCCCACCATTTTTCACGAAATCTGTAAGAAACTGAACTATTCCATGGTTTTCTATTAGTTGTATAATGAATCACAAGTGGTTCATCCTCTAGATTAAAATGTTCTGTCCAATGATTATAAAAAGCAACCAAATCATAACCTACTTGAACATTAAACCGCTTATCCAACTCCAACCAATTATCCTGAAAAACAGAGTTCAATATCGTTTGATCTCCGTTAAAATGTTCCAATTCCCAATGTTCGCTTTTCTTACCTTCAGATAACTCTAAACATTGATCCGAAACAGATAAATTCTCCCATTGTAGATTATCAATAAGCATGACACCGGTATTAAAACTACCATCCACATCACGTACAGCAGCTACTGGAAAGCCTTTTAAATCTGTTAAGAAAAAAGAGGTTAAGCTACCATTAACAATAACATCTGTATCTAGATAAAGCACTCTCTCCCTATCAATAAGGCGAGGAATAAAATACTTAGCATAGGCAATCGGACTAATGTGATTTTGGGTTCTCCACTCAGCTGAAATCAATCCCATATCAAAGGGAATATTGTAAATTTCCCCTCCCAAATTTCTCACTATACGTCTCATTTTTCTAAACCAGTCTGGCATAATACCTTGATTAATGATATAAAAATCGACTGATTTATTGTGATACATGATGGATTTCATGGTCACACTCAATTGTTCTGTATAAGCTTGATCAGCAATCAAAACGATTGCAATTCTATCTGATGTCATTTCTCCTCCGAAATCCCATGATTAATACTATCCTGCACTCAAGTCTACAACAACCTGACTCAAATATGTTTCATCATCTGCTAATTCTATTTCTGTATCTAGATTAAACTCTGCAGTATGCTTGTTGTGTAATAAAACCTTATTTTCAGCCCCCATCTGCATCCACTCATACTCAGAATCGACATGTCCGATATCAATTGCCTGCATACCCTTGATAGCAAGTTCATAGGCTAAAACCTTAGCTGTAGGACCTAGCATTAACAAAACTAAACGTCCATCAGCATGGTTCATGATTGCTTCCTTTATCTCATTCTTCTTATCATAGGCATGTCGAGATGGGCAAATAATTCGCTTAATGCTCTTAGCTCCATCAAATAAATCATTTCCGACCCCAGATCTAGAAGCATAGCCTTCTACGATAAGGATATCTCTTCCTTCCCATATTTTTTTCAACTTTTCAAACTGAGATTTTGCTTTTGATTTATCTAAAAAATCAATATAAGGTCTGGAAATAAAAGTTGAGCCGTACCAAGAATTTTTACAATACTCTAGATAAAATTCCTCATAATCCTCTAAATATTGTCTCCAAAATGCCAAGGCATCTGGAACAAAAGAGAAACGATTTTTTAACCCCTCTTGTAAACCAATGACTAATGTAGGACTACTTTCTTGATTAAAAATAAATTTCAATTCTTCTGCAAGTTTAGGATCAGATTTCTGATAATTAATAGATTGTCCTAGCATGATTGCAGCCTCGCCATCACCAAAGCGAGCTATTGAAGATTGATGTTCCAGAATATAATCCAGCGTTTCATCTATGGTCTGCACTTCAAAATCAAATGGTTTATTGGGCAATTGTTTTGTTTCAGCATAGTTCCTAATTGCAGCTACCATAGCATCAACGTTTTTGATAGAAAAGAGATACTGTTCTTTTTCTCCATTTTGTGTTTTATAAAAGGCAAAGCTAGGAATATTTTTTTCTAATAAACCATTAAATACGCCATCTACTTCCCCACCATAGTTAATATCCAAATATAGATCCGTCTTGTCTAGTAGTTTGTCGATCTTTTCTGAATCTGAGGCTGGATATAGATAGACATTTTCTTTCTCGGCCAAGTTAGTCAAACGTGGTCCCATAAGAGTTCTAGCAGCAATGCTAAAATCACAGTCAGGAAGTTGTTCTACTAGGTATTCAATTTGTTCCAAATCCTGACTATTTGTAACTGTCAATAGTCGAATACCTCGTGATGTTTGATTGTTACTCATTCCTAATTCAAAAACTGCTTGCAATAAGAACTGTTTTGCATAAAAACCTTGACTTAGTAAAAAGGAAAAATAACGTACTCTACTACACATTTGAAGATAGGCTTCTTCTGATAGTTGTTCCACCAAATGGCTTGCTTCCTCTAAGTTATCAACTACAAAGCCCAATCCTTGCTCTACTATAAAGTCCGAGTTAGATAAGGTAGCAGGAATAATGACAGGAATGCCTGCAGCTAAATAAGTACTCAACTTATAAGAAACATTCATACTGTAATAATCTATATTTTGTTCCTCATTTTGATGTGTAGTCCAAACCAGTCCAAATCCACCTTTTGATAACTCTAAGAGCATTTCTTCATCAGTCTTCCAGCCCGCAATATAAACTTGATTTGATAAAGAAAGTTGTTCTTCATTTGAAAATACAGTTAGCGGAACTGTCCCCTCCCAGGTTTTTAATTCTGGGAAACGACTTAAATTTCCTGCAAAATAAATTTCTTTTTTAAATATAGGTTCATGTAAGTCCAAATCATGAGGATGATCCCACATTCTTTGAAAAATGATTTTTTTAACATTCAATCCTTTTTGAAGTAGTTTCTCTTTCATAGCTTCTGATGGTAAGATGATACTATCTGCCATGTTGTAAAGATTGATATAATCCTGCATCAAAAATTCATTTGCTTTAAACATCAGAGGAATCACATCATGAACAAATACTATGATTTTCACATTGAGAAGTTTCAACTTACTTAAAAATTCTCTTTCAAACTCTAGACCATTCCAAGTAGGTGTTTGAAAAATGACCACATCTCCCATTGAAACACTGGCTAGAATCCCGTCTAATCTTCTACTTCTCTCTTCTACAGTTTCAGCTGATGCATGGTAAAAATAAATCCCTAACTCTCTAAATCCTAGTTGAGTAGCAATTTTTTGAACAGCATTTTGAGCAATGGTTGCTGTACTTTCTCTAGCCATTCCATATAAATTGGTAATATGGATTTTCATATTTCTAATTGATTCCTTTCGTTGTGTTTAAGGTGCAACAACAAATTTAAATTTCTAGGTGTCATTGCTTAATAAAGGATAATAAACCACGACTGTAGTCATAAAAATTTATAATAGAATAAAAAAATAATTAAACTAGTATTTTTTAAAATTTCTTCCCCATGATTTTCTGTATTTCAATATACAATTATCAATAATTGAAAGCATTTTGACTTATATAAATGATTTAGATGTATGACCAAAATAAACTTTTCCTCTGTTCACTCACTCTACTCAGCTACCTTAAATAAAAACAGTATCTCCTCAATCCATCTATAAGTTTCATCTGATTCTTGGTTACTATTTTTTAATTCCTCTAGACTAATTTCTAAGTGAATAAGCAAATTCTCTATATAACCTCGTATATTTCTACCATTAGTAGCTAAAATAGAAATAAAACTTAACCGTTGTTGGATATCACTATACTTGTTCTTCGCATCAATATGTTTCAAACTAGCGTTTTCATACTTCCTATAATTATAAGTATCTTTGTTTATATATATTATTTTATTTGAAACAAGATATAATTTATACCAAAATTCCATATCTTCACATAAAGAGGTATACTCATTAAACCTAATTATTCCCAAAGCCTTTTTTGATATTATTTTCCCAAACGTTATGCCATAAGATTGGTCATACCGCTCTAAAACAGGTAATTCCTCAATCAACTGATATTGTTCAAAAATTCGTTTTTCATATCCTCTCTGATATGAATGGACATAATAACAATTATCATCCATATTGAATTGTTTATAAGTAGAGATAGCTATATCTGCTTGTTCTTCTATCAAAGCTCTATACAGTACTTCTAAATATTCAGAATCCACCCAATCATCCGAATCAATAAAGGTGATATATTGCCCTTTTGAACATTCAATACCGAAGTTACGTGCTGAAGAAACTCCACCATTTTCCTTTTCAAAATAACTGAAACGAGAATCTTTAGAAACATACTCTCTACAAATATCAGCAGAGTTATCTGGCGAACCATCATTTATTAGTAAACACTCAAAATTTTGATATGTTTGAGCAACAATACTATCCAAGCATTGTCTCAAATAATTTTCTACATTGTAGATTGGAATTACAATGCTGATTAATTCATTTTCCAACATTTTATGATTCACTTCTCCCTTCTAGCAAAAACATAACCTCATGAAGCCACCTTACAGTCTCAGATGCATCATATACAGGTAACTCCTTTAGTTTCTCAACTCGATATTTAATTACAGATAAACAACTATTTACATATTTTGATATATCTATACCTCTAATCGCAAGAAATGCTATAAAATTCAATCGCTGTTGAATATCACTACGAATTTTTTCTGCTCCAAAGTGTCTATTAATATTATCGACACGATAAATATAACTATCTCTATTGACATATACAACTTTGTTAGAAATAAGATATAGTTTTAACCAATATTCCATATCTTCCCCAAGAGTTGTCATTTCATTAAAAGCAATATTATCTGATAGATCTTTGCGAACTAATTTCCCACACACAAAACCATACGAATGGTCAAATGTGTTTAAATCTATAAATTCATCAATTAATTCTTGATTTGTAAATACTCTTTTTTCATATCCCCTCTGAGAAGAATGAAAATACCAACAATTATCCCCCATATGAAACCTTTTATAAGTAGATACTGATATATCTGCATTCTCATCTATAAGTGCATTATAAAGAACTTCTAAATAATCAGAATCTACCCAATCATCCGAATCAATAAAAGTGATATACTCTCCTTTAGAATGTTCAATTCCCAGATTTCGTGCAGAGGATACCCCACCATTTTCCTTTTCAAAATAGAGAAAACGAGAGTCTTTAGAAACATACTCTCTACAAATATCCGCTGAATGATCAGGTGAACCATCATTTATTAATAAACACTCGAAATTTTGATAAGTCTGCCCCATAATACTATCTAAACATTGGCGTAAATAATTTTCAACATTATAAATTGGAACTATGATACTAATTAATTCATTCATTACCTGTACCGCTACTCTCCTAAAAACTACTGAATGACCTTTACCTTTTTCTCTGGGTCTTCTAAAGAAAATATACGACTCCTATTAGTCTTAAAAGTGAAAAATTTTAAATTTCTATTTAGAAGCAGATAGACCGGGGAATCGTCTCTAACTTATCACGATAATTATTATTTACTCCTAAAAATTGATTTTTCATTTGATTACCCTATAAATTTCTAAGTGTTTCTTGATACATGTGTAAGGCATTTGAATTTTCTATCTCTACCTTTTCCTTCCCGTTTATCCTATATTGAATGAAGGATTTCAGATTTGAAATATATGGTGATGCATCAATCCCTCTCACTATGAGATAAGGCAACCGTCCTACTCGAATCTCTATATCATCCATCAACTGTCTCTCTGTCAAAGCTTTTCCTAACATTGACTCTGAATGTACTCTATAATTATAGAGTGCCTTATGAATATATAAGCAACTAGACATGGTTAAATACAATTTAAAACTGCACTCGAAATCTTCTCCAAATTTCCGTTGCTCATTAAATAATATCTCATCAAATAAGGAACGTTTAAATAGTTTTCCCCAAGAAACTGTGTAAGAACCATCATAATTTTCAAGGTTTGGCAGCTGAGTTAGCAATTCCTGACTAGTCCATATTTTTTCATAATAATCCTGATCCCAAATGTGAAAATAAAAACAATCTTCATCCATATCAAATTTATTATAAGATGAAATGACAAAATCTGTATTATATTCCTTTATTTTTGAATACAATACTTCTAAATAATCCAATTCAATCCAATCATCCGAATCAATAAAAGTAATAAATTGTCCTTTTGATTGTTTAATTCCCAAATTACGCGCTGATGCGAGACCGCCGTTTGCTTTCTCAAAATATTTGAAGCGAGAATCTTTTTCTACAAATTCTTCACAGATTTTGGATGAATAATCTGGTGAGCCATCATTAACCAAAATGCATTCAAAGTTTTTATATGTTTGTACACTAATACTATCCAAGCATTGGCGTAAATAATTTTCTACATTGTAAATCGGTACGATGATACTGATTAATTCATTCCTCATATATTTATCACCTTAAATATTTATTTTTCTTAATTACGCTCTCTTATAATAAGATTTCTATCTTGATAAACCACACTATTTGCTGGAACATCATTGCGAATAAGACAGCCTGCTCCAATAACGGTATCATCCCCAATAGTCACTCCTTTTAAAATCGTGACATTACTTCCTATCCAGCAATCTCTTCCAACTCTTATTGGCGCTGTGGTCCACTGCCATTTTTCTATCTTTTCAGCAGTATAAACATGGTCGTGGTCGTAAAAACGAACTCCTTCCCCCATCATGGTACCTGCCCCAATTTCAATTCTTTCCATACAGTTAAAACTACAAGAATTATTGATGAAGACACCATCATGCAGTATTAACTTCCCTGAAGAAACATGGAAATTCTCAAAATTTCTACAAATGACATTGCTTCCCACAATTAGACTACCTTTACTATCAATTTGAAATACATTCCAATTCCCATCTTGGATGATATTTTCTTGATGATTGGTGCCTACTCTGACTTCATTCAGATACTCTCTCACTCTAGAAACCAATTTATCTGGTGTACTTGATAAAAAAACTTCCTGTCCTTGATTTCCATGGACTGTATTGTCAAAAGCCAAGACCATTTTACCAGCCTGCACAAATTTAGAAACAATAGAATCAACTTCTTGAAAATGATTGATATCTAATAGGATGTCGCACATACTCGCTAGAAAATCAATTTGCTGATCAGTTGTAACTGTCATGAGACGGACATTATATGTAGACTCCAGTACTCTTATCTTTTCAGAAAACTGTACAGGAGCGGCAATATGAAAACAAATATCTGGCAAGTTTTCTAGGAGATAATCTAATTGCTCAATCTGATCGCTTACAGTTAAGATTAGTGCATCACCTCGCACAATGTTTTTTCTCATTTATTTAACTCTCTTATTCTCTCTATCATTTCTGAAACTTGATCAGTCTGATATATCTCTTGGTTCGCTTCATACGTTTTAGTATTCTCAAAGGCTAAAATTGGTTTACTTTGGGAAATAAATTGTTCTAATATCTCTACTTCCTTCTCACCATAGTTGATATCTAAAAGTACTTGACTAGTCTCTACCAATTCTCTATCCAATTCCTCCAAAGATACTGTTCCAGAATAGACAGTAACGTTTGGATACACAACAAGTCTAGAAAGATTCTCACCAACGATTACTCTTGCTGCAATCTTAAATTGCACTTCTGGTAAAGCCACTATTAGTGTTTCCAACTGCTCAATTTGATCTGAAGCTGTATAAACCAAACAAGAAAATGGAACTTTTAGAGGATAAAGATGCAATTTTTTAAGAGAATGTAAATGATAATTTTTTCCCAACTCTGTCCATTCCATATCATGGTAATACCACCAAACATCACGATAGGTTTGTTCAGCGTGTGTATGCCAAGGCTTTCTCTCTGATAAATAGTGGATAATTCCTGGATATTCCTGCCCATCTGGAAAATTATAGTTTGCGAAACGTTCATGAATGACAATATGATTATTATCAAAATCTAGTTCTAGCCATTTATTTTCAAAAAGCATATTTAAAATACTTTGATCAGCCTGATCCACTTTATCATGCCATTCATTGGTTAAGTCAATCAACTTTTGAGTTATATGCTCTTGCTTCCAAAGAGCATTATTAACCAAGAGAACACCTGCATTAAAGATTTCTCGACCGAAATAGGCTCTGCCTCCAAAATCTCGAACAGCAGCCAAAGGATAGTCCTGTAAATCTGTAGCAAACAAGTCATCTAGATTTTTCGTTACCACTAAATCGCAGTCCAAATAAAGAGCTTTATCTTCTTTCACGAAGTCAGCTACAAAATAACGCAAAAAAACAGTGTAACTAATATCAGTTTTATATCGCAAAATTTGCTCAGATGTAACCCTGCAATTAATAATTTCTGAATCAAACTTTTCTAATCGTTTATTTAATTGTTTCAACCATTCATTAGGAAAATCACTATTAATTAGATAGAAACGAATGGAACGATTGTGATAGCAAATGGACTTAATCGTCGTCATGACCTGCTCGACATAGGCATAATTTGCTGCTAGTACAATGGCTTTCTTTTCCCTTTGTTCCTGTCTTGATAACTGATTTAAAAGAGTTCTTTTCATTTCAAACTCTTTATACGTTGCTGTATCAGATAATCCACTAGCTTGACCGTTCGCGAGACTGACTTCTAACATTTGCCGATAAACTGCCAAGTGTTTCTCAAGAGGATAACCCATATTAGCTAGTAGAGTAATACGCTCAGACATAGCATCAACTAAAGCATGCATCCACTTTTCTGTCCAAATTCTGGAACTACTTCCTTCTCTTTGGCGATAGGCATATAATCCTTTATTCAAATAAATAGTCTTCTCAGCAAGTAAGTAAATCTTTTGATTGAGATAACCATCTTCTCCTAGCTTGCCTATATCAAAACGTAATTGTTTAACCAAGTCTGCCTTATAAAGTTTTCCCCAAACAGATATCAAAGCGAAACTCTTCATTTCTTGAGAATCATATAAATTTTCAAAGATAGAAACATTGTCATACACTTTCTCATAATAGGAGTCTCCAAATATATGGAAGTAGTACATTCCCTCAGTTTGATTAAAAGAATAATAATTTCCAACCGCAATATCAGCCTGATACTCCGTTATTTTTTTATATAGAGTTTCTACATAATCTACTTCAACCCAATCATCCGAATCAACAAAGGTCACATAAGATCCTGTCATTCGATCTAATCCCATATTTCTGGCTTCCGATTGACCACCATTTTCTTTTTCAATATAGACAATTCGATTATCTTTTTGCGCATACTCTTGACAAATTTCGCCCGAATTATCTGTAGAACCATCATTGATTACAATAATTTCAAGATTTTTATAAGTTTGATTAATTAAACTATCCAAACATTTATCTAGGTAATGTTCAACATTATAAACTGGTACAATTACCGTAATTTTTTTATTCATGGATTATTCTCCTTTCCTACTATTATAACATTTTTTATGCTATTTTTTCCGTTTCCCTTAACTTTTAAAACATCAAAAATCCCTTGGATGAGTTTTCATCCAAGGGATTCTTCATAAATCGAAATAATAATACTTTCTATGTATTTTTAATACGATTATTCTTCATCATCACGTTTACGGCGTTTCGCAAACAGACCCAAACCAGTCACAGCAGCCAAAGCTCCAAGGAGTACAGATGATTTGGAAGTTTCTGTACCTGTATTTGGCAATTGCTGTCTTGACTTACCTGCTGATTCTGATGCTGTTTCAGAAGATACTGTGTCTATTGATGCAGATGCACTTGTTGACTCAGACTCAGAGGCTGGTGTGCTTGTACTTGTTGAAATAGACATAGATACCGATGTTGAGACTGACGTGCTTAGACTTGCTGACTGCGAAGCACTATCACTCAAACTAAAGTCTGGTTTATCAGTACTATCCGGATCTGACATACTTGTTGAAGTCGATTGACTTGCTGACGTGCTTGCACTTGTTGACGCTGAGGTAGATACAGAAGTGCTAATCGAATCAGAAGCAATCACACTAGCAATATCAAGAGCACTCTTAGAATAGATTTCAGGCGATCCTTTACTTGTAACTACTGACGCTACCGCACTTGTGCTTGCTGATGTTGATGCTACTGCACTTGTTGAGGCTGAGGTAGACGCTACAGCGCTTGTGCTTGCCGATGTAGATGCTACTGCACTTGTTGATGCTGAGGTAGACGCTACCGCACTTGTGCTTGCTGATGTTGATGCTACGGCGCTTGTGCTTGCTGAGGTAGAGGCTACAGCACTTGTGCTTGCTGAGGTAGATGCTACCGCGCTTGTTGACGCTGACGTAGACGCTACAGCACTAGTACTTGCTGAGGTAGACGCTACTGCGCTTGTGCTGGCCGATGTTGATGCTACAGCACTTGTTGACGCTGACGTAGACGCTACAGCACTTGTGCTTGCTGAGGTAGAGGCTACTGCGCTTGTGCTTGCTGAAGTAGACGCTACGGCGCTTGTGCTTGCTGATGTTGATGCTACCGCACTTGTGCTTGCTGATGTTGACGCTACAGCACTTGTTGAGGCTGAGGTAGACGCTACGGCGCTTGTGCTTGCTGATGTTGATGCTACCGCACTTGTGCTTGCTGATGTAGACGCTACAGCACTTGTTGACGCTGAGGTAGACGCTACAGCACTTGTTGAGGCTGAGGTAGATGCTACGGCGCTTGTTGACGCTGATGTTGATGCTACAGCACTTGTGCTTGCTGAGGTAGACGCCACTGCGCTTGTGCTTGCTGAGGTAGATGCTACGGCACTTGTACTTGCTGATGTTGATGCTACCGCACTTGTGCTGGCTGAGGTTGATGCTACGGCGCTTGTGCTTGCTGACGTAGACGCTACGGCGCTTGTGCTTGCTGACGTAGACGCTACCGCGCTAGTACTTGCTGAGGTAGACGCTACAGCACTTGTGCTTGCTGA
>CAJNCI010000003.1 GCA_905221215.1 bacterium
GCTGATTGAAAAAACTTCTATGACCGATATCGCTCATCAACTGGCTATTTCAACTTCAACTGTCATTCGCAAGCTTAATGACTTCCGTTTTAAGCCTGATTTTTCTCGTCTTCCTGAGATTATGTCCTGGGACGAGTATGCCTTCACTAAGGGAAAGATGAGTTTCATTGCACAAGATTTTGACAATCTCAACATTATCACCGTTCTTGACGGTAGAACACAAGCTATCATACGAAATCACTTTCTTCGATACGATAGAGCTGTTCGTTGTCAGGTGAAAATCATTACGATGGATATGTTTAGCCCTTACTATACCTTAGCTAAACAGCTTTTTCCAAGCGCTAAAATCATTCTAGATCGTTTTCACATTGTCCAACATCTCAGCCGTGCTATGAGTCGTGTCCGTGTTCAAATCATGAATCAATTTGAGCGAAAATCCCATGAATACAAGGCTATCAAGCGTTACTGGAAGCTCATTCAACAGGATAGTCGTAAACTCAGCGATAAACGATTTTATCGCCCTACTTTTCGTATGCACTTAACAAATAAAGAGATTCTAGATAAGCTTTTGAGCTATTCAGAAGACTTGAAATTCCACTACAATCTCTATCAGCTCTTACTTTTTCATTTCCAGAATAAAGAGGCAGACAAACTTTTCGGACTTATCGAGGACAATCTAAAACAGGTTCATCCTCTTTTTCAGACTGTCTTTAAAACCTTCCTAAAGGACAAAGAAAAGATTGTAAACGCCCTTCAACTACTCTACTCCAACGCCAAATTGGAAGCTACTAATAATCTCATTAAACTTATCAAACGAAATGCATTTGGTTTTCGGAACTTTGAAAACTTCAAAAAACGGATTTTTATCGCTCTGAATATCAAAAAAGAAAGGACAAAATGTGTCCTTTCTCGATCTTAGCTTTTCTTCAACCCACTACAGTTGACAAAGAGCCGAAATTCTCAGGATTTTTTACTACAAGATAGCTAATACTCAATGAAAACCAAAGAGCCAACTAAGAAACTAGACGCAGGTTACTCAAAACAGTGTTTTGAGGTTGCAGATGGACGCTGACGTGGTTTGAAGAGATTTTAGAAAAGTATAACGTGGTTTGAAGAGATTTTCGAAGAATATAAAGGAGTCGGCTACAAACCAACTCCCTTACCTTTATTTCACATGTTTTGCAAGTTCTTCTTGCGCTTTTTTATTGGATTCTTCTTTTTCTTTCATCCATTTATCTTGAGCTTTTTGATATTCATCTGCTGTGACTGCTTTATCTTGAAGTTCAAGGTATTTGTATCGGAGCGGATCGCTTGTCCCTTTGTTACCTGCGAAAGCAAAAGGTAAAGTAAATGGTACCATCTTAGACAAGATTGGACGCCCTGTACGAGATGTCGTTGGAATGACTAGGGCACTATCTGTCAACCATGCTTGAGCTTCGGCATACTTGTTATAACGTTTTGTAACATCTGTAGTTTCTTCCCCTGCTTCATTGACCATTTTATCATAATCATTGAGACCAACCTTCTTAGCCGCTTCATTGTCTTTTCCTGAATCAAATCCTAGGTAAGTTCTCGTATTTTCCCCTACTGAAGGCTTAATGATATCAAGATAAGTTGATGGATCTGAGAAGTCTGGTCCCCATCCAACGTTATCAGAAAGATCCCAATCCTCACCAGCAGCAGTTTGTGCAAATAAAGTAACATTAAGCACTTCATCTTTTTGCAATTGTTGGATATCAATAATGACATTATCAGTTCCTAAAGTTGCTTCCAAGGATTGTTTCATAGATTGGACGCGCTGAACTTTTGTAGTTGCTGTTTGGTCAACAGGCATATCTAGGTGAATTGGGAATTGTACTCCCTCAGCTTGCAAAGCTGACTTGGCTTTAGCAAATTCTGCCTTGGCTTTCTCTGGATTGTAAAGACCATCTTGTGCATCAGCAAGATTGACATCCTTCCATTCATCCCCGTAAGTCACCAATTTTTCTTTGACCATATCACCAAAGTTTTTACCATCTGCTTGAACAAATGTTGGTGGAACAAAAATATTACGTAAAATTTTGCTTGCTCCAGTTTGTCCATTCAACTGAGAGGCATAGGCTGTACGGTCAAATCCAAAGGCAATAGCCTGACGGAAATCCTTGTTTAAGAGAGCCTTTTTAGTAGATGTCTTTTGTTCTTCGCTAGTCTTAGAAGTATATTTATAGGACTGACGGTCGATGTTTGTCCCCACTACATAAGTTGTAGAGTCTTGTTGCGTATAGACAATATTGTCCTTCATCTCTTTCTCAAGCTCTGCAAAACTTGCACTTGTTGGATAGAGGCGAGCTGCTGAAAGGCTACCGTCTTTAAAGTTTTCTGCAGGTTTACTAGTATCTTGACCATCCCAGAATGACAATTTGACTTTGTCAATATGGACATTGTCCTTATCCCAGTAGTTAGGATTTTTTGCAAATTCAACAGTAGATTTGGTTACAATAGATTTCAACAAATAAGGACCATTGTACAAGATACTACTTGGATCTGTTGCTTTGGCAAAATCATCCCCTTTTGAATTCAAAAACTCTTCATTAACTGGTGCTAAGACACCCATTGTTGTTTTAGAATTCCAAAAACTTTCAGGTTTGTTCAAAGTGTATTGGACTGTTTGATCGTCAATCGCTTTAATCCCAACTTGAGAGAAATCTTTATTTTCTCCTTTAGCGTAGGCGTCCAAACCTTTAATTGAATCTTGTACTAAGTAAAGGGCTTCTGATTTCTTATCTGTCGCATATTTAAGGCCTGTTACAAAGTCCTGAGCCTTAACAGGAGCATACTCTTCTCCCTCAGATGTATACCACTTGGCATCCTGACGAATCTTATAAGTGTAGGTCAATCCATCTTTAGAAACTGACCAGTCCTCTGCCATTGAGGGAATAAGGTTCCCGTATTTATCATTTTCAAGCAATCCATCAATCACATTACTAGTAATGTCAGCAGTCGCTGCCTTACCAGTTGTTAAGTAGTTGAGATTATCTGGGTCTGTCTCGTAGGTAAAGGCAAAAGTCTGCTCACCTTTAGCACCAGAACCACCAGAACAAGCCGCTAAGACACCTGCAGCCAATAAAGTTACTCCTGCAAGAGCCAATACTTTCCTTGTTTTCATAGTATTCTCCTTTGTTTTTCTATCCATTATAGACCCTTTTTCAAGTCCTGTCAATAGAATTTTCAGAATTTTTGAAAATTATTTTTTAAACAATAAGGTTGTAAGAATATGAATAATAGTAACTATTTCTTAACTAATTTACATAACAAAGGGCTTGTTGACAATATCTCTAAATATCAAGTAGTAGCCTGTTTTATACTTATTTAAAATCAAAAGAGTATAAATTTTCCTTTTTTGAGAATATAGTTTTTACCAAAAACTCTAACATTGATTCCCTAGAATACAGAAATACTTATAAAAACTGTTCAATTTCAAAGTACATACTTGGTTTATGATATTTCTTGAGCAAACTACCAAGAAAAAGATGCTCTTTGATTCTACATAAGTATAAATTACCCATCTGCACAAAACAAAAAGCCAACATCGATTCTCTTCTGACCGACAGAAAACAATCTTGTTCGCTTTACTTCTAAAAATCTCAAATAGCAAAAATTCTAAAATAACAGAATCCTTGCATTAACGTCCCAACTCTTCCTCGACTACATTCAAGACCCGTTCAATAACCACATGCATATCATAGTATTTATAATCAGCCAAACGTCCACAGAAAATCACCTCATCATTCTGAGCAGCCTCTTCTTGATATTTAGCAAACAGGGCATTGTTTCTCTCATCATTGATTGGATAATAAGGCTCATCTCCAGGTTCCCAATCAGCTGGGTATTCACGAGTAATAACCGTTTTATCTTGAGTACCGTACTCAAAATGTTTATGCTCAATAATGCGAGTATAAGGAATTTCACGTTCTGTGTAGTTAACAACTGCATTTCCTTGATAGTTTTCCTCATCTAGAACTTCATGCTCAAAACGAAGACTACGGTATTCTAACTCACCATGTTTATAATCGAAGTATTGGTCAATCATCCCTGTAAAGACAACTTTTTCAGCAGAAGCTTCTAATTCTTGACGATTGGCAAAAAAGTCAAGGCCAAGTTCTACTTCAACATCCTTGAGCATATTTTCGATAATAACGTTATACCCCCCAATTGGAATACCTTGGTAACGGTCATTGAAGTAGTTATTATCAAAGGTTAAACGAACTGGTAGACGTTTGATGATAAATGGTGGAAGATCAGTCGCAGAACGTCCCCATTGCTTTTCAGTATATCCTTTAATCAATTTTTCATAAATATCTGGACCGATCAACTTGATAGCCTGTTCTTCCAAGTTTTTAGATTCAACGTCCTGCATATGTGCTGTTTGTTCAGCAATCTTATCTTTCACTTCTTGAGGAGTTTTTGTTCCCCACATGGCATAGAAAGTATTCATATTGAAAGGTAGATTATAAAGACTGCCCTTGTAATTAGCTAAAGGCGAATTGATATAGTTGTTAAATTCAGCAAATTGATTCACATAATCCCAAACTTTCTTGTTAGAAGTATGGAAGATATGGGCGCCATATTTATGAACATTGACTCCTTCTACATTCTCACAGTAGATATTTCCACCAATGTGATCACGTTTATCAATAACTTTTACTTTTTTTCCACGCTTAGTCGCTTCATAAGCAAAAATTGCTCCCGACAAACCAGCACCAACGATTAGATAGTTGTACATAGTCTCTTCCTTATCATTTATCTTTACATCTCCTTAACTATAGCAAAAGAGAGAATCTTATACTCTTCGAAAATCTCTTCAAACCACGTCAGCATCCATCTGCAACCTCAAAACAGTATTTTGAGCTGACTTCGTCAGTTCTACCCACCACCTCATCAAAGCTGTACTTTGGACTAGCTTCCCAGTTACTCTTTGATTTTCATTGAGTATTGGTTTCAATCTATTTTAGCACAAAACAAATCATTTCTCAGTTTTCAATTGCCGAGTGATTTAAAAAGACAAGCACCAGAACCGATGTTTGTCTTTATGATTTTCCTTAAAAAAGCTATTTTTCATTATTTAACATGATGTTCTGCTTCTTTTTGAGCTTTTTCGACCGCTTTTTTGCTTTCTTGCTCCCATTTGGTCTTCGCCTCTTCAAACTGTTTAGTTGTCACAGTATCTTTTTGCAGTTTCATGTACTTGTAGTTATTGCCATCACCCTTGATACCGACCAATGAATAACCTCTTGTAAATGGCGTTACTTTGGTGACAGATGCTGTTCCACCACTTGACATGGCTGACATAATCAGAGAATTGTCAATCATCCAAGCCTGTGCTTCAGCATATTTTTCATAGCGTTTGGCTACATCTTTGTTTTCGCTGTCTGCATCTTTGAGCATCTTGGTGTAGGTATCAAGCCCCAAGCTAGCAATTTTAGCTTTATCTTCTTGGGCATCTAGTCCAAAAATCTTGAGGTAGAATCCATCCTCGGCATTGAAAGGATTGAGATAGGTTGATGGATCCTGATAGTCACCCACCCAACCATCAAAGTTCAAATCGTAGTCTCGATCAGCTGGTGTTGGTGCTAAGAAGGCTACGTTATTAAAATCATCTGTTGAAAGTTGCTGAACATCAATGACAATGTTATCAGCACCTAAAACCGACTCAAGGGTCTGCTTAACTGAGTTCATGCCTGTCACAGCATTTTTACTTGTTTGATCAACAGCCACATCCAAGTGAATAGGGAAAGTCACACCTTGACTTGCCAATTCTTTTTTAGCTTCCGCAAATTTTGCTTGGGCTTTTTCTTTGTTGAAATAGGCATCCTGAGCATCTGCCAAGTTAATACCTGACCATTCTGTGCCATAGTTGACCAATTTAGAAGCGACTACTTCTCCAAAGGTCTTGTCTCCCACTTGGACAAATGTAGGAGGCACTAGGGTGTTACGAAGGGTCTTGCTAGCCGCTTCTTCCCCATTTGACTGGGCAGAATAGGCTGTGCGGTCCAAGGCAAAGTTCACCGCTTGACGGAAGTTCTTGTTCAAGACAGCTGTCTCAGTTGACTTCCTCTGCTCATCTGTCGTTTTAGCAGTGTGATTGTAAGCCTTACGGTTGACGTTGAAATTGAAGTACCAAGAAGTCTTGTCCTGCAAGCTATAGACGATATTATCCTTATATTTTTCCTTAGTCTTAGCAAAGTTAGAACTATTTGGATAAACCCCAGCGATTGAATAAGCTCCACTTTCAAAATTACGGATAGTCAATTCTTGGTCTGAGCCATCAAAATAAGCCAATTTCACGTGTTCAATTGATACTTTATCATGATCGTAGTAATGCGGATTTTTCACATATTCGATCGATGATTTTGATGTGAAATCTTTTAACAAATAAGGTCCGCTGTAAAGAATACTATCTGGAGACAGGGTACCAAAATCTTTCCCTTTTGAGTTTAAAAACTCTTCGTTGACTGGGAAAAGAATACTGTTGGTTGTTTTTGAATTCCAATATGGTTCTGGGCGTGCCAAAGTATACTCAACAGTCTGGTCGTCAATGGCCTTCACCCCAACCTTAGAAAAGTCAGAATCCGCTCCTGTAATATAATCATTCAAGCCCTTGATCGAGTTTTGAATCAAGTCAATGGCCTGTGATTTATTGTCTACTGCGTACTTGATCCCTGTCACAAAATCCTGTGCCTTGACTGGAGCGTACTCTTCACCATCAGCTGTGAACCATTTGGCATCTTTTCTCAATTTATAGGTATAAGTCAGACCGTCGCTCGAAACAGACCAGTCTTCCGCCAAAGATGGAACTAGATTTCCGTGATTGTCATTCTCAAGCAAGCCATCAACTAGGTTGGTAATGATGGCTGTATTATCAGCATAGTAGTCTAATAAATAGTTAAATGTAGTTGGATTTCCACTAAAGGTTGATGAGTAAGTTTTTGTATCTGAACCTGATTGTCCGCAAGCAACTAAAAGCAAAGCAGCCGCAAAGGTCAGGCCTGCGCTAAGAACACGCTTTTTTGTATTCATCTTCTTTCTCCTTTATGTTAGTTTTTGTAACACAAGTTTATTTTACCAAAATAGAGGAAATTTGTAAAGTTAATTGAATTTCGAGAATGAAAGTTTATAAATTTTCGTCATAAAAAAACAAAGGATTTCTGTCTTTCATACAGTCCTCCCTTGTTTTTATGCGATTTATTGATTGAAAATTATTTGTAAAAACAGCCTAGACTCATTTTACGTGTTTTTCTAAATCCTTTTGATACTGAGCATTAGATTCTAGTTTTTCCTTTTGCCACTTTTTAAGAGCCGCCTCATACTCTTTAGTTGTCACGATATCATTTTGAAGTTGCATACCTTTAAAAATAAATGGATCTCCCTTAATACCGACCTGTGAATAAGCTTTGGTAAATGGAACAGTACGACTAACCATAGGAGAGCCACCTGAAGAAGCAACTGGAATAAGAAGTGAACTATCAGTAACCCAAGCCTGTGCTTTGGCATACTTTTCGTATCGTTTATCAAGATTACTTGTCTCAGATGCAGCATCATCCAAGAGATTCTTGTATTCATCCAAGCCAACTTTCGCCATGACTTCAGGATCCTTGCCCTTTGTTATACCTAGATGTTTCAAGGCAGAACCCTTCTTAGCATCTAAAATATTGAGATAGGTTGCTGGATCTTGATAATCTGGTCCCCAACCAGTTCCGTTCAAATCATAATCTTTTTGGGTTGGAACTTTAGCTTGAGAAGTAATACTTTCCTTCTCATTATCCGTCATTTGAAGAACATCTATAATTACATTCTCAGTTCCCAATGTTTCTTCAATCGATTGTTTTAATGAATTTGTCTGTTGAACTGCAACTACATCTGTCTGTTCTACTGGTACATCCAAATGAATCGGGAAACTTATTCCCTTAGATTGCAATTCTGTTTTCGCTTTTTCAAATGTAGACTTGGCCTTTGTTGGATTGTAAATTGTATCTTTGCCATCTGTGAGAGTCACGTCTTTCCATTGCTCTCCATATTTCAGCAGTTCATCCTGAGCTAGCTGTCCGAAGGTCTTCCCAGCTACTTGAACATAGTTATCTGGCACTAGACTATTACGAATAATCTTATCCGCACCTTCTTCACCATTTAATTGAGCTGTATAGGCGTGGCGATTAAATGCAAAATTAAGAGCCTGACGGAAGTTCTTATTGAGAAGAGCTTCTTTTGTTGATGTTTTTTGTGACTCATCTGTTTTAGCTGTTTTATTATAGGATTGACGATTTACGTTAACGGTAAGATAATAACTTGTTGCCTCTTGTGGACTATAGACAATCTTATCACCGTATTCCTTTTTAGTTGATTCAAAGTTTGAGCTTGCTGGAAAGAGACGAGCAGTTGTATAGGCACCTTGTGTAAAGCTACGAATTAAGGATTCTTGGTCTGATCCATCATAGAATGTTAATTTTACATTATCAATTTTGACATTTTCCTTATCCCAATAGTTAGGATTTTTTTCATATTCAATCACAGATTTAGAAATCAAGGACTTCAAAAAATATGGACCATTGTAAAGAATACTTGATGGAGTTGGCGCTCCGTAATCCTTACCTGTTGCATTCAAAAATTCTTCATTAACTGGAAGCATCGTTGCAGTGGTTATTTTTGAATTCCAAAAACTTTCCGGTTTATTAAGCGTATATTCTACTGTATAATCATCAAGAGCTTTCACACCTACAGTTGAGAAATCGTTTGTCTCACCACTAACATATGCCTCCAATCCTTTGATAGATTTCTCAACCAAAGAAAGACCATCGGACTTCCCGTCTGCTGCATGTTTCAGACCTGTGACAAAATCCTGAGCCTTAACTTCCGCATACTCTTCTCCTTCTGAAGTATACCACTTCACACCTTTACGAAGTTTGTAGGTATAAGTCAAGCCATCTTTAGAAACTGACCAATCCTCTGCTAGAGAAGGAATGAGATTCCCATATTTATCATTCTCTAAAAGACCGTCGACAACATTACCTATTACGTCAGAAGTTGAACTTTTACTTGTAACGCTATAATCCAAGGATGATGGATCAACAGCATAAACATAAGAAAATGTTTTGGGAGCGTCTGCATTCTTTTCACTTTTCCCACAAGCTGTTAAAAGAATGGCTGTACTCAAGGTCACTCCTGCTCCTAAGAGCCACTTTTTCGATTGCATAAATAATCTCCTTCAAAATAGTATTTTCACTATTATACCCTATTTTTTTACAAATGCAAGATCTTTTGACAGATTTTTTAGAAAATTCTAACAAATGTTTTTAAAAGAGTTTTTTACACAACTTTTAGCAAAAAACCTCAAACTCTAAGGCTCAAGGTTCTCACTTTTTAGTTAGTCATTTCCACACAGAAAGCATCCCATGAAGCTAAGATTTGTTTCTCAACCACTTCTTGCACCACAGTGTTTTCAATCAAGACTGATTTAACATTTCCTTCTACTGTCAAGTCTTGTTCTTCATTGGACAAGTTAGCCACAACTAGGAAGCGACGGTCGCCATCTTTACGGATATAGGCAAAGACCTTATCAGCCGTATCAAGTAATTCAAAGTCAGCTCGAATCAGCCAGCTGTTCTCCTTACGGATTTGAACCAACTTCTGATAAGTATAGAAAATAGAATCTGGATTTGCCAGTGCTTCTTGAACGTTGATGGCTTGATAGTTTGGATTGACTGCCAACCAAGGTTGACCAGTTGAGAAACCAGCATTTTGGCTCTCATCCCATTGCATTGGAGTGCGGGCATTGTCACGTCCAATGACACGGATGCTGTCCATGATTTCTTCCATCGGAACGCCTTTTTCAAGAGCTTCACGCGCATAGTTGAGAGATTCAATATCTTCTACTTGGTCAAGCGTCTCAAACGGATAGTTGGTCATCCCAATCTCCTCACCTTGATAGATATAAGGTGTTCCTCTCATCAAATGAAGCAAAATTGCAAAGGCTTTGGCAGATTTTTCGCGGTATTCTTGGTCATTTCCCCAGATAGAGACAATACGAGGGAGGTCATGATTGTTCCAAAAAAGCGAATTCCAGCCGTCTTCAACTCCTAACTCAGTCTGCCATTTGTTGAAAATCTCTTTTAACTTAGCGATGTTTAGCTCTTTTTGATAGTGCCATTTAGGTTGCCCTTCCTGATACTGAAGACAAATGTGTTCAAACTGGAAGACCATAGACAATTCTTGCCCCTTTGGATCAGAGTAGAGCTTGGCAATCTCTGGAGTTGCTCCCCATGTCTCTCCTACTGTCAAGAGATTCTTATCACCAAAGGTTGCCTGATTCATCTCCTTGAGATAAGGGTGGAGCATAGGACCATTATTGACTACTTTCTCATCAGGAATTTTACCAATCATATCAATGACATCCATACGGAAACCGCCAATGCCTTTATCAATCCAGAAGTTCATCATCTCATAGATTTTCTGGCGAAGTTTTTCATTTTCCCAGTTGAGATCCGGCTGTTTCTTGCTGAAAAAGTGGAGATAGTATTGACCTGACTTTTCATCGTATTCCCAAGCAGATCCACTAAAAATAGAATCTAAGTCGTTGGGTTCATCCCGCCAGATATAGTAGTCTCGCTCAGGACTGTCAGGATTTTCACAGGCCTCGACAAACCAAGCATGCTCATCCGAGGTATGATTGACCACCAAGTCCATGATGATACGAATATCGCGCTTCTTAGCCTCCGCGATCAGTTGGTCCATATCCTCCATAGTCCCAAAAATAGCCGCAATCGCTTGATAATCAGCAATATCATAACCATTGTCATCCATAGGGCTGTCATAAACCGGAGAAAGCCAAATCGCTGTAATTCCTAACTTAGCTAGATAGTCTAACTTACTGGTAATACCTGGCAAATCACCAATTCCATCTCCGTTGCTGTCCATAAAACTCTTGGGATAGACTTGATAGACTACGGCATTGTGCCACCATTTTTCTTGCATCTTCTTACCTCATTATTTTAATAATCTATAGTCTATGATAGCGCTTTTGGGAATTTTGTGCAAGCGTTTGCCTAATCTTTTTACTTCCTTTTTCAACTCCATAGTTTCCTAACTTCCAATTTTTTATTATAATAGAGGTCAGAGGTAAAAAAATGAAAAAACAAGCTTTTAGTTCTGAACAATATTTGAATCTACAGCGCGACCACATTTTGGAGCGCATTAACCAGTTTGACGGCAAGCTCTACTTGGAGTTTGGTGGTAAAATGTTAGAAGATTTCCACGCTGCTCGTGTCCTTCCTGGTTATGAGCCTGACAACAAAATCAAGCTCTTGCAAGAATTGAAAGAGCAGGTTGAGGTCGTGATTGCCATTAATGCTAGCAATATCGAGCACTCTAAAGCACGTGGTGACTTGGGCATTTCTTATGACCAAGAAGTTCTTCGTTTGATTGACAAATTCAATGAATTGGGAATTTTTGTTGGCTCTGTTGTCATCACACAGTACGCTGGCCAACCAGCTGCAGATGCCTTCCGAAATCAACTTGAGAAAAACGGAATTGATTCTTATCTTCATTATCCGATCAAAGGATATCCGACGGATATGGATCACATCATTTCACCAGAAGGAATGGGGAAAAACGACTACATCAAAACCAGTCGTAACTTGATCGTCGTAACAGCTCCTGGACCTGGTTCTGGAAAATTGGCAACTTGTATGTCAAATATGTACCACGACCAAATCAATGGTATCAAGTCTGGTTACGCTAAATTTGAAACCTTCCCAGTTTGGAATCTTCCCCTTCATCACCCAGTCAATTTGGCCTACGAGGCTGCAACCGCAGACCTTGATGATGTCAACATGATTGACCCCTTCCATCTCCAAACCTACGGAGAGACCACTGTCAACTACAACCGTGATATCGAAATTTTCCCAGTGCTCAAGCGCATGTTGGAGCGCATTCTCGGAGAATCACCATACGCTTCTCCGACAGACATGGGTGTCAACATGGTTGGTTTCGCTATTACAGATGACGAGGCTGCTGTCGAAGCTTCTAAACAAGAAATCATCCGCCGTTACTATCAAACTGTTCTTGACTTCAAGGCTGAAAAAGTTGGCGAAGCGGCTGTCAAGAAGATTGAACTTCTCATGAACGACCTCGGCATCACACCTGCAGACCGTAAGGTTGCTGTCGTTGCCCGTCAAAAGGCAGAAGAAACTGGTGGTCCTGCCCTAGCCCTTGAATTGCCAAATGGGGAAATTGTCACTGGTAAAAACTCTGAGCTCTTTGGCCCAACAGCCGCTGCCTTGATCAACGCTATCAAGAAATCAGCTGACATTGCTAAAGAAGTAAAACTCATCGAACCTGAACTTGTCAAGCCAATCCAAGGTCTTAAAATCGATCATCTGGGTAGCCGCAATCCACGCCTTCATTCAAATGAAATCCTGATTGCACTTGCTATCACAGCTACAGAAAATCCTGATGCTGCCCGCGCTATGGAAGAACTTGGCAACCTCAAAGGAAGCGAAGCCCACTCAACTATCATCTTGACAGATGAAGACAAGAATGTCCTTCGTAAATTGGGTATCAACGTAACCTTTGACCCTTACTACCAATACGATCGCTTGTATCGTAAGTAAAGATTTCAACCTCTCCACCCTCGGAGAGGTTTTCTCTCTGTCTCAGGAGCCGGCTTTATGTTATAATGAAATTAGAAAACTGAAAGGATTTACCATGTCAAAAGAAGTTATTGTTGAAAGTTTTGAACTTGACCACACTATTGTTAAAGCACCCTATGTTCGCTTGATTGGGGAAGAAACTGGACCAAAGGGAGACATCATCTCCAATTATGATATTCGCTTGGTGCAACCAAACGAAGACTCAATCCCTACCGCTGGCCTTCACACCATTGAACACCTCTTAGCCAAACTCATCCGTACCCGAATTGACGGTATGATTGACTGTTCGCCATTTGGTTGCCGCACAGGCTTCCACATGATTATGTGGGGACGTCATACTAGCGCTGAAATTGCATCTGTTATCAAGGATTCACTCAAAGAAATCGCTGAAACTACCACTTGGGAAGATGTCCCAGGAACAACCATCGAATCTTGCGGAAACTACAAGGACCACAGCCTCTTCTCTGCTAAAGAATGGGCAAAACTCATCTTGGAACAAGGAATCTCAGATGATGCCTTTGAGCGCCATGTCATCTAAACACAAAAAAGGAACCAGTTTTTCATCTGGCTCCTTCTTTTTTATTCTCAAAATTTTGTCTTATACTCAATGAAAATCAAAGAGCAAACTAGGAAACTAGCCGCAGGTTGCTCAAAACACTGTTTTGAGGTTGCAGATAGAGTTGACATGGTTTGAAGAGATTTTCGAAGAGTATTAGGCTTTTTCACGAATAACTAAACCACCATCTTCCATATCTGCTTCCAGATGTTTGGCATCTAGATGATCCAAGTGGAAGTCTGTTACCTTATCACGAATTTCTTGTTCAACCACGCGACGGAGAGGGCGAACACCCATGACTTCATCATAGCCTTCTTCTGTGATATAGTCTTTAGCTGCTTGACTGACTATCAAGTCAATGTCTTTCTTAGCCAAGGTTTGGTTGACTTCAGCCAGCATTAAATCCACAATCTTAGAAAGGTCTTCCTTCGTCAAGTGTGAGAACTCGATAACTGCGTTGAAGCGGTTAAGGAATTCTGGACGGAAGAATGGTTTCAAACGATCCATCAATTCTGGTTTATCCGCATCTTCTGTCAAGTTGGCTTCATAGCCAAATCCAGCATTTGATGTCGCGATAATAACAGTGTTCTTGAAGTTCACTGTATTGCCTTGACCATCTGTCAAACGACCATCATCCAAGACTTGAAGGAGAAGAGTGATCACTTGGGGATCAGCCTTTTCAATCTCATCCAAGAGAATGATAGAGTAAGGATTTCGACGAACACGTTCTGTCAAGGTATTGCTATTGTCATCATATCCTACATATCCGGCTGTTGTACCGATCAATTTAGATACGGCTGTGCGGTCACTGTATTCAGACATATCCAAACGGATAATCGCATCCTTAGTTCCAAACATATCCAGCGCCAATTGCTTAGCAAGTTCTGTCTTACCAACCCCAGTTGGACCTACAAAGAGGAAGCTACCGATTGGGCGATTACCTTCATCAAAACCAGCACGGTTACGACGGATGGCACGAGCTACAGCTTCAACTGCCTTGTCTTGGCCGATCACCTTGTGTTCCAAACGATGAGCCATATCTTTCAAACGTTCGATATCAGATGCTCCCATTTGTGACACTGGGATACCCGTCATTCGTTCTACAGATTCAGCCACATCGTTGACACTTGCAGTCACTTTCATATCTTCTGTATGGTTTTCAATTTTCTTTTCTAATTCTGCAATGCGTGTTTTATAGTTTAGGGCTGCTTCAAAATCTTCTGCCTCAACTGCTTTTTCTTGCTTGTCTTTTTCTGCCTCGATTTCCCGTTCAACAGCATGCACATCTGTTACAGGATGTTGAGCCGCCAAGTGGGCTGCCGTTACATCGACAAGGTCAATAGCCTTATCTGGCAAGCTACGTTGTGGAATATATTGGACAGAATAATCCACTGCTGCTTTCAAGACTTCGTCTGGCAAGATGACATTGTGGTGTTGTTGATAGAGGTCACGAATTCCTTGAAGGATTTTAAAAGTATCCTCTGCTGAAGGAGCGTTGACCTTGACTTCGTTGAAACGACGAGCAAGAGCAGCATTCTTCAAGATGGTATTACGATATTCATCCTGAGTTGTCGCTCCAATCACTGTCAACTCACCACGAGAGAGGGCTGGCTTAAGAATATCCGCAAGCCCTTTAGATCCACTGTCTCCACCAGTAGATCCAGCACCGAGGATTTGGTGAATTTCATCAAAGAAGAGGATAATATTCCCTGCTTCTTTCACTTCATTGACTAGGTTTTGGACGTTTTCTTCAAAGCTACCACGGTATTGAGTACCAGCCTCAAGACCTGAGATATCAATAGAAATAATCTCCTTGTTCTTAATGGCAGCTGGAACATCACCGTTCACAATAGCTTGCGCTAGACCTTCGACAACGGCTGTCTTACCAACACCTGCATCTCCGACAAGTACAGGATTATTCTTGGTACGGCGTGAAAGAATTTCAGATGTTTCTTGAATTTCTTTGTTTCGGCCGATAACAGGATCCAACTTGCCCTCGCGAGCCTCTGCAGTCAAGTTACGACCGAGTTTAGCAAGGACACCATCTTGTTTCATACCTGAAGCCTGTTGTTGTATTTGTCCATCAGTTTCTGCATTTCCTGGCAATTGACCAGTCGCACGATAGTGAGCAAATTCCTCAGGTGTCACTTCACGTCCATTAATCAAGTAACGACGGTTTTCAGAACTGTATCCTCGCATACCACCCATCAATTGGTTAAATAAATCATCCATGTTGTTAAAGTTATTAAAGTTGTTGTTCATATTCTTTACCTCTTTTTGTTTACTTAGTTATGATTACTGATATTGACTATCTTTGACCTTTGTCTTAAAAAATTTAGACTAGCTAAATCGCTACTCTAGGTACTATTTCTGGTTTTTCTTTTTCAAGCAGGAGTAGACTATCTTTACTTCTGAAGATTTCTAGATTAAACATAGACACACCTCTTTCTATTTTACTTTAAATAAGCGTTCGAGTAAGGCTTTCATTTACCTTACGTTCATAATATACTACATTAGTCAGAAAAGGTCAAGGGATTTGACTTTAATTGACCAATATTTTTTTAAAGTAAAAACACCCTGAAATACCAGGGTGCCATTCTTACATCAAATACAAAATTGCTAGGGTCAGAAGACTTGCTAGAAGTCCCACTCCCCAAAAGAAGAAGTCAACCTTCCACTCGCTCCAAGGATTTCCTTTACCAGACAATCCTCCAAGCTCAAAATGATGATGCACAGGCGTCATACGGAAAATACGTTTACCACCTGTCAGTTTGAAATAGCTGACTTGCATCATGACCGAAGTTGTTTCAAAGACATAAACAATTCCAATAATCAAGAGAGTCCATTCTTGGTGGAGAGCCATTGAGATAGCTGCCAACATTCCACCGAGAGCCAAACTTCCCACATCTCCCATAAAGACCTTAGCAGGCTTGTGGTTAAAGACGAAGAAACCGAGTAAACCACCAATCATAGCCATAACCACTAGAAGAATATCCATCTGACCTTGCACATAGGCAATAACTCCATAGGCAGACAAGCTGATGACTACTGAAATACTAGCTAGACCGTCAATGCCGTCTGTCAAGTTGACTGCGTTTGAAAAACCAACTAGCCAGAAAAGGGCGAAGACAATATAGAAAATCCCTAGATGCACTTGGTAACCAAAGACTGAAAGCATATCGCCACCGCGCTCATAGAAAAGGTAGAAAACGACCCCACCTAGGAGCTGAAGTGCCAATTTTTGCTTAGGATTCAGCCCCTCATTGATTTTACGAAAGACCTTGAGAAAGTCATCTAAAAATCCGACAAGTCCATAAAGGACCAAGATGAACAAAATCATTCCCACATTATTGGTCAATTGTTTTGAAAAAAGGGCAACAAGGAAACTCACCACAACTGCAGCAATGAGGAAAACAAGTCCCCCCATAGTTGGCGTGCCAGCTTTTGCCTGATGCTGTTTGACATCCTCGTGCATCTGCTGACCTGTAATTTGCGCCTTTCTATAAAATTGGATAAAGGCCGGAATTCCTACCAAAGTTAGTAAAAATGTCACAATTCCAGCACTGATGGAAATAAACATATTAGTCTCCTAAAGTTAATGTAATTTTTTTAATGCCCTTGATAGCTGTATTAGCACGAACATCTTGCTTCTGCACAGTAGAGCCTGAACCTTCAAATTCAAGTTCTATATTTAACCACTTAGAAAAAGCTTCTGCGGTTGCTTTTGTCCAACCATACATATCTGGAACTTCCTCTGCTTTATCAGATAAGAGGAGGACTTGCTGGTTAGGTGCAAGATTAGTCCCTTCTTCTACAGATGATTCTTTAATCTTTGTTCCTGTTCCTACAACGATTGGTTGCACAATATTGCGACGTAAGGCTTCCGCCAAATCACCAGGTGAAATATCCTTGATGCTAGGCATGGCATAAGCGCTTTGATTGGTTACCTGTTCTAACGTTTTAGCGGTAGATTGGAGGTTAAGGGAATCTTTCATAGCCACTGCTCTTTCCAAGATAGGATTGGCAAATTCCCCCAACTGAATACCTGAATAATGCTCAGGCTGTTGAACCGTCACATAGAGGATAAAATCAGGATTTTCAGCAGGGTTCATCGATACTGCTGAAAAAATGTAATTGGTCGTACCAACCAAGTAACCTCCATTTTTCTCATCGGCAATCTGGGCTGTACCAGACTTGAGAGCTACATTTTGACCAGGAACAGTTACAGTTGGCTTGCCTGTGCTGTGGTTATGCATGGTTCCATAAACTGGATCCGTTCCTACCAAAACCATGTTGGTTCGAGTTAGACTGGCTGCATCTTTGGAAACAGGATTTCCTACAATCTCTTTTTGAGATTTCCGAACAGATTGGTCATTTGGGTCATATAAGGCACTGATAAATTTAGGTTCTAGCATGACTCCATCGTTGGCAATAGCCGTGAAGGCACGAATCATTTGCGTCTGTGTCACTGAAATACCTTGACCGAAGGAACTCATGGCAATATTAACGATATTGTCCTCAGGTAATTGCCCAGCATACTCATCACTCATACCAAAACGAGTCGGCACTCCAAATTTGAAACGATTGAGGTAATCTAGCCAAGTAGTGTCCCCCATCTTTTGCTCAAGAAGCGTCATCCCAACGTTACTTGAGTGAGCAAAACCTTGCAAGAAGGTCATCATACCACCGCCAGTCAAACCTTCATTAACGTCCCAATCTCGAATCGTCACATCTGCTATTTTTAATTCACTACTATTGAAGACTTCTCCTCCTGGGAAAGTATTATTGTCAATAGCAGCAGCGAGCGTCATGACCTTCATGGTTGACCCTGGCTCATAGTTACTTTGATAAAGGATATCACGCCAAACAAAGTCCTTGGTAAGTCCTTCCTTAGTATCGGCATCAAAGGTTGGCCTCTGCGTCGTTGCAAGAATTTCCCCCGTTTTAGCACTAACCAAGGTAGCCGTCATATACTTGCCTTTTACTTTTTCTTGAAAAACATTCATCTGTGTTTCCATGAAGGACTGAAGGGTGCTAGAAATAGTCGTATAAACATCCTTACCATCTACCGTTTGCTGAGACACTTGTTCAGTTCCAGGAACAATATTACCCAGACGATCTTTTTCATAGGTAATAATACCGTCTTTCCCTGCAAGAATACTGTTCAAGGAACTCTCCATCCCAGAAGTTCCCAGCAAACTCTTGCTACCATCCTCATTTTCATGGAGTTGGGCCAAACCAATAAAACTAGAAGCGAATTGTCCATTTGGATAGCTTCTATTAGGGCTAGTTGTAAAGTCAATCCCTTCAACACTAGCGTCTTTTAGATCCTTTTTAATAGCCATCATATTGGCATAGGTAATCCCATTTCCTTTGGCACCAAAAGAAACTTGAGTCAGATTCGGTTGAGACAATTGTTCTTTAACATAAGCCTCGTCCATATCCAAATACTTATGGAAAACCTCTGCTACCTTATTAAACTGGGCATCTTCTACATAAAGAATTTTACCAGTTGCTGATTTGTATTTTTTATCAATAACAGCATAGACATTATAGGAGGTTGCGTCCTCAGCAATCGGGACTCCATTTCGGTCATAAATAGTCCCACGTTTGGCAGGGACTGTACGAGTTATTTGGTGAACTTTCTTAGCCTCTTTGACTAGATCCGTTCCAAATTTACTACCACTCCCGATAATAACAGCAAAATTGACCAAAAAGACAGCGAAAAGTACGACAGCTAACAAGCTGATGTACTTCCCCACTATTTTACGGTTTTCTGCTGGAGATTTACGGTTTCTAATCGCAAATCGGGTTATTCTTTTTGTCCACTTCATATCTTACTCCGCTGATCGAATATTCTCGTTATTCAATTTTAAGTCCTTAGAATTTGCGATTTCTTTCAAGCGTTCTGCCCTCAACAATTCATTTACCTCTTGTTTGGCATCATCCAACTCTGTCTTCTTCTCTTCTATCTGCGCATTGATTTTTGTCAAATCATTTTGTACTTGTAGGAGTCGAGTCTGCATAAAGATAATACTAAGCGCCAAAACGAGAGCTGTAAACGCAATGGAAAGATAAAAAGCCTTCTCCACACGGGAGAATTTTTTTATACGACTCTGCAAGAATTGACTGGTTGTTTCTTTTTTATCTACCATTTTTTCCTCTTACTTGTGAATTTTTCTGGCCACGCGCAACTTAGCTGAGTGCGAGCGGTTATTGGCTTCTAATTCTTCTGCACTTGGCAAGATTGGTTTACGGGACACCAATTCCATCTTGGGCTTGAGATCATCTGGGATGAAAGGCAAACCTTTAGGAACTTCCACCGTTGAAGCTTCTTTGAACAATTGTTTGGTCAAGCGGTCTTCTAGCGAATGGAAGGTAATCACTGAGATTCTACCATCTAGAGCCAACATCTCCATAGCCTGCTGGATAGATTCATCTGCCGCCCCCAGTTCATCATTGACTTCAATTCGAATAGCCTGGAAAATCTGCTTGGCAGGATGGCCCTTTTTCTTGAGTTCCTTGGCAGGTTTAGCCGACTTGATAATCTCAGCCAACTCAGTCGTTGTCTCAATTGGCTTCACTTCACGTGCTTGTTCAATCTTGCGGGCAATCTGTTTAGAGAATTTGTCCTCACCATACTTGAAGAAAATTCGCACCAAGTCATGATAGTCATAGTGGTTCACCACTTCATAAGCTGTCAGACTAGCATCCTGATTCATCCGCATGTCCAGTGGTGCATCCTTTTTATAAGAAAAACCACGCTCACGCTGATCTAGTTGAGGACTAGACACTCCCAAGTCATAACAAATTCCATCAATTTCCTGAACACCAGCTTCGCGCAAACGTGCCTGTAAATGACGGAAGTTATCCTTGATAAAAGTCACCATCCCCTTTTCAATGTAGGGTGCCAAGCGTTCTTGCGCATTGTCGATGGCATTCTGGTCCTGGTCAAAGGCATAGAGATGTCCTTTTTCACTTAATTTACTTAATAAATATTCGCTATGGCCTGCTCCACCCAAAGTCGCATCAACGTAGATACCGTCAGGTTTGACGTCGAGCATATCAATCGTTTCGTGGAGTAAGACCGTTACATGATGAAATTCTTTTGTCATATCTTATCTATTTTACCACAAATCTGACCAGCTTGCACTAGTCAGACAAATAGGCCAAAAACAAGTAAGATTTCTTTAAGAAATATGTCAAATATGCTTGACATTCACTCTATAGAAGAATATAATGTAGTCAAATATATGCGACACAAATCAGAAAGGAGAACAGATGAACCGTGTGAAAGAATTTCGCAAAGAACTGGGCATTTCCCAGCTCGAGCTCGCCAAGGATATAGGTGTCTCGAGACAAACCATCAACATGATTGAGAACGACAAGTACAATCCAACTCTGGAACTCTGTCTCAATCTCGCCCGTAGCCTCCAAACTGACCTCAACAGTCTCTTTTGGGAGGATAATTTTTAAAAAAGGAGCCAACTCATGAAAAAAGAAACCTTCACTGAAAAACTGATCAAGCGCACATACGGTATTTCTGGTCCCCTTGACGAATACAAACGGCGTGAGGCCGATCGTATTGGGAACCAAGTCTTTATCGTCCTCTTTTATCTGATGATTTTCGGAAATCTTATTCCACTCCTTCTGGCCTATAAATATCCTCAACTAGTGGCTCTAATCTATCCTCCTCTGATTTTAGTGATTGCCCTCATCGCTGCTGGCTATGTCACCTACCAAATGAAAAAAACAGGGATTACAACTATTGAACCAGATATGCTGAGCGAGAAAGAAAGTAAGCAACTACACTACCCAGGTCTGAAAGCAGGTTTGTTCTTTGGTCTATGGATATTTTTTATAACTCCTCTTCTCGATATACTCATAGGTGAAGGTCAGGACTATTTTCAGTCTCTTCTCACTATAAGAAATGGTGTATCAAGCATTCTCGGTTCTATCTTCTTCGGAGCAAGCATACAGTTCCTCATCTCCCGTCGCATTGCAAAAGCCAAGGAAAATCAAGATAATGATTAGGAGGAAACTCATGAAAAAAGAAAAGAAACAGTCACGTTATCCTGGTCTGAAAGCAGGTTCGATTTATGGAACAGTGATATTTTTTATAATTCCACTCATTGATACCCTAACAAGTGAAAATTCAAATTTTATCAGTTCTCTTCTAAATACAAAACATATTTTTAAAACTATACTGGGAGCTTTCTTTTTCGGAGTGATGATACATATTGTCGACTCACTTCGTATTGCAAAAGCTAAAAAAGACCAGGATTAGGAGGTACCTATGAAATCATTAGTAACTTTACTGACCTATCATCTTTTCTTCAGTTCCCTGCTCATCTTCATCATCATTTCAGGGAACTTGCCAATCGACGAGACATTCCTCGTGCTAGTCTTTATTCTAGCACTTAACAAAGGACTGACTTATCTAAAGATTGACTCCCCAAAAACGCGCACACTTAACTTAGCACTGTACTTTATGATTCTATCTTTACCACAACTGATGCTCGTCTCAGGCAATTGGAATTATTATTTACTGCTGACTATCGCGAGCCTTTCTTCCGTCACTTATCTTTATTATCTCTATCAATTCGTAAAAGAAAGTCAGTAAAACCGCTCACTTAGGAGGTTACTAGCATGAAAAAAGAAGACTTAACCACTCGCCTACTCCGAAATCTCTTTCATATCCAAGGCCCTTTTGATGAATGCCGGCAAGAGATTATCTACAAGGCTTGTGCCCGTTCCATGGTCCAAATCGTTTATTCTTCCTTCCTTCTCTTCTTGTTTTATCTGTTATTTGGACGCTTCATAGAGGCCGTTCGCTATGCCATGCCCTACGTTTACTCTGGACTCATTTTTTTCATTACTTTAAAAACTCAAAGAGCCGTCAAAGAACTCCATCTGGAAAAAGATGACAAGTCAGAAATCATCCTTAAAACCTACAGCAAGAGCCAAATCAAATTCCGAAGCTGGGTTGTGTTTATTGGCCTTCAGATTGGCCTCTTTACCCTACTCATCTTTCATAAAGTCTTCGTTCAGCAGATGTCACTTCCAGATTTTGTGAAGTTACTCATGCAATTCGATAAAAGTGTTCCTTTACTGATGTATGGCCTGATTATCGGTAGCATTTTTGGAACCCTGACCTACGGATTTTTATCCCTACAGGAGGAAAAAACTCCTAAAAATACCAAGCAGAAAGAGAAAAGCAAACAATGACCTCAATCTACGACTTTTTAGTCTTAAACCAAGATAATCAAGAAACCCCATTAGATGCCTATCGTGGTAAGGTTCTCTTGATTGTCAACACTGCTACTGGATGTGGTTTAACGCCCCAGTACCAAGGACTTCAAGAACTCTATGACCGCCATCAAGAACAAGGTTTTGAAATCTTAGATTTCCCTTGCAATCAGTTTATGGGACAAGCACCAGGTAGCGCAGAGGAAATCAATAGTTTCTGTATCCTACACTATCAAACTACTTTTCCTCGTTTTGCCAAGATTAAGGTCAACGGTAAGGAAGCAGATCCCCTCTATGTTTGGTTGAAAGACCAGAAATCTGGCCCCCTAGGAAAACGAATCGAATGGAATTTCGCTAAGTTTCTCATCGGTCGAGATGGCCAGGTCGTTGAACGCTTCTCTTCAAAAACAGACCCAAAACAAATTGAAGAGGCTATACAAAACCTACTATAATTTCACAATCTCACTATGATTAGGTCTCCTTTAGCCTAATGAATAGTGAGATTTTTTGATTGGCTTTGGCTTAAATAGAAAAACACCCCATGATATGAAACATGAAGTGTTATAAAAATGACACATTTTACAGCAGACAACCCTCTACTGACTACTATTTTTAACCCCAACATATGCATAGGCTCGATTTCTGGGGCATTCTTTTTCAGTCACCACCCTAAAATAAAAGCGATGCTCCCGCCCATCCTTGGCATTTTCCTTGTTTAAGACAAAGTAATTTTTCTGATTCAAGGCCATGGTGCGTAGGATGTCATCAATCAAGAAAGTCAGAGGTACATTCATGGCAGAGTATTTTTGAAAATCCTCTTCAAAACGAATATAGTCATCTGAAAAATAATCCATCTGCAGTTTGTTTTCATACAGCTCTTTTCTAGTCATAAACTCCCTCCTCCCACAATCGAATTTCTAGGATATCTGCAAGCTCTATCTGCCTGTAACCATCGCTTGTTCTAATAGATAGGGATTTAGAGGATAACTCTCTTACCTTACCGATGATAGTGACTTTCTGCTTCCTTTCCTTGACCACAAAACTTCCCTTCAGTTGACCAACATAAAGCTGGGAAAGCAAGTGTAGTTTCTCATCTAGAGTCAAATCTGTCGAAAAATCAACCCGATTTTTTTCTTCACTGAGCGAACTGGTGTGTTCTGAAAGGTAAAATCCCATCCACTTCTGCATACCTGGATCTTGATAATCTCGCGCGGATTGAAAGGGTAAATAAGAACGATCAATCATTTTAATCCATCTAATCCTCCAGCAGAATGGCCCCCAATCAGCTTGCTTCTAGCAAGACTCCTAGAGGCCTCTTCCAGTGCATTGGCTTTTAAAAGGGAGGTGAAACCAAATTCTTCCCGAATAGAGTCAATAGCCGTCTGGAGCCTTTCTTCTTTTTCTAACTTGTCAACATCATCAAAGAGGGAAATCAAGCCGAAGGACTCGTCTACAAAGCCTGAATAGTTGACTCCAACACTTCTGACCGCTCCTGAAGTGTATTTATTATGAAATAACTTCAAAACATAGTCCGTTAAGACAGCTGTATTATTGGTCGGTTCGACCTTCATTTGTGTGTGTATAGAGGGCCTGACTTCCTGTTTAGAGAAACCGACATAGATAGAGACAAGGGTTGTTTTCTTGCCAGACCTTCTCAGTCTGATAGCCACCTGCTCCGCCATTTCTCGAAGAATAATTTCAATATCCCGTAGCTTCACGTAGTCTCTAGGTAGGATTTGAGAATTTCCCAAACCTTGGGACTTGGCTTTATAGGGCTTATGAACATTGCTCTCATCAATCCCGTTAGCATAAAACCACAAACGTAGGCCAGCCTGACCGAGAACTTTCTGTAGCTGGTCTGGATTGCTGATAGCCAATTCTTTGATTGAAAAAATCCCCAAGGCATTCAAGCGTTTCTCCATCCGCCTACCAATTCCCCAAAAGTCCGTCATCTTGGGAATAGCCCAAACTTTCTCTTCCACATCCTGGTAAGACCAGTTGGCTCTCATGGTCGGAGTATGCTTGGCCTCATTATCCAGAGCCAACTTTGCCAGTAAAGGATTGGCTTTTGACATGCCCACTGTAGAGTAAATCCCTGTCTGCCTCCAAATATCCCTCTGGATACGAGCAGAAAGCAGATCCAGCTTGTCTTTTCGAGAGAGACTCTTGTCAGGGATGAAATAGTTGAGCGAACTAGTCAGGTCAATAAAGCCCTCATCGATAGAGTAGGGATAAATATCATCTGGACTGCCATAATTTTGAAAGATTCGCTGGATTTCCATATTGACCGCTATGTATTCATCCATCCTAGGAGGCACAATCAAGGTCGCTTGAGCCCAATCTTCGATATAACGAACATAATCCGAGTCAGTCGGTAGCCCTTGTTTTCGAGCATTGTAATAGGAAAATTTGCGCGTTTTGATATCAAAAGGCAGATCATAGGCCCGACCAACATTGGACTTGCCAAAAATCTTCTTAAACATGGGAGAGGAGGCTAGAATAAGACCAGTCGAATTATCCGCGCGACTCATGACACAAAGCGAAGTCTTCAGCGGATGCAACCCCCGTTTCACACACTCAACGCTGGCATAAAAGGATTTCATATCGACAAAGGCAATGTCGCTTTTTGGCTCTCTGGAATAATCAAAGTAGCCCATAGGCTAACCCTCCATTGGCACAAAATTCCCAACGATAATCCCTACAATACGAGGATCTTCCTCATAGGAAATGAAAATGTCCTTGTATTTAGGATTGATAGAGACCAGACGCAAGCCATCTTCCTCCCGATAAACCCGTTTGATATAGGTCTGGTTATTACAAACCACTGCATAAACTGCACCGTCATAGTCAAATCCTGTCTCTCGAATCAGAGCTACTGAACCATTTTGATATTTAGGTTCCATGGAGTCCCCAGACACCCAAGACGCAAAATCATGAGCCAACTCCTCATTAAAGTAAACCGTATCAAAATTCTGATCATCGTAGACCGAAGCTCCAATCCCTGCTGACATGCGTTCGTAGACATGGTACTCATAGAGTCGCTCTGGGATGGTCGCCACTTTCTGGGCTTGTTCCTCTTGAGCCAGATTGCGAGCATAGAGAACAACCTTTTCCTTCCCTTGCTTGGAGAGGCTATTGTAGAGACGAACAATCTCAATCTGGGTGAAATATCCTTTTGCTACTTTTAAAATGTTCTCTAGCTGAGCAACTTTCTCCTGGGACGGTTCCTTTATTCCACGTTCCCAAGCCGAGTAAGCCTGAAAACTAATCCCAAGTTGCTCTGCAATTTCCTTCTGTGTCAATTTTAACTCTTTCCTCCGAGCCTTGAGTTTCTCTGGCTGATACATAATCCACCTCCTATTATATGCTTGAATGGAGAATATCTCCCTTAGAAAGACTAATCGATGGTTGAACTTATATTTTTTAAAACTCAACCAATTTGGTTTAATTTTATTATATAAAAAAAGTGGACAAATGTCTACTAGGAATATCAGAAACATCGTGAATTTTAACCAAACTAAAAGGACTTAGCCCTGTACAATACAGAACTAAATCCTTTGAATAAATAATTGATCTAACTTTTAGAATCGTACGGAAATTCCAGTTTTTCTCTATTTGATACCAGACATTAGTTTTTCAATACGTGGAACGTAGAAGAATAAGATAATACTGAATACAATCGTAATTCCTCCAACAATTCCATAGTAAGCGACTTCAGTTTCGCTTGTATAAAATTTTACAATTTGAGCATTGATAGCTTGGGCAGCGGCATTACTCAAGAACCAGATAGACATCATTTGTGCTTGGAAGGATTTTGGTGCTAGCTTAGTAGTGACTGATAGACCAATAGGCGAAATCAACATTTCCCCCACAATCACAATAGCCCAACTCATAATCAACCAGAAAGGACTGACCTTAATATCTGTCCCAAAGAGCATCCCTGGTAACATCATCCACAAGAAGGATAGACCTGCCGCAAATAAACCGTAAGCAAATTTCTTAGAAGAGGACGGTTGCTTGTTACCCATTTTACCCCACAACCAAGCAAAAATTGGCACATAAATCATAATGAAAAGTGGATTGATACTTTGGAAAAAGCTAGATGGGAAATGAATCTGATTCCCAAATACATTAAAGTAGAGTCGAGTTTGATCATCTGCAAATAGAGCAAGAACAACGGAACCCTGCTCCTCAATAGACCAGAAGAGTACTCCAGCGATAAATAGAGGAATGTAGGCAAATACTCGGGATCTCTCAGTAGCAGTTATTTTCTGACTAGATAAAATTTTGAAGAAATAGTAGATTGGAATGATTACCGCAATCACTGTAAAGATATTAACAATCATATCCACGTTAAATTGGTGAGTAAAGACTAAACCTAGAACCACCAGAACAACCATGACAAGTGTAATCAGCAAGCGTTTAATCAAGGTCTGCTGCTCCTTCTGTGAAAGTGGATCAGTGGGGTAAAGACTTGATTCAGGCAGGTATTTCTTCCCATCTAAAACATATTTCACCAGACCAAAGAACATCCCAATGGCAGCTAATGAGAAACCTAGATGGAAATTGACTTCCTGACCTAGATACCCCACTAGATAAGGGGCAACGAAGGCACCTAAGTTAATACCAAAGACAAAGATACTAAAACCTGCATCCCGTCTATCATCCTCTTTCTCATAAATTCCCCCAACCATATCTGAGATATTAGGTTTTAAAAATCCAGTACCAAAGATAATCAAGGCAATAGAAAGATAGAGAGCCACTTGTCCAAAAGGTGTTGCCAAAGCAATATGCCCTAGCATAATCAGAATCCCACCGTAAAAGACAGTCTTACGGCTTCCTAAAATACGGTCACTGACAAAACCACCGACAACCGAGGACAAAAATACCAGCGAACCATAAATCGCCATAACCGACGCAGCTGTGGTCTTATCCATCCCCAACCCACCATCTTGCACACTATAGTACATATAGAAAAGTAGGATAGCTCGCATCCCATAGTAAGAAAAGCGCTCCCACATCTCTGTAAAGAAGAGGGTAGACAAGCCCATAGGATGTCCAAAAAATGTTTTCTGTTTTTCCATATATATTCTCCTTAAACGATATAATAATTCATTTTACAGAATTTTCAAACAAATGTCAAACAAATTCTGTTTCTTTTAGAAAATTTTCTGAAAAGATCAAACGTCTCATACTTATACTCAATGAAAATCAAAAAGCAAACTAGGAAGCTAGCCGCAAGCTGTACTTGAGTACGGTAAGGCGACGCTGACGTGGTTTGAATTTGATTTTCGAAGAGTATTAATTCCACCATAAAAATTCATTTCAAACTAACTTACACTTCGGTCAGACAAGTGGAAGTTACTTTGAAAAATCACCTTTTAAAATTTGCTCTTGTTTAGTTTAAAAAAGAGGCTGGACAAAAAGTCTTTAAAATCATAAAAACATCCCTATGCCAAACTTGTAATTACTAAAATACAAGTCAATAAGCATAGAGATGTAAAACTATTACACATTAAAAAATAAATAATTAGTAATTAAAGAATAGAAATTGTGTACGAAATGTCTCAATTAGTTTTGGCTAGTAAATATCATTTCCAACAAACGGCCTCTCAATTCCTTATCCTGATGATGCAAGATATTCATTAACTCATGAGAATTTTTAGCATTGATGAATTCATTTAACAATCTATCTTTTAATTCATATGGAAGAGAAGCCGTCTTTAGTAGTCTAAAAACTTCGTCATTTAGGGATGTCCTTTTATTATCTTTACATTCAAATCTAGCTGTAATATTCTTATTTGGCAATTCAATGATAGACACATTCGTTCCTTTAAAATGAATTCTATGCCTTCTATTGCTTGGAACGATACTAGAATCGCCTTGTACTGCTAACTCTACCATTCCCATTTCCCAGTCGATTGATAATCTTGTTTTATATCTTTGACCATTTTGATCTTCAATCATTTCAAAAGAATGTTGTTTTCCTGGGAATACATACCAATCTACAATTTCAGGTAAATCAACACCCATATCTATATCAGAACCAACCAAGGGAATAATTGCACCACTTTTTGCAAACACAGGAATAGTCGAGATTTCTCTATAAACACTTAAGTTCACACCACCTGTGTACTTTTTCTCTGAAAAGAAGTCATACCATTCACCTTCAGGGAACCATACATCTACTTTTGCAGATTGAAATGCCAAATCCATCTTTTCTACAACGGGAGCCACCATCAGCTCTGTTCCAAAAAAGTATTGATTTGGAACATTATAGCTCTCATCATTCTCTGGGTAGAAATAGTACATTGGGCTGATTAATGGGACGCCTTCCTCATGTGTCTTTACATTCATGGTGTATAGATATGGAATCATCTGATGTCTCAAACAAAGGTATTTCTTCATAATCTTAGATGTTGTTTCTGAAAAAAACCAAGGTTCTTTACTATTGAAGGGACTTCTAGAACTATGTAATCGAGTAATCGGACTAAAAACGCCAAACTGTAGCCATCTAGTTTGTAGCTCTTCGTCATAATCCCCCAGCATGTGCCCACCGATATCATGACTCCACCAACTATAACCGATATTTGATGCTGTCGCTGTAAAATAAGGTTGAAATCTTAACGAATTCCAACTAATAATAGTATCCCCTGAAAAACCAACAGGGTAGCGGTGACTACCAGGACCTGCATATCTTGATAAAATCAAGCCACCTTCTGAATGTTTACAACTATCCTGATAGTGATAATGGTTTAAAAGCCATAGTGGATCCAACATCCCTTGTGTCCCTTGTTGCCAGTCAATCCACCAAAAATCTACTCCTTGCTTTTCTAGCTCATAATGAACATCTTTAAAGTAGGATTCCCTAAAGGATGGATTGAAAAAATCAAAAATGGCTGGTTCTTCTAGTTCTACATTTAACCCCAATCGTTTGGCGACTCGAGGATAAGCTTCTTCATAAGCTCGTATACCATCAGCAGGATGGACATTTAAGGAGAGTTTTAACTTTCTATCATGAAGTTGTTGCAATAACTGTTCTGGATTGGGTATTAAGTTTCTATTCCAACTATAGCCTGTCCAACCACTTCCAAAACGGGATGGAATTTCAGTTATATGCCAATCCATATCTAACACACCGATAGATAATGGAATTTTCTCTGTTTTAAATCTATCTATTAAATTCAAGTATTCATCCGACGTATAAGGCCAATACCTACTCCACCAATTACCTAAAGCATATCTTGGCAACAAGGGTGTTGAGCCAGTCAAATGGTAAAAGTCTCTGATTGCTCCTCTATAATCATGCCCATAGGCAAAGAAATACAGGTCAATTTGATTTTCTCTCTCAATATAACCAGACTGTTCATCCCAAATAAATCCTTGAGAATCATCCAGTAAGGCAATACCATTTCGACTAATAATCCCATCTTCTAACGGGATTGCGCCATCTGCCTTATCCAGAGTCCGAGCTGTTCCTTTTAACGTTTCAATCAATTCACCAAAATACCAGCGACTACCATATACGGCAAAATTTCCTTTTAATTCTATAAATAAATTTTCGGCGTTGAATTCTCCTTTATTAAAGTGCAAATGAAAATAGTCCGTCATAATATCTAGTACGTTTGATGTCTCGATATAATCTAACGAAACTTGGCCAAAATCTCTATTATAGATAAGTTGTGTCGTTCTATCCTCAAAACTTCCAGTTTGAGAGTATTCTAACCTTACTAACTTGTCTGTTAATACAGAGATTCGATAAAACTCTCCCTTAAAAATTTTCAATTTGTTCCCCTCCTTTTAGTAAATTGTTTTACTTTATCAAACATTTTATTCGTTATCATTACATTCATCAATCCGCAAAAAGCAAATCCCCCAAATGTAAATACGTAAATAGCTGTTAAAACTCGTTCTGGACTACTAAAACTCATATACAGTACAGAAATATTAAATAAAACCAAAATGATAGCTTGTATTGGATTTAAAATACAAATTAATACGCTATTTATAATACTATTTTTTAGATTATCTTTAAATAGACCAATATAAGGAAAAACAACACTCATAAAAAGTATTATAACAAATAAAAAGGGCAACACTAACAATAAACTATACTCTGAAAATAAACTTGAATAGCTCCAAAGACAATAGTTCACATATAAAAGTAATTCTATTAGGAGGATAAACAACCAAATAAAAGTTGATTGTTTAAAATTTTGTCTAAAGATCCGAAAATAATGATAAGTAATATCGGTATCTTTACCTTTTAAAACACGATACCACATTGTCGTAAGAGAAGTTAGTGATGCCCCAATTGTAACTATTGGAATACAACTAACAATAAATAGAGTATTTAAAATAATTAAATCTGTCAAAAAAGTTAAAATTCTAACCACTTTTCCATCTAATGAAAATAATTTTTGCATAATAGATATCTCCATAAAATCAATCGTCTTAACTCTATATTTTAGAATGTCAGTTGCACAAAAATATTACCCAAATTATTAAAAAACATTTCCAAATTTCTTTAAAAATTAGAATAAAGGAAGCGAGATAATTTGATATTATCAGTCTCGCTTCCTGTAATTAGCTAGTCCCTTGTTTATACAACCAAGAGTTCATATAAAATATTACTCTTTGACTTCTTTTTGGTAACGATTATATGCTTCCTGTTGAATCTTCATAAATTCGTCCAATCCCATATTCTTAAGAGTTTCTTTGTATGAGTCCCATTCTTTTTCTATGCCACCTTCAACTACCCATTTAGATGCTTGTTGTTTGACATAAGATTCAATACTCACATAGATTGATGATAATTTGTTAAGCTCTTCTTGTGAATAAATCACATTAGGGTAAGCTGGCAACGCAAATTGTTTCAAATCTTGGTCCATCTTCAATTTCAATCCATCACCTTGTGTTTGATCGATTTCTACGCGACTATTGATATCATCGCTTACGTATTTAGGTCCAAAATCTCGAAGTGAATTAATCCATGCATACTCATCGGCTGATTTACCATCTTTAGGAGGTAATACTTTAAACTTATCACCATTCTTTTCAGTAGCTATTCCAAATGATCCATAGAAATTCTGAATACTTGCTTCATCTGTATATAATTTATCCAACCATTTCAATAATTTAGCAGGGTTTTTGCTCTTATTTGTAATCAAAATTTCATTGCGACCGTAGTTGTAATGATCTGGATCAGAAAAGACATATTGTTTTCCATCCATACCCTTTAAAGCAGGTAGAGCAATATATTCACTTGAATGTAAGCCAAACGTTGCATCTGCTGTCCAACCACTAGAAACACCTACTCTAGATACTCCCTTATCCATACGTTTCGCTACACTCATAGAGGTATCTTCTGTAAAGATTTCCGGATCAATCAAACCTTTTTTATAAGATTCGTGCATTGCTGCAATCCCTTGTTTATAACTTTCTTCTGTGCGAAGGTAGACTGGTTTTCCATCTTTTACAGACATTTCATACGTATTATCTGCACCTAAACGATTATTGAACGGTAGAATATATGAGAATGTTGGATCAAAGTTTCCTGCTCCGAATGGAATTTCATCAGAAGCGTCTCCATTTCCGTTCGCATCTTTATCCTTAAATTCTTGTAGTACTTTTACTAAATCATCATAAGTTTCTGGAACCTTTAATCCTAAATTGTCTAGCCACTTTTTATTAATAAATAGCTGATTAGCTACTGTAGGACGCATCGGTAATTTTTTAGGCAGGCTGTAGATATGACCATCTGGTGAAGTAATCATAGCTTTAATCTTAGGTTCTTTCTCCATAGCCTTAGTTAAATTAGGCATGTTCTCCTTGATTAAATCTTCCAATGGAATAAACAAAGATTGGTTCTGAGCAATTTCTGAATCTGTAAAAGCATTTGAACCTAAAAATGCATCTGGTAAATCTCCGCTAGCAACCAACACAGATTTCTTATCTGACCAATCTGCTGCCACAAGTGTATCCCATTTAACATCAATACCTGCTTCCTTGGCAGAATCTGTTAAAAAACCTTTATGATAATCTTCTCCCCAGTCAGACCAACGAACAGTTGTGATTTTATAAGAATCTTCTCCAGACTTATCGTCCTTATTCGCATTATTGGAATTTGCACAGGCTGTTAAGCCGGCAAGTGTAACTGTTCCTAAGAACAAATATGTAAATGATTTATTTTTCATGTTTTTCTCCTATTCTTTCAACGCGCCAATCATTACGCCTTGATTAAAATATTTTTGAACAAAGGGATACAACAACATAATCGGAGCGGTTGAAATAACAATTGCTGCATATTTCATCATATCAGCCTTGATACGAAGATCTGATGCCACTTCTCCTGTTGCTTGCGATTGTAACATTTGGTTACTAATTAGTAAACGTCGTAAAATTAATTGCAATGGTTGTAAATTTTCATTCGTTAAATAAATTAAAGCATTAAACCACGAATTCCAAATACCAACTGCAGTCCAAAGTCCAATAACTGCTATAATAGCTTTTGATAAAGGAACGACTATCTTAATAAAATAACGAATTGTACCACATCCATCAATTTGCGCAGCCTCCCACATCCCGTCTGGAATACTATTATTAAAGAAAGTTCTAGCAACAATAATATTGTATGATGAAACTGCAAAAGGTATTACCATTACCCAAAATGTATCAATCAAGCCTACATTCTTTACTGTTAAGTAGGTAGGAATCAAGCCACCTGATACGAACATAGGGATTATGTATAGAATGCTCATCCACTTTCTACCAACTAATTCTTTTCTAGATAAAGCATAACCAGCTGGAATATTGACTACTAAAGCAACTAAGGTACCAACAACAGTATATAAAATGGTATTTAGATAGCTACGTAAAAATAAAGGTTGTTGAATAAGACGTAAATACCCATCTAATTTCCATTCTCTTGGAATAAACCATACCTTCCCGTTTGCAACATCTGAAGGATTACTAAAAGATGCAATCACTACAAACCATAACGGATAAACAATTAACAAGATAAGGAAAATTGCTAAACCATAGGTAACTATATCAAATAATAATTCAGAGTTTGTTTTTCTTGATTTATGAAACCATCTCACTTTAAGCACTCCTTCCTTTAAAAAAGACCCGTTCTAGTATATCTTTTTGAGAACCAGTTAACAGATAATAAAATTATTAGATTGACTACCGTGTTAAATAACCCTATAGCTGTCGAATAACTATACTGAAAGTTCACCATACCAACTTTATAAACATAGGTCGAAATTATCTCACTTCCTGCTAAATTAAGAGGATTCTGTAATAGTAACACTTTCTCAAACCCTACACTTAATAAACTACCTGCTCTTAATATTAGTAAAATCATAGCAGTAGGCAAAAGTAATGGTAATTCTATATGCCGAATTTTTTGTAATCTAGAGGCACCATCCATAGTTGCAGCCTCATAATATGTAGGATCAATTGCAGAAAGCGCTGCTAGATAAATAATACTATCCCAACCAATATGTTGCCATACATCACTCCAAACATAAACACCTGCAAAATTAGTAGGTTTTGATAAAAAATCTGGAATAGTAATTCCAACAGACTTAAATACATTCGCTAACAAACCGCTAGTAGGAGATAAAAATAAGATAATCATCCCACACATAACCATTGTAGAGATAAAATGGGGTAAGTAAGTTGTTACTTGAAATATTTTTCTAAATTTCCCAACTCTTAACTGATTACTAATGATAGCTAGTATAATAGGCAAGGGGAATCCTACTACAATACTATAAAGTGAAATTTTTAATGTATTGAACATAGTTGTCCCGAATTGGAATGATGAGAAAAATTGAGTAAAGTACTTAAATCCTACCCACTGACTAGCAAAAATACCATTGGCTGGTGAGTAGTCTTTAAATGCGATAATTAATCCCAACATGGGAATATAGGAAAATAAAATTAATAGCAATATTGAAGGAAAAAGTAATATGTATAACGGAATACTATGCTTTAATTTTATTTTATGAAGTTGAGATGCTACTTTCATTTTTTTCCTCCTATCTGATTTTCTACGATTATTTTACACCATAAAGAATTCCCTTAATATAACTTTTTGGACTAGGTTTATCAATTTTTCAGTTTTTTAATTTTAAGAACTATTACTTTTCCGACATCTTCATAAAACATATCTGTTTTGTTACATGATATCATATTTTCAAAGTGCTATAATTTTAATAGGAGACTAGTATATGAAATTAAATCACGACTTATCAAAAAAACATTCTATTCATTTTTTCTTTAAACTCCTACTTGTACTACTATTGATAAATATTTTAATCAATATTGCTATGAGTAACATAACCAGAAATTTTATTAAAAACCAAAATATAGTACACCTACGTAGTTCAATTGAAATTTATGCTGACTCTGTTAATGAGAAATTGCATTCTGTAGAACGCTTTATGTACTCAACAATAACGCATAATGAATCTTTAGAGAAATTAAATCATGTACAAACGTTTCTTGACTATCAAGAAGATCTCAAAAAAGTTCAAACTAGCTTTGCAGAGTTTGAATATCAAAATGAAACTCATATGACATTCTTATTAGAAACCGATAGTACTGATTATTTTATAAATGTCTCCAATCTTTATATTCCATATGAAGATTATCTACTGTTAAAATCAAATCTAAAATCATTGCGTAGTGATATAAGTGACCGTAAATGGAAAAATGTAACTACTAAAAACAGCGAATACTTAGTTAAATCTGTTCATTACGAAGGAAAAATCATTTATGCCGTCATATCTTCAGAAGATATCCTAAAACCTCTCAGAAAACTCAATATTGGAAATAATGGTAAACTTTCCCTAAAAGAGCCTAACAATATACCCTCCGAAAACTACCTAATTCATGCTCAAAATGAAAAAACGCATTTACCTTTCGATATTTATGTTTTAGTCGATTATGCCGAAGTCTTTAGAAATATCACACTCTTAGAAGTATTTTTGTCAGCCGTTCCTATCATTATCACCATTTTATCAATCATCATTATCCTGTATATTCGTCAGTGGATGATTAAACCGATAACAAGACTCACTGAACGACTCTCTCAACTTGGGGACTCCATCCCCCCTTCTGAATTTTTTATATCGGAAGGTATACTAGAAATTGATAAGGCAAATGATAAACTTAATAAAGTAATATTTGACATGCAAGAATTAAAAATACGGGAATACCATTCACAACTAGAACTTAAGAAGATCGAACTTAATTATCTTAAGAACCAAATCCGTCCACATTTCTACTTAAACATGTTATCAATGATTCATAGTATGCTCCAAACAAAAAACTATAAGGAAATTGAAGAGTTAACTATCCTAACTTCAAATTATCTCCGTCATTTATTTATGGCTAATCAAGATTTTTCAGAACTTAAAGATGAAGTTCAGCATATTAAAGATTATTTAGAAATACAACGAATTCGATATGGAAATAGCATCTACTTTTCACTAAACTACAATGATGACCTACAAAATACTCTTGTCCCATCATTACTTTTACAAACATTTATTGAAAACACAATCAAACACGGTTTTTCATTTCAGGATTTGTTTACAATTTTGCTATCAATAAAAAAAGTAAAAACTGAGAACTCAGATTATATTCAGATTTGTATCGAAGATAATGGTCCAGGTTTCTCTGAAGAAATTTTATCAAAACTAAATCAGAAACAGTCTCTAATAACAGAAGATGGACATCATATCGGGATCACAAACACCATCGAACGTTTAAATCTTCTCTATCCTAATGACTATAGTATTGCATTTGAAAATAATGAAGAAGGTGGGGCTAAAATTCTTTTACTTATTCCATACAAGATTATAGACGGAGGTTATAATGAACATCTTATTAGTTGATGACGATCGTTTTATCATTGAAGCTTTACGAGAGAAAATAAATTGGGCTAAACTACACATTGACATTGTTTATGTTGCCTATAGCCTCACTCAAGCTCAAAATATTATTAGAGAGCATCCTATTGATCTCATGATAAGTGATATAGAAATGCCTCAAGGTAGCGGTCTCGAACTCTTATCGTGGATTAGAAATGAAAAATATGATATAAAAACAATTTTTTTAACCAATTACGCCGACTTCAACTATGCTCAAAAAGCAATTGAATTGCAAAGTTTCGAATACTATCTAAAACCCATTAACTTTGAAAAATTAGAATTTATTATTCAAAAAGCCATTAGTAAAATTGAGAATCATAACTTAAACGGAAAAAATGATGCACTTTTACAAATAGAAGATAATTTCTGGTATGATTACCTTAGAAAACCTCAAATTTCTCGCATTGATGAGCTAGAAAACATAGCAAGTAAACAAGCTTTTATTCTTCAAAAACACCAATATTTTTTCCTTGCAGTTTTAACAATCAATCTTAATGAAGAAGATTATTCTGCAGAAACTCCATCATGGACTTCTCAACTAAAAAGAGAACTTCAAAGGATTTCACAACCTTCTCATAAGCTGATAAGTTTGTTCAAGATGGAAAGCCAGGTTGATCAATATGTTTGTCTCTTTAGAGTAGACTCATCCAAACGTAGTGACAAATTGGCATATGAAATTCATTCTCAAATTTCTAATAATTTTAGTAAATACTCAAATATTATATATAAGAGTTGCCATAAAATATCAGATATTTTATTTCATACCAAAGAACTCTACACTTATAATGAACAGTATGTTTCTTATTGGAATACTATTACATGTGTTCCACATAGTTTCCCAACTTCTTTCAAAACAGAAACTCTTTCAATTACGTTTTTAGATAGCTTAAGCGAATATGCATTAAGAGAAAAAATTAATTCACTCGTCTATAATTCTCAAATACCTACTTTCACGCTACAACAAATTTTACTGGATTGGACTCAACAAATAGGAATATATCTAGATCAAAATGGAATTTCGGCACATAAACTGTTCCAAAATAGCACTCATGATTTCCTATTCCAACGACGCTTTCATTCAATTGAATCTTTTCAGGATTACTTTGATTATTACTGGTCACATGCTAAGAAATTTGCAACAAACATTGAAAACCAGAAAAATAGTATTCAACGTATCGTCGAATACATAGATCATCACTACTATGAAGATATAAATCGTTCTATATTAGCAGATATGGTTTATCTCAGCGCAGATCATTTAGCTAGAATTTTTAAAAAAGAAACTGGAGAAACTCTTGTTAAATATATAACGGATAAGCGCATTAATGCTGCTAAATCTCTCCTATCCCAAACAAATATCTCAATATCACAAGTATCTTGTCAAGTAGGGTATGATAATTATTCTTACTTTACTAAAATTTTTAAACAAAGGACTGGACTTTCTCCTGGAGATTACCGTAAAACTTATCAAAATAAAATGTAAGCAATCTAAATTATTGAAATGCTACGGACTGTGTAAGCTTTGACAGTCTACAAATTTTCCAAAAAAATAGCTCCATAAACTTATTTGAAATTGTTGATAAGGCAACTTCTTAAAAAGTCAGTTTGAGAAGAAAATCCAGTAAATATTTCTAGGATAATACGCATCCTATCAAGCTTTTATGAATTGCACCCCAAAAGTTAGACAGAAAAAATCTAACTTTTGGGGTATTTTTATTATGGAAACATTTCCTTCATTTTCTCCTAAATTGAGTTTTGCTAAACTATTTTATCTATTTCTAATGACTTACTTCAGCTCCTTACTTCTTGGAAAGAACAACAAAAATATGAACTAGCAAAGTTTGGCATCATCAGTAATCCAGGACAATTTGTTTTTACATATGTCGACACAAGAGGAAACATCAACAAACCTTTACATGCTGACTATCTAAACAATAAAATGAAAAGTATCAGAAAGCGACATAAAGAGCTGGAACATGCTACACCTCATAAACTGCGACATACAGGAGCAACGCTTGCTAAAGAAGCAGGAATGAGCTTAGAAGCTATTTCTGAGGCTCTAACACACAGTGACACAGGAACAACACAGATTTATGTAAATACCTCTAATGTAGTTCCTATGACAGTAGGTGAATTTGCTTTAAAGTCTCTAAAACAATAAGGTGAAAATAAGGTGAACTTTGAGGTAAACTTTTAAAAAAAACACGAAAAAAGCATCCATAGGGTAAACCCTTGAGTGCTTTGAAACGTTGATATAATCGTATTGATTAACGTTTTGAGGCAACTGACCTTGTCAGGTTGCAGCTACATTTGTAAGCGATTAAAGTCGCAATAACTGTGTCAATTGCACCAATTTAGTATGGAAGCATAAAAAAAGAACACCCCGAAAGGTGCTCTCTGTAAGTATAGTAATTCTTTCGAATTAACGTTTTGAGAATTGTGATGCTTTACGAGCTTTCTTAAGACCTGGTTTCTTACGTTCAACTTTACGTGAGTCACGTGTAAGAAGTCCCGCGCGTTTCAATGAATCGCGGAAGTCTGGATCTACTTGAAGAAGGGCACGAGCGATACCGTGACGGATAGCTCCTGATTGACCAGCGTATCCACCACCTACAACGTTAACGAAAACGTCGTATGAACCTGCAGTTGAAGTAACTGCAAATGGTTGGTTGATGACAAGACGAAGGTCAGCGTGTGGGATGTACTCTTCAACATCTTTTTTGTTAACAGTGATTTTACCAGTTCCTGGAACAAGGCGAACGCGTGCAACAGCGTTTTTACGACGTCCAGTACCTGCATATTGTGCTTGTGACATACTTTATTGTTCCTTTCCTTAGATAAGTCCTGAAATGTCAAGAACTTCTGGTTGTTGTGCAGCGTGAGTGTGCTCAGCTCCAACAAATACTTTCAACTTCATACCTTGAGCGCGTCCAAGAGTATTGTGTGGAAGCATACCTTTAACTGATTTCTCGATCAAACGTACTGCATTTTTAGAACGAAGTTCACCTGCAGAGATTTGTTTCAATCCACCTGGGTGGTTTGAGTGAGTGTAGTAGATTTTATCAGTTGCTTTTTTACCAGTCAATTTAACTTTTTCAGCATTGATAACAATCACAAAGTCACCTGTATCAGTGTGTGGTGTAAATGTTGGTTTGTTTTTTCCGCGAAGTACGCTAGCAACTACTGCAGAAAGACGTCCAAGTGGTACATCAGTTGCGTCAACTACGTACCATTTACGTTCAACTTGGCCTGGTTTAGCCATAAATGTTGTTTTGTTCATGATTTCTCCTATATATAGTTCGATTTTTGTTTACGGTGATGGGTGTTCCTTCCCATCGAAAAGTATTTGGAAGGTTCCGGGGCCTTTCAAATGGGGTAAACAATACCGCCTACTATAATACCAAATTTCACCCCTAAAAGTCAATAGATATGAAAAATATTTTTCTGAATTCCACTCTTTTTATCTCTAAAAAACCTCGCTTTCGCGAGGCTCTCCTATTTATAAACTAAGGCACGTTTAAAGGTTTTCCAGATTCCTAAATCATCTGTTTGAAGGACTAGACTAGCATACATGCGTCCGATAAATCCGGTTGCTACCACTGCAAAAATCACTGTAATAGCAAGTGAAATCCATGCTTCTGCTCCCCCTGCATAGCCATTAATGGTTCTAAATGGCATGAAGAAGGTCGAAATAAAGGGAATATAAGAACCAATCTTCAAGATGAGATTGTCACCAGCTGCACCTAGAGCTGTCACTCCAAAAAAACCACCCATAATCAAAATCATCAAAGGCGACAAGGCTTTTCCTGAGTCCTCAGGACGAGAAACCATAGATCCTAGGAAGGCTGCCAAGACTACATACATAAAGAGACTGACCAAAATAAAGAACAATGTATTCAGTGAGAATGCATCTCCCAAGTGATCCAAAATACCAGACTGAGCTAAGAATGGCAAATCTTTAAAGAGCAGAATGGCTGCCAGACCACCTACAACATAAATCCCGATATGCGTTAAAATCACCAGAAACAGAGCCATCATCCGCGCATAGAAATAGTGACTAGCCCTTATGCTAGAAAAGACGACTTCCATAATTTTGGTGCCTTTTTCACTGGCAACTTCCTGAGCCGTCACACCCGCATAGGTAATCAGAATCATATAAAGAAAGAATCCTAAGGCGCCTGCTGCCATTGTTTGAATAAACTTTTTATTTTCCTTGGCTTCATCAATCTTTTCTGTGAATTGAATTGTCTGCGCTAAGCGTTTTTCCTGCTCTTGAGACAAGGAGGCAGTTGAACGATTAAGCTGATTTTGCAGTTCATTGAGTGTACCTGTAACTGCAAATTTAATTCCATTTTCAAGCGACGTTTCGCCATGATAAACGGCCTTCAAGACACTATCTTCTTGATCAATGGTCAGATAGCCTTTTAATTTTTCATCTTTAATGGCTTCTTTAGCGCTTTCTTCGTCTTTATAATCAAAGTTAACACCATTTACATTCTTCAGTCCTTCTGCTACAGATGGCACTGTTGTCACTACTGCCACTTTATCATTTTTAGCCATTGAAGAACCTTGGAGATAAGCAATTCCTCCAGAGATTCCTAAAAAGAGGAACGGTGAAATCACCATAAAGAAGAAACTCCACGATTTGACATGTCGAAGATAGGTTTCCTTGATTACGACCCACATATTTCTCATACTTCCACCCCTGATTCTAGTTTAAAGATTTCATCGATTGTTGGCGCTTGTTGGTCAAAGGTTGCGATATATTGCCCTTGAGTCAAGATTGGGAAGAGTTCTCTACCAGCACTCTCATCATCCAAGATCAATTTCCAACTGCCTTGTTTGGTCAAGCTCACCTGCTTGACATGAGGAAGGTTTTCCAATTCTTCCTTGCTTCGTTCACTTGAAACAAAGAGACGCGTTTTCCCGTATTGATTACGAACATCCTGAACCGGCCCATGCAAGACCACACGGCCATCTCGAATCATCAGAATATCGTCACAAAGTTCCTCGACGTTGGTCATGACATGGTCAGAAAAGATAATGGTTGCTCCGCGCTCTTTTTCTTGAAAAATGACTTGCTTGAGCAATTCTGTATTGACCGGGTCCAATCCACTGAAAGGCTCATCCAAGATAATCAAGTCTGGTTCATGAATCAGAGTAATGATGAGCTGAATCTTCTGCTGATTCCCTTTTGACAGACTCTTGATTTTATCTATCAGCTTTCCTTTGACTTCCAACTTCTTCATCCATTGAGGGAGTTTTTCCTTGACCTCCTTGGCATCCATACCTTTTAGAGTCGCCAAGTAGCGAACTTGTTCAAGGACTGTCAATTTAGGCATGAGACTACGTTCTTCAGGCAAATAGCCAATCCGAGCATAGGTTTCCTGACGGATATCCTGCCCATCCAGACTAATTTCTCCTTGATATTCTAAAAACTTCAAAATACTATGGAAAATCGTTGTTTTCCCAGCACCATTTTTCCCGACTAGTCCCAAAATACGACCTGGTCGCGCTTGAAAGTCAATACCAAACAAAACTTGCTTGGATCCAAAACTTTTCTCTAGACTTCTTACTTCTAGCATCTTTCACCTCCGAAATGTCTTGCACTCATTATACTCCTTTTTGATAGCCTTTACAATTATTTCTGTCCATTTTTAGAAGACTATTGCTGTGTAAAATATGGCTTGGAGCACTTTTAGTGATAAATCCATTATACAGTAGAAAACTTAATTTATATCTTCCGCTCCTCAACTGTCTATTTTTGATCCTGAATTGTTATTTGAAAAGAAAAAATCCACCCCGAAGGATGGATTGATGCTTTAACGCACTTCTGCATTGACTTTTTCTTCAAGTGATGCTTGGATTTTTTCCATATAGCGTGCTACTTCTTCGTCCGTTAAGCTGTCTTCTGGATTTTGGAAGGTCAAGCTATAAGCCATTGACTTCATACCAAGTCCCAATTTTTCGCCTGAGAAGACGTCAAAGAGTTTGATATCTGTCAAACGTTTCACGCCTGCAGCTTGGATAGCATCCACAACTTCTTGGTGAGTCACTTCTGCCTTGAGGAGAAGGGCAACGTCACGGCTAACTGCTGGGAATTTCGTGATTTCCACAAACGGAGTAGCTGGTTGAAGGGCAGCCTCGATGGCTGAAAGATTAAGCTCAGCTACATACGTTTCTGGAATATCGTAAGCCTTAGCAGTGACTGGATGCACTTGACCAAGGAAACCAAGAACTTGGTCACCGAGTGAAATAACAGCTGTACGACCTGGGTGGAGGCTTGCAATCTCAGATGTTGCTGTATAGGTCACTTCTAATCCCAAGCGAGTAAATAATGCTTCTAGGATTCCCTTAGCATAGAAGAAATCAACTGGAACTGCTGCCGTTTGGAAATCTTTTTCAGCCACCAAGCCTGTCAAGGCAAAAGCAAAGCTGTTGATTTCATTTGGAAGTTCTTCTTTTGGATTACCTGTTTGTTCAAAGACTTTTCCAATCTCGTAAAGGGCCAAGTTTTTGTTCTTACGAGCCACGTTATAGGCAACGGTATCAAGGATACCAGAAATCATATTTTGACGGAGGACTGAACGGTCTACAGTCATTGGCCACATAAGTTCAGTAAGGTTACTTGGTTGAGCTGTAAACTCAACTGCTTTTTCAGGAGTTGTCAGAGCGTAAGTAATGATTTCTGTCAAACCTGCTCCTTCAGCAATCGTACGAACTTGACGGCGAAGTTTTTGTGTCGCAGTCAATTCACCAGCTGTACCATCGTCTTTTGGAAGACTGGTTGGCAAGCGGTCATATCCGTAGATACGAGCGATTTCTTCAAAGAGGTCTGCTTCAATAGTGATATCCCAACGACGACGTGGTACGCTGACTGTAAAGCTATCTGCATTTCCAGAAAGGCCAAAGCCAAGACGACGGAAGACATCTTCAACATCAGCGTATGAAAGATCTGTTCCAAGGACACGGTTGACGTCTGCAAGGGTAGAAGAAACTTCCACATCAGAAGTATCAAGCTCACCTGCTGAAACGATGCCGTTACGAACCGTCGCACCAGCAAGTTCTGCAATCATGCTAGTCGCCGCATCAAGGGCTTCATTGACTGTTGCCACATTGATGCCTTTTTCAAAGCGAGAAGATGACTCAGAACGAAGATTCAAGCGACCGCTAGTTTTACGGATAGATTTGCCATTGAAGACAGCAGCTTCAAGGACAACGCGACTAGATTTTTCAGAGATTTCTGTTGCTTGACCACCCATGACACCTGCAAGAGCTACTGGTTTGTCTGCGACAGTGATAACTAAATCATTTGTTTCCAAGTCTCGTTCTTCACCGTCCAAGGTCACCAATTTTTCACCAGCACGCGCTTCACGCACACGGATGTCAGTCCCTTCAAAGGTATCCAAGTCAAAGGCATGCATAGGCTGACCAAAGTAAAGCAGGATGTAGTTGGTCACGTCCACTACGTTATTGATTGGACGGATGCCTTCGTTCATGAGGAGATTTTGCAACCATTGCGGACTTGGTGTGATGGTCACATTGTCCAAGATACGGGCCGCATAGTAAGGTGCCTTGTCTGTTTCAATACCTACAGAAAGGGCATCTGCTGCACTTTCATTTGTTTCTGTTAGAGTAAATTCTTTAAAGTTGACTGCCTTGTCATAGATGGCTGCCACTTCATGAGCCACCCCACGCATAGAAAGAGCGTCCGCACGGTTTGGTGTGATAGAAAGTTCGATGATTTCATCATCCAAGTCTAGATATGAGAAGACTTCCTCACCTGGAACGGCATTTTCTGGCAAGATTTGGATGCCATCTGCGAATTCCTTAGGTACAACTGAGTCAGAAATTCCCAATTCACCAAGTGAACAGATCATCCCAAGTGACTCCAAACCACGGATTTTTCCTTTTTTGATTTTGTAGTTGTCAGCGATACGAGCTCCTGGAAGAGCCACCATAACCTTGATGCCTGCACGCACATTCGGCGCACCACAAACGATTTGACGGGCTTCTTCTTCGCCAACGTTAACCTGACAAACATGGAGGTGAGTTTCTGGCACATCTTCGCAAGACAAGACCTCACCGACGACAATTTTTGAGAGACCAGCAGCTGGTGATTCGACACCCTCTACCTCGATCCCTGTAGTTGACATTTTTTCAGCCAACTCTTGTGATGGCACATCAATGTCCACCAATTCTTTTAACCATTTATAAGATACAAGCATAATTTAGTTCTCCAGAATGACAGTTGCCACTCTAGTTCTTTTCCTTTCCTATCATTTCAATAGAAGAATCATCTTCTTACCTTAATTTCTTTCTCAGTAACCAATCCGTATCTACTTTTTGACCAACCATAAAATGATGTTGGCTAAATTTTTCAAAACCATATCGATTATAAAACGCTTGAGCTTTTGTATTATGCTCCCAAACACCTAACCAAGCCCAGGAAAAACTATTTTTTGTAGCAAGTTCAAGAGCAAATTCAAACAGTTGCTTACCTAGTCCAAATCCTTGGAATTTTTCTAGCACATAGAGGCGTTGAATTTCAAATGCATCCTCTAATTCTCTCTCAGTCTGAGCACTTCCCCAGTTGACTTTGAGAAAACCAGCTATCTCCTCTTCATGCATAATGAAATAGGTTTCTGATTCTGGATTTTCCAACTCAGTTGACAAAACTCTCAGACTATAAGCCTCTTCAAAGTATTCCTGTAACTGCTCTTCCGTATTATCATGCGCAAATGTTTCACGAAAGGCTTGTTTTGCAATTTTAGCCAACACCTCAACATCTGCCATTTCTACTTTTCTAATCATTATTTAAACTGTTCTGAGAAGCGGACATCTCCTTGGTAGAATCCACGGATATCGTTGATTCCGTAACGGAGCATGGCTACACGCTCTTGTCCAAGACCAAAGGCAAAGCCAGAGTAAACAGTCGCATCGATGCCACTCATTTCAAGGACACGTGGGTGAACCATACCGGCACCCATGATCTCGATCCAACCTGTTTTCTTACATACGTTACAGCCTTCTCCACCACACTTAAAGCATGAAACGTCAACCTCAACAGATGGCTCAGTGAATGGGAAGTAAGATGGACGCAAACGAATTTGACGCTCTTCACCAAACATTTTTTGGACAATCAACTGAAGTGTTCCTTGAAGGTCAGCCATAGAAATGTTCTTTCCAACAACCAAGCCTTCGATTTGATGGAATTGGTGACTGTGGGTCGCATCATCCGTATCACGACGGAACACACGTCCTGGTGAGATCATTTTCAAAGGACCTTTAGAGAAATCATGAGCATCCATAGCACGTGCCTGAACTGGAGACGTGTGAGTACGAAGTAAGATTTCTTCTGTTATGTAAAAAGTATCCTGCATATCGCGAGCTGGGTGATCTTTTGGAAGGTTCATGCGCTCAAAGTTGTAGTAGTCTTGCTCCACTTCAAAACCATCCACAACTTGGTACCCCATCCCAATGAAAATATCTTCGATTTCTTCACTGGTTTGTGTGAGAACGTGACGGTGACCAGTCGCAACTGGGCGACCTGGAAGTGTCACATCGATACTCTCGCTAGCTAGTTGAGCTGCGACTTTCTTTTCTTCCAAAAGCTTAGCTGTTTCTTCAAAGGCAGCTGTCAAGACATCGCGCGCTTCATTGACATGTTTCCCGATAATTGGACGCATCTCAGCAGAGACATCTTTCATCCCTTTGAGGATTTCAGTAAGCGAACCCTTTTTACCAAGGACAGAGACACGCAAATCTTGCATCTCTTTTTCATTTTCAGCAGTAATCTGCTTCAAGCTAGCCAGCGTTTCTTCGCGAAGCGCTTTTAATTGTTCTTCAATAGTTGACATAATTCCTCCATCAGTCTCTCGTAGATAAAAAGAAAACCACATGCCAAAAACTCCACTCGGAGCGTTGACACGCGGTACCATCCGTTTTCATCTGACAAGTCAGACCTTCATTTCTAAATCCATGCGCAAGTGAATTCGCCCAGCTTTCATATAGAGAGCTTGCAGTCACGGCTCTCCTCCCTGATATACTTCCCTTGAGTTACTAGTCTTGCAGATTCCTATTCAATTACTACTTAGTTTATCAGATTTTTACCATTCTTGCAAGACCTATCTCACTTCTGCTTGCCTTTAAATCGCCATTGGAAGCGGAGCTTGTCATAGAAGGGAAATTCGATAAACAGGACTCCCAAGCCCACACAGAGACTGGCAAGAACATCTGATGGGTAGTGAACTCCTAGATAGACCCTTGATACCAGCACACTGACTAGGTAGAGAGCAAGGATAATTTGCACGACTTTTCTCCAGACTGGATTTTTAATCCGTTGACTGAGAATGACAATCAGAGAGCCGATCATCAAGGTTACAGCCAGAGAATGGCCGCTTGGAAAGGAAAATCCCTTCTCCTCAACCAAGTGTAAAATAGCTGGTCGTGGGCGCTGGTAGATATTTTTAAAAGTCACGATTAAAAGACCTGCCAAAGCCAAATTCCCCAACATAAGTAGGCTTTCAATCTTCCACTGTTTACGATAAAAGACAAAGGCTGTAATGACAACCCAAGTGATAATCACTGGGATATCAATCAAGTGTGTGATGGCCCTGAAAAGAATTGTCAAGTAATCTGGCAAGTCTCCTCGAACGGCAGTCTGAATCGGTTGGTCAAAACCGACCAACATTTCAGGGTAAAATTTGACCATGTAGCCAAGAATAACGAAAAGTAAAAGGGCAAAACTGCCCTTCATTAAAAATGTTTGTTTATCTTTCATAATGTTTTAAGGTTGGTTTCAAGAGAACATACAACAACCAGAATGAAACGGCAAAGATAATACCCTCAATCAAGTTAAAAGGTAATACCATGGTCATTAGGTAGTTGGAAAGTCCCAAAATTTTTCCAATATCAAAGTTAGCAAACTTAGCGTACAAAGGAACAGCATAAACATAGTTGAGAACCAACATTGCCACGGTCAAGCCAATAGTTCCAGCTAGAGATCCTAGTAGGAAACGAAGGGTTGTCCGTTCCTTTTTCCAAATCAAAGCAAATACGATGACAAAAACTCCCAAAGCTACGATATTCATCGGCAAACCAATGTAAGTATTCACTCCTTGACTATTAAGAAGCAATTTCAAGAGTGAGCGAAGCAATAGAATTCCTAGAGCAGCAGGCAAATCCATGACCACCAGACCCACAAGGACCGGCAAGATACTAAATTCAATCTTGAGGAAGGATGCCGCTGGTAAAAGCGGAAAGTCAAAGTACATCAGCACAAATGAGATGGCTGATAGAATCGCAATGGTCGAAAGTCGACGTGTGTTTGTCATAACAGGTTCCTCCAATTTTCTATAAAATCAGAAGAAGTTAGAAAGGATTCCTCTATCTATTCTCACTTTTTATATCCCAAAAGTTCCCTCTCACTCTATTAAAGCAAACTAAAGCAAGCGGTTACAGTTTAGCTATAAATCTATCAGAACAGACAAAGCTATTCTTTCGTCTTCTCCCATCCAGACTATACTGTCGGTTGTGGAATCTCACCACATCAGCTTACGCTCGCGGACTTATTTGGCTAAGATATTTTAGATTTATCTAGGCGTCGCAGTCGAAGATAATACTTAAAGTATATCGAGACAAGACAACGACGAGAAAACTAAAATAGCTAGTCAAATTTACCGCCGGTCGGGAATTTCACCCTGCCCTGAAGACTCTTTTATCATAACAAAAAACGCTTGCAAGCGCAAGCATTTTGTTCATTTTCATTTTTTATTTCAATTTATCCACTTCATAGGTATGAACAAGCTCAAGACCTTCAAAATTCTGCTGGCGAAGAGCCTCGTAGACAATCATGCAGACGGTATTCGACACATTGAGACTGCGGACGTGTTCATCATTCATAGGAATACGGAGAGCCTTCTCAGGATGTTCTCGCATAAATTCTTCAGGTAAGCCCTTGTCTTCACGTCCAAAGAGAAAATAATGGTCTTCGTCAGTCGATAAATCCACCTCAGAATAGACTTTTTCCGCGAATTTTGAAATCAGATAGAGTTTTCCCTTCATCTGGGACATGAAATCTTCTAAACTGTCGTAAAAATAAATCTCTAGCTTATCCCAATAATCCAACCCCGCCCGCTTCATCTTGCGGTCATCGATAGGAAAGCCCATTGGTTTGATGATATGGAGGGGAGAATTGGTCGCAGCGCAAGTACGCGCGATATTGCCTGTATTTTGTGGAATTTGAGGTTCAAATAATACAATGTGATTTGTCATGACTTGCTTCCTTTCACCATTGCAAAAAAATAGCCACACTGCCCGGAGTCAAGCTCAGCAAACAGCGTGGTTAAGGCATCGTTAACTTACCTCACAACAGGTTTGAAGTAAATCAGCGAAACTACTTTCTTAGTATAACACTTTCAGAATCATTGTCAATAGAAACGACTTGATTTTTTCAATTTTTTCAAGCTATTCCCAAGGGTTGTAAAATCGTCCCTGATTCTGAAAGATAAGTAGTAAACTAGCTACTAAAAACAAGGCTGCCAAGAGCAAAGTAAGATAGTCTCCTTTTTTCAAGGCCTGATAACTATACCAAGTGCGTTTTTTCTCTTTCCCAAAGCGGCGAAGCTCCATGGCGGTCGCAATGGTATCAATGCGTTCTAACGAACTAAAAATCAAGGGAGTGATGATGCGCAGATTGCCTTTGATTCGTTGCATAAGAGAAGCTTTCTTAGATAATTCCATACCACGCGCTTCCTGAGACATCTTGATGGTAAAGAATTCTTCCTGCAAATCTGGAATATAACGCAAGGTTAGACTGACAGAATAGGCAATCTTGTAGGGCACACCAATTTGATTTAAACTAGAAGCAAACTGACTAGGATGAGTTGTCATCAAAAAGATAATAGCTAGAGGAATGGTGCAGAGGTACTTAATGGCCAAATTTAGCAGATAAAAGAGCTCCTGGCTGGTCAGAGTGTAGGCACCGATTCCCTGCCAAATCACACTTCTCTCTCCGTAAAGTCCAACCCCATACTCAGGAGAAAAGAGATAGACCATCAAGACGTTTAAAACGGCAAATACCGTCGCAAAAACTGCCACAAAGGAAACATCTTTAAAGCGGATTTCTGACAAATAGAGGAGAAAGACCGAAAAAACAGCAATCAGAACAAGCAGTCTGGTATCATAGCTAATCATGGCAGCCAATGACACGAGAATGAAAAAGAGAAGTTTACCAGCTCCTGACAAGCGATGAATCACAGTATCTCTATGCTGGTAACCGATTAATTTTGCTTGCATTCTTCTCTCCTTTCTTTGTAAAATGCCGTTAAAGCAAGTGGATCCACGTCTAGTTTCTTGGCCAAGTTAAAGATAGAGGTTTCTTTTAGATTGGCTTTTACTAACAACTCGGGATTACTCAACAGACTAGCTGGATCCGTATCGGCAATCAGTTCCCCATCCACCATGACAAGAGCTCGGTCTGAATAATCCAGCATCAATTGCATATCGTGGGTAATCATGACAATCGTATGCCCTTTTTGATGCAGTTCTTCGAGAAATTCCATAATCTCAGTATAGTTCTTCTGGTCTTGACCTGCTGTCGGTTCATCTAGGAGTATAATTTCAGCTCCTAAGACCAAAATCGATGCAATCGTGACACGCTTTTTCTGTCCAAATGACAGGGCAGAAATGGGCCAATTACGGAATTCATACAATCCACAGATTTTCAAGGTTTCATAGACTCTCGTTTCAATTTCCTGCTCATCCACACCTCGCAAACGAAGTCCTAGAGCCACCTCATCAAAAATCATATTGGTTGAAATCATTTGATTGGGATTTTGCAGCACATAGCCTACTCGTTCTGCCCGTTCTGCAACAGAATCTCCTTTGATATCCTGTTCGTCCCAAAGATAGCGGCCTTCCGTCTGAATAAAAGCACTTAGAGCCTTGGCTAGAGTTGATTTCCCAGCCCCATTTTTCCCAACAATGGCAATCTTTTCACCCTTTTTAATATCCAGATGAATGGATTTCAAAATCGGTCTATCATCATAAGAAAAAGACACATCCTCTAGTCTAAAGAGTGACTGTAATTCTAGGGCCTCTCTTACCAGTTCCGTTCGCAACTGAACCTGGCCTTTCGAGATAGACAAGTTATCCAGATTTGCTAACTGTTCTTCCTTGGCTAAATTCACACCCAATTGACGGAGAGTGGTAAGATAAAGAGGTTCTCGAATTCCATTTTGGGTCAATAAATCAGTAGCTAGTAGCTGGTCAGGACTCCCATTAAAGAGGATACGACCATCGTTTATCAAGACAATCCGATCCACAGGGCGATGCAGAACATCCTCCAAACGATGTTCAATAATAAGGGTCGTCGTCCCCTCTTCCTTATGAATCTGGTCAATCAATTCGATAATATCCTGACCTGACTTGGGATCCAGATTGGCGAGTGGCTCATCAAACAAGAGAATCGGACTCTCATCAATCAAGACACCAGCTAGACTAACTCGCTGCTTTTGTCCACCTGACAAATCCTGGGGACGCTGAGACAGTAAAGAAAGAAGGTCCAGCTTTTCAGCCCATTTATTGACACGAGACTTCATCTCATCCAAGTCTGACATATCATTTTCCAGAGCAAAAGCCAAATCCTCTGCCACGGATAAACCTATAAACTGCCCATCTGTATCCTGCAAAACCGTGCTAACCAGATGAGATTTGTCATAGATGCTCATATCAAAAGCATCTTGCCCCTTGATCAAAAATTCTCCAGATGGCTGCCCCTTATAAATATTGGGAATAATCCCATTCAAACACTGACCCAAGGTAGACTTGCCTGACCCAGATGGTCCAACAATTAAGACTTTCTCTCCCTTATAAATGGTCAAGTCCACCCCTTGCAAGGTCGGTTCTTGTTGTGTTTCATATCGGAAAGAAAAATCCTTCCACTCAATTATAGCTTCTTTCATCTTACTCTCTTCATTCGCTTCTTAGAATTCTATTTTATCATAAATTAAACCCTTCTTGCAGACTCTTCTCTTAAAAACTTAGCACCAACAAGATTCCTAGCCTAGATTGCTTACCTGACTAGCCTATAAACATCGAAAAAGACTGGTTGCCCAGCCTTCCCCATCATTTTATACTCAATGAAAATCAAAGAGCAAACTAGAAAGCTAGCCACAGGTTGCTCAAAACACTGTTTTGAGGTTGCAGATAGAGCTGACGTAGTTTGAAGAGATTTTCGAAGAGTATTAGTCCTTTTTCAAACTTCCTGCACGAGTTTGGGTTCCTGCATAAGCAAGCAAGAGAAGAGTTCCTGCAATAGCTACAGATACACCATTAGCAATTCCCGCAACAATCCCTTGGGCAAATACTTTTTCTGCTGCTTCTTGATAAATCACAACATCTCCAAGTGGTGCCAAGACACCCCAAACAAGGGCATTTGCAAGTAGTTGAATGAGGTTAAAAATAAGAATATCTTTCCAGTCAAAGACACCATTAATCACGCGAACGTATTTTCTAAAGAGTCCCACAGCTAGACCAAAGAGCCCGCTAGCGATAATCCAAGTCCACCACAGACCATAGCCAGCAAGAGAGTCCTTGATTGCATGACCAATCAACCCAACAAGCAAACCGATAATCGGTCCAAAAATAATAGAAAGTAGCGCTTGTACCGCATACTGAAGCTGGATGCTTGTATTTGGAACAGGGGTCGGAATGTTGATCATCCCGATGACGACAAAGAGGGCAGCGCCAATTCCGACAGCAACAACTTGTTTAATTGTAAATTTGATTTCCATACTATTTATTCTCCTATTTTATCCTTCTATTTTCTTTATTTCAATGGTCCAAGATGAACCGACACCCACATTATAAGCCTTGGCAAAAGAACCTTGGTTGATAGCCAAACCTAAACGATAGAGAGAGTTGATGTAAAGGATTGGTTGCCCAATTCTCACATCTGCAAATGATTTGCCATAAACAACCTGATTTTGATAGACCAGCATATCTGCATGATAGATAGTCACTTCAAAACGGTCACCGAATTCTGGTTCCAGCTTGTAAAATTCTTCTCGCGTGATAGAAGTCCAGAGCGAACCGAAACGCACATCCAGAATATCAATGGCTCCCTTGACCAGATGATCTTCAATGATGGTCTCTACGACTGGAAGCTCTACAATCTGGTCCACACTGAGCTCAGGCCCTACTTCCTCGAAAGTAATGTGACCACTAGCTAATTTAGCACCAGTATAGGCATAAACATCACGACCATGGAAAGTATAAGAATGCTCTGTATTTTGACGTCTATTGGCCACCTCAGAAATCTCACGAATAGCTACAATCCCAACGTGTTTCTTGATAAAAGAAAGCGTCCCATTGTCTGGCGTGACAATGTATTGATTTTTTGCAGTCTTAGCAACCACGCTCTTACGTTTCGAACCGACACCTGGATCGACAACCGATACAAACGTCGTTCCCTCAGGCCAGTAATCCACCGTCTGAAAGAGACGGTAACTCCCCTCAAAAATATTATAAGGCGTGATATCGTGCGTCAAGTGATGGATTTTTAAGGTTGGAGACTCTTCTAAAGCCACTCCAATCATAGCCGATACCGCACCATCTACCAGACCAAAGTCTGATTGTAGTACCAATAAATTATTATTCATTTTGTCTCCTTGTGTACCCTTTATCATACCACATTTCAGAGAAAGGTGCTAATAGCTATTTCAATTGGTTAGGGTATAGTTTTAGCTTATAGCAAAATTTCACTAGAAGCTCTTGTTATTAGCTAGGAGGTGCATTTTTTCTTGAAAAAGGGTATGATAGTTACATCATGAAAAAGTAGGTTTTAATATGAAAATTATCCTTGTCGGAGGGGGAAAAGTCGGTTTTGCCCTCTGTCGCTCCTTGGTTGCAGAAAAGCATGATGTTTTGCTGATTGAGCAAGACGAAGCTGTTCTCAATCATATTGTTAATCGCTTTGATATCATGGGTATTCTCGGTAACGGGGCCGATTTTGCCATCCTTGAGCAAGCCAGTGTCCAGGATTGTGATATCTTTATCGCCCTGACCGAGTACGATGAAGTGAACATGATTGCAGCCGTTCTAGCCAAAAAAATGGGAGCTAAAGAAACCATCGTTCGGGTGCGGAATCCTGAATACTCTAACTCTTATTTCAAGGAAAAAAATATTCTCGGTTTTTCTCTTATCGTTAATCCTGAGCTCTTGGCTGCCCGCGCTATTGCTAATATTATTGACTTCCCAAATGCTCTCTCTGTAGAACGTTTCTTTGGGGGACGGGTCAGTTTGATGGAATTCACTGTTAAATCTTCTAGCGGTCTTTGCCAAATGCCCATTTCTGATTTTCGGAAAAAATTTGGCAATGTCATTGTCTGTGCGATAGAGAGGGATCATCAAATTATTATCCCAAGTGGTGACATGACGATACAGGATAAAGATAGAATCTTTGTCACTGGTAACCGTGTTGATATGATGCTCTTCCATAATTATTTCAAATCACGTGCTGTAAAGAGCCTTCTCATCGTTGGTGCAGGTAGAATTGCCTATTATCTACTAGGTATCCTCAAAGATAGTCGTATCGATACTAAGGTCATCGAAATCAATCCCGAAATCGCCAGCTTCTTTAGCGAGAAATTCCCAAATCTCTACATCGTTCAAGGAGATGGTACCGCAAAAGATATCCTGCTGGAAGAAAGTGCTCAAAACTATGATGCCGTTGCGACTCTAACAGGGGTCGATGAGGAAAATCTGATTACCTCTATGTTCCTTGACAGCGTAGGTGTACAAAAAAATATCACCAAGGTCAATCGTACCAGTCTCCTTGAAATTATCAATGCGCCTGATTTTTCAAGTATCATCACACCTAAAAGCATTGCTGTAGACACGATTATGCACTTTATTCGTGGTCGGGTTAATGCCCAGTATTCAGACCTTCAGGCCATGCACCATCTAGCCAATGGTCAAATTGAAACCCTGCAATTCCATATCAAGGAAGCCAATAAAATGACTGCCAAACCTCTTTCTCAACTGAAATTGAAAAAAGGAGTTCTTATTGCAGCCATCATTCGGAAGGGCAAGACTATTTTCCCTACTGGAGAAGATATGCTTGAAGTCGGAGACAAGCTTCTAGTAACGACCTTGTTACCGAATATCACTAAGATTTATGACTTGATCGCGAGGTAAGAAATGAATAAAAGTATGATTCGTTACCTCCTTTCAAAGTTACTTTTGATTGAAGCTGTTCTTCTTTTGGTTCCTGTGGCTGTTGCTATCTATTACCGTGAATCGAGCCAAGTCTTTACAGCCCTCTTTTCGACCATAGGGATTCTCGTATTGCTAGGCGGTTCAGGGAGCTTGCAGAAACCAAAAAATCAACGGATTTATGCCAAGGAGGGAATCTTGATCGTTGCCCTCTGTTGGATCCTATGGTCTTTCTTTGGTGGTCTCCCCTTTGTCTTTGCTGGGCAAATTCCCAGCGTTATCGATGCCTTTTTTGAAATCAGTTCTGGCTTTACAACTACTGGAGCAACTATTCTGAACGACGTTTCGGTTCTCAGCCGCTCCCTCCTCTTCTGGCGAAGTTTTACCCACTTGATTGGAGGGATGGGGGTGCTTGTTTTTGCGCTTGCTATTATGGATAATGCCAAGAATAGCCACCTAGAGGTGATGAAGGCTGAGGTTCCTGGTCCCGTCTTTGGTAAGGTTGTATCCAAGCTAAAAAACACTGCCCAGATTCTCTATCTCCTCTACCTTGCTCTCTTTTCCCTTTTTGTCATCATCTATTATCTAGCTGGCATGCCTCTTTACGATAGTTTTGTCATTGCTATGGGGACAGCGGGAACAGGGGGCTTTACCGTCTATAACGATGGAATTGCTCACTATGGTAGCTCACTAATTACCTATCTAGTTAGTATCGGAGTTTTGGTTTTTGGGGTAAATTTCAACCTCTACTACTACCTCATGCTCCGTCGGGTTAAGGCCTTCTTTGGAGATGAAGAACTTCGGGCTTACTTGGTCATCGTACTGGTTTCTACAGGATTGATCAGCCTCAATACTCTCTATCTCTATCCAGGATTTTCCAAGAGTTTTGAAATGGCCTTCTTCCAGGTTTCCAACATCATTACAACGACTGGTTTTGGTTACGGAGATATTACCAACTGGCCTCTCTTCTCCCAGTTTATCCTCCTCTTCCTCATGGGAATCGGTGGCTCTGCTGGTTCAACTGCAGGTGGACTCAAGGTTATTCGAGGCCTCATTCTTTCAAAAATTGCTAAAAATCAGATTTTATCAATCCTATCACCCCACCGTGTTTTGACTCTTCATGTTAATAAAACGGTGATTGACAAAGATACCCAGCATAAGATTCTCAAGTACTTTGTCATCTATTCTATGATTTTGCTAGCACTTATCTTTATTGTCAGCTTAGATAGCAATGATTTTCTGGTCGTTACCAGCGCTGTCTTTAGCTGTTTCAATAACATCGGACCTATTCTAGGAACGACATCTAGTTTCTCAATCTTTAGTCCCATCTCAAAAATTCTCCTCTCCTTTGCTATGATTGCAGGTCGTTTGGAGATTTACCCAATCCTCCTTCTCTTTATGAAGAGAACTTGGTCTAAGAGATAAAATACAACCACACATTGTTTCATACAAAGTGTGATGTTTTTATTTCAGACTACTTCCTCAACCAACCCTTTTTAAACAAAGGCAGACACTTCAGAGAATGACTTAAAATATTTAATACTCAATAAAAATCAAAGAGCAAACTAGGAAGCTAGCCACAGGTTGCTCAAAGCACCGCTTTGAGGTTGCAGATAAAGCTGACGTGGTTTGAAGAGATTTTCGAAGAGTATAAGAGCCAAAAACCCTCAGTCGATTTGACCGAGGGTTCCTTTTCATTATTTAAGAACTTGATTAGCTCAATGCATCATCCATTGAAAGAACTTCGTGGAAGACACGTTGTGTCAATTCAGTTTTTTGTTCTGGAGTAAGGTATTTAGTGTTTACACAGTATCCAGAGATACGTACGATAACGTCTTCTCCTGACATAATCTTTTCGTAAACATCGTTCAAGTCCATAACGTTTAAGTTAACGTGTTGTCCACCGTTTTCGAAGTAACCATCAAGGATTGTTACCAAGTTATCAACTTGTTCATCACGAGTCTTACCAAGAGCGCGAGGTGAAACTTGAGTAGTCAATGAGATACCGTCAGCTGCATAACTAAAGTCAAGACTAGAAAGTGAGTTCAAGTTTTGCAACCATCCACCTTTAGCTTTGTTAGATGGGTTAGCACCTGGTGAGAAGAATTCAAGTTTAGACAAGTTCACAGAACCATCTTCGTTGAGGTATACACCTTTGTGAACTGGTGAGTTACCAGTTTGTTTAGAGTAAGCAACGTTAGATGTGATTGTCAAAAGTGATACTGTAGCTTCAGCGTCTTTGTAAAGTTTGTGGCTACGTAGACGAGTTGTGTAAGCTTCGATCAACCATTCTGCCAATTCGTTTGAACGTGGGTCATCTTCACCCCAACGTGGGTATTCACCGATTGTTTCGTAATCGTAGATGTAGCCATTTTCGTCACGGATTGGTTTAACTGTAGCGTATTTGATAGCTGACAATGTATCAACAGTGTTAGCAAATCCACAGATACCAAATCCCATGTTAGCACGTTGTTTAGTTGGCAAGAAGGCCATTTGAACAGCTTCGTAGTTGTACTTATCAGTCATGTAGTGGATGATGTTCAAAGCATCTACGTAAGTGTCAGTCAACCAGTCAAGAGATTTTTCAAAGTTTTCTTTAACTGATTCGAATTCAAGAACTTCGTCACGGATTGGTTCGATGTCAAATACTTTGTAGTCTTTGTGTACATCGTCGTAACCACCGTTCAAACCAGTAAGAAGGGCTTTCAATACGTTTACACGCGCACCGAAGTACTGGATGTTGTGGCGTTGTTCTTCGTTTTCTGGGTCAAGTGGTGACACACAGCATGAGATACAGCTCATTTCACCATATCCGTCTTTAGCCATTGTTGTTACACCTTCATATTGGATAGAAGAGTGTTTGTGGCTCATATGCATACAGTAGCGACGGAAGTTGTATGGCAATTTATCAGTCCAAAGAACTGTCAAGTTTGGTTCTGGAGAGTTACCGATATTGTCAAGAGTGTTCAAGAAACGGTAGTCCATCTTAGTAACACGGTGACGACCGTCGTTACCCATACCAGCCATAGAAGTTGTGATGAATGTTGGGTCACCTGAGTACAATTGGTCATAAGCTTTTGTACGAGCAAATTTAACTGTACGAAGTTTCATAACGAAATCATCAACAAATTCTTGGATTTCTGATTCAGTAAATGTACCACGAGCAAGGTCACGTTCTGCAAAGATGTCCAATACGATTGGCACACGTCCTAGAGATGTAGCAGCACCGTTGATAACACGGCAGACAGACATGAAGGCGATGTTAACCCATTGGATTGCTTCTTTAACGTTCATCGCTGGTTTGCGAACATCAACTCCGTAAAGGTCACCCAAGCGAACAACTTGTTGCAATGCTTGGTATTGAAGGTTGATTTCTTCACGAAGACGGATTGTTTCTTCATCGATTTCTTCGATTGCATTCCAGTCGTTTACTTTTTCTTGCATCAAGTAGTCTGCACCGTAAAGAGCAAGACGTGCGTAAACACCGATAATACGTCCGCGTGAGTATGCATCTGGAAGACCAGTTACAGTGTGTGCGTGACGAGCGCGACGAATGTTTGAAGTGTAAGCGCGGAAGATACCGTCGTTAACTGTTGTTACGTATTTAGTGAAGATTTCGTGAACAGCTGGGTCTGGTTCGTATCCGTTTTCTTTCAAAGTAGTTTCAGCCATACGGATACCACCTTTTGGCATGAAGTTCAATTTGAAGAGTTCGTCATTTTGGATACCAAAGATAACTTCGTTTTCTTTATCGATAAATCCAGCAGGGATATCAGCGATAGAAGTTGGACGAGTGTCCATTGGGAAACGAGTTTCTTCGTAGTGAGCCTTAGTTTCTTCTACAATTTTTTTGATGTGAAGTGAACGTTCTGTTGGTCCTGCAAGGAAGCTTTCGTCTCCATCGTAAGGTGTATAGTTAGCTTGTACGAAGCGTGATACACTTGCTTTTTCTTTCCAATCTACGCCTTTGAAGCCTTCCCAAGCTTTATCAAAAATATCTTGTGCTTCAACAACTGTCTTAACAACCATGTTAATGTCCTCTTTTTTCTTTCTAGTAACATCCATCTGTTACATTCATGAGACAAGTATACCATACAGTAACCGATTTCAACAAGTGATAAATCCCTATTTTTACACTTTCTTTTCTAAAACAGTCTATATTTTATCCCAAACTGTATTATATTTTTGAAAAAAATAAGGCCTTTTTTCTTTTTTTCAGAAAAAAGGGTATAATAAAAGAAAATAAGCGGTAAAAAGGGGCGAGGCATGCTGATTTTTCCTTTGTTAAATGATTTGTCAAGAAAAATCATCCATATTGACATGGATGCCTTTTTTGCTGCGGTAGAAATCAGAGATAATCCTAAACTCAGAGGAAAACCTGTCATTATTGGAAGCGACCCCCGGCAAACAGGTGGGCGTGGTGTCGTTTCCACTTGTAGCTATGAGGCGCGAGCTTTTGGTGTCCATTCTGCCATGAGCTCTAAAGAAGCCTATGAGCGTTGTCCCCAGGCCGTCTTTATCTCAGGGAATTATGAAAAATACAAAGCTGTGGGACTCCAGATTCGAGCTATCTTTAAGCGTTATACAGATTTGATTGAACCCATGAGCATTGACGAAGCCTATTTGGATGTGACAGAAAACAAACTCGGTATCAAGTCAGCGGTCAAAATTGCTCGCCTCATTCAAAAAGATATTTGGCAAGAACTCCATCTAACTGCTTCTGCTGGTGTTTCCTACAACAAGTTCTTAGCTAAAATGGCCAGCGATTATCAAAAGCCACATGGTCTGACAGTGATTCTACCTGACCAGGCTGAGGAATTTCTAAAACAAATGGATATTTCCAAGTTTCATGGAGTAGGAAAAAAGACGGTGGAACGCCTTCATCAAATGGGTGTTTTTACCGGCGCTGATCTACTTGAAGTCCCTGAAGTGATCCTAATAGACCGATTTGGCAGACTGGGCTATGACCTGTATCGAAAGGCTCGTGGTATTCACAATTCCCCCGTCAAGTCCAATCGTATCCGTAAATCAATCGGAAAAGAGAAAACCTACGGGAAGATTCTCCGTGCCGAGGAAGATATCAAAAAAGAGCTGACCCTCCTATCAGAAAGAGTCGCTCTCAATCTCAGTCAACAAGAAAAAGCTGGAAAAATTGTCATTTTGAAAATCCGTTACGAGGACTTTTCAACTCTTACCAAACGAAAAAGTATAGCTCAAAAAACACAGGATGCTAGTCAGATCAGCCAAATAGCCCTGCAACTCTATGAAGAGTTAGACGAGAAAGAAAGAGGTGTCCGCCTGCTAGGAGTTACCGTGACTGGATTTTAAAACTCAATGAAAATCAAAGAGCAGACTAGAAATCTAGCCACATGTTGCTCAAAACACTGTTTTGAGGTTGCAGATAGAGCTGACGCGGTTTGCAGAGATTTTCGAAGAGTATAAAACCTTGAAGAGCTGACCCTTCAAGGTTTTTCTTATACAAATAAACGAACAAAGCTATACAGTAGCAAGACACTACCGAGTACAATACGGTATTTACCGAAAAGAGTGAAGTCGTGTTTTTTCACATAGCTTGTCAAGAAACGAATAGCGACCATGCTGACTGCAAAGGCGACTCCCATCGCAACCAAGAGCAAGAACAACTGTCCAAAGCTCAAGAACTGTCCTGCTTTTACAAATTTGAAAATCTTTAAGGCACTGGCTCCAAACATAACAGGAATTCCAAGATAGAAGGTAAATTCTGTCACAACAGAACGACTGGTTCCATTCAATAAACCACCGACAATCGTTGCCCCAGAACGGCTAGTTCCTGGTAAAAGAGCAAGAACTTGGAAGAGCCCAATATAGAAGGCTGTCGTATAAGGAAGTTTGTCCAACTCTGTTACACTTGGCTCGATAGCACGCGCTTTATTGCGCTTTTCCAAATAGATAAAGGCAATCCCATAGATAATCAACATGAGAGCAACAGAAACCATATTATGGAAGTGGGTATCAAACCAATCATCAAATTTAAAGACGGCAAGTAAAGGCAAAGTAGCTACAAGAACTTTCAACCACAGTCTCCAAGTCTTACGAACTTCCTGCTTATCCTTAGTCGGTTTGAAAGGATTGAGCTTGTTAAAGTAAATGACCATGACCGCTAAAATAGCACCAAGCTGAATCACGACATTAAACATGGACATAAAGGCTTCATTTTGATTTTGGTATTGGATAAATTCCTCTGCTAAAATCAAGTGACCTGTACTGGAAATGGGCAACCATTCCGTAATTCCTTCAACAATCCCGAAGAAGATAGATTTTAAAATTTCAATAAGATACATAGATTACTCCTTTTTCTATCTTCCATTATAGCATACTTTTTCAGTCTATGACAGCTCTCTTTAAAAGGCACCGATACTGCCACCGCCTCCTCCTCCAGAGAAGCCACCGCCAGAACTTCCACTTCCAGAAGATACGGAATAGGTACTTGCTGTATTTGCGACACTGGCATAATGGCTCATTTGCGCACTTGAATGATAAAACATACTGTGCCAGCCATACGCTACATAGAGGTTAATGTCTGGATTTTCCACTTGAATATGATGAACCTTCATCAAATGACTGACCTTGTCCGCATAGCCAAATAAGGTCGCATAGACCAAAAGGCGATTCCATACTACAATACTTTCCAACTCTGCCTGATCCAATCGCGCAATCTCACGCAACATATTCTCAAAACTGGTCCAGAGATAGTAGACCTCGGCTCCCGCTTCATTTAGAACACCATCACGATTATCTAGTCGAAGCTTCCAATAATAGAAAACAGCCAAAACCAAACCTAGAAAACCAAGTATTGGCAAGGGGAGGTAAAGATAAGTATGAACGTCTAAACTGTACAAGAACAAACCAAATCCAATAAATAGAGGCAGGACAGTAGAGAGTCCCATCCCCACTTGCAAGGCTTTTTCCAAACCAGTTAAAGAACGATAGTAATCTGGGAGCCCCCAGAAGGAAACTCGATTTCTCACTCCTTCTTGCATCTGTTTCAATACTTCTTCAAAAGAAGATTTGAGCTGACGCCCCTTTGCTTGAATCCGTTTTTCATCAGCAGCTTTAGCTCTACGATAAAGACTATCAGATACCTTGTAATCCGCAAACAAATTGGAAAGAGTTTCTTCTTTTTTGCCTGAAAAAACCAGATTTAGACAGTCTATCTCAAAGCTTGACAAACCATCTTCTTTCACCAACCTCAAGCCAACTGTATCTCCTTCTGAAATAATAGAAACATTCCCACGGTCTATCACATCTAGCAAGGTAGCTTGAATCAGTTGATCAAAGGTGAATTTGCCAGCCCCCTTGACTAAGGGACTCACTTCCTCCAAGGAGGTCGAGTAGACTACTTCTGATAAAACCATAGGCTCTAATTCCATCGGTGGTTCATAGAGACGATGATTTTTGGCATATTTGACTGAAGGAGTGGTCTTTCTTCTATAAATAAAATAGAAGCAGACGCTCAATAACAAGGAAATGGAAAGTATCAAAGGAAACACCCAAGTGACGAGCTGCATACTCTGATCTTTTTCTCTAACAATCGAGTCTTCTATCTTATTAAACTCCTCTAAACGATTTCCTTTCAAGCCCTGATCCCTAGCGCTAGCAAAATCAGTTCGAGGCCAATAGGCGTGCAATTCAACTCCACGCTTAGACGGAAGATCGTCTAAACGAATAGTATAATCAAGGTTACTCTTTTCAATCGTTCCTTCTTTAAAAAGTTTTCCTGTGTGGAAAAAGAGTTTTTCAGCCCCCTTGTCTCCCCTTACATGAAATTCAAACTTTCCAATAGCCCCTGAACTATCTGTCAGAGGTTGCCAATTTAATTCAGCGATATCATCATAAAGAAAAAGCAAGTTCTTTAAGTTCCAGACAAGGTCAACTTCAACTGTGTCGCCATCTTGACCTGGATTGTAGACTTTCACAGTATAACCATCTGCTCCTTCTGTCACTTCGCTAGTAACGTCTGCTAGTTCTGCACCATTTTTCGAGGCCTGAACCCTTGGATGAGGGTCAATGTCAAATCCACTCGGCATCTTGCCAGCACGTCCAAGTCCCACGATTTGGCCCTTAAAGTCCTCCTCAAACTGATAAACTATCTTTTGTCTAAATTCTGCCCTATTGTCTGCATGAATATACAAATCACCTTGATAAGAGTTTATCTTAAAATCAATGGCAAAAACAGAAAGTGGCAGAAGGCAAAACAAGCCTAACACTATTAAGAAAAAAGTTTTTTTCATCAAACAAGCCCCCTTTTTATCTTTGCTATCATTATATCATTTTTTCATAAGTAAGGGCTTACCTGTATTGAAAAATAAAGTTTTTTTCGATAAAATAGGAGACAGTTATTTTTTAATAGATTAGAAATAGGAGAAAACATGAGAAAAATATACTTATCTATTTTCACAAGTCTCTTGCTGATGCTGGGACTTGTCAATGTTGCTCAAGCTGATGAATATTTACGCATCGGGATGGAAGCGGCATATGCCCCCTTTAACTGGACTCAGGACGATGACAGCAATGGGGCTGTCAAAATCGATGGAACCAACCAGTATGCCAATGGATACGATGTCCAGATTGCTAAGAAAATCGCTAAGGACTTAGGTAAAGAACCTTTGGTTGTTAAGACCAAGTGGGAAGGTCTAGTTCCTGCCCTTACTTCTGGTAAGATTGACATGATTATCGCAGGTATGAGTCCTACTGCTGAACGCAAACAAGAAATCGCTTTTTCAAGCAGTTACTACACTAGCGAACCTGTCCTACTTGTCAAAAAAGATTCTGCCTATGCAAATGCCAAATCTTTAGATGACTTTAATGGTGCTAAAATCACTTCTCAACAAGGTGTTTACCTTTATGACTTGATCTCACAAATCTCAGGCGCTAAAAAAGAAACTGCCATGGGAGACTTCGCTCAAATGCGCCAAGCTCTTGAGGCTGGTGTCATTGACGCCTATGTTTCTGAACGACCAGAAGCTCTGACTGCTGAAACTGCTAACTCTAAGTTTAAGATGGTTCAAGTAGAACCAGGCTTCAAAACTGGAGAAGAAGATACTGCTATTGCCATTGGGCTTCGTAAAGATGACACTCGTATTAGCCAAATCAATGCCAGCATTGAAACCATTTCGAAAGATGACCAAGTTGCCCTAATGGATCGTATGATCAAGGAGCAACCTGCCGAAGCAACAACAACTGAAGAGACTAGCAGTAGTTTCTTTAACCAAGTCGCTAAAATTCTTTCTGAAAACTGGCAACAACTCTTGCGTGGTGCTGGTATCACTCTTTTAATCTCTATCGTCGGAACCATCATTGGTCTCATTATCGGTCTTGCTATTGGTGTTTTCCGTACTGCTCCTCTCTCTGAAAACAAAGCCATTTATGGCCTGCAAAAACTAGTCGGATGGGTTCTCAATGTCTATATCGAAATTTTCCGTGGTACACCTATGATCGTTCAATCGATGGTTATCTACTATGGAACTGCCCAAGCTTTCGGTATCAACCTTGACCGCACACTGGCTGCTATCTTCATCGTTTCAATCAACACCGGTGCCTACATGACTGAAATCGTTCGTGGTGGTATCCTAGCGGTTGACAAGGGACAATTTGAAGCGGCTACTGCTCTTGGTATGACTCATAACCAAACCATGCGTAAGATTGTCCTACCTCAGGTAGTCCGTAACATCCTACCAGCAACTGGTAATGAATTTGTCATCAATATCAAAGATACATCTGTATTGAACGTTATCTCTGTTGTCGAACTTTATTTCTCAGGAAATACCGTGGCAACGCAAACTTATCAATACTTCCAGACATTTACAATCATCGCCGTGATTTACTTTGTCCTCACCTTCACCGTAACACGTATCCTCCGCTTCATCGAACGCCGAATGGACATGGATACCTATACTACAGGTGCTAACCAAATGCAAACGGAGGATTTGAAATAATGACACAAGCAATCCTTGAAATTAAACACCTCAAAAAATCCTATGGACAAAACGAAGTACTAAAAGACATTTCTCTCACTGTCCATAAGGGAGAGGTCATCTCTATCATCGGAAGCTCTGGAAGCGGGAAATCGACCTTCCTACGCTCCATTAACCTTCTTGAAACACCAACTGATGGACAAATTCTTTATCATGGACAAAACGTCCTCGAAAAAGGCTATGATCTCACGCAATACCGTGAAAAGTTGGGGATGGTGTTCCAATCCTTTAACCTCTTTGAAAATCTCAACGTTCTTGAAAACACAATTGTCGCTCAGACAACTGTCCTTAAACGCGAACGTGCAGAAGCTGAAAAGATTGCCAAAGAAAACCTTGAAAAGGTCGGTATGGGCGAACGCTACTGGCAAGCGAAACCTAAACAACTCTCAGGTGGTCAAAAACAACGTGTGGCCATCGCTCGTGCCCTCTCCATGAATCCGGACGCCATTCTCTTTGATGAACCAACATCAGCTCTCGATCCAGAAATGGTTGGAGAAGTCCTCAAAATCATGCAGGATCTGGCTCAGGAAGGCTTGACTATGATTGTTGTAACTCACGAAATGGAATTTGCCCGTGATGTCTCTCACCGTGTTATCTTCATGGATAAGGGTGTAATCGCTGAAGAAGGCAAACCAGAAGACCTCTTCACCAATCCTAAAGAAGACCGTACAAAAGAATTCCTTCAACGCTATCTAAAATAAAAAGAAAAGTCTGCATCAACCGTGCAGTCTTTTTGCTGTCCTCATACTCTTCGAAAATCTCTTCAAACTACGTCATCTTCGCCTTGCCGTAGGTATATGTTAGTGACTCTGTCAGTTTTATTTACAACCTCAAAGCAGTGCTTTGAGCAGCCTACGGCTAGCTTCCTAGTTTGCTCTTTGATTTTCATTGAGTATCAAAATGAAAAGGCAGACCCTATTCAAGAATCCGCCATTATCCAAAGATTAATCTTCAAATTTTTCATGATTTTTTTCATAGAAATCAATTAAACCTAGAGCTGTTTCAAATGAAATATTTTTTACTTTTGCACGACCCTGCGCTAGAGCAATGATAGACATTTCACGCGCATTCGTTTCTTTAGAGATACGGTAGCCTGTGATTTTCTTATCACGAACCCAGCCAACAACTGATTCTACTTTTTCAAAGTTTGACTTAGCCATGTTCTTCTCCTATTTTCTTCTTTACGTTATATTATTCTATACGTTTTTATGTCTTTTGTCAATAAAAAAACATATATTCAATAAAATAAATGATTCAGAATCTTCTTACTTCCTTTTTAAAGCCGATAATATATAGGTTTTTACTTACTATAACCCAATAGTACGCTCCTAAAAAACAATTGTATTATTAAACTTTAAACTTGTAAAAATATTCATGTATACTGAATGCCAGTTTCTCAATAGGATAGACAGGATTTACTATTTCATTCTATATATTCCTTTTAAATCAACAAGTCCACTAAAGATAGTCTTTCACTCCACACTATCTCTAAACCATTCCGTTTTCTTTCTCCTTCTTTGGTTCCTTTCCTGTCCTTATCTATATCTTATTCGTTTCACAACCAGTACTACTTACATTGTCCAATCTTGCACCTTCTGATTACATACCCGCTTTCCAGCTAGTCATTTAAAAACAGTATCACTAGCTGTTTCATGTCTAGCACTATTGTTTATCTCACGAGTTTTTTCGGCCAACTCACCTAGCAACCATTTCACAAAAATTGATTATTTTTTCTGATTCCTATTATATTTAGTGAAAATTCAAATTAGGGATCTATACAATTGGGGATTTCAAAAAATTTCCTTATATATAGTAAGTAATTCTGTCGCCTTAATATAAACAGAATCAAAAATAATAGGTGCTATAGTGAGTTGTAGTAGAAATAGCACGATAGATTTCCTAAGTCCATAGGAATCGCCCCCTTTCTTCACCCTCATTATAACACCTATACATCAGTTGTGCAAATAATATGATATTTTTTTATTAGTCCTCAGACAAGCATATTATAGAGCGTTTCATTACCATTTAAGTTAATATAAGCTGGATCGAAACCTTCCATTCGACGAATCAATCCTGCATAATCATGCTTATCTGCCAAAGCGATTCCAATCAGTACAGGCCCTGTACCCTTGCTAGCTCGCTTGATATACTCAAAACGTGTGATATCATCATTTGGTCCCAGGATATCATTTACAAACTCACGCAAAGCCCCTGGACGCTGTGGAAAATTGACTACAAAGTAATGCTTGATCCCATCATAAATCAAGGCACGCTCTTCCATTTCTGGCATACGGTTAATATCATTATTTCCTCCAGAAATGATACAACAAATGGTTTTCCCCTTGATATATTCAGCCAACACCTCTAGAGAGGCGATACTAGCCGCTCCAGCAGGTTCTGCGACAATCCCTTGTTTAGAATAGAGGTCAATCAAGGTTTCAGAAATCAATCCCTCATCGACACCTACTAAAGTTTGAACATGTTGGCGAGTTGCCTCATAGGTCAACTGTCCCACCTTTTGGACAGCAATCCCATCTGCAAATTTGTCAATTTCCTTTAGCTTAACAGGTCCACCAGCTTCAAAAGCAGCCTTCATGGAACGTGCCCCATTCGCCTCTACTCCGATAACCTCAATCTCTGGACTTGTTTCCTTGATATAGGTAGAAACTCCAGCAATGAGACCCCCACCACCAACAGGGACCAAGACAGCATCAAAATCAATCGATTCTTTTCGAGCTTCTTCTAAAATCTCATAAGCAACTGTCCCTTGACCAGCTTGAACATGAGCATCATCAAAGGGATCAATAAAGGTACGATTTTCAGAAACTGTAAATTCTTGAGCTGCCTTAGCTGAAGCATCAAAGGTATCTCCAACTAGTTTAATAGTTACGAAGTCCCCACCAAAAAAGCGAACTTGACCAATCTTTTGTTGCGGAGTAGTAATGGGCATAAAAATAGTAGCAGGAATTTTCATCTCATTACAAGTATAGGCAACTCCCTGAGCATGATTTCCCGCAGAAGCGCAGACTACCCCACGCTCACGCTCTTCCTTGCTGAGCTGAGAAATAGCATAATAGGCACCACGAATTTTAAAAGAGCGAACACGTTGGGCATTTTCCTTTTTCAAATAAATCTTAGCACCATACTTCTCCGATAAATAATGGTCATAATCAAGCGGTGTATTAACGACCACACCGTTCAAGACCTTGTGAGCCTTGATGATATCTTTTGAACTTAACATCTTTTTCTCCTAGACTATTCATACTATCAGAATCCATCCTCTAAAAAGAGAGACGAATTGATTATAAAAGCGAGTTAGGTCCCCCCAACTCGCCTTCACCTTAATTTCTATAAATTAGTTATAGATTTTGAATGCATCGTCGTCGTTTTTACCAACGAATGGCATTGCTTTACGCAATTCTGCACCAACTTTTTCAATTTCAAGGTTCGCTGCTTGTTCACGGTAAGCAGTCAATTTTGGACGTCCAGCTTTATAGTCATTTACAAAGTCATTTGCAAATTTACCATTTTGGATATCCGCCAAGACAGCTTTCATGTTTTCTTTAACTTGCTCAGTGATTACACGTGGACCTGATACATAGTCACCGTACTCAGCAGTGTTTGAAATTGATTGACGCATTTTCTTGAATCCACCTTCGTAGATCAAGTCAACGATCAATTTCATTTCGTGAAGAACTTCAAAGTAAGCCAATTCTGGAGCGTAGCCTGCTTCTGTCAAAACTTCGAAACCTGCTTCGATAAGGGCAGTCAAACCACCACAAAGTACAGCTTGTTCACCAAATAAATCTTCTTCAGTTTCTTCTTTATAAGTTGTTTCAAGAAGACCTACACGAGCTGCTCCAACACCTTTACACCAGTCCATAGCAATGTTTTTCGCATTTCCTGTTGCATCTTGATATACTGCGTAAAGAGCTGGTACACCAAATCCTTCTTCATAAGTACGGCGCACCAAGTGTCCTGGTCCTTTAGGAGCACACATGAAGACATCTACATCTGCAGGAACTTTGATAAATTCAAAGTGAATGTTGAAACCATGAGCAAATCCAACTGCGTTTCCAGCTTCCAAGTTTGGAGCGATTTCTGCTTCGTACAATTCTTGTTGGATTTCGTCTGGTGCCAAAATCATGATAACGTCAGCCAATTTAGTAGCCTCTGCTACTGTGTAAGTGTCAAATCCATCTTCTTTTGCTTTATCAAAAGATTTACCTGGACGTACACCAATGATGACATCGCGACCTGAATCACGCAAGTTTTGAGCATGCGCATGTCCTTGTGAACCATAACCGATAACTGCGATTTTTTTACCGTCAAGTGCTGCTACTTTAACATCTTTTTCGTATTCCATTTGAACTGCCATAGTTTTTCTCTCTTTTCTATTATTTATTGCCTTTTAGGCTGGTTTAACAAATTTAAGTTGGATTTTTAATCGCGGGTAAATCCAGTTGCACCCGTACGAGCAATATTGCGAATACCGTATGGTCGAATGACTCGCAATAGAGCTTCACTCTTCTCAGCATTTCCTGTCATCTGAATGGTAATCGAGCTTGGTGCTACGTCTACCACCGTTGCACGGAAAGGTTGAATAATAGCTAGAATCTCAGCTCGCTTCTCAGCTGGCGCTGACATCTTAACCAAAATCACCTCGCGCTCCAAGTGCGGTTTATCCGTAATATCTCGAATGCGAATCACATCAATTTGACGATTGAGTTGCTTGATGATTTGCTCCACTTCATCATGTGAAGCTACATCAATAATTATGGTGATGCGCGATACATTCGGATCTTCTGTTGCTCCAACAGAGATACTTTCGATATTGACCTGACGACGAGACAGGACACCGGTAAAGCGATTGAGGACTCCTGAACGATTTTGTAGTTTTGCTGTTAACATTCTACGCATGGAACTTCACCCCCAACATCTCATGATTACTCTTACCAGCTGGTACCATTGGTAACACCTGTTCCTTACGAGAAATATCTACCTCGATTAGCATAGGAACATTCTCAGTGATGACTTCAAGATCTTGAGTCAAGGTCTCAGGATTATCAAACTTATAGTTTTTAATGCCATAAGCTTGTGCCATCAATTGGAAATCAGGAAGGGTATCAAAGACTGACTCTGATGTTCTACCTTCATAGAAGGATTCCTGCCACTGGCGAACCATTCCAAGTGAGTGGTTGTTCAGCATAACCACCTTGATTGGCACCTTGTAAATGTTTAAAATAGCCAATTCCTGGTTGGTCATTTGGAAACCACCATCCCCAACAAACAAGACTACTTCCTTATCTGGGTTAGCAATTTTAGCACCGATTGCTGCTGGAATTCCGAATCCCATGGTTCCCAAACCGCCTGAAGTCACTAACTGACGTTCATTTTGGTATGGATAATACTGAGCTGTCCACATTTGGTGTTGACCAACGTCTGTTACCACAATGGCATCACCATTCGTCAATTCACCAATGCGTTCAATAACGGCTTGAGGTTGAACCACACGCTCTTTCTTGTCATAAGAACGAACACGGTTCTTGTCTTTAGTAACTTTCTCAATCCATTTCTCAGTATTGTTATGAACTGTTGGTTCCGCCAACAACATTTGCAAGGCTTTCTTAGCGTCTCCAACTACAGGAATATCTGCACTGATAATCTTGCCAATCTCAGCTGGGTCAATATCAATGTGGGCAACCTTAGCATTCTTAGCGAAGGTCTTAGGATTCCCCGTCAAGCGGTCATCGAAACGGCAACCAATACTAATCATAAAGTCAGCTTCCGTCATGGCAATATTAGCTGCGAAAGATCCGTGCATGCCTCCCATTCCAAGGAAGAGTGGATGAGTCGTTGCAATCGTACCTTGTCCTAAGAGACTAGTTACCACTGGAATTTGATAGCGCTCTGCAAATTCATTTAATTCTGCAGCAGCTTCAGCATAACTAATTCCACCACCAGCTAGCAAGACTGGTTTTTTAGCCTTGGATAATTGCTTCAAGATTTTCTTGATTTGCATATCATTCGGCTCAAGAGTCGGCTGATAGCTTGGTAGATTCACTTCTGGTGAATAAATGAAGTCTGTTTCTAAAGCAGATACGTCTTTAGGTAGGTCAATGACAACTGGCCCTGGACGGCCTGTAGTTGCGATATGAACAGCTTCCGTAATGATACGCGGAATATCAGCTGTCTCACGAACTTGGTAATTGTACTTAGTGATTGGCATGGTAATTCCCACGATGTCTGCTTCCTGAAAGGCATCTTTCCCAATCCCTGCTCGCGCCACCTGACCTGTAAAGACCAAAAGGGGAACGCTATCGCTCATGGCATCTGCAATCCCTGTAATGGCATTTGTTGCTCCTGGTCCACTAGTGACGACGGCAACACCCAACTTTCCAGTTGATTTGGCATAACCTTCAGCTTCATGCAAACAACCTTGCTCATGGCGTCCTAGAATGTGACGAATGCCTTTAAAATTATATATCGCATCATAAAAAGGCAAGACCGCACCACCTGGATAACCAAAGATGGTATCAATTCCTAAATCACGAAGTGTTTCCAAAACCAGGTCCGACCCCGTCTTAGGAGATTTTAAACTGATTTTCTCCATTGTTCCCCTTTCTCTTCTCTTAAAAATAACTTGTTACTATCATACCATTTTTTCAAAATTTTTCAAGACAAAAGAAGAAATTTTCTGAATTTTCTATTTTAACGTTTATTTATGAATGTTATTTTTGTTTTTATTAAAAAGATACCGATTTCATTTATTAAAAAAGAAAAAAGAACTGATTTCTCAGTCCTTCATTAATCTTATTCTACACTAAATAGGTATGGGTACACAGGTTGTTGACCTTGGTGAATCTCGACTTCAACGTCTTCGAATTCTTCTGCGATTTCTTGAGCAATTTCATTGGCAAGTTCTTCGCTTCCGTCTTCACCGACATAGAAGGTTACAATTTCACTATCTTCATCCAACATATGTTTCAATGTTTCTGTCAAGGTTTGGTGCATGTCAGGGTTTGACACGAGAATTTTCCCATCCACCATACCAAGATTATCATTTTCATGGATTTCTAAGCCATCAATGGTTGTATCACGCACAGCTGTTGTGACGCTTCCACTAACGACATCGCTAAGAGCAGCAGTCATACGCTCTTGATTTTCTTCGATGGACTTGCTTGGATCAAAGGCGAGAAGACTTGTCAAACCTTGTGGCAAAGTACGAGCTTCCACCACTACTGCTGGTTGCTCCAAAACTTCTGCTGCAGATTGAGCTGCCATGAAGATGTTTTTGTTGTTTGGCAGGAAGATGATGTTACGAGCGTTGACCTGTTCAACAGCCTTGATAAAGTCTTCTGTTGAAGGGTTCATGGTTTGACCACCTTCGATAACATAATCCACACCTTGAGAACGGAAGATATCTGCTAGACCTTTACCAGCCACTACAGCAATCAAAGCATACTCTTTTTCTTCAGATGGTTTGCTAACTTGAGCAGCTTCTTTTTCAACCTGCGCTTCGTGTTGGTTACGCATATTGTCAACTTTAACCTTGACCAAGCTACCATATTTAAGACCTTCTTGCATAACAAGTCCTGGATCTTCTGTATGGACATGGACTTTGACGATTTCATCATCATTGACAACAAGGAGAGAATCCCCGAGTTCATTCAAGTAGTTACGGAATTCGTCGTAGTCAAAATCTTTGGCATAGGTTGGACCTTGCTTAAGAGCTACCATGATTTCAGTACAGTAACCAAATGTGATGTCCTCAGTCGCTACGTGACCAGCTACAGACTTATGGTGCTCCGCATTGATCATTTCACTCATATTGGCAGGAGTGGCTACAAAGTCCTCAGATGCAATATATTCGCCAGTAAGGGCTGAAAGGAAACCTTCGTAGATGAAGACCAGTCCTTGACCACCTGAATCCACAACGCCAACTTCCTTCAATACTGGAAGCATGTCTGGCGTTTTAGCAAGAGCTGTTTTAGCACCTTCTAAAGCTGCACGCATGACTTCAACAGCATCATCTGTTTGCTCAGCCTTTTTCTTAGCACCGATAGCAGCTCCACGTGAAACTGTCAAAATCGTTCCTTCAACTGGTTTCATAACGGCCTTATAGGCAACTTCCACACCTGATTGGAAGGCAAGGGCCAAGTCTTGACCTGTTAACTCGTCTTTATCCTTGATGGCTTGTGAAAATCCACGGAAAAGCTGAGACGTAATAACTCCTGAGTTCCCACGCGCACCCATCAAAAGCCCTTTGGCAAGAATGCTCGCTACCTCTCCAACTGTAGAAGCTGGCTTGTCAGCAACTTCTTTAGCACCATTTTCAATGGTCATTCCCATATTTGTCCCTGTATCTCCATCTGGAACTGGGAAGACGTTTAATGAATTGACATATTCAGCTTGCTTATTCAAGCGAGTTGATGCAGCCTGCACCATTTCTTGAAATAAGCTAGTAGTAATTTTTGACACGGTTATTCTCCTACAACTTTGATATTTTGAATGTAGACATTTACAGTCTGAGCGGTAATTCCAAGTTGGTTTTCCAAACTAAATCGAACACGCTCTTGAATGTTTTTTGACACTTCGCTAATCTTTGTTCCGTAGCTCAACACGGTATATACATCAACTGCAATACTGCCATCTTCGGCCGCCTTTACGACGACACCTTTAGAATAATTTTCCTTACCTAGAAGGGCTTGAAAATTATCTTTGAGGGCATTTTTACTAGCCATACCGACCACACCAAAAATCTCAGTTGCTGCTCCACCTACGACGGTTGCAATCACTTCATCTGTTAGTTCGATTTGACCATCTTTTGTATTAATTTTTACAGTCATCCTTTTTACCTCAACTAGTTGATACTCTATTTTATCATATTTCAGCCCAAGTGTAAAAGCAGAATACTGTATCAGCGGATATTTACTCTATTTTTTCAAATGATTTTATACCTACAGTAAAAGAAAAAAGACCCTAAGGTCTCCTTTGCTTTTATTATTAAACGCGTTCAACTTTACCTGATTTCAAAGCACGAGCTGAAGCCCAAACTTTTTTAGGTTTACCATCGATAAGAACAGTAACTTTTTGAAGGTTTGGTTTTACGGCACGTTTTGTTTGGTTCATCGCGTGTGAACGGTTGTTTCCTGATACAGTCTTACGACCTGTAAAGTAACATACTTTAGCCATTGTGTTTTCCTCCTATTAGATCTAATATAGCGGATGTGCTAGCACCACATACCGTACTATGTTATCACACTTTCTTCATTTTTGCAAGGGAATTGGAAGATTTTTTTATTTAACGTAGACAATTTCCAACTTCCCAAAAGCCACATCTCCACGGATAATCAATGTTTTACTGGTTGGAGCTAGAGAAGTATCTGCCTTGGCTACACCACAGAAAGTTTCCACCTTCAAATCCACTCTCCAATGTTGGGGAACATAGATAACTGCATTGCCAAAACCAACTTCTACTTTCAGGGTTGCAGTATCTCCTAAAATCTCTGCATTGTCGTAATATATCTTAGCATTGCCAAAACCAACTTCTACTTGGTCGTCTACCAATTCTTGATTTTGCTTATAGAAAGTCCCAGTCCCAAAAGCGACCTCCTTATCTGTCAGAATGGTCTTTTTACCATCATACCACCATTTTTTCCCATTCCAAGTTCTGTTAGAATGAGTCAACATACTTACTCCGAGAACGATCAGAATTCCTGCCCAGAACAGTGACTGATTGGGAATCGGTAAAATATCATAAGAGTGGTTGGCAATTAGTAAGGCTACTAGAGCTGTAAAAGAGGCTGAGGTTAAGTGGCGACGCAACAAAGCTCCAACTGATTGATAGGCAAAAAATGCAATACCAAGCAAGGGCCAAATTTGCCCACCGAATGAAGGGATTCCAAAATTCCCTTGTAATAATATTAAAGCCGCCAAAATGAGCAACACAATACCAAATGCTTTCTTTTTCATCTTATTACCTCATGTTTCTTAGATTTTCTTTTAGGAGGGATTGGTAATGTCGTGAGACATGAACCTCCTTATGGGTCTGATAAAAGGAAATGGTCCCCGTTCCTGAAAAGGACTTATCCACCGAGTAAACCTGCCGGATATTAGCGATCGTTGACTTGGATACCCGACTAAAATAGCGAGGAAGGATAGCCTCTAACTCATAGAGTTTAAGCCGAACCTCGTAGGCATCTTTCTGGGTATGGGCGTAAATCTTGTTCCCTTCTGTCTCAAAGAAGAGAATTTCCGACAGATCCAGATAATATTCACCCGTCCCCTTGTAAAAAATTAACCTAGGAGACTTGGACTCTTGCAAGAGTCGCTGTAAATCCGCAATCTCATCTGTCAAAGCCGCTGCCTTGATGACAATTTCAGTTTCCTCTAAATTGCTGTCAATTTCGATTCGTAACTTCATTCCATCTCCTTTCTGACTCTACTATATCAAAGCCAAAATAAGAAAACAAGAGCAAAAAAGCAAGTGGTTACTTTAGACCCGTAAGTGGTTGTAAGGCTACCTTAACTTGCAGATCAAAATAGAAAGAAAAGCACACCCCACACAAGACCACAAATATAACCAACTACTACATCCTTGGGATAATGGACGCCACCTAGGACTCTTACTAGCCCCAGTAAGATTGACAAGATCAACAAGATAAAACCTACAGTTAGATTAGCATGTAAGCAAGCCATGGAGATAATGGTGGCTGAAAAGACATGACGACTAGGCATAGATTGACCAGGACTATCTCTGTCTAGTAGAGGTACAATTTCCCAAACTTCATAAGGCCTAGGAGCATTGATTTTCTTACGGAGAAGGGATAAAATCACAAAACCTGATGCAGGAACAAACAAGTAGATCCAGACCTGTTTCCCTAGTCCTTGTTGGAGATAGGTAATTACTAACAAGATTAAATAAACTATAGGCATGACTACTGTCATAAACCGATTGAAAACTCTTAACAATCTCAGAAAGAGAGGATTATTTTTAATCTTACCAGCGATGTGGTCATACCATTCTTGATAATTTTTCATATATTTTCTCATCACTTACTCAAATTTTGCTTACAGGGAAGCACTTGTCTTCTAGTATAGTGCAGAAAAAGAAGGCCGTCAAGCCTTCTTTGGGTTTATTCCTCTGCTTCGTCTTCTGTAAATTGACTGTTATAGAGGTCAGCGTAGAAACCTCCTTGTGCCATTAGCTCATCATGATTGCCTTGCTCGATGATATTGCCATCTTTCATGACAAGAATCAAGTCAGCATTTCGGATAGTTGACAAGCGGTGGGCGATGACAAAAGAAGTTCTTCCCTCCATCAACCGGTCCATGGCTTTCTGGATTAATTCCTCTGTACGGGTATCAACCGAAGAGGTCGCCTCATCCAAAATTAGGAGTGGCGCATCTTTCAGCAAAGCACGAGCAATGGTCAAGAGTTGTTTTTGCCCGACAGACAAGGTCACTGTATCATCCAAGACGGTATCGTAACCATCTGGTAGAGTCATGATAAAGTGGTGAATCCCTACAGCCTTGCTGGCTTCAATCACGCGCTCATCACTAATACCTATTTGGTTATAGATAAGATTGTCGCGAATGGTCCCTTCAAAGAGCCAGGTGTCCTGCAAGACCATTGAAAAGGCATCGTGTACTTCCGAACGCTTCATCTCCTTGGTATCCACGCCATCGATGCGGATATTTCCCTTATCAATCTCATAGAACTTCATCAAAAGATTGACAATGGTTGTCTTCCCAGCTCCTGTCGGTCCGACAATGGCGACCTTTTGACCTGCATGAGCTGTCGCAGAAAAGTCATGGATAATGGTTCTCTCTGGTGTGTAACCAAAGAAAACTCGATCAAAGACTACTTGACCTTTCATAGCTCTCAATTGTCTTTCTTTATGGGATTCATCTTCCATTTCCTCTTCACCTAAAAATTCAAAGACACGTCCCATGGCTGCACTAGCCTGCTGCAGACTAGTAATTCCTTGGGCGATTTGAGAAAGGGGCTGAGAAAAGATACGCACGTAGGCCATAAAGGCAACGATAATCCCGATACTAATCTGCCCATTCAGAGCCAAGGCTGCACCAACGATAATCACCAAGGCATAGCTAAAGTTCCCAATAAACATCATGATTGGCATCATAATCCCTGAAATAAACTGAGATTTCCAGATACTGTCATACAGACGATGGTTTAATGTCGCAAATTCTTCTTTAGTGCTCTCGATAGCATTGTAACTGGTCACCACATTATGGCCAGAGTACATTTCCTCCACATAGCCATTGACAGCAGCCAAATCCTGTTGCTGACTCTTAAAGAAGCCCTGCGATTTGCCCATAAAAACGGACACGAAAGCAAAACCGATAAGAGTTGAAACAACCGTCACCAAGGCTAAAATCCAGTTCATCCCAAACATGGTCACCAAGACTGCCACGACCAATAAAGTGGATGAAAGAACTGTCCCCAGACTTTGATTGAGAGACTGGGCTGCAGTGTCAACGTCATTGGTCACACGAGACAAGGTATCCCCTTGAGAATGTCCATCAAAATACCCTAATGGAAGGCGATTGATTTTCTCTGCAATGGCTGTTCTCAAACGCTCTGAAAAACGTTGAATGGCTGTTGTAAACAGAAAGGCCTGCAAATAATTTGATAGAAGCCCAATCACATAGATGACGGCCAAAAAACTACCAATGGCTGCAACCGCAGCGACATCCACACTTGTTTCTAGCCCACTTGCAATAATATTGGTCATTTCCTTGATACGAGTTGGCCCATAAACAGTAATGATATTGGATAGAATTGTTGCTAAAAAGGCAATCAGAAGGGCAAACTGGAGACCTGCAAGATAGGGTTTACTCTGTTTCCAGAGCGATAGTTTTTTATTTTCCATGTTCCAATTCCTCCTTCGATAATTGTGAATAGGCAATTTCTTGGTAAACTTCGTTGTTAGCTAGAAGTTCCTTGTGGGTGCCTTGTCCCACGACTTTACCTTGATCCAAGACCAAAATCAAATCTGCATCCATAATGGTTGAAATACGCTGTGCGACGATGAGCTTGGTCATAGATTTTGTTTTCTCTGCTAGCTCTTGGCGTAGGACACGGTCTGTCTTGTAGTCCAAGGCTGAGAAGGAGTCATCAAAGATGAGAATTTCTGGCTTCCGAGCCAAGGCACGCGCAATGGCCAGACGCTGTCTTTGTCCACCTGAGAAGTTGGTTCCTCCTTGGGCTACTTCTGACTCCAAGCCAGCTTCCTTATCCTCGATAAAGTTCTTAGACTGGGCCAATTCCAAGGCTTGCCACATAGCTTGTTCACTAAGCGGTGTTTCTTGGCTGCGTCCAAAGTCTAGATTGCCCTTGACATCACCTGAAAAGAGTACAGCTTTTTGTGGAATATAGCCAACCTTGTTGCGCAAATCTTCCAAACCGTAATCTTGAACATTAACTCCGTCCACTAGAATTTCTCCTGCTGATACGTCATAGAAACGTGGAATCAAATTGACCAGAGTTGATTTACCAGAACCCGTTGAGCCTATAAAGGCCACTGTTTGACCAGCTTCTGCTTTAAAGCTGACATGCTCGATAACTGCCTCCGAATTTGCCGCATAGCGGAAGGTCACATCCTTAAACTCGACCTGACCTTTGAGATTTTCATCAGCCAACTGCACTTGAGCAGGTTTTTTGATAGAAGAATGCAAATCTAGAACCTGATTAATCCGCTTAGCAGAGACCATAGTTCGGGGAAGAACGATGAAGAGCGCCCCCATGAGAAGGAATCCCATAACAACCTGCATGGCATAAGACATGAAAACAACCATGTCACTAAAGAGAGGCAGACGAGCTGTCGGAGCAGCATCATTGATCACATAGGCCCCAATCCAGTAAATCGCCACACTCAAACCACTTGAAATCCCCATCATGATGGGATTCAAAATAGCCATAAGACGGTTGACAAACAAATTCAAGCGTGTCAGTTCATCATTTGCTGCTGCAAATTTTTCATCTTGGTACTTTTCAGCATTGTAGGCACGAACAACGCGAATACCTGTTAAACTTTCACGAGTAATGCTATTCAGTTTATCAGTCAGACTTTGAATCAAGGACTGTTTTGGAAAGGCTAGCGTCATCAAAACTGTTGTCATCAAAACATTGACAATCACTGCCACAAGTACAGCCCAGAGCCAGTATTCTGAATGGCCTAAAATCTTCCCGATGGCCCAGATAGCCATAATCGGACCACGCGTAACCACTTGCAAGCCCATGGTGATCAGCATCTGAACTTGAGTAATATCATTAGTAGTACGAGTTAGGAGGCTGGGAATAGAGAATTTCTTAATCTCTGTCTGCGAGTAATCCAAAACTCGGTTAAAAATATCACTTCTCAGCCTACTAGTATAGGAAGCGGCCACTCTGGATGCAAAAAATCCAACTGCGACTGCGGACAAGAAGGCAAAAAAGGACATTCCGACCATCATACCTGCTGGTTGCCATAACTCATCCAAGTTGGTTCCTTGACTTCCCAGCAAATCCGTGATTTTAGAGATATAGGTCGGAACTTCCAACTCTAGATAGACCGAAAAGCATGTAAAGAGAATGGCTAGTAAAATCATCCCCCATTCTTTTCTACTAATTCGTTTAGCTAATTTCTTCATTATCTCTTCCTATTCTCTTGATATTTTCCTGTAGTTGATTGAGGACTTTCTCAAAAATCAGTAATTCATCTCCATCAATGTCTGCCATCAACTGGTTGTCAATGCGTTCAAAGAAGGCTTTAACCTGCTTCATTTGAGAATGCGATTTGTCCGTCAGACGAACAAACTTGGCCCGCTTATCGACAGGACTCGCCTCCAATTCCACCAAACCATTTTGCACCATGCGTTTGACCAGATTACTCGCCACAGACTTGGTAATATTGAGTTCCTGCTCGATATCTTTAATCAAGACCAAGTCTTGATTTTCCTCACGGCTATCCAAAAAACGTACAACCTGACCTTGTGGTCCACCCATAAATTCAATGCCACAACGCTTGGCTTCCTTTTGCACCATCAGATGAATCTGATGACCAAAACGCTTAAAGACCAACATCGGTTTATCCATACTAATTCCTTTCAAATCATTATATTTAGTTCTCCTAGGAACTAAATAAGTTTCTATGAGAACTATTTTACCACTTTGAAAAGAGATGTCAAGAAAAAAGTTTTCATGAGAACTATTTTCTTGATTAAAAAATCCCAAGTGATTTTCTCACTTAGGATCATGTTCTCTAGGTTAAATTAGAATCCATCTACATTCGTATAAATCTTTTGAACGTCTTCGTCGTCCTCAAGAACGCTGTAAAGTTTTTCAAAGGTTTCAAGGTCTTCGCCTGACAATTCCACTTCTGACTGAGGGATCATTTCCAATTCAGTCACTTGGAATTCTTCAATACCAGACTCACGGAGGGCAACGATAGCTTTGTGAAGGTCTGTTGGAGCTGTGTAAACAGTGATTGTTCCTTCTTCTGCTTCTACATCGTCCACATCCACATCTGCTTCTAGCAATTGCTCAAAGACCGCGTCCGCATCTTCACCTGCAAATACGATAACACCCTTGTTGTCAAAGAGGTAAGAAACTGAACCTGAAGCACCCATGTTTCCACCGTTTTTACCAAAGGCTGCACGGACATTAGCCGCTGTACGGTTGACGTTAGAAGTCAAGGTATCAACAATCAACATAGAACCGTTTGGTCCAAATCCTTCGTAACGTCCTTCTGTAAAGGTTTCGTCTGTGTTTCCTTTTGCTTTATCAATCGCTTTATCGATAACGTGTTTTGGCACTTGGGCTTGTTTAGCACGGTCGATAACGAATTTCAAAGCAGTGTTTGATTCTGGGTCTGGATCACCTTTTTTAGCTGCTACATAGATTTCTACACCAAACTTTGCATATACTTTAGAGTTAGCTCCATCTTTAGCCGTTTTCTTGGCTACGATATTGGCCCATTTACGTCCCATTAGGAATCTCCTTTTTTCACATTTTAATCTTTCTTATTATAACACAAGTTTTTTCGATTTTCACTAGAGGAAATAGATTTTATTTAGCAAATACAGCTAGGATGATACTTTTGTTGACAAGATGACCTTGCCTTCTTTTATCAAAGGATGACGGAAAAGTGAAAAGTATAGTTGAATGGTCATGGCAACCCAGATGAGGGGTTCACAAAGGATAACACCCTTATAGCCTGCCCAAGGAATAATCAAGACCACAAAAGCGATTTTCCCGATTAGTTCAATAAAGCTGGAAACCAGAGGAAGGACCTTTTGCCCCAAGCCCTGCAAGCAATTGCGATAAATCAACAAGAGACTCAAAATAGGATAAAAGGCTGAGCTGATTTGCAGATAGAGACTACCATTTTCTACCAAGTAACCATCCGTCGAACTGGCCAAGAAGGAAACTAAGGCAGGACTGGCAAAAAAGAGGAAGACACAAACAAAAACTGCCCAGGACATACTCAAACGACTGCCAATTCGAAGACCTTGAACAATGCGGTCTGGTCGCTTGGCACCAAGATTCTGCGAAGCAAAGGTCGTCATAGAAGCAGAGATAGCGGTCATAGGAAGAAGGGCAAAAGCCATAATGCGTCGAGCCGCTGTCTGGGCACTAATAATCACTGCACCAAAAGTATTGACAGAAGACTGTAAAATCACACTGCCAATGGACACAATGGAACTCATCAAGCCCATAGCCAAACCTTGCTCCAAAAGATCCGCGTACAAGGCCTTGTCCCATTTAAAATGTTTCAGTTGAGGTAGAAGTTCTGGAACACTCTTACGAATATAGTAAAAGCAGAGAACCGCTGATAATCCTTGCGAAATGATGGTAGCAAGGCCCGCAGACTGAACTCCCAGATGCAGCTGCGTAATGAAATAGAGATCCAGAGCTACATTGACCAAGGCAGAGAAAATCAGAAAACCAAGAGCTGCTAGACTGTCCCCAATCGACCGCAACAAGCCTGCAAAGAGATTATAGGCAAAGCTGACACCGACACAGGTCACAATCATAGATATATATTGATAGGACTGAGGGAGGATTTCTGCAGGGGTATCTAGGTATTGCAAGAGAGGATACAAACCAAGGAAGCCCAGTAGCATCACTACAACACTCAAAAGAGCACCTAAAATCCAGGTGGCCGCTACCGCTTCCTTGATTTTAGTAAAATTCCGAGCCCCATAATAGCGGGCAATAACAATCCCCATACCATTTCCGACACCAAGTGTAAAGCCTATAATCAAATCAAAAATAGCTGTTGTCGCCCCTACTGCAGCCAAGGAATCTTGACCAAGAAATCGCCCAACAATCAAGACATCAGCAGTGTTATATAGCTGCTGAAAGATATTGGACAGCAAGATTGGGAAGGCAAAACTCAAGAGCGAGGGGAGAATAGGACCATGAATCAGGTCCACTGTTCGTTTTTTATTCATAAGGCTATTATATCAGCTTTCTAGAGGAGCGACAAGAAACAGCAAACTATGCCAGAACTAGGCAATGAAAAAGCAGTGAATTTCTCCACTACTTTAACAGCTTATTCTTCAATTTCGATTTCAAGTTCGTCGCCTAGGTCAAGTGTCACTTCTTCATTCACAGAATCTGCTTGAACTACGTCATCTTTTTTAGTTTCAACACCTTCTACAGAAGCCTCTTCTCCATCAACCAAACCAAATTGAACACGGACTTGATGGTCAATTTCATCAAAGATTTCTGGGTTATCTGCCAAGTATTTCTTAGCATTTTCAGAACCTTGCCCGATTTTCTCATCCTTGTAAGAATACCAAGCTCCTGCTTTTTTGATGATATCCAAATCGCTTGCAATCTTCAAGAGCTCACCAGTCTTAGAAATCCCTTCTCCGTACATGATTTCAACGAAGGCTTCCTTAAATGGTGGAGCCACCTTGTTTTTCACGACCTTAATCTTAGTTTCTTTACCGACGTTGGTGTCTTTTTGGTCACCAGTTCCCTTGATTTGCGTACTTCCACGAACATCCAAACGGACTGATGCGTAGAATTTCAGAGCACGTCCACCAGGAGTTGTTTCTGGATTTCCAAACATGACCCCAACTTTTTCACGCAATTGGTTGATAAAGATGGCAATTGTTTTGGTTTTATTGATAGAAGCACCAAGTTTACGCATGGCCTGGCTCATCATACGAGCCTGCAAACCAACGTGGCTATCTCCGATATCTCCATCAATTTCCGCACGAGGTACAAGAGCCGCAACGGAGTCAACTACGACAAGGTCCACAGCACCTGAGTCAATCAATTTTCCTGCGATCTCAAGACCTTGCTCTCCTGAGTCTGGTTGAGACAAAAGCAATTCGTCAATATTGACCCCAAGGGCCGCAGCATAAGCTGGGTCAAGGGCATGCTCCGCATCGATAAAGGCTGCAATCCCACCTTCTTTTTGCGCTTGCGCAACTGCATGAAGGGCAACCGTCGTCTTACCAGATGACTCTGGCCCATAGATTTCGATGATGCGTCCCTTAGGATAACCACCTGAACCAAGGGCAATGTCAAGAGCCAAGGAACCTGAGCTCATCACTTGCACCTTTTGCTCGGCACGTTCACCCAAACGCATGATTGACCCCTTACCAAAGTCTTTCTCAATCAATTTAAGAGCATCATTCAAGGCTTTTTCACGTTCTGCCCCGAATTTTTTTGAAATTTCATCTAATTTTTTTGGTTTTTTCGCCATTCTATTCTCCTACATTCTAATGGTCCTCAGACCTATCTACTATTATATCAAAAGTTAGTCACTTAATAAAGCCTTGCGAACTAGGTTAAAGGCATGCATGACCGCAATGTGACGTACATCTGCTCGACTTCTGCCTCCAATATTCACCTTGATGACCTCAGTTCCTTTCTCTTGCGCCAAGCCTATGAAAACTGTCCCAGCTGGGTGCCCTTCTAGGCTATCTGGTCCTGCCACTCCAGTCAAACTAAGGCCAAAATCTGACTGAGTCTTGATTCGTGCCTGCTCAGCCATCTTCTGAGCTGTATATTCAGACACCACACCGTGTTCTTCCAAATCCTTGACAGGAATATCCAACATCTTTGATTTTTCCTCCAAGCTATAGGTCACAAAACCACCCTTAAATATACTTGAAACTCCTGTAAAATCCGCTACAGTAGCTTGGAAAAGACCTGCCGTCAAACTCTCTGCAGCCGTGATAGTTTTCCCTTGCTTTTTCAGTTCTTCTACCACAATGCTGGCCAAGCTGGATTCTTCCCCATAACCATAACAGAGTTCTCGTAAATAAAGGCCTTCAAAAGTCTGGTGGTTCAAAATTTGATTTTCCAAAACATCCAACGCTTGATTCGCCTCTTCTTGACTGCTAGCCTTTGTTGACAGACGTAGAGTGACTTCTCCTGTCTTGGCATAAGGGGCCAAGGTCGGATCAGTTTGATTGTCAATCAAATCAGCCAAAATGGTCACCAACTGACTTTCGCCAATCCCAAAGAAACGAAGAACTCGGGAATACAGTTTGCTACCTGTCATCAACTTAGGTAAAAGTTGGTTTAAGACCATGGGCTTCAATTCACTTGGTGGACCTGGAAGGACGACGTAGGTCACTCCGTCTACTTCTAAGATTCCTCCAACTGCCAGTCCTGTTTCGTTTGGTAGCGGAGTCGCCCCTTCTACAAGTTGAGCCTGTCTTTCATTATTCGGTGTTCGGGCATAGTCTGGTCTCTGGGCAAAAAAGACATCCAACTTCGCCTGTGCCTGAGGATCAAAAACTAATTCTTTCCCTAAAAACTTAGCTAGAGTTTGTTTGGTTAGGTCATCCTCTGTCGGTCCCAAACCACCTGTCAAAATCACCAGACTGCTACGTTGACTAGCAATCTCAAGCAAAGACAAGAGACGAACTTCATTGTCTCCTACAGCCGTCTGAAAATAAACATCTACCCCAATTTCTGCTAGTTTTTCCGATAAAAACTGGGCATTGGTATTGACAATCTGTCCTGTCAAAATCTCTGTTCCAACAGCAATGATTTCTGCTTTCATGTTTCCTCCTACCTATCTATTCGTATTTTTTTGAAAAAATCGCAGGAAATTTCCCACGATTGATTTTTTATTTGTATCAAGAAAGTTAATTATCTTCGTCACTAACAGGCACCCGTCCAAACAAATCTTCAAATAAGACAACATTTGTTTCAAGCTGAGTGACTTCTTCTTGTCCCAAAGAACGTCGCAATATATTCTGCATTTCCAACATATGCTCTCTCGAAACAATCTGGTAAGAAATACCTTGCAACATCTCTCCTTCACCCTTCAATTGTTGAGATTCAATGGTTTTAAATGAATCTTTATAGCCCAACAAGCTCGGAATACTTTTCGCAGACAAATCAATATTAGTCTGCATATTAGTACTTAGAGCTTTTAAAATAGATTGGTAGTGACTGACACTATTCAAACTAAGAACTTTTTCAACAACTTTTTGAATGACTTCACGCTGACGCTTTTGACGACCATAGTCTCCTTCTGGGTCTTGATAACGCATGCGTGAATAAACAAGCGCTTCTTCTCCATTTATTGTCTGCTCTCCAACACCGATAGAAATGGTGTTAAATTCTTCTTGGTCACTGATAGAGATTGGGAAACCTAGTGTATTATTAATCGTAATCCCACCCACTGCATCTACCAATTGTTGCAATCCTTGCATATTAACCATAATGTAGCGATCGATATGGATATTCATCATCTTTTGAATTGTTTCTATAGCAAGTTCTGCTCCACCACCAGCATAGGCAGCGTTTAGCTTCGCCTCTTCAATACTACCATCTTTATGTTGAATTTTAGTCAGGATATCACGCTCCAAACTCAACATCATGGTCTTCTTAGTATGTGGATTGACAGTCAAGAGAATCATGGAATCACTATTTCCAGCCCACTGATCTGTACGCTCTACATTCCCAGTATCAACCCCCATCAACAGAATGGTCATAGGTTCTGTTGCTTCAATAACCTTGGTTTCTTCTCCGATTTTTTTATAGGTCTTTGATAAGGTTTGTGTGCCTTGCTGATAAATAGTATAAGCAAAAACACCGACACCCAAAACTGTCACAGCTAGAAAAGCTAATACCATTCCAATAATTTTTTTAACCATATTTCTACTAATCTATCAGTTTACCCATCAAGTAAACATCGATAAATTTCCCTTCTTCTATATATGCTCCACGCTCTTGGCGACCTTCAATTATAAAGCCATGCTTCTGATAAAGATGGACTGCAGCTTGATTACGAGTTTGGACAGTCAGTTGGAGACGACGCAGAATGCCACTTGTTTGTGCCCACTCTATCGCTTCCTCTAGCAAAAAACTTCCCAATCCATTATTCCAATATCTTTTTCCAATCACAATGAAGAGATCTCCAATATGACGGACTCTCTTGCGCTGGTCAGCTGTAATATTTACAATACCAGCAATTTTATCATTTAAGAATGCAAGTAAGGTTATCTGGTTGTCCGAACTAGCCTGCTTGCTGAGGAATATTTCCATCTCCTCACTGGTCAAGAGAATACCATCTCCGTCTAGGCTGGTAAAATCCGTCTCCAAACTTACACGATTTAAAAAGGCCACTAATTCAGCCGCATCATTAGGCTCTGCTTCCCTAATGAGCAATTCATACTCCATGTTGAAGCTCCTCTAAAAGCTTTTCTGCACGCAAACCCTTTGCTTGGAAATTTAATCTGCGACCGTCTTCTTCTTTTAGAATTTCCAACTCTAAATAAGTATCTGGCAAGGCATCTCCTAAGAGATTTCCCCACTCAATAACAGTTACCCCGCCACCAAAGAGAAACTCATCCAAGTCGATAGAATCCGCATCTCCCTCAATACGATAAACATCTAGGTGATAAAGTGGAAGTCTACCTTCATACTCTCTTACGATAGTATAGGTCGGACTTTTAATCATTTGAGAAATCTGTAAACCTTTAGCAAGTCCCTTAGTAAAGGTCGTTTTACCTGCACCCAGTTCTCCAGTTAAGATTAAAATATCATTCTTTTCTAATAAATGGCCCAATCGTTCCCCTAAGGCTTGTAGCTCTTCTTCATTTTTTGTGTACATACCCTTATTATACCAAAAACTTTTCTTCTGTGTCTATTTTCCTGCTAAACTTATACTCAATGAAAATCAAAGAGCAAACTAGGAAGCTAGCCGCAGGCTGTACTTGAGTACGGCAAGGCGACGCTGACGTAGTTTGAATTTGATTTTCGAAGAGTATTACCATCATAACATCCATAAAAACAGGCTTGCTCTAAAAGAAAATGAGCGTAGCAATGACCAATACAAGATCTCGGAAAATATGACCATAAAAGGAAACTTCCTTTTTAACAGAATTTGGGACAAGATAGGCTGCAAAAAACAAACCCAGTCCAATATAAATCAGAAGTGAGACAATAGTCATTGGATTTCTTAAGAAAAGAAGTGTTGCTAAAATAGTCACCAAAACTGTCTTTTTTCTATCTAGCATAGCAAGCAAATCGCGCATGTATTTTTTCAAGGGTAAAAAAATCAGCAAATCTAGTCCAAATAGGAAAAAGAAGGATGGCAATAAAAAGTCAACTAATTCTTGCTGCAGCGTATTTTTGATGAACAAGTTATCTGACAAGACAAGAACAGCTCCGAACAAATTAATTAAGAGCAGGATACTGTAAAGAAGCTTCACCGACTTCTTACTGGCTAGGACACTATGGACTTCTTGCTTACGAGTATAAAGATAATTTACTCCAGCACAGATTCCTGAAACGAAGACCATACTTCCGATGAAAAAAGCTGTACTTTGTTTAAAGGACAAGATGCATTCCTTCCATAGGAAACAGCTACTCAAACTGATTTGAATTAAAGCTAACAAAAATAAGATTCTCATTGATTTCATCTTTTCTCTCCCTTCCTACCAATCATTATACTAGGAGAAAAGAGGGAACTGTTTCCAATCTTCTCAAATGTCTCTTTAAGACGCTAAACAAACACCAGAGACTAATACTCAATGAAAATCAAAGAGCAACCTGCGGCTAGAGCTGACGTGGTTTGAAGAGATTTTGGAAGAATATAAATTGAAATAAGGCTAATAGTATTCATTTCACTATCAGCCTTACAGGTTATTTAACGTTTCAGAAACACTATAATGTCAAGATTAACTAAACAGTATCTAATTCTTTCAAATAATTTTCTATCTTCATCAACATTAAAGGATTGTTATAAATCTTACATAACTCTCTTGCTTCTATATAATAATTTTTGACTTGTTCTTTGTCTAGAAATTTGGCTCCAGCATTTCCTACAAGAATAAGTAGAGGAGCCAGTTGGTAGCTTGTCTGTCTTTGTTTACAGAGTTCAATCGTCTCAAGAGCTTCTTGGATGGCTTCATTATATTTTTCCTTTGACACTAGGTAGTGAGCGTAGTTGTAACGAACTCTGATGTAGCCAAATAAAAACTCTTGATGCTCAAAATTTTTTGTCTGATATAACTCCATCAAATGAGAGTAGTTCGCCTCATATTCTTGTTCACGACCCACTAAGGAATAGAAATTAGATAGAGTATTCAACGCCTTTAAATAAATCAGAGTATTTGAAGAGACTTTTAATAATATATTTTCCAATGAAGAAATAGCCTCACACTTACTGTCATATTGATAGAAATCAATAATAGCTTTAATCCATTCAAGGTAAGTTCGGTCTTCTAGTGTTAGAAAAGTACTTCGTTCAATCTCTATTCTATAAATATATTCCAAATTGTCATAATTTCTATCATCTAATAGTCGAGCAGATAATTGCTTGAAATTAGAGAGGTTAGATTTAATTTCAATTTGTTCATTAAAAAAATAATCTAATGGTACTTCGAGTCGTTGTGAGAGTTTGAACAAAAGGTCTGCGGAGGGAATGAAATGCCCTCTCTCAATTTTACTAATCTGGCTTTGTTCACAAATTCCTTCTGCAAGAGTTTGTTGGGAGAGACCTAACTCTTTTCTTTTCAATCTGAATTTCTCTGCGAGTGTATTCATTAAATATAATAAACCTTCCTATTTGCTTAATTTCATTATAAAATTTTTAGTTCAAAATAGCAAGTTAAAGGAATAAAAAAAAATTCTTCATGGTAATAATAAGAAAAAAAAGTTCAAAATACAATAAAATATTTGAATAAATAAAATATATATGTTAAAATAAGGATAATGAAAAAGAAAAGGGTTTCACGAATGAAGAAAAATCGTGGAATTAAAAAAATAGTTATATTTGTATTACTATGTGTTCTTGCATTTGGTAATACAATTCCCTATCAACAGTTTGTTCAGAAGAATAGACAATTGGAAGTTCGAGTACAATCACAAAAAAAATCGAATGGACTTGATGTTGGAAAGGCAGATTAAAGAATAATGGAATAGAATTAGTCTCTAGTATATTCTCTTTTATTATTCATTAAAAATTGTAGGTGCAAGAATGAAGATTACTGATGCAAATAATGAAAATATTGACTACATAGAAGAAATGCTATTGGAACACAATAAGAAATGTTTACCTTCATGTCAGGATGAGGACTATAAACAGATTGCTTTTATTGTTGAGAATAATCAAGAGATAGTAGGTGGCATCGTAGCTTATTCGGTTATTTGGAAAATATTATATATTGATACACTTTGGGTTAAAAACACTTATAGACGTCAAGGGATAGCAACTGCATTGTTAAATAATGTTTTAGAAAGTGCCAAAAATTACGGATGTAGTATTGTTCATTTAAGCACCTTTGACTTCCAAGGTTTAGATTTCTACTTAAGTCAAGGTTTTGAAGTTTTTGGAATTCTTAATGACTCTCCAGATGGGCATAAAGAATACTTTTTGAGTAAAAGAATAGAGAAATAAAAATGTTTTATAAAAATTCTAATATTGATTTTACTAATCTAGTTAATGAAAATAATCTTAAGACACCACTGTTAGTATATGATGAAGAAGATTCTTTTATCAATAGTTTAGTAAGCTTGTTAGTTTATAGAGGGCAGGGGTATTTCTCCCCTCTGTTTTAGAATAAGGAATGCACTATGAAAAAATTATTTATACTCATATCCAACCTGCTTGCTAGTTTGTTCTTTGTTTGGGTATTTACCATTTGGAATGATACATATGTCTCCCATTATTACCCCAACGTTGTTGTACGTGATTCTTCCCCTGAAACAACTTTTCAGCATGTTGCTACACGCTTGGAAAAACTAGCAGAAGAAACGGATAGCTTTATTGCGATTCAACACCAAGATCCTAACTCAGAAGGTACTCCAGTGTTTTCTTATACGACCTTTGGGAACGGAAAGTTGCCTGATGGGCTACAGGAAAAAAATCTAGAAGATGCTCAAAGTAGTAGTGTTGAAACAAACTATTTTGTATTCGATGGAAACCTAGATATTCACTTGCTAAGGGAGGAGCTAAGTCAACTTGGCTTGACTAACATGCACCTGACAATTCCATCTAAACTATCTACGTTAATGGCTATCTTTAGTAACGGATTTCAGTTAATCAGTCTATTGATTTTCATCTTAACCTTTGGAGCACTGACTTTAATTAGTCAAATTAGCCAATTACGGTCGTCGGGCATTCGCCTCATTTCAGGAGAGAAACGGTGGTCCATTTTCCTTAGACCAGTTGGTGAGGATTTGAAAGGGATAGCTGTTGGTTTCAGTTTAGCTGGCGTACTCGCCATTCTTATGCAAAAAATTCTGTCGCTTCCAACGCAATCCCTAATGACCATAGGAGCAGGCTTGCTCTGTTATAATCTCATCTTGTTGTCGATCTCCCTGTTTTTCGCTCAACTCTTCGCAGTTGGGATAAAAAAGATACACCTGATGCAGATTATAAAAGGGCAAGTGCCTGTCAGAGGAATCATTAGTTTGATTTTAATCGGTCAACTATTAGCGATTATTATTGTAACGCTGGGAATAGGGAGTAGCTTAAAGTATACCCAAGCCTGGCAACAGCATCGGATTGGACAAGAGGCTTGGAGCCAGGAAAGGCAACTGATTACCCTATCAATCAGCCGTGAAGGAACGAGTCCTGGTTTTGATGAACAAGCTCAAAGGAAATTCAGAACTTGGTATCAATTGATGGATCTGGCTGTTTCAGAACAAAAGGCTTTCTTATCTAGACACCAGTTAATTGACCGTACTTTGCAAAATGGCATGGCTTCCTCCAAAAACTTGACAACCTCTACAGAATGGCACGATTACAGCCCGAATGGCAATGTCCTTATCGTCACACCGCAATACTTGGAGCGTCAAAACATTCCTGTAGATACAACTATTGAGCAAAAGATGAATCACCTTGATGTAGGGGAGTTTGTCTTATTGCTGCCTGAACACCTCCGTTCAGAGGAAGAACATTATAAATCTGTTTTTGAAGACGACTTAACCAGTCGCATATCTAGTCGAGATGAACGACAGCAAATGACTGCTACGGTAGGTTATTTGGAATCAGGTCAGGATCGTTTTGTGTATAATACGACCCCTATTTCTTACCAGCAGTTTTTGAAAGATCCAATCATCATTGTTATAACACCCCAATCAACTGGTCCACAGTCCGTTTTGTTTTGGGTAGACGCAGTACAGAACTACGTTCTCTTTAATCAATTGTCTGATGCCCAGGAGCTTATCCAGAGACAAGGCATTGAAAATTGGGTCTCAGAAATGCAAACAGGTTACCACAACTACATCACATTATTGGATAATATCCAGAGGGAACGTTGGGTAATGCTAGCAGGAGCTGTGCTTGGGATTGCAACTTCAATCTTGTTGTTTAACACTATGAATAGGCTCTACTTTGAAGAATTTAGACGTGCCATTTTTATCAAACGCATTGCAGGTCTCAGGTTCTTAGAAATCCATCGCACTTATCTCTTTGCTCAACTGGGTGTGTTTTTACTGGGACTTGTTGCGAGTGTATTTCTTATGGTAGAGATAGTAGTTGCTTTCTTAGTCTCGTTACTCTTTACTGGTCTATCTCTTTTACAGTTACATGTCCAAATGCAGAAAGAAAACAAGATGTCCATGCTTGTTTTGAAGGGAGGTTAATATGATTGAACTTAAACAGGTGAGTAAATCTTTTGGAGAACGAGAGTTATTTTCGAATCTTTCAATGACATTTGAGACTGGAAAAGTCTATGCCTTAATTGGTTCAAGTGGTAGCGGAAAAACAACCTTGATGAACATGATTGGGAAATTAGAATCTTATGATGGGACGATTTTTTACCGAGGTAAAGACTTGGCCAATTATAAATCGAGTGATTTTTTCCGTCACGAATTGGGCTACCTCTTCCAGAACTTTGGCTTAATTGAAAACCAAAGTATTGAAGAAAACCTTAAGCTAGGTCTCATTGGTCAAAAGTTGAGTCGGTCGGAACAGCGGTTGAGGCAAAAGCAGGCTTTAGAACAGGTCGGCCTGGCTTATCTTGACCTAGATAAGCGCATCTTTGAGTTATCGGGCGGAGAATCGCAACGGATTGCCTTGGCAAAAGTTATCTTAAAGAATCCACCCCTTATTCTGGCAGATGAGCCAACAGCTTCAATAGACCCAGCAACCTCTCAGTTGATTATGGAGATTTTGCTATCTCTTCGAGATGATAATAGGCTAATCATTATCGCAACACATAATCCGGCAATTTGGGAGATGGCTGATGAAGTGTTCACGATGGATCGTCTGAAATAAAAAATCCTTGTTTTTAATTGCACGATGAGTTACTGAAATATTATCAGGAATCAATAATTGGAGTTAATTTAGAATTGTACTTTATTAATATTGAGGTAACTTTTTCTTGATAAAGGAAGAAATAGTGGAGAGGAAGTTAGATTGAAAAAATTCGACAATTATATTATTGAGAAGCCTTGCGATTCTAATTCAGATAAACTGTAAAAAATCTTAATAATTGAAAGTTTGGTAGATGATATTTTGCAATTTTCTCTCAGAATCAATAATAGTGTAGGAGAGATTTTCCTCCTACAACCGTTTCAAAAGAAAACTATCTTTATTCCATGTTATTTTGAGGAAGATATTGTGAAAGTCAAAGATGATGATAAAGTTGAGTGGAATTTGTTAGAATTTCAAAAATTTAGAGCATTTTTGGCTTAGTGATCTGTGTTGAAGGCTCAAAACCTATGATAAAAAAGTAGCTTTGAAAACGTATTGCCTCCAAAGATTTAGTTAAATAATGATTTAACACAAAAAGAAATTATTGAAGTTCTGCAAAGATGTTGTTTCAGTATTGAGAAAAAGTGGGAAAAACTTGCGATTCTCACAGAGAAAGGAAGAAAAAGTATAGAAATATAGTCAATTGAAACAAGAATAGGACAAAAGAACCTTTTGTGCCATATTTTTCTCCTTTCGCTTTACAATTGGCTTGAACACCTTTATTGTATCGCGTTTGGAGTTTTTTTTGGTATAGCCTTCGACGCGCACCCGCATAGCGGGTGTTTTTTTGTCTCGCACCTAACGGAGCGAGACGAACTAATAGTCACTTAATCAAAAAACGCACCATATCAAAAACTAAAAAGTTTGATATCATGCGTCATGTCTTAAACTAATTGACTATACTTTCTATTCAAATGAGCTTTTAACCAATCTATTTAGTCAATCAACTCTTAAAACCAAAGTGCTATTTCTCGCTTAGCTGACTCTTCTGAATCTGAACCATGTACAACATTTTGGATAACCTGATTTTCTCCAGCAGCTTTTGCAAAATCACCTCGAATAGTTCCTGGTAAAGCTTCTTCTGGACGAGTTGCCCCCATCATGGTCCGCCAAGTTTCGATTACTTTAGGACCAGAAATGATACCCACAAGAACCGGTCCTGAAGTCATGAATTCACGAATCGGTGGGTAAAAACTTTGGCCAACCAAGTCCTGATAGTGCTGGTCAATCAACACTTCTGAAACTTGTGAACGCAACTCTAATTTTTCGATTGTAAATCCACGTTGTTCGATCCGTTTCAACACTTCACCCACTAGTCCTCTTTTTACACCATCTGGTTTAATGATAAAGAATGTTTGTTCCATACCCGTCTCCTTTGTCAGCTTCTTTCTTTTATTTTACCACATTTCATGGAAAAATAGAGAAAGTTTTCAGAAAAGAGAAAGAGAACCCGAAGGCTCTCTCATTCTCTTTTATTCTACTGTTTCTTCCACAGTTTCAACGGCAGTATCCACAACTACTTCTGTTGTTTCTTCATTTTCTTCTTCCTCTACTGGAGGATTAAGGTATTCTTCTTCGTTGATAGCATGTGGTTCAAGGTTACGGTAACGTGCCATACCAGTACCTGCTGGGATGATTTTACCGATGATAACATTTTCTTTAAGTCCAAGGAGATGGTCTTTCTTACCACGGATGGCTGCATCTGTAAGGACACGAGTTGTTTCCTGGAAGGAAGCCGCTGACAAGAAACTGTTTGTTTCAAGTGAGGCTTTGGTAATTCCCATAAGGACTGGTCGACCAGTCGCTGGAACTCCACCTGCAATAAGGACATCTTTGTTGGCGTCTGTAAAGTCATTGATATCCATGAGGGTACCCATGAGAAGATCTGTGTCACCTGGATCCATGACACGGACTTTACGGATCATTTGACGAACCATTACCTCGATGTGTTTGTCACCGATTTCTACCCCTTGGCTGCGGTAAACTTTTTGTACTTCACCAAGAAGGTAAGTTTCAACTGACAAGACATCACGAACTGCAAGGAGACGTTTTGGTTGGATAGAACCTTCTGTAAGAGCAGCACCACGCGCTACTTGGTCCCCAACTTCAACACGCATACGAGCAGTAAATGGAACGACATATTCACCTTCGCCAGTTTCACCCTTAACAAAGACTTTCTTAGTACGAGTTGATGCATCTTCTTCGATAGCCGTAACTTGTCCTTTAACCTCTGTGATAACCGCTTCCCCTTTAGGATTGCGGGCTTCAAAGATTTCTTGGACACGAGGAAGACCCTGAGTGATATCGGTATTTGAGGCAACCCCACCCGTGTGGAAGGTACGCATTGTAAGCTGTGTACCAGGTTCCCCGATAGATTGGGCAGCGATTGTACCAACTGCTTCACCAACTTCAACCGCATCACCAGTCGCCAAGTTGATACCGTAACAGTGACGGCAGACACCATGACGAGTGTTACATGTAAATACTGAACGGATGGTTACTTCTTCCACACCAGCATTCACAATTTCACGTGCCTTGTCTTCTGTAATCAACTCATTTGGACCAATGATTACTGCACCAGTTTCTGGATGTTTAACAGTTTTCTTAGTGTAACGACCATTGAGACGCTCTTCAAGAGATTCGATCATCTCTTTTCCTTCTGCGATAGAGCGAATCAAGAGACCACGGTCAGTTCCACAGTCGTCCTCACGGATGATAACGTCTTGGGCAACGTCAACCAAACGACGAGTCAAGTAACCTGAGTCGGCTGTCTTAAGGGCCGTATCGGTCATACCTTTACGAGCACCGTGAGTTGAGAAGAACATTTCGAGTACTGACAAACCTTCACGGAAGTTTGAAAGGATTGGCAATTCCATGATACGTCCGTTCGGAGCAGCCATCAGACCACGCATACCGGCAAGCTGTGAGAAGTTTGAGATGTTACCACGGGCTCCTGAGTCCATCATCATAACGATTGGGTTCTTAGGATCTTGGTTGGCAATCAAGCGTTTCTCCAATTTTTCACGGGCAGCACGCCATTCTGCTGTAACAGCATTGTAACGCTCGTCGTCTGTGATCATACCACGACGGAATTGTTTGGTGATTTGTTCTACACGTTTGTGTGATTCTTCAATGATTTCAGCCTTGTCATCAACGACTGGGATATCGGCAATACCCACTGTCAATCCTGCAAGAGTTGAGTGGTGGTAACCGAGGTTCTTCATACGGTCAAGTAGGGCAGAAGTTTCTGTCGTACGGAAACGTTTGAAGATTTCAGCGATGATATTTCCAAGGTTTTTCTTCTTGAATGGAGGGTTGAGTTCAAGATTGCTGATAGCTTCCTTGATATCTCCACCAAGTGGCAAGAAATATTTAGCTGGAACGCCTTCTGTTAAGTTGGCATTGTTTGGTTCTTGCAAGTATGGTAGCCCCTCTGGCATGATGTCGTTGAAGAGGATTTTACCAACTGTTGTAAGCAAGACCTTGTGTTTTTGCTCTTCTGTCCAAGGCTTGTTAAGGCTATCTGTTGCGATACCAACACGTGAGTGCAGGTGAACATAGCCATTACGGTAAGCCATAACCGCTTCGTCACGGTCTTTGAAGACCATTCCTTCACCTTCACGACCAGCTTCTTCCATGGTCAAGTAGTAGTTACCCAAAACCATGTCCTGAGATGGAGTAACAACTGGTTTACCATCTTTCGGGTTCAAGATATGCTCAGCAGCGAGCATGAGGATACGAGCTTCTGCCTGGGCTTCTTCTGAAAGCGGTACGTGGATGGCCATTTGATCCCCGTCAAAGTCGGCATTGTAGGCTTCACAGACAAGTGGGTGCAAGCGAAGGGCCTTACCATCAATCAAGACTGGCTCGAAGGCTTGGATACCCAAACGGTGAAGGGTCGGTGCGCGGTTAAGAAGTACTGGGTGTTCTTTGATCACTTCTTCAAGGATATCCCAGATACGCTCATCTCCACGTTCCACCAAGCGTTTAGCTGCTTTAACGTTTTGCACGATATCACGGGCAACGATTTCACGCATAACGAATGGTTTAAAGAGTTCAATAGCCATTTCACGTGGCACACCACATTGGTACATCTTAAGCGTTGGACCAACGGCGATAACGGAACGTCCCGAGAAGTCAACACGTTTACCAAGCAAGTTTTGACGGAAGCGTCCTTGTTTACCTTTAAGCATGTGACTCAATGATTTCAATGGACGGCTACCTGGTCCTGTGATTGGACGGCCACGACGACCATTGTCAATCAAAGCGTCAACCGCTTCTTGAAGCATACGCTTCTCATTTTGAACGATGATACCTGGTGCATTCAACTCAAGCAAACGAGCCAAACGGTTGTTACGGTTGATAACACGACGGTAAAGGTCGTTCAAGTCAGATGAGGCAAAACGGCCACCATCCAACTGCAACATTGGACGAAGATCTGGTGGAATAACCGGAAGGATGTTGAGAATCATCCATTCAGGTTTGTTTCCAGATTTGTAAAAGGCATCCAAAACATCCAAACGACGGATAGCTTTGACACGTTTTTGTCCAGTAGCTGTTTTCAACTCTTCTTTGAGTTCAGCAATTTCTTTTTCAAGATCTACTTGTTTCAAAAGATCTTGTATGGCTTCGGCACCCATCTTGGCAACGAATGATCCATAACCATACTCACGCAAGCGCTCACGGTATTCGCGCTCTGTCATGATAGATTTGTGCTCAAGTGGTGTATCCTTAGGATCAATCACCACATAAGCTGCGAAGTAGATAACTTCCTCGAGGGCACGAGGGCTCATATCAAGGGTCAAGCCCATACGACTTGGAATCCCCTTGAAGTACCAGATGTGAGATACAGGAGCTTTCAACTCGATGTGCCCCATACGCTCACGACGAACTTTTGTACGCGTTACTTCAACCCCACAGCGGTCACAAACAATCCCTCTGTAACGAATGCGTTTGTACTTACCACAAGCACATTCCCAGTCTTTTGTAGGACCAAAGATGACTTCGTCAAAGAGTCCTTCACGTTCTGGTTTCAAGGTACGGTAATTGATTGTTTCAGGTTTTTTGACTTCTCCATAAGACCATGAACGGACTTTACTTGGAGAAGCTAGGGTGATTTGCATACTTTTAAAACGATTTACATCAACCACTATTTCTTCCCTTTCTATTCTAAGTGAACTGCTTATTCTTCTTCAGCAGCTTCTTCTGTTGCTTCCGCTTTTGTTGCTTTTTCAGCCTCTTCAGCTTCAAAGGCTGCTTTAGCCTCTTGGGCTGCTTTTTCGCGGGCTTTTTCAAGGTCATCTACGTGGATGACATCTTCGTCCATTCCTTCATCCAAGTCGCGAAGTTCCACTTCTTGGTCATCTTCGTCAAGGACACGCATGTCAAGACCAAGAGATTGCAATTCTTTGACAAGAACTCGGAAGGATTCTGGAACACCTGGTTTTGGAATTGGTTTTCCTTTTGTAATGGCTTCATAAGCTTTCAAACGTCCGTTGATATCGTCAGACTTGTAAGTCAAGATTTCTTGAAGGACATTTGATGCACCGTAGGCTTCAAGAGCCCAAACCTCCATCTCACCGAAACGTTGTCCACCAAACTGAGCTTTACCTCCGAGTGGTTGTTGGGTAACAGTTGAGTAAGGTCCGACAGAACGCGCGTGCAATTTATCATCAACCATGTGGTGGAGTTTAATCATGTACATGACTCCGACAGAAACACGGTTATCAAACGGTTCACCAGTACGGCCATCGTAAAGGATTGTCTTGGCATCGCTATCCATACCTGCTTCTTTAACAGTTGACCAAAGGTCTTCAGAACTTGCTCCGTCAAAGACTGGTGTCGCGATGTGGATACCAAGAGTACGAGCCGCCATACCAAGGTGGAGCTCCATAACCTGACCGATATTCATACGTGATGGCACCCCAAGTGGGTTCAACATGATGTCGACTGGAGTTCCGTCTGGAAGGTAAGGCATGTCTTCTACAGGAACGATACGAGAGACAACCCCTTTATTTCCGTGACGTCCGGCCATCTTATCTCCGACCTTGATCTTACGTTTTTGAGCGATGTAGACGCGAACCAGCATGTTAACACCTGATTGCAACTCATCTCCATTTGCACGTGTAAAGATCTTAACATCACGAACGACACCATCGGCACCGTGTGGTACACGAAGAGAAGTGTCACGTACTTCACGAGATTTGTCTCCGAAGATAGCGTGCAAGAGGCGTTCTTCAGCTGAAAGGTCTTTCTCACCCTTAGGTGTTACTTTACCTACAAGAATATCGCCTTCTTTAACCTCAGCACCGATACGGATAATACCCATTTCGTCAAGGTCTTTAAGGGCATCTTCTCCAACGTTTGGAATTTCACGAGTAATTTCTTCAGGCCCAAGCTTTGTATCGCGCGTTTCTGATTCGTATTCTTCAAGGTGAACAGATGTATAGACATCGTCTTTCACCAAGCGTTCGCTCATGATAACGGCATCCTCGAAGTTGTAACCTTCCCAAGTCATGTAGGCAACGATTGGGTTTTGTCCAAGCGCCATTTCTCCATTTTCCATAGAAGGTCCGTCAGCGATGAAATCGCCTTTTTCAACGACATCGCCAACTTTAACAAGCGTACGTTGGTTGTAAGCAGTACCTGAGTTTGAACGACGGAATTTTTGGATATGGTAAACATCCAATGAACCATCTTCACGGCGTACTTCTACCTTGTCAGCATCTGCATAAGTGACTTTACCGTCATACTGAGCAATCACAGCTGCTCCAGAGTCGTGGGCTGCTTGGTATTCCATACCAGTACCAACGTAAGGTGCTTGAGGATTGATCAATGGCACAGCCTGACGTTGCATGTTGGCTCCCATGAGGGCACGGTTGGAGTCATCATTTTCCAAGAAAGGAATACATGCTGTCGCAACGGCAACTACCTGTTTTGGTGATACATCCATGTAGTCAACAACATTAGCTGGATACTCTTGGTTGACCCCTTGGTGACGTCCCATGACAACTTTTTCAGCAAAAGTTCCATCTTCATTGAGGCGAGAGTTAGCCTGCGCTACAGTAAATTCATCTTCTTCATCGGCTGTCAACCAAACGATTTCGTTTGTGACAACACCTGTTTCACGGTCAACCTTACGGTATGGTGTTTGAACAAAACCATACTTGTTCAAGTGTCCGTAAGATGACAAGTTATTGATCAAACCGATGTTAGGTCCTTCAGGCGTCTCGATTGGACACATACGGCCATAGTGAGTGTAGTGCACGTCACGTACTTCATATCCAGCACGGTCACGTGTCAAACCACCAGGTCCTAAGGCTGACAAACGGCGTTTGTGAGACAACTCAGAAAGCGGGTTGTGTTGGTCCATGAACTGTGACAGCTGTGATGAACCAAAGAATTCTTTAACTGCAGCTGTTACAGGACGGATGTTAATAATTTGTTGTGGTGTCAAGACTTCGTTGTCCTGAACAGACATACGTTCACGGACATTACGTTCCATACGAGAAAGTCCAAGACGTACTTGGTTAGCAAGCAATTCCCCAACCGCACGGATACGACGGTTTCCAAGGTGGTCGATATCATCTACACGGCCAAGTCCCTCAGCCAAGTTGAGGAAGTAGCTCATCTCAGCAAGGATATCTGCAGGAGTTACGATACGAACCTTGTCATCTGGGTTAGCATTACCAATGATAGTTACGACACGGTCTGGATCAGTTGGTGCAACAACCTTGAATTTTTGAAGAACAACTGGCTCAGTCACAACGGCTGCATCATTTGGAATGTAAACAATCTTGTTCAAGTCGCCATCCAAATGGCTTTCAATGCTTTCAATCACGCTACGAGTCATGATTGTTCCAGCTTCTACCAAGATTTCTCCTGTTTCAGGATCTACCAATGGTTCCGCAATGGTTTGGTTGAGCAAACGTGTTTTAACATTGAGTTTTTTATTGATCTTGTAACGACCAACTGCTGCCAAGTCATAGCGACGTGGATCAAAGAAGCGAGCTACAAGCAAGCTACGTGAGCTTTCAGCAGTCTTAGGCTCACCTGGACGAAGGCGTTCGTAAATTTCTTTCAAGGCTTCGTCTGTACGAGAGTCCATTGGGTTCTTGTGGATATCTTTTTCAACAGTATTGCGAACCAATTCACTATCACCAAAGATATCAAAGATTTCATCATCACCTGAGAAACCAAGAGCACGAACCAAGGTAGTAAATGGAATCTTACGAGTACGGTCGATACGAGTGTAGGCGATGTCTTTTGAGTCACTTTCAAGTTCCAACCAAGCTCCACGGTTAGGGATAACAGTTGACCCGTAGCCCACTTTACCGTTTTTATCAACTTTATCGTTAAAGTAAACACCTGGTGAGCGGACCAACTGAGATACGATGATACGTTCACCACCATTGATGATGAAAGTACCCATTTCAGTCATGATTGGGAAATCACCAAAGAAAACTTCTTGGGTCTTGATTTCGCCTGTTTCTCTATTGATCAAGCGGAAGGTTACAAAAATTGGTGCTGAGTAGCTAGCATCATGAATACGAGCTTCTTCTAGCGTGTATTTTGGTTCCTTGATTTCATATCCAACAAATTCCAACTCCATTGTGTCTGTGAAGTTTGAAATTGGCAATACATCTTCAAACACTTCCTTCAGACCGTGGTCTAGGAAATCTTTGAATGAGTCAGTTTGAATTTCAATCAAATTTGGTAAGTCAAGAACTTCTTTGATTCTTGAAAAACTACGACGGGTACGATGTTTCCCGTATTGAACGTCATGTCCTGCCAAGATGATTCTCCTTTGTAAATAAGTTCCAAGCCTTGTCAATCAGGCTTTTCTAATCGTCATATGGTTTTAAAAACCCTTATCACCGTGTCCCTTTGATAAATTTTCAGAATCTTTAAGTCTTTGTTACAAATACTCAAAATACTGAAAAAAAGCACAAAAAGAGCAGCTAAATCTGACTTTTTCAGAAGATTTAACTGCTGTGAGCCTTGTCTGGACAATATTTCAGACAAAACCTACGACAAATGATTACTTACATTATACCTTATTTAGCTAGATTTTTCAAGGGTTTCTGTAGATTTTTGATAAATTTTTTTCCTATAAAAATTGAATTCAACTATTACTTTACGAAGTTCATTTTCAGCCTAATTGCCCAAAAAGAATATAGTAAATTACGGTTATCCTATTTTATCTTAGCCCATTTTTCTTGACTTTACTTGGTTTTTCTTTTAATATATATGTATAAATATATAAGGAGGTTTGTTATGGATATTTTGCTTTCTGAAACAGAATTGAATTTGCTAATGTTACTGGAAGAACTAACCAAACACCAGGATTGGATACAAGATTCATCTTTGTCAGAAAATCTGAATCTGTCAGCAGAAGAATTGCAAGAACACCTTTTTAAACTTGAGCAATTATTTCCTAACCTCCTTATTCGATCAACAAAAGAAGGTATTCAGTTGCAGTTTGAAGCCCGAAATTCTTTAGACCCTAGGATTGCTATCTTTAAACAATCTGCAACCTACTCTTTTTTGAACCAACTTTTTTTCAAGGACAACCAATCACTTGACCAAATATGTCAGGCACTTTCAGCTAATCCAGAGCAGATTAAGGAAATCATCCGTCGTCTAAACACACTCCTTCCCCAACACTATAATATCAACATCCAGCCTTCCCCTCTGAGCATGATGGGAACAGAAGAAGATATTCGCGCCTTTTATCTGGACTACTTTAGCCAAAGTTACAGCTTTCTTGATTGGCCCTTTTCTTCTATTTCCGAAGAGTGTCTGACTGACTTGATTCAGCTATTTTTAAAGGCCCAACAAGTTTCACTCAACCTCAGCAGTCTACGGCAGATTAAATATACCCTAGCTATCAATCTGGAGCGTTTTAAGAGGAAACACTTTATTGAAAATCCTACTCCCCTTTTAACCAGTCACTACAGCTCTCTCATGCAAATTCCGCAGTTTGAACAAGATATCAAAAAGCTGGCTAAAAAACTCCATTTTGAACCTACAAAGGAAACACTGGAACAGCTATTTTCAACCCCAGTAAAGTCTCCTCAAATAACAAATAAACCTAGTAATGGAGCCTTAGGAGACATTCATCAGATTCAAAAATCCTACCGTTTATTGAGTCAAATCTTAGAAGAGTTAGCTAAAGAATTTCACCTACAGATTGAAAATCGAGAGGAATTGATTTGGCTCCTACACTACACTGCCCAATCTGATTTCTTCCATCTACTCAGTGACCAGTCTCTTGACAAACAAAAATCTCAGATTTTAAGCAATTATCAGGTAGAATTTCCAAAACTATTTGAAATAAGTCAACAGAAATTCAGGTCTTATCTGACTGAAATGGGGCTAGAAAATCACCCAAGTAAGCTACAAGAGCTAGTTTATGCCTTTTCTATCCAAGGACAACGCATTTTAGTCCAATTACTTCAAAAACTTCCCAAAATTCGTGTTTTGGTCATTAGTCATCTAGATAGTGAGCACGCACAAAACCTAATTGACACCCTTTCTCACTACGGTAACAATCTCTATCTATTTGACCCTTGGGAAAAGTCCAGTATCTCTTCCTCGATCTTCAATCAAATTCCGCACGATATTGTGATTACCACCTTCCCTGTTTCCAACTGTCCGAAACCCATTATTTGTAGTCGGAATCTTTCTACTGCAGAACTATTTCACCACCTCCACCTTTTGGGTTCACAAATTCATAAAGAAAGACTAGCTTAGTCGTAACAGAAAACCTGTTGCGATTTTTCTTTTAGTTTAATTTTAAGAAAACGCTTGCATATTGTTTTACTACATGCTATACTGATATAGAAATTTATTGATTGGAGAATCATTATGAGAAAAACACCAGCTCAAACTGAGAAAAAAATGGTTTACAGCATCCGTTCCCTCAAAAATGGAACTGGTTCTGTCCTTATCGGAGCAAGTCTTGTCCTACTTGCTATGGCTACACCAACTATCTCAGCCAACGAAAATACACCAACCACTAACGCAAGTAATAGTGAAACTACTACTGCCCTTACTCAACCTCTTACTGATGCAACAAACATCGCTGGCAAGAACGAAAGCGATTTTTCTTCAACTGACAATGCAAACGCTTCCCTAGAGAAAAAAGAAGAAAAACCTGCAACAGAGCCAACAACTCCTGCTGCAAGCCCAACTAATCCAGCACCACAAACTGGGCAAGATCGTTCAAGTGAGCCGACTACTTCTACTAGTCCAGCAACGACTGAAACTAAGGCAGAAGAGCCCATCGAAGACAACTACTTCCGTATCCACGTCAAAAAACTTCCTGAAGAAAACAAGGATGCTCAAGGACTATGGACTTGGGACGATGTTGAAAAACCTTCTGAAAACTGGCCTAACGGAGCCCTGTCCTTTAAGGATGCCAAAAAAGATGACTACGGCTACTACCTAGATGTCAAATTAAAGGGAGAACAAGCCAAGAAAATTAGCTTCCTCATCAACAATACAGCTGGAAAAAATCTGACCGGCGATAAATCGGTAGAAAAACTGGCACCAAAGATGAATGAGGCTTGGTTGGACCAAGATCACAAGGTTTTCTCTTACGAGCCACAACCTGCAGGAACTATTCGCGTCAACTACTACCGTACAGATGGCAACTATGACAAGAAATCTCTCTGGTACTGGGGAGATGTGAAAAATCCAAGTAGCGCTCAATGGCCTGACGGAACAGACTTTACAGCTACAGGCAAATATGGTCGCTATATCGATATTCCTCTTAAGGATGCCGCCAAAGAATTTGGATTTTTGTTACTAGATGAGAGCAAAAAAGGAGACGACGTGAAAATCCGTAAAGAAGATTATAAATTTACAGATTTGAAAAATCATAGCCAAATTTTCCTAAAAGATGATGACGAAACCATCTACACCAACCCCTACTATGTGCACGATATCCGCATGACAGGAGCCCAACATGTAGGAACTTCTAGCATTGAAAGTAGTTTTTCAACACTGGTCGGTGCCAAAAAAGAAGATATTCTCAAGCACTCCAACATCACTAATCACCTAGGAAACAAGGTAACTATCACCGATGTTGCAATCGATGAAGCTGGTAAGAAAGTGACCTACAGCGGAGATTTCTCTGACACAAAACATCCATATACTGTTAGCTACAATTCCGACCAATTCACTACCAAAACAAGCTGGCGCCTTAAAGATGAGACTTACAGCTATGATGGCAAACTGGGAGCTGACCTAAAAGAAGAAGGAAAACAAGTTGATTTGACCATCTGGTCACCAAGTGCTGATAAGGTTTCTGTTGTTGTCTACGACAAGAATGATCCTGAAAAAGTGGTTGGAACTGTCGCTCTTGAAAAAGGGGAAAGAGGAACTTGGAAACAAACTCTAGATAGCACAAACAAATTAGGAATCACAGATTTCACTGGCTACTATTATCAATACCAAATCGAGCGTCAGGGTAAAACTGTTCTTGCACTCGATCCTTACGCTAAATCTCTCGCTGCTTGGAATAGTGACGATGCCAAGATCGACGATGCCCATAAAGTGGCTAAAGCTGCCTTTGTAGATCCAGCCAAACTAGGACCTCAAGACTTGACTTACGGTAAGATTCACAACTTCAAGACTCGTGAAGATGCCGTTATCTACGAAGCTCATGTGCGTGACTTCACTTCAGATCCTGCCATTGCAAAAGACTTGACCAAACCATTTGGTACCTTTGAAGCCTTTATCGAAAAACTAGACTACCTCAAAGACTTGGGTGTAACCCACATCCAGCTCCTTCCAGTCTTGTCTTACTATTTTGTCAATGAATTGAAAAATCATGAACGCTTGTCTGACTATGTTTCAAGCAACAGCAACTACAACTGGGGATATGACCCTCAGAACTACTTCTCCTTGACTGGTATGTACTCAAGCGATCCTAAGAATCCAGAAAAACGAATCGCAGAATTTAAAAACCTCATCAACGAAATCCACAAACGTGGCATGGGAGCTATCTTAGATGTCGTTTATAACCACACAGCCAAAGTCAATATCTTTGAAGATTTAGAACCAAACTACTACCACTTTATGGATGCTGATGGAACACCTCGAACTAGCTTTGGTGGTGGACGCTTGGGGACAACCCACCATATGACCAAACGTCTCCTAGTTGACTCTATCAAATATCTGGTTGATACTTACAAAGTGGATGGATTCCGCTTCGATATGATGGGAGACCATGACGCCGCTTCTATCGAAGAAGCTTACAAGGCTGCACGCGCCCTCAATCCAAACCTCATCATGCTGGGTGAAGGTTGGAGAACCTATGCTGGTGATGAAAATATGCCTACTAGAGCTGCTGACCAAGATTGGATGAAACACACCGATACTGTCGCTGTATTTTCAGATGACATCCGTAACAATCTTAAATCAGGATATCCAAACGAAGGTCAACCTGCCTTTATCACAGGTGGCAAGCGTGATGTCAACACCATCTTTAAAAATCTGATTGCTCAACCAACTAACTTTGAAGCAGATAGCCCTGGAGATGTCATCCAATACATCGCAGCCCATGATAACTTGACCCTCTTTGATATCATTGCCCAGTCTATCAAAAAAGACCCAAGCAAGGCTGAGAACTATGCTGAAATCCATCGTCGTTTGCGACTTGGAAACCTCATGGTCTTGACAGCTCAAGGAACTCCATTTATCCACTCTGGTCAGGAATACGGACGTACCAAACAATTCCGTGACCCGGCCTACAAGACTCCAGTCGCAGAGGATAAGGTTCCAAACAAATCTCACTTATTGCGTGATAAGGACGGCAATCCATTTGACTATCCTTACTTCATCCATGACTCTTACGATTCTAGCGATGCTATCAATAAGTTTGACTGGACTAAGGCCACAGATAGTAAAGCTTATCCTGAAAATGTCAAGAGTCGTGACTATATGAAAGGGTTGATTGCCCTTCGTCAATCTACAGATGCCTTCCGACTTAAGAGCATCCAAGATATCAAAGATCGTGTCCGCCTCATCACTGTCCCAGGCCAAAATGGTGTGGAAAAAGAAGATGTAGTGATTGGCTACCAAATCACTGCTCCAAACGGAGATATCTACGCAGTCTTTGTCAATGCGGACGAAAAAGCTCGCGAATTTAACTTGGGAACTGCCTTTGCCCACCTCAGAAATGCTGAAGTTTTGGCAGATGAAAACCAAGCAGGACCAGTCGGAATTGCCAACCCGAAAGGACTTGAATGGACTGAAAAAGGATTGAAATTAAATGCCCTTACAGCTACTGTTCTTCGAGTTTCTCAAGGTGGAGCCATCGTTGCCCCAGCTGTAGAAGAAAAACCAGAATTTGATCTTTCTAGCTTAAAACAAGAGCAAGGTCAAAATAACGGCCAAGACAATACTCCAAACCGAGTCGTCAAACCGGAACATCAAACCCCAGCTCCACAAACTAAACCTGATTCTACAAAACCAGATACAAAAGTAGCGGATGCGGATCATAAACCTAGCCAAGCTACAACTGATTCACAAGCTGAAAAAACACATACGGACAATAATACTCAATCACTTCCATCTACATCTACACAAACTATTGTCACTTCCTATACTCCAGCTTATACAAATAAAAAACCAGAAACTCCAAATCAGACAACTAAAACTAGTTGGAAACAAGAAAATGGCATCTGGTATTTCTATAAAGCAGACGGTTCTCTAGCTACTGGATGGGTAAAAGATGGAGATACTTGGTACTATCTAAAAGATGATGGCTCTATGGTAACTGGTTGGGTCAAAGATGGCAATGTTTGGTACTTCCTAAATAGTAACGGCTCTATGTCAACTGGATGGGTAAAAGATGGAGATACTTGGTACTATCTAGATCCATCAGGAGCTATGAAAGAAAATCAATGGTTTGAAGTTTCTGGCAAATGGTACTATGTTGATTCATCAGGTAAACTTGCCGTTAATACAAGAGTTGAAGGCTATTTGGTCAATGAAAACGGTGAATGGGTTAGCTAAAATTGCTACTATATAACCTTTGCATAGCTAGATATAACTAATCCAAATACAGGAAGCTCAATGATCACAAACTCCTGTTTGCAGGAATCAGCATTCTTGCCCTTCTAGGTCTCGGGTTCTTGCTAAAAAACAAAAAAGAGAACTAAAATAGCCCTCCTATAGAACAATCCCCCAAGCCTTGACGCTCGGGGGATTGATTTTTGACCTGATAAGCCTATCTATCAAATCATATATTCCACACTATAGGTCGCATCCGAAAGAATTCGTGCCAAAAATTGCTTGGTTCGTTCTTCCTGTGGGCGACTAAAGAAATCATGGGCATTATTTTCTTCAACAATTTTCCCGCCATCCATAAAAATGACATGGTTGGCTACATCTCTGGCAAAGCCCATCTCATGAGTCACTACTACCATAGTAACCCCTTCTTTAGCTAACTGTTTTAAAACATCTAAAACATCTCCTACCAACTCTGGATCCAAGGCAGATGTTGGCTCATCCAATAAAATGACCTCTAGTTTCACAGCGATGGCACGCGCAATACCGATTCGTTGTTGCTGACCTCCAGAAAGCTGAGAGGGGTAGTAATCCTTATAAGCTAGTAAACCAACTTTTTCTAAGGCAGCTTCCGCACGTTTGGTTGCTTCTTCCTTAGGAATTTTCCGAGCAATCACCAGACCTTCTAAAATATTTTCCAAGGCTGTTTTATTGGCAAATAAATTATAATGTTGAAAAACAAAGGCGGTCTTCTGGCGAATTTCTAAAATATCTTTTTTAGTCAGTTTGCCAAGATCATAGTCTTTATCAGCAAGCTTCAAAGAACCACTATCAGCTTTTTCCAAATGATTGAGACATCTGAGAAAAGTCGTTTTACCTGATCCAGATGGTCCCAAGATTACAACCACATCCCCTTGGTTGACTTTGAGATTAACATCTTCTAGGACTTGTCTGTCTCCAAATTTTTTTGCAACATGTTCTACTTGTAACATTGTCTCCTCCTATGCTAAACCTGTACTGGGCGCTACTTGTCCCTTTTCTCTTTGAATATAGCGTTTCTCTAAGATTGAAAAGCCCCATTGAATCAATCCACAAATAAGAATATACTGTATAAAGATCACAAAATAGGATTCAAAATACTGATAACCATAAGAGGCTTCAACACGGGCAATGGCTGTAATATCCTTAATGGTCATCACAAAGACCAAAGAGGTTCCTTTTACAATATTGATGACTAGATTAGCTAGATTGGGCAGCGCCGACCGCAAGGCCTGTGGAAAAACAATCCTCACATAAGCCTGACTAGTGGTTAAACCAATTGCTTGCGCTGCTTCTAATTGTCCCTTATCCACAGTCAAAATAGCCGAACGTAAGATTTCTGATAAACTACCTGTTGTCATCAAGCTATAGATAATAAAAGCATAATAGATAGGATTGAGTTTAAAGATATCAACATCACTTCCTATGCTTTTAAGAAATTGATTGAGCAAACTCGGAAACAAACTATAAAAGAAAAGAATCAGCAAAATCGGAGGTGTCGCTCTTATAAAAGCTAGATACACGAGGGAGAAGGTTCGAACACCTTTGACTTTGTATATTTGCCCCAGCGCTAAAAACAAGGCGGGTAGAAAACTTAAAACCATGACTACAATCATGATAATCAAGGTAGTCGGTACTCCTTTTAAGGTCTCTAAAAAGGTTTTTGCAATATAGTCCAAATCCATATCCTATCTCCCTTTCGTTTCCAATGATTTTTCTAACAAGCGACTCAAGAAGGAAACAGCCAAGGCCACACCCCAATAAAGAATGGCAACTGCTGTATAGGTTTCAAGAGAATAATTCCCCAAATTACGACTGATTAAGAGATTCCCAGCCCCCATGACATCTACAAAACCAATCGTATAGGCTAGGGCAGCATCCCGCATCAAATTTAGAATGGCCGTCGTCATATTTGGAAGAGCCACTTGAAAGGCCTGAGGAAAAATGATTCTCCAAAATGTCTGACTAGGTGTCAGACCAATACTGACTCCAGCCTCCATCTGACCTTTTGGAATTGCCTGATAGGAAGCCTTAAACACTTCTGCAATGATAGCTGCAAATAGCAAGACCATGGTGAATAAGACGAAGACCGTTTTAGACCAGTTGTTGATATCTAAATTTAGCCACCATTTTAAAAATTCAGGTAAACCATAAAAAACAAGGAATAGTAAAACAATAGGTGGAGTACAGCGAAGAGTGAAAATATAGCCCTTGGAAAGACCTGCAAAAGTCTTGTCTTCTCCCACTTGAGCCCAAGCCAGTAAGCCACCGAAAAGGGAACCAAGGATTGTAGTAAAAAAGAGAATGGACAAGGTCATAGGAAGAGCCTGCCATAAGGTTGGTAAAAATTGGAACACTCTTGAAAAATCATATGAAACCATGTAAACCTCTTTCTAACATGCCTGATTGCTCATCTAATCTTTATCAACGTAGCTAAAGACATCTTCTTTAAAGTATTTTTGAGAAAGTTTAGCTAGAGTACCATCTTCTTTTAATTCTTTAATAGCTTTTTCATACTCTTTAGCAAACTTCTCGCCCTTTTCATCACGGTGAATCAATGGATAGGTTGGGATTCCTTTATAAGGGAACCAGCTAAGTTTGTCCGCATATTGGTGGTAAGAACCATCCTCTGCTGTCACTGCTTTTTCAAAAGACAGCTTGATGTCAAAGAAAGCATCATAACGTCCTTCTAAAACCCAAGCATAAGCATCTGCCACTTTGAAGGATTCAGCAGCCGTCAATTCAATCGGTGTATCCTTGTGTTTCTCATTATAACTATTGATAACATTCCACTGGGCATTTTGAGGAGAGATTGGTACTAATTTTCCTTTGTTTTTGGCGAAATCATCAATATTCTTATATTTGGCTTCATCTTCTTTTCTAACAGTAAAACCAATAATGCTGGCTCCTACTGGTTCAGATGGAATAATGAATTTCTTAGCCCGTTCATCTGTATACCAAGCACCTTTCGTCCCAATATCGTACTTGCCAGACTCAAGTCCAATCAAGAGATCATCATCACTAGTTCCAGTATACTCAAATTTATAATCCGCTAATTTCTCATCAACCGCCTTTAAAACTGCAACTTCATAACCATCTGATTCCCCTTTTTCGTCAATAAAATCATAAGGGACATAGTTTTGGGTATGGGCAACTTTTAAAGTTGTTACTTGTCCAGATGAATCTGCATCTGCACCTTTAGCAGATGCTCCTGCTAAAGTTCTACCAATAATTGTTGCTCCAAGCACTGCCGCAACCGCAACTCCACCAATAATCCATGTTTTCTTACTCATATTCTTCTCCTTTATTTAGTTACTGCTTCTCTCACCCACTGGATACGCTCCACTGCAATATCGCTCGGAATGGTACAATCTGCTCCCAGTATGAGGCCCTCTTTGCCTGTTTCTTCTATCAATCGTTTGGCTTCAGCTTGAATTTCATCCTTACTGCCTCGATAGAGAAGACCTTCTTTTCCATTTTCAAATCCTCCCAAAACAGTACGCCCCTTGAAAATCTCACGACCTTCTTTTAGACTAATTCCTTCTGGACCAACTGCCCAGTTAAAAACATGAGCTGGATAGTCGGCAAAGATATGAATATCGTTTCGAGCTCCTTCATAGCCACAGATATGAAGGATATTTACCCCACCAACCGACTTAGCTGCATTTAAAACAGTCAGTTCACTCGGCGCGATAATCTCCTGATAGTCTTCAACAGGAACACGCGCATCCTGAATACTTTGCACACTGAGATAGATACCGTCTGCTCCTGCATCTCTAATAATGGCTTGACTCAAGCTAGCGATATCCTGCGCAATCACATCGAGAACTTTTTTCAATTTCTGAGGATCTTGAACTAAGAAATCTGCAATGAAATCATCTCCACCAGACACTTCCCCAAGTAACCATTTGAGGTAGGTCACAGGTGCAAAAATATTGTAAATGGCAACAATATCTTCCGTAAACTCCTGCTTAATCTTTTTCACCAATTCCACTTGCTCTCTAATCCACGGATGATCTTCTCCCAGAGGTTCAATCTCTGCCAACTCTTGGAGCGATTTCCCTTTGGCAATAACTGGATTTGGATAAGCAAAATAACCATCACTCATCAACTTAATAAAGTCGGGATTTAGTTCATGGATAAATTGTTTGTGACCTTGTATATTCTTTTCAATAATCACAGGATTTGCAAATCCCTTTAACCACTCCTCTTCTGATGTAAAGTGGTGCCAAAAACCGACAGGCACACGATCGACTGCTTCTCCTCTAAATGCTTTTAAAACCCATTCTCTTTTTTCTGACATCTCTATTCTCCATTTCTTTCTTTTTCGACTAATAAAACACTGGCAATATCATTGGTTTGAATAAAGGGAAGACTTTCTTTCTGAAAATCCTGAACTCCATGACATCTTGGTCCTTCCTTACAAGTAAGTCCCTTGGTAAGACTAATCGCAAGTAAGATAACAAAGCCAAGGGCTGTCCCTACCAATATCCACTTTTTTCTTTTCATAAGGCCCTCCTATTCTAAAATAGCAGCCTGACGAATCCAGTCCAATCTTTCTAATTCAAAATCATCTGGAACCGTGCAATCTGCTCCAAGAAGGACTCCTCTAGTCCCAGCTTCAGCCAACAAGCGTTTGGTTTCCTCTTGGAGTTCAGCCTTTCTACCTCCATAAAGCAGGCTCTGTTTCCCATTTTCAAAACCACCTAAGACCGCTTTGCCATGAAATAGCTCCTGACCTTGAGGCAAACTAACTGCTTCATGGTGGGTTGCCCAGTTGAAAACTTGGGCTGGATAATCTTTGAAAATAGTTACATCGTTACTGGCACCTTGGAAACCACAGATATGCAGGATATTTACCCCACCTGCCTGATTAGCAGCTTCTAAAACCTTTATATTACTTGGCTCGATATAGGTCTGGTACAACTCTGGTGTGATGCGCTCATCCTGAATTTCTTGCGTACTGAGGTAAATCCCATCCGCTCCACCATCCTGAATGATTTTCTTAGTTAGGATAGCGATATCCTCAGCTATCACATCTAAAATCTCCCTGAATAGCTCTGGATTTTCAAGAAAAAGATCTGCAACCTCCTTATCACCTCTAGAAGTCTCTGTACGAAACCACCTTTTCAAGTAGGAAATCGGAGAAAAGATATTGTAGAATGATGCAATGTCCTCAGTGAAGGTCGCTCGAATGGCTTGTACCACCTCTACTTGTTGCTGAATCCAAGGATGGTTTTCACCAATCGACTCAATAGAGGCCAACTCCTGAATACTTGCAACCAAAGGACTATAGACATTACTTGGATAAATAAAAAATCCGTCACTCATTATTTTGACAAAGTCAGGATGAATTCTTTCAACGTACTGCCGATGCCCCTCTACACTTTTTTGGAAGATACGTGGGTTATTTAATCCTTGCCCTTTTTCCTCCAGTGTTACAAAATGAAACCAAAAGCCAACAGGAACCCGTTCCACCTCTTCTCCTCGGATGTCTCTAAAAACTAGCTCTCTTTTACTTGTCATACTTTTCTCCTTCCGTTTGGATTGAAACCATCTTACCACTCCTTTTTGCCTTTTCCCAATATATATTGACTATCGACTTGATTGGGATTGTTTATATCAATAACTAAAAAATCTCTGGAAAGCTTGATTTTACTAGCTTTTCAGAGATTCTTTTCTGTTTATTACTTTTTTAAAAATAGTTGTTATATAGATTTTTTATCAACCTGATTAGGATTTTTTATTTAGCCTCTTTCATGGCAAAGTAAGCCCGGACTTTGGGTGCTACTTTCGTTCCGAAGAGTTCAATAGCTCTCAGGACTTGTTCATGAGACATGGAACCAAGCGGTAGGTGCAACATAAAGCGGTCCAAACCTAAGTCTTCAATCATACGAATCAATTTTTCTGCCACCTGATCAGGATTGCCCACAAACATGGCACCATTTGGTCCAACCTGCTCAAGGTATTGTTCATAACGTAATTCCTGCCAGTGAGGACGGTCTTTGGAAATAGCATCCACTACTTGCTTGGTCGGATGGAAATAATCTTTCACCGCCTGCTCGCCATCTTCAGCAATCCAACCCCAAGAATGGGCCCCGACCTTTAGTTCATGACTGGCATGGCCCGCTTCACTCCCAATCTCACGATAAGCCTCAATCAATTTTTTAAAATAAGGCGGATTACCACCAATAATGGCATAGACAATCGGTAGACCTGCCTGAGCAATCTTCACTGTTGATTCAACATGACCACCTGTCGCTATCCACAAGGGTAATTTGTCCTGAATCGGACGAGGATAGACTTCTTTACCAGCAATCGTTTGGGTCAATCGACCTTGCCAGTCTAGCTTGGTCTTTTCATTGACTAACTGAAGCAAGTCTAATTTCTCATCAAAGAGAGCTTCGTAGTCTTTCAAGTCATAGCCAAACAAGGGAAATGATTCCGTAAAAGAGCCCCTTCCAGCCATAATCTCCGCTCGTCCATTTGACAAAGCATCGATAGTGACATACTGTTGGAACAACCGAATCGGGTCCATGCTTGAGATAATGCTAACTGCACTGGTCAAACGGATTTTCTTGGTATTGACTGCCCCAGCTGCTAGAATAATCTCTGGAGCCGATACTGCAAAGTCCTCTCGATGGTGCTCGCCAATCCCATACACGTCCAAACCAACCTTGTCAGCCAGTTCAATCTCTGCCACTAACTGGCGAATGCGTTCAGCATGACTGTAAGTTTGCCCAGTCCCTTCAAGCTCCGTTGTTTCCCCAAATGTTGAAATTCCCAATTCTACCATTGTGATTCTCCCTGTCTATTTCTGTCCTTCAATTTGAAAAATTATTCTAATACTCAATGAAAATCAAAGAGCAAACTAGGAAGCTAGCCGCAGGCTGCTCAAAACAGTGTTTTGAGGTTGCAGATGGAAGCTGACGTGGTTTGAAGAGACTTTCGAAGAGTATAACACGAATCTTGAGTACAAGCAACCCATTTGCTCATAAGAAAAAGCCTAGATAACTAGACTTTTTTAGCTTATTCTACCGTTACTGATTTAGCAAGGTTACGTGGTTTGTCCACATCGAGGCCACGGTGAAGCGTTGCAAAGTAAGCGACCAATTGCGTTGGCACGACCATTGAGATTGGTGAGAGGTAAGGGTGTACGGTTGTAAGGACGATATCATCTGTCTCTTTAGCAACATTTTCTTCTGCGATAGTGAGAACCTTGGCACCACGGGCTGCGACCTCTTGGATATTTCCACGAGTGTGGTTGGCAAGGACTGGATCTGACAAGAGGGCCAAAACAGGCGTTCCTTCTTCAATCAAGGCAATAGTTCCGTGCTTGAGTTCTCCTGCCGCAAAACCTTCACACTGGATGTAAGAAATCTCTTTGAGCTTGAGACTGGCTTCCATAGCTACATAGTAATCTTGACCACGTCCGATATAAAAGGCGTTGCGAGTTGTTTCAAGAAGCTCACGAACCTTGGCTTCAATGGTTTCTTTCTCTGAAAGAGTTGATTCGATCGACTGAGCTACGATTGACAACTCATGAACTAGGTCAAAGGCTTGCGCTTTAGCATTGCCGTTTGCTTGACCGACTGCTTTTGCTAAGAATGCAAGGGCTGCGATTTGTGCTGTATAGGCCTTGGTTGAGGCCACGGCAATTTCAGGTCCTGCATGAAGGAGCATGGTATGGTTGGCTTCACGTGACAGAGTTGATCCTGGGACATTTGTCACTGTCAAGCTCGGAATCCCCATTTCATTAGCCTTGACCAAAACCTGACGGCTATCTGCTGTTTCACCAGACTGACTGATAAAGATGAAGAGTGGTTTCTTGCTGAGAAGTGGCATACCATAGCCCCACTCAGATGAGATTCCAAGTTCCACTGGTGTATCTGTCAATTCTTCCAGCATTTTCTTAGAAGCAAACCCTGCATGGTAAGATGTTCCAGCTGCAAGGATGTAGATACGGTCTGCGTCTTGAACAGCTTTAATGATAGCAGAATCAACCACTACTTGACCAGCATCATCCGTGTAGGCTTGGATGAGTTTACGCATAACAGTTGGTTGCTCATCAATTTCCTTGAGCATGTAGTAAGGGTAAGTTCCTTTACCGATATCTGACAAGTCAAGTTCCGCAGTATAGCTAGCACGCTCACGGTGATTGCCATCATAATCTTGAACTTCGACACTATCAGCCTTGACGATGACCAACTCTTGGTCATGAATTTCCATGTATTGGTTGGTCTCACGAATCATAGCCATAGCATCTGAGCAGACCATGTTATAGCCTTCCCCAAGACCAATCAAAAGTGGTGATTTGTTCTTAGCCACATAGATGACCTCAGGATCTTGTGAGTCAACCAAGGCAAAAGCATAGGAACCACGGATAATGTGAAGAGCTTTTTTGAAGGCTTCAAGAACTGACAAACCGTCTTCTTCTGCGAATTTTCCAATCAAGTGAACAGCGATTTCTGTATCTGTTTGTCCCTTAAAGTGGTGACCTGCAAGGTATTCTTCCTTGATTTCAAGATAGTTCTCAATCACACCGTTGTGCACCAAAACAAAACGTTCAGTCTCAGAGCGGTGTGGGTGAGCATTGTCTTCCGTTGGTTTCCCGTGAGTTGCCCAACGAGTATGTCCAATACCAGTTGTTCCCTCAACACCAGCTGTCTTAGCAGATAATTCTGCGATACGACCAACAGCCTTGACTAGATGGTTTTCAGCACCACCTAGGACAAAAATCCCCGCAGAATCATAGCCACGGTATTCGAGCTTTTCAAGTCCTTGAATCAAAATATCAGTTGCATTTGTGTTTCCAACAACACCAACAATTCCACACATAGTATATACGACACAGACCAGCTGTGCTTTCTCCTTAAATTGGTATAGTCTGATTCCTCTTTTATAGAATCAGCAAAAACAGTATATACTTGTTTCTTTCACTTGTCAAGAGTAAAAATTGGTATAGTTCAAATTAAGCTCCTATAAGAAAAAACTCTGACCAATTAGGATAATCAGTCAGAGTCTTTTTTAAAATCCATTATTATCACTTAGTTCCTTGAACCAGTGCCCTGATTTTTTCAGACGGCGTTCTTGCGTTTCCAAGTCTAATTCGACCAAGCCATAGCGATTTTTATAGCTATTGAGCCATGACCAGCAGTCAATAAAGGTCCAAATCAAGTATCCTTTACAGTTGGCACCATCTTCAATGGCACGGTGTAATTCACGAAGATGACCTTTTACAAAGTCAATACGGTAATCATCTTGAATCATCCCATCTTGACGGAATTTTTCTTCCCCCTCAACACCCATACCATTCTCTGTCAACATCCACTCAATATTGCCATAATTTTCCTTGATATTTTGGGCGATGTCATAAATCCCTTGCTCATAAATCTCCCAGCCACGGTGAGGATTAATTTTACGGCCAGGCATCACATAAGGCTCGTAAAAATGTTCTGGCAAGAGTGGACTCTCTGGATTCTTAGCAAATCGAGGTGCCATAACGCGCAAAGGCTGATAGTAGTTAACACCAAGGAAATCTACTGTATTGTCACGAATGAGTTCCAACTCCTCCTCCGTGGTATCAGGCAAGAGACCGTGTTCATGTAAGATTTCTACCAACTCCTGTGGATAAGTCCCCAAAACAGATGGGTCTAAAAAAGATTGAGCTTGAAAAAGATCCGCAATGCGAGCTGCCTTGACATCAGCAGGATGCTGGCTACGTGGATAAGCCGGTGTCAAGTTTAAGACAATCCCAATCTTAGAATCAGGTAAGAGTTCATGACAAGCTTTGACCGCACGACTGCTAGCTAATTGTGTGTGGTAGGCTACTTTAACCGCCGCTTCTGCATCCACCTTATGTGGATAATGAGCATCGTAAAAATAACCAAATTCTACAGGAACGATGGGCTCGTTAAAGGTAATCCATTGATCCACTAAATCGCCATAAGTCTCAAAACAAAAACGAGCATAGTCTTCATAAGCTGAAACTGTCGCCTTATTTTCCCAACCATCACCAACTTCTTGAAGAGCAAAAGGCAAATCAAAATGGTAGAGATTGACTAAGAGACGAATCCCTTTAGCCTTAATAGCCTCAAAGACCTTACGATAAAAATCCACACCTTGAGGGTTGACTTTTCCACAGCCTTGTGGAAAAATCCGTGACCACTGAATAGAAGTTCGAAAGGCTGTGTGACCAGTCTCTAACAAAAGCTCGATATCCTGTTCCCAATTTTCATAAAAGGTCGATGTCTTATCTGGACCAATCCCATTATAGTAACGATTTGGCTCCACTTTGTACCAGTAATCCCAGAGATTATCTCCCTTACCATCACCAGCTACACGCCCTTCTGTCTGCGGGCCTGAAGTAGAGGATCCCCAGACAAAATCCTTTGGAAATCTTAGCATACATTTACCTCTTTATATACTTATTTTTCCCATTATACAGAAAAAACAAGGTAAAAACTAGTTACATTTTTTCCTTGTTTTTCTTCTGATTATAGTTTTTATTTCTTGCTTAGGATTTCAAGCGTTTCAAGCACGTTATCTGCATGAACCTCGATGGTGTCACCAGTCGCTTTAATCTTAACTTCTACAATACCATCAGCTGCTTTCTTCCCAACAGTGATGCGGATTGGCAAGCCAATCAAGTCGCTGTCGCTGAATTTGACTCCGACACGTTCGTTGCGGTCATCTGTCAAGACTTCGTAACCAGCTCCCATCAAGCTTGCTTCAAGTTTTTCTGTCAAGGCTTGCGCTTCTTCATCCTTGACATTGACAGTAATCAAGTGCACATCAAATGGTGCCAATTCTTTAGGGAAGTTGATTCCCCAAGCGTAACGGTATTCACCTTTTGGCGTTTTGTTAACAAAGAGGCGAGCGTGTTGCTCCATCACTGCTGAAAGGAGACGGCTGACACCGATACCGTAACATCCCATGATAATTGGCACAGCACGGCCATTTTCATCCAAAACATCTGCTCCCATGCTTGCTGAATAACGAGTTCCGAGTTTGAAGATGTGCCCAATTTCGATACCACGCGCAAAGTTAAGGACACCTTGTCCGTCTGGTGAAATTTCACCCTCACGAACTTCACGGATATCCACATATTCTGCAGTAAAGTCACGACCTGGGTTCACACCAGTCAAGTGGTAGCCATCTTCGTTAGCACCCACAACTGCATTATGGACATCTTGCACCTTACGATCTGCAATGATTTTAACATTCTCTGGCAAACCAACTGGGCCAAGTGAACCAAATCCTGCTTGAACAAGATTCGCCACTTCTTCTTCGCTAGCAACGTCAAAGAAATCTGCTCCCAAGTGGTTTTTCAACTTAACTTCATTGAGCTGGTCATTTCCAACTAGAAGGGCCGCAACAAGCTCACCATCTGCCATGTAGAAGAGAGTTTTAATCGTTTGTTCTTCTGGAACGTTTAGGAAGGCTGCAACTTCATCGATTGATTTAACATCTGGTGTTGCAACACGAGTCACTTCTTCTTCAGCGACAACACGATTGCTTGGTTTGTACTCGTTTGTTGCCATTTCTAAGTTAGCCGCATAGCTAGATTCACTTGAATAAGCAATGGTATCTTCACCAGAGACCATCCATTTAAGCAATTCTGCCTTGATTTCTTCTTGCACTTCAGCAGGAATTTCGTCAAATGAGGCAACTGACTTGTCCAAGACAACCCAGCGGTCAAGGTCGGTACGGGCTGGTGTGATGGCCATAAATTCTTGGCTGTCCTTACCACCCATGGCTCCACCGTCACCAATGATAGCCTTGAAGTCTAAACCACTACGAGTGAAAATACGCTCATAAGCAGCCTTGTACTCATCGTAAACACTGTCCAAACTATCATAGTTAGCGTGGAAACTGTAAGCATCCTTCATGATAAACTCACGTGTACGGAGAAGTCCATTACGCGGGCGTTTTTCATCACGATACTTAGGTTGGATTTGGTAAAGGTTGAGTGGCAATTGCTTGTAAGACTTAACAGAATCACGGACAATAGCTGTAAAGGTTTCTTCGTGAGTTGGACCTAGGATAAAGTCTGATTTTTCACGGTTTTTTAGCTTGTAGAGATCTTCACCATAAGTTTCGTAACGACCTGATTCGCGCCACAACTCTGCACTGAGAAGGGCAGGAGCCAACATCTCAACCGCACCAATCTTGTCGAATTCTTGGCGCATGATGTTTTTAGCTTTTTCAATCACACGGTTAGCAAGTGGTAAGTAAGAATAAACACCTGCAGATACTTGACGAACATAGCCAGCTCGCAACATAAGAGCATGGCTGATAACTTGAGCATCGCTTGGCATTTCGCGAAGCGTTGGGATAGGCATTTTACTTTGTTTCATAATATTCCTCGATTATCTAAAAAAGAGTCGCATAATGTCATTCCAGGTCACAGCAATCATCAAGACAACCATGATGACCACTCCGGCCAAGGTGACATAGGTTTCAATTTCTTGTTTTAATGGTTTACGGCGGATGGCTTCTAGGATGTTGAGCACAATCTTACCACCATCCAGAGCTGGAATCGGAATAAGATTAAAAATCCCGATATTGATGGAAATCATTGCCAAGAAGTACAAGACATTCTCAATTCCATTTTTAGCAGCATCACTACTTGCCTTAAAGATGGCAACAGGTCCACCTAGCTTGTTCAAATCCGGTTGGAAAATCAGATTTTTCAGAGCCGATAGAATTCGGAGAGCCGAGTCAGCTGCGGTTGTGAAACCACCTACAAACATAGATAGAAAGTCTGACTTAATTCCCGGTTGAACACCTAGAAGGTAGCGACCTTGATTTTCTTCTGGGGTAACAGTAACTTGTTTGTCACTACCCTTTTCAGAAATAGTCACATCCAAGGTCGGGGCCGTCTTATCTTTGGTTTCTGCTTCTACAGCCTGGATTAAACTTTCCCAGTTGCTAATCTCATGTGAACCAATCTTGGTAATCTGAGCCGTCTCTGGCACTCCTACCTTAGCCAAAGCCCCTTGGGGCATAACATGGAACTGGTTTGTCTCAACATCTCTGACGCCACCCTGCATAAAGATTAAAATCCAAAAAACAACAACACCTAAGATAAAGTTGTTCATAGGACCTGCAAAGTTAGTAATCAGTTTCCCCCAGATAGTTGCATTTTGATATTGAACATCTAAGGGAGCAATCCGAACCTCAGTTCCATCTGATTCTACAACCGTTGCATCGTGATCCACTGCAAATGTTTTTTCTTCTTCCAGAACCAATCCTTTGATAAAGAGCTTGTCTTCAAAGTCAAACTGGGTCACCTGCATAGGAAGAGCTGTTTGATCCAATTTTTTACCTGAGAGATTGATGCGTTTAACCTTACCATCGTCAGTAAGCGTCAAACTGACAGGAGTTCCTGTCTTGATTTCAGTTGTATCATCACCCCAACCGGCCATACGGACATAGCCACCCAGAGGCAAGATTCTAATGGTATAGGCCGTTCCATCCTTGCCAATGTGAGCAAAGATTTTGGGCCCCATACCGATGGCGAATTCACGTACTAGAATTCCTGATTTCTTGGCAAAGTAGAAGTGCCCGAACTCGTGCACCACCACAATAATCCCGAAAACCAGAATAAAGGTTAAAATTCCGAGCATAGTATTTCCTCCGTCTTTTGATTAAAAGAGTCCAAATAAGTGCATGATTGGAAATACAAGCAACATACTATCGAAACGATCCAAAACACCACCATGTCCAGGGATAAATTTCCCAGAATCCTTAACACCAAAGTGACGCTTAATCGAACTTTCTAGTAAATCACCAAATTGTCCAGCGACACTAAAGAAAATAGCAAATACCGACATCTTGTAAATTCCATACGGAAGAGCGACTGTACTGTCAACTATCATAAAGATAATGGTTACTAAAATAGCACCTAAAATACCACCCAAGGCACCTTCAAAGGTTTTATTAGGAGAAACCGTTGGAGCTAATTTTCGTTTCCCATAGTTCATCCCAACAAGATAGGCACCGCTGTCTGTCGCCCAGACGATACACAAGGCTAAGAGAGCCTTATCCAAACCTGCAACACGAGCATCTAGTAAAGCATTAAATCCAAAGCCCACATAAAAGCTCATAGCCAGAGGGAAAACAGCATCCTCAATCGTATAAGACTTGCTAAAAACAGTCGTTCCTAACATGATTGAAATCAACACACTATAGGCAACCACATTCCCATCAACTGGCAAAAAAGTCAAGTAATTCTCCAAGGGAATGGTCAAGGCAAAGGTTGCAAAGAGGGTTAAGAGGCCCTCCATAGTCATGGTCTCTAGACCTCTCATCTTCAAAAGTTCATGCATGGCTAGCATGGCTATGATTCCAATTGCTATCTGAAGCAAGAGTCCCCCAATCATTAAAATCGGTAGGAAAATAGCCAGTGCAATCCCTGCAAACAAGGTTCTTTTCTGTAAATCCTGTGTCATATTTCCTCCTAAACTCCTCCAAATCGGCGTTGTCGACGATTGTAGGCAAGAATGGCTTCCTGCAAGGCTACCTCGTCAAAATCAGGCCACAAGATATCCGTAAAATAGAGCTCACTATAGGCTCCCTGCCACGGAAGGAAATTACTCAAACGTAATTCTCCACTAGTACGGATAATCAAATCTGGGTCTCGTAAGTCCTTAGGCAAATGCTGGGTAAAGAGATAGTTGCCGATCAACTCCTCTGTGATGTCACCTGGGTTGATTTTGGCATCTAAAACATCCTGGGAAATCAACTTAAGCGCCTGTGTAATCTCAGCACGTCCACCATAGTTAAGGGCAAAATTAAGAATCAATCCTGTGTTGTTCTTAGTCAATTCCTCAGCCTTGGTCAGAGCTTCAAAGGTTTGCTTAGGCAGGCGGTCCGTTTCCCCAATCATTTGAATCTTAACATTATTCGCATGCAGTTCCGGGACATAATTATCATAAAACTCTACTGGCAAGTTCATGATAAACTTGACTTCCTGATCTGGACGGGTCCAATTTTCCGTAGAAAAAGCATAAACCGTAATCACCTTAACTCCCAGCTTATTGGCTGCCTTGGTCACAGTTTGCAATGCTTCCATGCCCGCCTTATGTCCAAAAACTCGCGGTTGCATACGTTTTTTAGCCCAACGGCCATTTCCATCCATGATGATGCCGATATGAGCAGGAACCTGTGTCGGAACCTCTACTTCCACAGCCTTATCTTTCTTAAAAAATCCAAACATGATCTTATTCCTATTCAAAAATCTATCGTTTCATTATACCATATTTCACTATTTTCTTCTATCACTAAGCTATTTATTCTCAGGCACCAAGCCCATTTTTCAAAAAAATAAGTCGCCTGATTGGGCGACTCTATTTTTTATAGGGAGATTATTATGAAAAAGTTTTAGGAGTTTAAGTTAAGGTCTTCTTAACTTATGAACTTAGTATACACTTCCTAGCTTAAAGTTTCCTTAAGTATTTTTAAAAATCAAATTTTTCCATTTTTCTTGCCAATTTTTCTTGGATAATCGTGTTTGATAGAGCTTCATTCGGTCTTGATTCTCTAAAAAATGAGGAGTTGGACGAACTTGAAAATTCACAATATCCTCGAGTCCATAAGGAGTAAAAAGTTCCAATGCGTATTCTTCATTCAAGCGCAGTCCAACTGCAGTACACCGTTCTGGATACTTACTCATAGCATCACGAGAACTGGTATAGGGTGCAGTATGAGGACTGTGCTGGTGCATATAGATCTGATTTTTCAATTCCCACTGGTACTGAGGAAAATCCACTCTCAACTTGTTCTCTATAGCCAGCGTTTCTTCATAACTCACATCTGGGTCAAAGAAAATCACATCCACATCTGTTTCACGGTCAAAAGCTAGTCTGTCTGACAAGAGATTCCAGATGAAATTTCGTACCGAACCTGCTGCCAACCAGGAATCTGTCAACTTCAGGTTTCGGATGATAGTCAGAATAGCCATCATATCCTGATTTTCTCTAAAAGCATCTAGAATTTCTTGCTCATTTTTCATTGTATTCATACCCTAAATGTTCATATGCCTTGGCCGTTGCCATCCGTCCAGAACGTGTCCGCATGATAAAACCTTTTTGGATTAGGTAAGGTTCATACATATCTTCCACCGTCTCGCGCTCCTCAGCAATATTGACTGAAAGAGTGCCTAACCCAACAGGGCCACCATTATACATCTCAATCATGGTGCGAAGGATTTTCTGGTCCACATAGTCCAAGCCTTCATGATCAACATCCAGCATGGTTAAGGCCTTATCCGTAATCACATCATCGATAACCCCGTTCCCCATAATCTGGGCAAAATCGCGCACGCGCTTGAGGAGACGATTGGCAATACGAGGAGTCCCACGACTACGTAAGGCTAACTCAGATGCTGCCTCATGAGTGATTTCCATCTCAAAAATATCGGCCGTCCGCTCGACAATTTCCGTCAAATCAGCATGGGCATAATACTCCATATGACCTGTAATCCCAAAACGTGCCCGTAGAGGATTGGAAAGCATACCAGCCCGAGTCGTCGCACCAATCAAGGTAAAAGGTGGCAACTCCAAATGAACACTGCGACTGCCTTCACCAGCCCCAATCATGATGTCAATGTAGAAGTCCTCCATAGCACTATAAAGTACTTCTTCCACCGACATGGGCAAGCGATGAATCTCATCAATAAAAAGGACATCCCCAGGCTCTAAGTCATTCAAAATCGCTACCAAATCACCAGCTTTTTCGATAACAGGACCCGACGTCTGCTTGAGATTGACACCCAGTTCGTTTGCAATAACAAAGGCCATGGTCGTCTTCCCCAAACCTGGAGGCCCGAAAAGGAGCACATGATCCAGCGCTTCATCCCGCATTTTAGCGGCTTCGATAAAGATTTGAAGCTGGTCCTTAACCTTATCCTGCCCGATATATTCACGTAAATACTGAGGACGGAGCGTGCGTTCTACTAACTCCTCATCCCCCATTATCTCATTGTCTAAAATTCTACTCATGGCTCTATTATATCAAAAATCCAGCCCGCAAACAAAAAAGCCACCTGATTAGATGACCCTCGACTTTAGCACTTTATTCTACATCACTGCTTCATCGCCTGCGATAGGAAGTAAGATAGCCCATGATGGAACTAATCCTTAAAATTATCATCGGACCAATTGTGGTCGGTGTTGTTCTTCGCTTATACTCAATGAAAATCAAAGAGCAAACTAGGAAGCTAGCCGCAGGCTGTACTTGAGTACGGCAAGGTGAAGCTGACGTGGTTTGAATTTGATTTTCGAAGGGTATTAGTCGATAAATGGCTAAACAAGGACAAATAGTGTCAAAAAAGACCCCAAGCTTATTTGGTCGTGAGCTTGGGGTCTTTTCTAGCCTATGATATAGAACTAGTACTCAATTCCTTTTTATTATCCCATAGTTCACAAAATTTGTCAAAACTTTACATCCTCTTTAACCGCTGTACGACAAGACTTTCAAGTTTAAAAGAAAGTTAGGGATTCTATCAATTTCATAGAAATTTTGATTTAGTAAACGAAAAGACAATCTTACATGTCACTCCTCATTTAATACGCCACTACTGGACAAGCAAAATCATTATTACAGCAGTTCCAGTCCTTCAATTAACAGTCACTTACAATCAAATTGAGTTTGAAGTAGCCAAAGCTACAACAAACCTATTTCTTAGTCATATTTTCTAAAAAAGTCCCCGCCAATTCCCCGACCAAAATCCGAAAAATACCGGAAAATATCGGAAAATTATTTTTAGAATAGTCCCCAAAAGCCTGAAATAGAGCCAAAAACTCCACCTGATTGGGTGGAGTTAAGGGAGATTATTATGAAAAAGAAAAGTTTAGGATTTTATTAAATAAAGTTAGGAGGTCTTTATTTAATAACTATATGATACAAGATAAAGCTTAAAACTAGCTTAACTTTTCTCAAATTCTACCATTTTTCAAAAAATTTCTATCAGCATCTCTTCACCCCACAAAAAAAGCCACCTGATTGGGTGACTTCATTAGGAGATTATGATGAAAAAAAGTTTTAGGATTTCATTAAATAAAGTTAGGAGGTCTTTATTTAATGACTATATGATACTAGACCATCCTTAAACTTTGCTTAAGAAAAAACTAGTTTTGTTATTTTTCTCGATTTACCCAAGTCATCCCTATACAATTATAGGTGGACAAGATTTCAAAGCCCATAGAACGATAGAATCTCAAGGTTCTTTCCGTCTGGTCTGTCACCAGCTGGACTTGATAGGCATCTTTGTAATACTCTAAAGCCTCTTTCATTAGGGCACTACCAATCCCTTGACGCTGATAGATTGGTAAAACGATTAAATCCTGAACCAGTACTGATGAGAATCCATCTCCGACTAAACGGAGCAAGCCCACCACAGTATCACCATCAAGCGCCACATAAATCGCTAATGAATGAGATAAAGCCTGCTCCAGCATCTCTGATTGATCGGTATAATTTGTCCAACCGACAGCCTGATAGAGATGCAAAACATCCTCTAGCTTAACAATTTCTTGCTTTTTAATAGCAATCATATCAACACCTCTTAGAATTCTCTCAAGCTCTTGTACTGTCGTCCTTTTTTATCAAAATTTTCAGGAGCCAACCATGTTTCTAAACGAGCCTTGACTTGTGACCAGTCCGTATCAATCATAGACAACCAATCCGTATCCCTCGTACGCCCCTTATAAACGACTGCCTGACGGAAGGTTCCTTCATAGACAAATCCCAAACGCTCCGCAGCTCGTCTGGATGGCAGATTAAGAGAATCACATTTCCATTCGTAGCGACGATAGTTAAGCTCCTCAAAAACATATCGCGCTAGGAGATACTGAGCCTCTGTCCCTATACGTGTTCCCCTGAGCTCTGGAGAAAAAGTGACTGCGCCCACTTCTATTAGTCGATTATTCTGGTCAATGCGCATGAGAGAAAATGTTCCCAAAGCCTTACCAGTTTCCTTGTCTATAATTGCATAGTAAAAGCGATCCTTACGAGCCAACATCTGATTTAAAACGGCAACCAGCTCCTCCATATCCGCCACTGGTTCCTGAAAGAGGTAAGTCCACATCTCCCGCGGAGTATCTGGACCATAAACAGCTAATAAATCCTCCGCATGCTTTTCCACCGAAAGAGCCTCTACCCTAGCATAATGCCCTTCTAAGAAATCAATAGAAGGCAGTGCACCAGGTGTATAACCTTCCATTGACTCCCCAATCATCTGACCATATTCATTTACTGGCATAGCTTTCTCCTTGTTTCGCTTTTCAAACTTTATAGTTGCCCATAGTATACCATACTTTCATAAGAAGATTCAAAAAATCCTCCAGATTCTACTCTGAAGGATTCCTATCTTATTTCACAACGATATTAACGAGTTTAGTTGGCTCAAATAGTTTGGGAAACTGTTTGAGGTTGGAAATCAGCAAATAAATTGGTTATTTCACAACAATATTAACCAATTTATTTGGTACACTAATCACTTTCACGATTTCCTTACCGTCAATCTCTGCTTTGACTTTTTCATCAGAGAGAGCAATTTCTTGTAATTCTTCGCGTGACAAGTCTTTAGCTACCATGAGTTTAGCGCGGACTTTTCCTTTAATTTGGACGACTATTTCGATTTCGTCTTCAACTAATTTGCTTTCGTCCCAAGTTGGCCAAGCCACGTAAGAGATTGACTCACCTGTTGCTGCAACAGTTTGCCAGAGCTCTTCTGCCAAATGAGGTGCAAATGGAGCAATCAATTGGATAAAGCCTTTGGCGTAGTCCACATAGAGTTTGTCTTCCTTGTTAGCAGCGTTGACAAAGACCATAAGTTGGGCAATGGCTGTGTTGAATTTCATGGATTCGATTTGCTCAGTGACAGATTTAACGGTTTCGTTATAAACCTTGTCAAGAGCGCCATTGTTTTCCGTAGCGATTTCTTTACTTGTGATCAAACGGTAAACACGGTCAAGGAACTTACGGCTTCCTTCCAGACCTTCTTCTGACCAAGCGATTGAAGCATCAAGTGGCCCCATGAACATTTCATAAACACGAAGGGTATCAGCACCATATTGTTCCACTACGTCGTCTGGGTTAACAACATTCTTGAGTGATTTAGACATCTTGGCTGGTGCTTGCTCCAACTCTTCCCCTGTTTCCACATGGAAGAAAGAACCGTCATGTTTTTCGACCTTGTCAGTCGCCACAAGCGCACCACGATGGTCACGGTAGCTTGTTCCCAAAATCATTCCTTGGTTAAAGAGTTTTTGGAATGGTTCCTTAGTTGGAACGACACCGAGGTCATAGAGGAATTTGTGCCAGAAGCGAGCGTAAAGCAAGTGAAGTACAGCATGTTCCGCACCACCCACGTAGATATCTACTGGCAACCATTGTTTGAGGAGGTCCTCATCAGCCAATTTCTCAGTATTGTGTGGGTCAATATAGCGAAGGTAGTACCAGCTTGAACCAGCCCATTGTGGCATAGTATTTGTTTCACGACGACCCTTGACACCATCTTCACGAGTCACTTCAAGCCAGTCTGTCAAGTTAGCTAGTGGACTTTCGCCTGTACCTGAAGGACGGATGTCCTTGGTTACAGGCAAGACAAGTGGCAATTCATTTTCAGGGACGGCTGTTGAAGTTCCATCTTCCCAATGAATAATTGGAATTGGCTCACCCCAGTAACGTTGACGGCTAAAGAGCCAGTCGCGAAGACGGTAGGTCACCTTCTCCTGACCACAGCCTTTTTCTTCCAACCAAGCCACAATCTTAGCAATAGCAGCTTCTTTGTTCAATCCATCTAGGAAGTCTGAATTGACGTGAAGTCCATCTTCTGTGTAGGCAGCTTCTGCTACGTTTCCACCTTCAAGTACTTCTACGATTGGAAGGTCAAACTGTTTAGCAAATTCCCAGTCGCGTTGATCATGAGCAGGTACAGCCATTACCGCACCTGTTCCATAACTAGCAAGAACATAGTCCGCAATCCAGATTGGAATTTCCTTGCCATTGACAGGGTTAATGGCGTAAGCACCAGTCCAAACCCCTGTTTTTTCCTTAGCAAGGTCTGTACGAGCCAAATCTGATTTCAGACTAGCTTGGTGTTTGTAGTCTGCTACAGCCTCTGCTTGCTCTGGGCTTGTGATAGCGTCAACCAAGTCATGCTCAGGAGCCAAAACAGTGAAAGTCGCACCGAAAAGAGTATCAGGACGAGTGGTAAAGACGGTGAATTCCTTGTCAGTCCCTTTCACTTTGAAGGTGACATTGGCACCAGTTGATTTACCAATCCAGTTGCGTTGCATGTCCTTGATAGACTCTGGCCAGTCAAGTTCATCTAAATCGTTAAGCAGGCGTTCTGCATAGGCCGTGATCTTAAGCATCCATTGACGCATCGGTTTGCGGACAACTGGATAGCCACCACGCTCAGAAGTTCCATCAGGAAGAACTTCTTCGTTGGCAATGGCTGTTCCCAATTCTTCAACCCAGTTTACTGGCACTTCCGCTTCATAGGCCAAACCTTTTTCGTAAAGCTTAGTGAAAATCCATTGCGTCCACTTGTAGTAGTTTGGATCTGTTGTATTGACTTCACGATCCCAGTCGTAAGAGAATCCAAGCGCATTGATTTGGCGTTTGAAGTTAGCAATGTTCTCAGCTGTAAATTCTGCTGGGTCATTACCAGTATCCATAGCATATTGCTCAGCTGGCAAACCAAAGGCATCCCAACCCATTGGGTGAAGGACATTGTAGCCTTGCGCACGTTTGTAACGGCTGAGGATATCGGTTGCAGTATAACCTTCTGGGTGTCCTACGTGCAGACCCGCTCCAGACGGATAAGGGAACATATCGAGAGCATAAAACTTCGGTTTTGAGGTATCTGTTCCAGTCTTAAATGTATGATGTTTTGCCCAGTAGCCCTGCCACTTAGGCTCAATTTCTTTATGATTATAAAAACTCATGGTCTCTCTCCAATTTTGTGATGTTACTATTATACCATTTTTGAGGGAATTTGAAAGACGAGAAATGTTCTTTTGGGCTTGGATGCCAAGAAAGACTGAATCGTAAATCCAGCTTATGAAGCAGTATAAAAAATTAGCCCTCATTTGGAGCTAACTTCTATCAATTATTTGTTTCTTGTATTTTCTTCCCCTAGCGTCTTTAACTCATATTTCTCGTTTTAGATTTCTTTAAGGTTTTTATTATATCCTGTAGAACTCTACATTTTAAAAACATTAACAATCTAGGTAGAGAAAACGTTCGTAAAAAAGGAGATTCTTATGAAAAAACTACTATTCTTTCTCTCTTGTGGATGGATATTTCTTACTTTATCAGGATGTTCTTCAGCTATAGAAGCGGAGACTAACACTGAAAAAGGTTCAGATAACACTTTGGTTGTCTACTCACCTAACCCTGAAGACCTTATCGAAGAAACAATCCCAGCCTTCGAAGAAAAATATGGTGTTAAGGTTGACTTAGTACAAGCCAGTACTGGTGAATTGTTCAAAAAAGCTGAGGCTGAAAAAGAATCCCCTGTAGCCGATGTCATTTTCGGAGGCTCCTACGCCCTCTTCTCTTCTAACGAAAATCTTTTTGAACCTTATATTTCTCAAGAGAACGACCAGATAATCCCTGAATATCAAAATAAAACCGGATTCTACACGCCTTATACACTTGATGTCAGTGTCATCATTGCCAATTCAGCTCTTACAAAAGATATTAAAATTGAAGGCTACAATGATCTACTCAATCCTAAATTAAAAGGAAAAATCGCAACTGCTGATCCAAGTAATGCTTCTAGCGCCTTTGCTCAATTGACAAACATGCTTGTCGATCAAGGTGGATACGAAAATGAACAAGCTTGGAACTATGTGAAAAATCTATTTACCCTAGTAGATGGAAAGATTGCATCTAGCTCTTCAAATGTTTACAAAGCTGTCGCCGATGGAGAAATGGCTGTAGGGCTCACCTATGAAGATCCTGCCTTAAAACTCTTAAATGATGGGGTTGATGTAAAAGTCATCTATCCAAAAGAAGGAACCGTCTTTTTACCTGGTAACGCGGCTATCGTCAAAAATGCCAAACACATGGAAAATGCTAAGAAATTTATCGATTTCCTTCTTTCTCAAGAAATCCAAGATAAGCTAGGAACTGAAACAACAATCAGACCCATTCGTAAAAATGCTAAAACCAATAAAAATATGAAGGCTATGACAGAAATCAATATTGCCACCGAAGATTCAGATTATGTCATTAAAAATAAATCCACTATTCTTAAAAAGTACAATGATATTTTTACAGATATCCAATCTAAACAGTAAAAGAGGTTCACTATGAGTGAGATCAAAATTATTAACGCCAAAAAAATCTACCACGATGTCCCTGTTATTGATAATTTAAACATTACAGTTCCAAAAGGAAGTCTCTTTACCATCCTTGGTCCTTCAGGGTGTGGGAAAACGACTCTGCTTCGCATGATTGCAGGTTTCAACAGTATCGAAGGCGGAGAATTTTACTTCGATGATACAAAAATCAATAATATGGAACCCAGCAAACGCAATATCGGGATGGTTTTCCAAAACTACGCTATTTTCCCACATTTGACTGTCCGAGATAATGTTGCTTTTGGTCTCAAGCAAAAGAAGGTTCCAAAAGAAGAATTGATCCAACAGACCAACAAGTATCTTGAACTCATGCAAATTGCTCAATATGCGGATCGGAAGCCTGATAAACTTAGTGGTGGACAACAACAACGTGTCGCCTTGGCACGCGCCTTAGCTGTTAATCCAAGTGTTCTCCTCATGGATGAGCCACTTAGTAACCTAGATGCCAAACTTCGCTTGGATATGCGTCAAGCCATTCGAGAAATCCAACACGAAGTGGGAATTACAACCGTCTATGTGACCCACGACCAAGAAGAGGCTATGGCTATTTCAGATCAAATTGCTGTTATGAAAGACGGAGTCATCCAACAAATCGGCCGACCAAAAGAACTCTATCATAAACCAGCTAATGAGTTTGTGGCCACCTTTATCGGACGCACAAATATTATCCCTGCCAATCTCGAAAAACGGAGCGACGGCGCTTATATCGTCTTTTCAGATGGCTATGCCCTTCGAATGCCAGCCCTCGATCAGGCTGAGGAACAAGCTATTCATGTAAGTATTCGTCCTGAAGAGTTTATCAAAGATGAATCTGGAGATATTGAAGGAATTATTAGCGATAGCGTCTATCTTGGACTGAATACTGAATATTTCATCGAGACAGGCTTTGCCTCAAAAATTCAAGTTAGCGAAGAATCAACTTTTGAAGAAGATCTACAAAAAGGCGATCGTATTCGTCTACGAATCAATACTCAAAAACTAAACGTCTTTTCTGCAGATGGTTCTCAAAACCTGATAAAAGGAGTCAACCATGGAACGTAAAAAACTAAATATTTGGACAGCCTCCTCTTTCTTCATCTTTCTTACCTATCTTGTCTTTCTCGTTTATCCTATCGTTACTGTGCTCAAGCAAGCACTCATACATGAAGGACAATTCTCACTAGCTAATTTTGTCACTTTCTTTAGTAAAGCCTACTACTCTGAGACACTCGTCAATAGTTTCAAGGTTTCCATTACCGCTACTGTCACTTCCTTGGTTGTAGGAACCTTATTAGCTTACCTCTTTTCCATGTATGACTTCAAGGGAAAGAAATTTCTACAAATATTGATTATCATTGCTTCCATGTCAGCTCCTTTCGTAGGAGCCTACTCCTGGATTCTCTTGCTGGGACGAAATGGGGTCATTACTAAATTCCTGACAAATTCCCTTCATCTTCCAGCTATCGATATTTATGGATTCAAAGGAATTGTGCTTGTCTTCACACTGCAACTATTCCCACTAGTATTTCTATACGTTGCTGGAACAATGAAGAGTATTGACAATTCTCTACTTGAAGCCGCTGAAAGCATGGGGTCCTTCGGATTTAAGCGAATCGTAACGGTTGTTTTACCTCTCCTCGTTCCAACCTTACTAGCAGCTGCCCTACTTGTATTTATGAGAGCATTCTCAGACTTTGGAACGCCTATGTTAATTGGTGAAGGATATCGAACTTTCCCCGTCTTAATTTATACCCAATTTATTAGCGAGGTTGGAGGAAATTCTGCTTTTGCATCTGCTTTAGCAATTATGGCGATTATCATCGCCTTGGCAATTTTCCTTATCCAAAAATACATTTCAAATCGCTACAGTTTCAGCATGAATTCGCTCCATCCAATCGAGCCTAAAAAAACTACAAAAGGAAAAATGGTTGCCATTTATGCAACAGTCTACGGAATTATCTTGTTCTCTGTTCTACCTCAAGTCTACTTGATTTATACTTCTTTCCTAAAAACATCAGGTATGGTATTTGTCAAAGGTTATTCTCTAAACAGTTACAAGGTAGCTTTCAATCGTATGGGATCTGCTATTTTCAATACCATTCGTATCCCTTTGATTGCCTTAGTTCTAGTTGTTTTATTTGCAACATTTATCTCCTACCTAGCCGTTAGAAAACGGAACTTGTTTACCAACTTAATTGACAGCCTCAGTATGGTACCTTATATTGTACCAGGAACCGTTCTAGGGATTGCCTTCATTTCTTCCTTCAATACCGGTCTATTTGGAAGTGGATTTCTTATGATTACAGGGACTGCTTTCATCTTGATTATGTCCCTATCTGTCAGAAGATTGCCTTATACTATTCGCTCATCTGTTGCTAGCTTGCAACAAATAGCACCAAGTATTGAAGAAGCCGCTGAGAGCTTAGGAAGTAGTCGTCTCAATACCTTTGCCAAGATTACAACTCCAATGATGCTATCTGGTATTATCTCTGGAGCCATCCTATCTTGGATCACAATGATTTCAGAGCTCTCTACTTCTATCCTCCTCTACAATGTCAAAACAAGAACAATGACTGTAGCCATTTATACAGAGGTTCTCAGAGGAAATTACGGTGTAGCCGCAGCCTTGTCAACTATCCTGACTGTTCTAACTGTAGGTTCCTTGCTCTTGTTTATGAAAATCTCTAAAAGCAATAGCATTACACTTTAGTTTTCCCCATCAAAAACAGCCGAAAGGATTCCCCTCGGCTGTTTTTTCTTATCTTGATATTCCTATCAAATCCCTAGTTCATAGCAAGCAAGTCTAGACTAATTAAATAGAGGCTTCCTCCATCTTCTCCCGTCCTAGTTCTCGGTAACTACGGTCACCAACAACTTCAACGCTAAACTGGCCGTCCTCATATTCAAGGATCGTCACACTACCATTATCTAGCCCATGAGGATGCATACCATTAATCAGATAAACAATGGTTCCAATGGTCATTCCGTGGCTAACGACAAGGGCATTGCCCCCACCTTGCTCGTCCATTTCTTTGGCAATCGCTTCAAAGCCTTCCTTGATTCGGCCACTGAGTTTTTCCCAGCCTTCAGCCCAACCAGCTGTATCAACCTCCACCAAGCCCTCAGCCAGTTCAGCATAAGACAATTGGTGAACATGGTCCACATTAAAGATACGAGGAATAATACCCATGAAAAGATCACCATCGTAGGCTCCATCAAAGCTACCAAAACACCATTCTCTGATACGCTTGTCCATGCGATAAGGGATTTTCCCCTGCAAACTAAGTTCTTCAAGGATGATTCCCATGGTCTGAATGGTGCGCCCTGAATCACTGGAATAAGCACGCTCAAACTGTAGACCAGATTCTCGCAAACCAATTCCTAATTCTTGAATCCCTCTCTCACCTTCAGCTGTTAAGGGAGTATCGCTCCAACCTTGCGCGCGACCAATCGTGTTAAACATGGTCTTGCCATGACGTACCAAATACAATCGTACTTTTACCATTTTCCGTCCTCCGTTTGCTTCTATTATATCATGGATGATAAAACAAAAGCCACCCATACAGGCGACTTTTGCAGGAGATTATTATGAAAAAGTTTAGGAGTTCTATTAAATAAAGATATTAGATGAAAATCAAATTCAAACTAAATCAGTGTTATCTGTTTCAAATAATATTAGGAGGTCTTTATTTAATGATTATAGTATACACAGCTAACCTTAAATAGAACTTAAAATTTCTCCTATTTTCTTAATTTTTAAAACTATGAATTGGTGCTGGGATTTGTCCACCTCGAGAGATGAAATCGACAGACGAAGCCCCATTGACCTTCATAACAGGCGCAGTTCCTAATAGGCCTCCAAACTCAATCATATCGCCTTCTTTTCCTTTGGGAATGATACGAACAGCTGTTGTTTTCATGTTAATGACACCAATTGCTGCCTCATCCGCAATCATGGCCGCAATGGTTTCAGCAGGCGTATCTTCTGGGATGGCAATCATATCCAAACCAACGGAACAGATAGCCGTCATGGCTTCTAGTTTTTCTAAATTAAGAGAGCCATTTTGTACTGCAGCAATCATTCCCTCATCCTCAGAAACAGGGATAAAGGCACCAGACAAACCACCGACTTGGTTGCAGGCCATCACTCCGCCCTTCTTAACTTGGTCGTTCAAGAGAGCCAGGGCAGCCGTCGTTCCATGCGTGCCAACTGTTTCTAGTCCCATTTCTTCGAGGACACGTGCCACAGAGTCTCCAACCGCAGGAGTTGGCGCCAAGCTCAAATCTACAATACCAAACTCCACACCCAGTCTCTCGCTGGCCATCTGACCAACCAATTGACCGATACGAGTGATTTTAAAGGCAGTTTTCTTGACCGTTTCGGCTACTACATCAAAACTCTCTCCACGAACTTTTTCCAAGGCACGCTTCACCACACCAGGACCAGAAACCCCGACATTGATGATAACATCAGCTTCTCCAACACCGTGGAAGGCACCTGCCATAAACGGATTGTCCTCAACAGCATTAGCAAATACAACCAGCTTAGCTGCCCCCATATCAGAAAGATTAGCCGTTTCCTTGATAATACGTCCCATATCTGCCACAGCCGTCATGTTAATACCGGACTTGGTTGAACCTATATTGACTGACGAGCAGACCTTGTCCGTTTCAGCCAAAGCACGAGGAATAGAATTGATGAGAATCTCATCTCCCTTTTGATAACCCTTTTGTACCAAGGCAGAGAAACCACCAATAAAGTCCACACCAATCTCTTTCGCAGCCTTATCAAGCGCTTTTGCCAGAACCACATAGTCTGTCGCATCTGTCGCCGCTCCAATCAGAGAAATAGGAGTCACAGATACACGCTTATTAACGATTGGAATTCCCAACTCCGCTGCAATTTCATCTCCAACTGCTACTAAATTAGCTGCCTTGGTCGTAATCTTTTGATAAATTTTCTCCGCAGCACGATTGATATCTGGATCGATACAGTCCAAAAGAGAAATCCCCATGGTAATGGTTCTGATATCGAAGTTTTGCTCCTCAATCATAGAGATGGTTTCAGTAACTTGTCTAATATCCATGTGCACCTCCTAGATATTATACATAGCTTCGAAAATCGCTGCACTCTGAATATTGATTTTCACATTCAAAGTTTGCCCAAAAGCTTCAAATTCATTACGAAGATAAGTGAAATCTTGTTTTTCATCACTAGAGACGACAGCCATCATCGTGAAATATTCATCCAAGACAGTTTGAGAGATATCATCAATATTCAAACCCAATTCTGCAATTTTACCAGAAACACCTGCAACAATTCCAGATTTATCTTTACCAACAACAGTTATAATCGCTTTCATAAGCAAACTCCAATTCTTCTTTTAATAGGAAACCTGAACATTAAACAGGATTCTTTTCAAATAGTATAGCATAATTCTAACGAAAATACTCAAAAACGCCTGCTTACGAAGTTGTTCTTAAGCAAAAAAACAATTTCGTAAACAAGCGTCTACTATCCCAACTTATGATGAGTGTTCCCGCTAGGACCGAAATCCTAGCGGTAGACCAGAGCTAGACTAAGAGCACAAGACTCCATCATCATAACACTCAACAAAATTGATGATTTTATACTAATTCGATGATCGCCATTGGCGCTGCATCACCACGACGTGGTTCAGTTTTAAGGATACGAGTGTATCCACCGTTACGTTCAGCATAACGAGGTGCGATTTCTGAGAACAATTTTTGAAGTGCTGTAGTAGAAGTGTACTTGTCAGTTGCTTCATCATAGTTTTCAGATGCGATTTCATTACGTACGAAAGCAGCTGCTTGACGACGTGCATGCAAATCACCACGTTTACCTAGAGTAATCATTTTTTCAACAGTTTTACGGATTTCTTTAGCACGAGCTTCAGTTGTCACGATTGATTCGTTGATCAAAAGGTCAGTTGTCAAATCGCGAAGCATTGCTTTACGTTGTGAGCTAGTGCGTCCTAGTTTACGGTAAGCCATTTATTCCTCCTTTATTTATCTTTTAATCCAAGACCCAAATCAATAAGTTTGAATTTCACTTCTTCCAAACTCTTGCGTCCAAGATTTCGTACTTTCATCATCTCTGCTTCAGATTTTTCTGTCAAGTCATGCACAGTATTGATACCGGCACGTTTCAAACAGTTGTATGAACGCACAGACAAGTCCAGTTCCTCAATCGTACGATCCAAAATACGGTCGTCAGATTCAGTATCAGCTTCTTTCATCACTTCAGTTGACTTAGCAATCTCAGTAAGATTTGTAAACAAATCAAGATGTTCTGTCAAAATACGTGCTGAAAGCCCTAAAGCATCTTCTGGAATAATTGTTCCATTTGTCAAGATTTCAAGGGTTAGTTTGTCAAAACCATCGTTGCTACCTACACGAGCAGGTTCAACTTGATAGTTGACTTTGGTAACTGGTGTATAAATAGAATCTACAGCAAGTGTCCCAACTGGTGCATTATCCTTTTTATTTTCATCTGCAGGTACATATCCACGACCACTGTTAACAGTCATAGTCGCTTTTAGAGAAGAACCTTCACCGATTGTAAAGAGATAATGATCTGGATTTACAATTTCAATATCGCTATCTGTCAAAATGTCACCAGCTGTTACTTCAGCAGGACCTTCAACATCTAGTTCGATGATTTTTTCGTCTTCAACGTACGATTTCACTGCAATTCCTTTAATGTTCAGAATGATTTGCATCACGTCTTCACGAACACCTGGAACTGTGTCAAACTCATGTAACACACCATCAATGTTGATAGATGTCACAGCTGCTCCTGGTAGAGAAGCTAGAAGTACACGACGAAGAGAGTTACCAAGAGTTGTACCGTAGCCACGTTCAAGTGGTTCGATTACAAACTTGCCATAATCTTTATTTTCATCAATTTTTGTTATATTTGGTTTTTCAAACTCGATCATTTAGTTACTCCCTCTTAAACGAAAAGCAGTGTAATGCGATGATTATACACGGCGACGTTTTGGAGGACGAGCACCATTGTGTGGCACTGGAGTCACATCACGAATTGCTGTTACTTCAAGACCAGCGGCAGCAAGCGCACGAATAGCTGACTCACGACCAGAACCTGGACCTTTTACAGTAACTTCAACTGATTTAAGACCGTGTTCTTGTGCAGATTTAGCAGCAGCTTCAGAAGCCATTTGAGCAGCGAATGGTGTAGATTTACGAGAACCTTTGAAACCAAGAGCACCAGCTGATGACCAAGCAATTGCATTACCATGCACATCAGTAATCATAACAATAGTGTTATTAAATGTAGCGTGAATATGAGCAATACCAGATTCGATATTCTTTTTCACACGACGTTTACGTGTTGGTTTAGCCAAGACTTTTACCTCCTATATTATTTTTTCTTACCAGCAATCGCAACAGCTTTACCTTTACGAGTGCGAGCGTTGTTTTTAGTGTTTTGTCCACGGACAGGAAGTCCACGACGGTGACGGATACCACGGTATGAACCGATTTCCATCAAACGTTTGATGTTCAAGTTTACTTCACGACGAAGGTCACCTTCAACTTTGATTGCATCCACTTCACGACGGATAGCATCTTCTTGATCTGATGTAAGATCACGTACACGAACATCTTCTGAGATTCCAGCAGCAGCCAAAATTTTCTTAGATGTTGCAAGTCCGATACCATAAACATAAGTCAATGAGATTACTACGCGTTTGTCATTTGGAATGTCAACTCCAGCAATACGAGCCATGTTTTCTCCTTTCTATCTTATCCTTGACGTTGTTTGTGTTTTGGATTTGCTGGGCAAATTACCATAACACGACCATTACGACGAATAACTTTACAGTATTCGCAAATTGGTTTGACCGATGGTCTTACTTTCATTTCTTATCCCTCCAAGTTTTTCGATTATTTAAAGCGGTAAGTGATACGTCCACGTGTCAAGTCATATGGACTCATTTCGACAGTAACACGATCTCCCGCTAAAATACGAATATAGTTTTTACGAATTTTACCAGAAACTGTTGCTAAAATCTGATGTCCATTTTCAAGTTCAACCGTAAACATTGCATTCGGCATTGTATCAACTACTTTGCCTTCAACTTCAATCACATCGTCTTTTGCCACGCAAAAGCACCTCCATAAATTTCGATTCGATGCCTCTAGACACAGAGACAACAATTATAAGTCAGACTATCTCAGTATAACATTTGTAGCGGATTTTTGCAAGTGTGAAAAACGCTTTATTTCAAATTTGTCAATACTTTTTCGATATCTGAGAAGACATCATTGATATCTTGATTACCTTCGATGTCATGAACCAAACCTTTGGCACGGTAGTGAGCAATGATTGGTTCTCCTTGAGCAATATTAACATCCAAACGACGTTTTACTGTCTCAGGCTTATCATCTTCACGTTGGTAGTAATCTTCTTCTTTATAGTCAACTGGTGGGTTAAAGACCTTGTGGAAAGTTTCTCCAGTTACGCGGTGGATGATACGACCACTCAAACGTTCCAAGAGGCTATCTGGATTCACTTCAATGTTGATGACACCTTCTAGTTCAATGCCAAGTTCAGCCAATGTTTTGTCCAAGGCATGAGCTTGTTCGATTGTACGTGGGTAACCATCCAACAAGAATCCTGTTTCTTTAATATCATCCTGTGAAAGACGTTCTTTTACGATTCCATTTGTAACTTCGTCAGGAACCAATTCACCCTTGTCAATGTATGACTTAGCAAGAACACCCATTTCAGTTTGATTTGCCATAGCAGCACGGAACATATCACCTGTTGAGATATGTGCAACATTGAATTGTTCTACGATTTTTGCTGCTTGAGTTCCCTTACCTGCACCAGGTAAGCCCATAATCAAAAGATTCATGATTTGATCTCCTTATTTTATTTTTAAATAGAAGCAAAAAGTCTTTTCACCCCTATTTAAAAACAAAATAGAAGAGGGGAGACCAAACTCTCACAAATGTCAAAGTTTAAACCTCCACTCCCTCAGCATTTACTGATTCATACTCAATGAAAATCAAAGAACAAACTAGGAAGCTAGCCGCAGGTTGCTCAAAACACTGTTTTGAGGTTGCAGATAGAGCTGACGTGGTTTGAATTTGATTTTCGAAGAGTATCAGTAAATACTTTTATTCTGTTCTATCCATGAAACCAACATACTTACGTTTCAATAGGTAACCTTCCAATTGTTTGATTCCTTCAATACCTGTAGAGATAATGATCAAAAGACTAGTTCCTCCAAAAGCAACCGCTTCTGAAAGTCCAAAGACATCTTTTGCTACAATCGGTAAAATAGAAATCACACCAAGGAAGAGGGAACCAACAGTTGCAAGACGACGAAGAAGTTTAGACATATATTCTTCTGTACCTTTACCAGGACGAACTCCGTGGATATAGGCACCGCTCTTTTGTAGGTTCTCTGCTGCTTTTTCAGGATTAATCTGTACAAACGTGTAGAAGAATGTAAAGAGAATAATCAACAAAGCATACATGGCAATACCAGTTGGTGAAGTTGTTGCCAGCATTTCTTGTGCTGTTCTTACCCAAGCCCAATCATGGCCTGTAGCGCTCAAAAACTGAAGAATAGCCGCAGGCGCTGCAGTAATCGAACTTGCGAAGATAACAGGGATAACTCCAGCAGGGTTTACCTTCAATGGAAGGTAAGAGCTAGATGGAGCACCTTGTGCAACCTTTGTATATTGGATTGGAATTTTGTATTCTGCTTGTTGAACATAAGTTGTAAAGTAAATGATCAACAATACAGTAATAATCAAGATGATTACGAAAATGATAGATGAGTTGATACGGCTACTTGGAACATTCACAAAGTAGTCTACATAGATTCCCTGAATCATCTCTGGGATTGAAGCGACAATCCCAGCAAAGATAATCATAGAAACTCCATTTCCGTATCCCTTATCTGTAATTTGCTCTCCCAACCACGTCACAATCATGCTACCAGCTGTTAAGATGATACCAATCATGATAAAGACTTGTGGAGTAAGAGCTGTTTTCAACAATTGAGCTCCAGCCAAAGTATTAAAACCAGCTGTAATCCCGATAGATTGCACAAAGGCTAGACCAAGAGCAATATAACGAGTAGCTTGATTCAATTTTCTTCGACCTACTTCCCCTTGTTTCCCCCACTCTACAAACTTGGGTAAAATATCCATTTGCAAAAGTTGGACAACGATAGAGGCTGTAATGTAGGGACTAACACCAAGAGCAAAAACTGAGAAGTTTTTCATGGCATTCCCTGACACCAAGCTCAACATGTTTAAGAAGGATAATCCACTTAAAGCATTCAAGCTATTGGCATTCACACCAGGAACTGTAATACTAGTCCCGATACGAAAGACCAAAACGATAAAAATTGTAAATAAAATTTTTGATCGAACCTGCTTGACTTTAAGAGCTTCTCTTAATAATTTAAAAAACATAGGTCACCTCTCTTAGATGACTTCTACTGAACCACCTTTAGCAGTGATAGCTTCTTCAGCTGATTTAGAGAATTTAGCTGCTTTCACAGTCAATTTCTTAGTCAACTCACCGTTACCAAGAATTTTAACACCTGATTTTTCAGCTTTAACAATTCCTGCTTCGATAAGAACAACTGGAGTAACTTCAGCACCATCTTCAAAGACGTTCAATTGGTCAAGGTTCACAATTGCGTATTCTTTAGCGTTGATGTTAGTGAATCCACGTTTTGGAAGACGACGGAACAATGGAGTTTGTCCACCTTCAAAACCAAGGCGAACTCCGCCACCGCTACGAGCTTTTTGACCTTTTTGACCACGACCAGATGTTTTACCGTTACCTGATGAAGTACCACGACCAACGCGGTTACGTACTTTACGAGAACCTTCTGCAGGTTTCAATTCATGAAGTTTCATTTTTATTTTCTCCTCTTTTGTAAAATGCTAGCGCCGATAAGGGAGAAAAGGTTGTCTCCCCCATCAACTCGCCTATACGACGTCATCATAGATGACTATATCCAGTTTTAGGGGATGGTATACTGCACATCCCCTAAAAATTCATTAGTTTACTTCTTCAACTGTTACCAAGTGAGATACTGCTGTGATCATACCACGGATAGCAGCGTTATCTTCTTTAATAACAGAGCTGTTCAATTTGCCAAGTCCAAGTGCTACAACAGTTTTACGTTGTGATGGAATGCGTCCGATTGGAGACTTAGTCAAAGTAATTTTAATTTGAGCCATTTTATCCCCTTTCTTATGCCAAATCAGAAACTGAAATACCACGAAGGGCAGCAACTTCTTCAGCGCGTTTCAATTGTTTCAAACCTTCAACAGTTGCACGAACAATGTTGATTGGAGTGTTAGAACCAAGTGATTTAGATGTAATATCTGCCACACCTGCCAATTCCACAACGGCACGAACTGCACCACCAGCGGCAACTCCAGAACCTTCTACAGCAGGTTTCAACAATACTTTAGCTCCACCGAATTCTGAAAGAACTTCATGTGGGATTGTTGTTCCAACCATAGGAACTTCGATCAAGTTTTTCTTAGCATCGTCTACTGCTTTACGGATTGCTTCTGGAACTTCTTGAGCTTTACCAGTACCAAATCCTACGCGACCGTTGTGGTCACCAACAACAACAAGAGCTGCGAAACGAAGACGACGTCCACCTTTAACAACTTTTGTAACACGGTTGACAGCAACTACGCGTTCTTCTAATTCAACTGCATTGTCTTTAAATGCCATTTTCTAGTGTCCTCCTATTAGAATTTCAATCCGTTTTCACGAGCTGCATCAGCCAAAGCTTTCACACGTCCGTGATATAGATATCCACCGCGGTCGAACACCACTTCTGAAATACCTTTAGCGTTTGCACGTTCTGCAACGAGTTTACCGACAGCAACGGCTTGTTCAGTTTTAGTTCCTTTTGAAACTTCTTTGTCAAGAGTTGAAGCACTTGCGAGCGTTACACCCGCTACGTCATCAATCACTTGAGCGTAGATGCCTGTATTAGAACGGAATACGTTCAAACGTGGGCGATCAGCAGTTCCAGAGAGTTTTCCGCGAACGCGACGGTGGCGTTTTTGGCGGAGTTTGTTTTTATCTGGTTTTGAAATCACAGTTTTCACCTCTTTAGTTTTAAATCGTGTGCTATGCACAAAGTTGGAAAATAGGTTGGTGGTTGATGATCAACCACTCAACATTATTTACCTGTTTTACCTTCTTTACGTCGAACGAATTCACCAACGTAACGGATACCTTTACCTTTATATGGTTCTGGTGAACGAAGGCTACGTACGTAAGCAGCTGTTTGACCAACTACTTCTTTTGAAATTCCGCTAACAACGATTGTTGTTGGGTTTGGAAGTTCAAAAGTAATTCCTTCTGGAGCTTCAACTTCGTCTGGATGAGATTTACCAACAGCCAAAACAAGTTTAGTTCCTTGAAGTTGTGCACGGTAACCAACCCCACGCATTTCAAGTTCTTTCTTGAATCCTTCTGATACACCAACAACCATGTTGTTCAAAAGGGCACGAGTAGTTCCGTGGATAGTTTTCATTTCTTTTGAATCGTTTGGACGGTGAAGAGTTACTTCAGTACCTTCCACACGGATTTCAATATCTTTTGAGAACTCACGAGTAAGTTCTCCTTTAGGTCCTTTTACAGTTACAACGTTGTCATTGTTAGTGATTTCAACACCAGCAGGCAACACGATAACTTTATTACCAATACGTGACATGTTTATTTTCTCCTGTTAAATTGTCAGGCCAGAACGGCCAGTTTTCACGGGGTTAAAGATACTTATTGAGTTCAATAGCTAAATTGAACACGCTCTAAGAACTGTGCAAAATAGATAAGTTGGCTTGTTTGTAAACAAACTTCTCCAACTTCCTAATTTTGCTTTGTTCTTTACGAGCTTTGTATCTTGATTTTACCAAACGTAAGCGATAACTTCCCCACCAACATTCTTTTGGCGTGCTTCTTTATCAGTAAGCAAACCTTCAGAAGTTGAAAGGATAGCAATTCCAAGTCCGTTAAGAACTTTTGGAAGGTCTTCACGTTTTTTGTAGACACGAAGTCCTGGTTTAGAAACACGTTTCAAGTTAGTGATAACTTTTTCACCGTTTGGTCCGTATTTAAGGAATACACGGATGATGCCTTGTTTGTCATCTTCGATGATTTCAACGTTTTTTACAAAACCTTCGCGTTTAAGGATTTCAGCAATCCCTTTTTTGATGTTTGATGCAGGTACTTCAAGTACTTCGTGTTTCGCTTGGTTAGCGTTACGAATACGAGTTAGGAAGTCTGCGATTGGGTCAGTCATAACCATTTTGTTTTTCTCCTCTTACTAGTAGTTTGCAAGTTGCACTTGCTAGTTAATGATTGAGCTAGGCTCAGAATATGTTTCTAGGTTTCAATTCCAAAGTGAGTCTAGGCATCTGCTTACAGGCATAACTTGAGTTAGGCAAGAGCAGATAACGACGAATCACAACGGGATTGAAAGCTAGAATTACCAAGATGCTTTTGTTACACCAGGAATTTGTCCTTTGTAAGCTAATTCACGGAAGCAAACACGGCAAAGTTTAAATTTGCGGTAAACTGAATGTGGACGACCACATTTTTCACAACGAGTATAAGCTTGAGTAGAGAACTTCGCTGGACGTTTGTTCTTAGCAATCATTGATTTTTTAGCCATTAGATTTACCTCCTATATTATTTTGCAAAAGGCATTCCAAGGCCTGTAAGCAATGCACGTGACTCTTCGTCAGTGTTAGCAGTTGTTACGATAACGATGTCAAGACCACGAGTTTTGTCAACGTCATCGAAGTTGATTTCTGGGAAGATCAATTGTTCTTTCACACCAAGTGTGTAGTTTCCGCGTCCGTCAAATGATTTTGTTGGAACACCGTGGAAGTCACGTACACGTGGAAGTGAAACTGAAACCAATTTATCCAAGAATTCGTACATACGTTCACCACGAAGGGTAACTTTTGCACCGATCGCAACACCTTCACGAAGACGGAAGCCGGCGATTGATTTTTTAGCTTTAGTGATAAGTGGTTTTTGACCTGAGATAAGTGCCAATTCTTCAGCAGCTTTTTCAAGGCTTTTAGCGTTTGATACAGCTTCACCAACACCCATGTTCAAAACGATCTTATCTACTTTAGGCACAGCCATCACTGATGAGTAGTTGAATTGTTCTGTCAAAGCAGGAACTACTTCATTAAGATATTTTTCTTTTAAACGATTTGCCATTATACTTCTCCTTTCCTTCGTGATTAATCAAGCACTTCGCCTGATTTTTTGTTGTAGCGAACTTTTTTACCGTCTACAAATTTGTAACCAACACGACCAGCTACACCATTTTTGTCCAAAACTTGAACGTTTGATACGTGGATAGCTGCTTCTTTCTCGATGATACCACCTTGAGGAAGCTCGTTAGTTGGACGTTGGTGTTTCTTAACGATGTTAACACCTTCAACGATAACTTTGTTTACTTTTGGAAGGGCAGTAAGGACAACAGCTTCTGTTCCCTTATCTTTACCAGCGATTACGCGAACTTTGTCGCCTTTTTTTACAAACATTAGGTTTCTCCTTGATTTTTCTTACGCCCATAAGGGCACCCTGGAGGTAAATCCAGGGGACTAGTTTGTTTCTAAAAATTAAAGTACTTCTGGAGCAAGTGACACGATCTTCATGAAGCCACCTTCACGCAATTCACGTGCAACTGGGCCAAAGATACGTGTTCCGCGAGGAGTTTTATCTTCACGGATGATAACTGCTGCGTTTTCGTCAAATTTGATGTATGAACCATCAGCACGACGAGCACCTGATTTAGTACGAACGATAACTGCTTTAACAACGTCACCTTTTTTAACCGCACCACCAGGAGTAGCTTGTTTTACAGATGCCACGATAACATCACCGATGTTTGCAAATTTACGTCCTGAACCACCAAGAACTTTGATAGTCAAGATTTCGCGAGCACCGCTGTTGTCTGCGACTTTCAAACGAGTTTCTGTTTGAATCATTTCAGTTTTCTCCTTTCAGGTTTGATTAGATGATGACCGCTTCTTCAACAACTTCTACAAGACGGAAACGTTTTGTAGCTGAAAGCGGACGAGTTTCCATGATACGTACGATATCGCCTTCTTTGGCAACATTGTTTTCATCATGAGCTTTGTATTTTTTAGAGTAGTTAATACGTTTACCATAGACTGGGTGGTTACGTTTTGTTTCAACTACAACTGTGATTGTCTTGTCCATTTTGTCAGATACAACACGTCCAACAAGAACTTTACGATTATTGCGTTCCATTGAAATTTCTCCTTCCCTAGTCTATTATTTCGCTTCAGATTGAACTGTTTTGATACGAGCGATTTGTTTTTTAACTTCTTTCAAGCGAGCTGTTTGTTCCAATTGACCAGTAGCAGCTTGGAAACGAAGTTCAAACAATTCTTTTTTCAATTCGTTTTCGCGCTTCGCGAGTTCTTCTTGAGAAAGACCACGAAGTTCTTTAACAAATTCTTTTACTTCATTAAGTTTCATGCCTTCTCCTTATTCTGCTTCACGTTTTACGAATTTACATTTAACTGGCAATTTGTGGCTAGCAAGACGAAGCGCTTCGCGTGCAATCTCTTCAGATACACCAGCGATTTCGAACATCACTTTACCACGTTTAACTGGTGCTACCCAACCTTCAGGTGCCCCTTTACCAGATCCCATACGCACACCGATAGCTTTAGCAGTGTATGATTTGTGTGGGAAGATTTTAATCCAAACTTTACCACCACGTTTCATGTAACGAGTCATGGCGATACGAGCAGCTTCGATTTGGCGGTTAGTGATCCAGTGGCTAGTTGTAGCTTGAAGACCGTATTCACCGAATGCTACTTCTTTTCCACCTTTTGCTTCACCGCGCATTTTTCCACGGAATTCACGACGGTGTTTAACACGTTTAGGTACTAACATTGGTTATTTACCTCCTTTAGTGTTTTTGCGAGCTGGAAGAACTTCACCACGGTAGATCCATACTTTAACACCAAGTTTACCGTATGTAGTATCTGCTTCTTCCCAAGCATAATCGATATCTGCACGAAGTGTGTGAAGTGGAACAGTTCCTTCAGAGTATCCTTCAGCACGGGCGATATCTGCACCGTTCAAACGACCTGATACTTGAGTTTTGATTCCTTTAGCTCCAGCACGCATTGCACGTTGGATTGCTTGTTTTTGTGCACGACGGAAAGCAACACGTTGCTCCAATTGACGAGCAATTCCTTCACCTACAAGGTGAGCATCCAAATCAGGTTGTTTGATTTCGATGATGTTGATGTGTACTTGTTTTCCAGTCAATTTGTTAAGTTTTGCACGGAGTGCATCAACGTTAGCACCACCTTTACCGATAACCATACCTGGTTTAGCAGTGTGAAGTGAAACGTTAACTTTGTTTACTGCGCGTTCGATTTCGATAGTTGAAACTGCTGCGTCAGCAAGCTCTTTTTGAACGAATTTACGGATTGCAAGATCTTCATGAAGGTAATCCGCGTATTCTTTTTCAGCATACCATTTGGCATCCCAATCACGGATGATGCCGACACGCATACCAATTGGATGTACTTTTTGACCCACGATTTTACCTCCTTATTTTTCTGCAACAGCTACAGTGATGTGAGCTGTACGTTTGTTGATTGGTGAAGCTGAACCTTTCGCACGTGGACGGAAACGTTTCATAGTTGGTCCTTCGTTTGCGAATGCTTCAGATACTACCAAGTTAGCTTTATCCAAACCAAAGTTGTTTTCAGCGTTAGCTACAGCTGAGTTCAAAACTTTCAAGATGATTTCAGCAGCTTTGTTTGGAGTGAATGTCAAGATTGCGATTGCATCGGCTACGCTTTTACCACGGATGTTATCAAGAACAAGACGTGATTTACGAGGTGAAACACGTACTGTACGAGCCATTGCTTTAGCTGAAGTAATTTCTGCCATTTATGTTCTCCTTATTTTCTACGTGTTTTCTTGTCGTCTGCAGCGTGACCTTTGTAAGTACGAGTTGGTGCAAATTCACCAAGTTTGTGACCTACCATGTCTTCTTGGATGTAAACAGGTACGTGTTTACGTCCGTCATAAACTGCAATAGTGTAACCAATGAAACTTGGGAAGATCGTTGAACGACGTGACCAAGTTTTAATAACTTTTTTCTTTTCGTCGTTAGCTTGAGCTTCAACTTTTTTCATCAAATGCTCATCGACGAAAGGTCCTTTTTTAAGACTGCGTCCCATTTTTATATTTTCTCCTTTAAATGTTGTACCACAGCGGCTTGCGCTCACTTGGAGCGCTACCGAGCTGGCGGATTTACTAGTTGCTTAAGCGACTAGTTTAATATTATTTCTCGTTGCGACGACGAACGATAAGTTTGTCAGATTTCGCTTTCTTGTTACGAGTTTTAAGACCAAGAGCAGGTTTGCCCCATGGAGTAGATGGTGCTTTACGACCAACTGGTGCTTTACCTTCACCACCACCGTGTGGGTGATCGTTAGGGTTCATTACAGAACCACGAACTGTTGGGCGGATACCTTTCCAACGGCTACGTCCTGCTTTACCAAGGTTTACAAGTCCATGTTGTTCGTTTCCGACAACACCAACTGTAGCACGGCAAGTTCCAAGAATCATACGAACTTCACCTGATTGAAGACGAACAAGAACATATTTACCTTCTTGACCCAATACTTGAGCAGATGCTCCAGCAGCACGTACCAATTCACCACCACGACCTGGTTTCAACTCGATGTTGTGAATCAAAGTACCAACTGGGATGTTAGCAAGTGGAAGAGCGTTTCCGACTTTGATATCTGCTTCTGGACCTGAAACGATACGTTGACCTACTTCAAGACCTTTTGGAGCGATGATGTATGCTTTCACACCGTCAGTGTAGTGTACAAGAGCGATGTTTGCAGAACGGTTTGGATCGTACTCGATTGTTTTAACAACTGCTTCAACGTTGTCTTTGTTACGTTTGAAGTCAACCAAACGGTAGAAACGTTTGTGCCCACCACCTTGGTGACGAACAGTGATACGACCGTTGTTGTTACGACCAGCCTTGCTCTTCAATGCAACAAGCAATGATTTTTCAGGAGTGCTTGTTGTGATTTCAGCGAAATCCAAAGAAGTCATATTACGGCGACCGTTTGTTGTTGGTTTATAAACACGAATTCCCACGATATTTCCTCCTTAGATTATTCAGCTTCAGTAGCAAACAACTCGATTGCTTTTGAATCAGCTGTAAGTGTGATGATAGCTTTTTTAGTTTTGTTAGTAAAACCAGTGTAACGTCCAACACGTTTAGCTTTAGGTTTTACGTTGATTGTGTTAACGTTGGCAACTTTAACACCTTCGAAAGCAGCTTCAACAGCTTGCTTGATCAAAAGTTTGTGTGCACGAGTGTCAACTTCAAATACATATTTCCCTGCTTCAAGTTGAGCCATTGAGCTTTCAGTGATGACAGGTTTTTTGATAACATCATACAAATTCATTATGCAAGAACCTCCTCGATTTTAGAGATAGCTGCTTGTGTGACAAGAAGTTTGTCGCTATTTGCGATGTCAAGAACACTTGCAGTTGTAGCAGTTGCAACTTTCACGTTTGGAAGGTTACGAGCTGAAAGAGCTGCGAATTCATTTCCTTCTTCAAGGATAACAAGAACTTTAGAATCGATGCTCAATGCTGCAAGAACTTTTGCAAATTCAGCAGTTTTTGGAGCTGTAAATGAAAGAGCGTCTACAGCTACGAATTTGTTTTCAGCAACTTTTTCAGAGTAAACTGATTTAAGAGCTAGGCGACGAACTTTTTGTGGAAGTTTGTAGCCATATGAACGTGGAGTTGGTCCGAAGACAACACCACCACCACGCCATTGTGGTGAGCGGATAGAACCTTGACGAGCACGTCCAGTTCCTTTTTGACGCCATGGTTTGCGTCCACCACCTGATACTGCAGAGCGGTTTTTAACAGCGTGTGTTCCTTGACGAAGGCTTGCGCGTTGGCTGATGATCACATCAAACACAACTGATTCATTTGGTTCGATACCAAATACTGCATCGTTAAGAACAACTTGGCCAGCTTCTTTACCAGTTTGGTCAAATAATGTTACGTTTGCCATTGTGACTGATTTCCCCTTTCTTTATTATTTACCAGCTTTAACTGCTGATTTGATAGTGATAAGAGATTTCTTAGCACCTGGTACGTTACCTTTGATAAGGATAACGTTCTTTTCTGGAACGACTTGTACAACTTCAAGGTTTTGAATTGTTACGCGGTCGCCACCCATACGTCCTGCAAGGTTTTTACCTTTGAATACGCGGTTAGGTGCAACAGGTCCCATTGAACCTGGACGACGGTGGTAACGAGAACCGTGAGCCATTGGTCCACGTGATTGTCCGTGGCGTTTGATAACACCTTGGAAACCTTTACCTTTAGAAGTACCAGTTACGTCAACAACGTCTCCAGCTGCGAATGTTTCAACTGTGATTTCAGCACCAACTTCCAAGCCTTCAACGTTTTTGAATTCACGAATGAAGCGCTTAGGAGCCGTGTTAGCTTTCGCTACATGTCCTTTAGCAGGTTTGTTGCTCAATACTTCGCGTTTGTCATCGAAACCAACTTGGATAGCGTTGTATCCGTCTGTTTCAACAGTTTTAACTTGAAGAACAACGTTTGGAGTTGCTTCAATAACTGTTACAGGGATCAATTCGCCAGCTTCAGTGAAGATTTGAGTCATTCCCACTTTTTTCCCTAAGATTCCTTTTGTCATGAGAAAATAGTTCCTTTTCTATATTTTTTATTCAAAAAGTTTTTAACGAGCGTTTTTTATGCTCAAGGTATCAAGCTTTAGATTAAAGTTTGATTTCTACGTTTACACCACTTGGAAGATCCAATTTCATCAAGGCATCAACTGTTTTTTGAGTTGGGTTAACGATATCGATCAAACGTTTGTGTGTACGCATTTCAAATTGTTCGCGAGAGTCTTTGTATTTGTGAGTCGCACGAATAATTGTGTAGAGGCTACGTTCAGTTGGAAGTGGGATTGGACCCGCAACTTGTGCACCTGTACGAGTAGCTGATTCTACGATTTTTGCAGCCGCTGTGTCAAGCGTACGGTGTTCGTAAGCTTTCAAACGGATACGGATTTTTTTGTTTGCCATCTTTTTCTCCTTTTCGTCTATTTAAGATAATAGGCTAGCTCCACAAGAAAACCGACGCGGTGTTGCGTGGCAATGCAACCGAGCGTGTCGCAACCTCTTGCATCAAAGCTAAAGCTGTAATTTACAGCACCATAATAGAATAACACAAAGCCCCTGCGATTGCAAGGGATTTGTTGCTGTTTTTTAAAATTTTTAACATGAAAATGTTTTCTTTTTTGACAGGTCATTTATTTAAGTATTTTATGGAAGAAAGTTACTCTCTCTTCACCTGCTCATAGCTTTCTTTTCCATCATTGAGCTTATCCCAAATCACTACTTGCCCATTTTTGAGGGATTTTTGCACATCGATAATTCGTTGATTAGAGGAACCCCGAAACTGGAGCATGAGATTGCGCTTAGTTCGGTCATACCGTCCATCGACAAGGATGTCAATCAGTGATAAGAGTTCCAGTTTATCCGGAGTTTCCAGCATCATTTCTTCCCAAGTGTAGCCCGTCCAGGACCAGATATCTTTGTCTGGCAATTCCTTTCGGATGCGTTTAACGAGCGGCAAGAGAATGCCCGTATTGAGAAAGGGTTCCCCTCCCAGCAAGGTCAAACCTTGAACATAAGGTTGAGCAAGATCTGCCATGATTTGTTCTTCTAATTCTGCTGTATAGGGAATGCCTGCATTGAAAGACCAAGTCGCAACATTATAACATCCCTCGCAGTGAAACATGCAACCTGATACATAGAGAGAGTTACGCACGCCTTCTCCATCTACAAAGTTAAAGGCCTTGTAGTCAATGATACGGCCTTGACTAAGTTCCTCACTTTTCCATTCTTGTGGTTTTGGATTATTCATTCGCTACCTCTATCCAATAACGCTCAACTCCATTACGAACATCTTCAAGAATCCCTCCATTTGCTAGAATGACTGCTCTGCTAGCAGGATTATTCACGCTACAGGTAACAAGAGCTTTCTTGATGTTCTTTTCCTTAGCAACTTGCAAGCCCTGATGGAGAGTTTCCTTAGCATAACCTTTGCCTCTTTCAGATGGTCGGATGGAATAGCCAATGTGGCCAGCATAATTCAGTAAACCCTCATTCAGTCTCAATCGCAGATTCAAAAATCCTAGAGCACGACCTACATCATCAAATGATACAAATTGAATAGAAGGAACACGATTTTCAGGCAAGTTTATTCCCATCTCTTTTTGCATATTTGTTTCCAACCAGTCTTCATACACAAAGTTCTCTGTATCCCAAAATCCTCCATCATGGGCTGATTGGCTCTTTTCAAATTCCTCTATCATGTCTATAACAGCTTTCTTATCCGCTAGTCTTGGTCTGCGCAATTCCATCCTTACCTCCCACTAAGAGAAAAGCGAGAGTTGACTCTCACTTTTATTTTTTCTTATTCTTGTTTAAAAATTGTTCTCTGAGGCTGAGTAAGCGTTCTTTCTTACCAGTTCCACCTTTAGAGTGTTTCTCGTGATAACGGGTCACTTGTGCGCGCCCCTTATCGTCTAGTTGATATTTTCCCATTTCATTTCTTTCTAATTTGTTACTTGGTGGCCAGCTGTTTTAATCGTTGATCCATTCATGTGTTTGACACGCGCAGCGATTTCCTTGTGACGGCCGTTGACCATAGGTCTTGCTTGAGGATTACCTAGATAGCCACAAGTTCGTTTGACCACATCTACGGTTTTAGGGTCGCTATTGCCACAGTTTGGACAAGCAAATCCTCTCTCAGTTGGTTCAAAATCCCCTTCAAAGTCACACTTGTAGCAACGGTCAATCGGAGTATTGGTTCCTAGATAGCCCACGCGGTCATAGGCATAGTCCCAGACAGCTTCCAAGGCCTTTGGATTTTGCTGGAGAACTGGATACTCACAATAATGGATGAAACCACCTGACGCACCTGCTTCTGGATAGACTTTCTCAAAGTCTAATTTTTCAAACGGTGTTGGATTTTTACGAACATCATAATGGAAAGAATTGGTGTAGTATTCCTTGTCTGTGATATCAGGAATAGAGCCAAACTTCTCTGTATCTAGTCGGCAGAAACGGTCTGTCAAACTTTCAGACGGTGTTGAGTAGATAGAGAAATGATAACCGTATTGGTCTGACCACTCTTCTACACGGCGTTTCATATCACGAATGATATCCAGCGTGAATTCCTTGGCGGCTGGATTGTGTTCCCAGCTATTACCAAAGAAAACTGTCGCTACTTCATACAAACCAATATAGCCCAGCGAAACGGTTGCACGGCGATTCTTAAAGAGCTGGTCAACACTTTCTTCTTTACCTAGACGATGGCCAAAAGCACCATACTGATAAAGGATAGGAGCATTGGCTGGTGTCGCTTCCTTGGTCCGTTCGACACGATAAACCAGAGCATCTTCAGCTATATTCATACGCTCGTTGAAGATTTCCCAGAACTTATTCATGTCGCCCTCAGACTCGAGAGCAATACGGGGCAGATTAACCGTCACAACACCTAGATTCATCCGACCTGAATTAACTTCTACACCATTCTCATCTTTCCACCCTTGAAGGAAAGAACGGCAGCCCATAGGAACTTTGAAAGAACCTGTCAAATCAACAATCTTATCATAGGACAAAACATCTGGGTACATCCGCTTGGTTGCGCACTCTAGAGCCAACTGCTTGATGTCGTAGTTGGGTGTCCCTTCCTCTAAGTTGAGTCCTCTTTTAAGCGTGAAGATGAGTTTAGGGAAGATGGCTGTGCGGTGTTCCGAACCGAGCCCCTTGATCCGAATGGTCAAGATAGCTTTTTGAATTTCTCGTTCAAAACGACTAGTTCCTAGACCAAAACCTAGAGAAGTAAAGGGTGTTTGTCCATTTGAAGTGAAGAGAGTATTGATTTCATACTCGAGAGATTGCATGGCATCGTAGATGTCTTTCTGCGTTTTCTTCCAGGCATAATCTTCCCGTTTTTCAGGCAAGACCCATTCTTCTGCATCTTTGAGATGTTTTTGATAGTTCTTCTCTGCATAAGGCGCCAAGACCTCATCGATACGGTCAGCTGAACATCCTCCATACTGGCTAGAAGCAACGTTGGCAATGATTTGGGAAATCTGAGCTGTTGCAGTCTGGATAGACTTAGGACTCTCCACCTCCGCATTTCCAATCTTAAAACCATTCTCCAACATCCCCTTGAAATCAATCAAACAGCAGTTGGTCATAGGTGTATAGGGACTGTAGTCCAAATCGTGATAGTGGATATCCCCCTTTTGGTGGGCATTGGCTACGTGCTTAGGAAGCATTTGCAACCCGATTGACTTCCCAACAATACCTGCTGTCAAATCACGCTGGGTGTTAAAGACATCGCTGTCTTTATTAGCATTTTCATTGACAACTGCCTGATCTTTATTTAGAAGCTTATGGATACTAAAGTTAATATCTGTCGCTTTTGAGCGCTCAAAATCCCTCTGTGTCCGGTAAGTAATATACTCCTCAGCCAGCGCATATTCCTTGGCTTCAAGAAGTTCATGTTCTACGATATTTTGAATTTCATAAATCTTAACCCCTTGTGGAAATCGACTATGAATTTCTGTGACAATTCGCTCGGTCAGAGCATTTAGGCGCTTTTCGACTAAGGGTGTCACATCCATAACCTTGTCTGCCGCCTTGTGGAGAGCCTTGTCAATCTTGTCCACATCAAATACAACACGTCTCCCATCTCGTTTTTCAACGAAGAGAGTTGGCAAAATTGTAATTTTTTCTTCTAGTGCAATCATATGCATGCTCTTTTCTAAAATGTTCTTTCTAAAAAGTATTATACCACTCTAAAAAGAAAAATCAATATCTTGTGTTAAAAATCCTAAAATTTTTAAAAATACACAAGATATTGATTTTGTTATTTGATTTTATAGACTTTGAATTCTGAGTAATCGGTCTTTATTTGTTGGTAATTTTCTTTCAAGAGTGTTTCCGCCTCTGACCAGAGCGCCACCTTGTCGTTCACCACAATCACCTTGGGTTGTTTTTCTTTCAAGTCATTGAGTAGCTTATTCCGATTTTCCTCAGTTGCTGTATAGTGCAACGGGGACAAAATAGCCGATGGCGACAAGCGCTCACTCTTACGATAAAGAGTTGCGGTATCATCCCATGCATAGATAGCATCTTCCGTACTTGTCTCCTCTTTCACCAAATCAGCAAGATGATCACGTTCTTGATAAGGTACTGGATAAAGGACAAATCTCATCAAAAAAGGAACAGCTAAAAGGTATAACAAAGTTAAAATTGGTAGGTAAAGATTCCCCTTAGTATAGCGATGCCAGAGACTAACAGGCTCTTCTCTGCGTCTTCTTCTAACGCTACGACCACTCTGTTGCCCCTTAATATTAGACACTAAAAGCAGAAGAAAGACAGGGAAAATGAGCATCAAACGGGATGCATGTAGGGGATCCTGTGTAAAGAAAATCACTACCAAACCTAAAATTAGGAACAAACTCGCAGGCACTGAGATGACATATAGTTTAGAGGATTTAGATTGAAAGAGGCCTAAAAAGACAAAAACCAAAACTCCCATGCCAAGAGCCAACAACCCATAAAACAAAACATTTTCTAACAATGCCGAAACAGAAGCCAAACGAATGGAATGAATTGGATACAAAATTCCACTAATCGCATCCTCAAAACTTCCTGTTGCAACACTATAGTAGGCAGTTGGATAAAAGACCAGTGAAAAACCTAAATCCACTGCAAGAAACTGATAAAATCCATGTACAAAACGTCTATGCCCAAGGTTAAAGACCAACAAGCCTAAACTCACTACAGCAATAAACAGGAGCGATGACAAGGGAGCAAAGAAAAATCCTCCTGCCAAAGCCAGCCCAATCCGTACAAATCCCTTATCATGGTTTGGATTGCTTAGGTAAGCAGCAACTAAACTAAAGGCCGCGAATAAGAAGGGAAGCGCTAAAAGAGTCGCATAACCTCCACCAAACGCAAGACCTGTAACTAGCATGTAAAAAATAGTCACCACTTGTCCAGCTTGGTCTCCTTGCTCTGTCAAGGTGTCCGCCGATCGAAAGAGGAAAAATCCGCCTGCTACCAAGGCTAACCACTCAAAAATGGCAAAGAAAAATCCGCCCTGAGTCACGTAAGTCAACAAATAATAAAGCAAGCCTTGACTTCCATAATAGTCGCTGTAAATTTTCCCTGTCTGATGAAGCGCCCAACCTGTATAAAAATCTTGCACTTCTTGTGCACTCATTAAATCAAGTAATAGCGGTACTCCTAGAGTTATTCCTGTTACAAGCGTACTCCATAGTAAAATTTTTACCAAAGGAAGACGACTTGATTCACGATGATGCGATTCTTGTTCGATTTGATATTCTAGAGATTCACGATTCTCCTGATGAACTTCTTCTACTCTACCATACACACTCATATCGTTTCTCCTATTCAATTTATCTGTCTTAGTATATCAAAAAGTCCTAGGATTGTCAGCTTGCGATGGCTGTTTGAGTGATTTTTTGCATAGTTTCACAAAGGTTTCAATTTCCCGAAATCGATGTAAATGTGTCTGTTTAAATGTCGTGATATAGTTTAATTCTTTCTGAGTCAGCATCTTTCCTCCTACATCTTCTTATTCGTAAAAGGAAAGAAAAAGAGGACTGGTTTGTGTCCTCAGTCCTAGATTTCTTATAAGATAGGGGCGAATAACTGGGCAATTTCCTTAATCAATTTCTGATACCAGCTATTTTTTATCGTATGAGGGAAAATTTCTTGCGATGCTGAAAAAATCTCTTGAAAATCTTTTTGAATCTCAGTGATTGATTCTGTTTTATATAGCAAGACTGCATTTTCATAGTGGTGAAGCAAACTTCTATAATCTAAGTTAATGGTTCCAACTGCAGCAAAGTCCTTATCCACTAGGATTTGTTTACTGTGGATAAAGCCTGGACTATACTCAAAAATCCTTACTCCTGCTGACAACAAATCTGGATAAGCCCCTCTTGTAATGAGTTGGATTAATTTCTTATCTGGAATGAAAGGGGTCACGATACGGACATCAACACCCCTCATGGCCGCGTTTTTAATACTCTCTGTTAAGTCATAGTCAATAATCAAATAGGGCGTTGTGATATAGACTGAATCAGTAGCCTGATTAATCAAACTTTGATAGACTTTTTTCCCTACCTGAGTACGGAAGATGGGCTTGGGTCCACTACCGTAAGGAATGCAGAGCCCTTGGCTAGAACGAGGTTGATTTTCCAAGTGATACTGGTCAAAATCGCTGATTTCTCCACGATTGATGTACCAAGTCATCAAAAAGAGACGGGTGAGAGCCTTGACACCAGGACCATCTAAGCGAATCCCACTGTCCTTCCAATAGCCAAAGCGTTCTACATGATTGATGTACTCATCGGCTAAGTTAATGCCTCCTGTATAGGCTACTTGACCATCTATGACCAGAATTTTACGATGGTCCCGATTGTTGTAAGCCACCGTCAAACGGGGGATAACCTTGTTAAACTTATGGGCTTCAATGCCTCGACTACGAAGCTGAATAGTGTAGTCTCCGGGTAAAGTCGCCATACAACCGATATCATCATAGAGCATCTTGATCTCTACACCTTGAGCTGCCTTTTGCTCTAGTATGTCTAGTATGCTATTCCACATCAGACCTTCTTCGATAATATAGTACTCTAGAAAGATAAACTTTTCAGCTTTCTTGAGGTCTTCCAACATATATTGCCACATGCTTTCACCCGAAGAAAAGAATTGTGAGTCTGTTCGATCATAGACATCGGCATTGCTATCCATACTCAACAAAGATTTGATCACTCCGTAAGCCGCCTTATCCTCTTCCTTCAATTTCTGGCGGAGAGCTTTGCTATTATCCTCCCGAAAATGCATGGAACCAAGTTTGTCCAACTGCTTGATTTCTTTTTTGGACAATCGCCTTTCACCAAACATCAGATAGAGCAAGGGGCCAATGACAGGAACAAAAGTCACCACGAGCCACATTACCTTGCTTTCGGGCGCCATGGAACGATTGACAATCGCTACGATAGTCGCCATACTCATAAAGATTAAGAGAATCACCCATAAAATAGGGGCCATGCGCCCTAAATAAAGAAAGAGACCAAAAACAAGACAAAGTTCAAGTAGCATAATCGAAAGACTAAAGCCATACTTGGACATCAATAATTGAAATTTCCTATATTTCATATCCCCTCCTTGATATTTTGAATGCTAAAAACAGGTAATTGATACTAGTATAACTCAGATATTCGACAGAAGGCAAGTATTTATGATCATTTTTCTGAATAATCATAAAAGAGACTGAAAAATCCAGTCTCCTTCTAGTCTATTTTGATAAAACGATGCGATCAGACGCGTCTCTATCCATATCATCAATAATCATCTGATTGCCATTGATTGCATAAATCTTGGCATCATCCCCAATAATCATGCGTTGATTAGCAGCGTCGAAGCTAACCTGCTTGATTTCTTGTTCCCCGTCAGTTTCTACCTGTGTCCAAGTACCCGTTGTACCAGTTACCACTAAAGTGATACGGTCTCCTTCGTCCTGACCAGTATAAGTCCCATCAATATTAGTTGGTTGAGCCTCAGGCGTATTTTGTGAAGAACTTGTTGCTGCCTGGTTTGTATTTTCTGTAGAAGATGAAGCAGATTGTGATTGCTGAGTTTGTTGTGTTTGCGGTTGAGCTGCTGGCTGTTGAACCTGTTGAGCTCTTTGTGAACAAGCTACTAAGAGACTAAGACTTGCTAGAGAGGTCAATTTATCTGCTCATGCCCCAGTATGTGGCTCCGTACTTCTGAGATAAAATAGAGAGACCCTGTAATGAATAACAAGTCCTTGGTATCGGCTCTTTCTTCAAAACTGCTGATAAATTCTCGGTAAGAGGGAATTACATGGTAACCTGTTACATCTGTCTCGTCCAGAGAACCTTGATAGTCAAAGCCTGTCACCTTGAGTTCCACCTGAGGCAATTTTTCAGTCAGATAAGCCAACATCCCTTGATAATCCTTCCGTTTCAAGGCTCCAAATAGGATTTGAGGACGATATCCTTCCTGCTCTTTTTCTTTAATAAATTCAACCAAGCGAGTCAAGGCAGGGAGGTTATGAGCACCGTCCAAGTAAATTTGAGGACGAATACGCTCCAAACGGCCAGCCCAATGGGTCTTCTCCAAAGCCTCTCTTACAACCTGCTCATCAACAGCTTCCTTTCCTTCTCTCATAAAGAGAAGAAACGTTTGTAGTGCCAAGGCCGCATTTTCCTGCTGATAAGCTCCTTCTAAGCCTATTTTCAACTGTGAAAGGTTAGCCAAAGAGCTTGAAAAATCACCATTCAGCATTGAAAAATCTTGGCCCGCCTGATAAAGGTCAACAGCTAAAGATTCGGCTTTTTTCCGACAGACAAGCCTAGCTTCTGGAGGCAATTTCGCAATCACTGCCTTCTTACCAGCCTTGAAAATACCAGCTTTCTGCTCTGCGATTGCTTCCAGACTATCACCCAAGGTCTCCTGATGGTCAAGGCCGATGGAGGTGATGACAGCAATCTCTCCAGTTACCACATTGGTTGTGTCAAGTAAGCCACCAATTCCCACTTCTAGTAAAACCAAATCCACCTCTTGCTCTCTAAAATAAAGAAAAGCAATCAAGGTTAGCAATTCAAAAAAGGACAACTGGTCATGGGTTTGCAGAAGCGTTTTTTCCATCTCCTTGACCTGCTCAGCCAAACGGATGAAGTCTGTGTCTGCTATAGGTTGCCCATTAATGCAGATTCGATCATTGATAGAGACGATATGAGGTGAGGTAAAGGTCGCAACTTTTTTGCCATGTCCCATAAATAACTCCCTCATAAAAGCAATGGTAGATCCTTTTCCATTAGTTCCTGTTACGTGGATAATAGGATAAGATTTCTCGGGATTCCCCAACAAATCCACCGCTTGTTGCATTCGGCCCAAACCTGATCGAAAATTCAAACCAATCCGACTATGGAGCCATTCTTCTACTTCAAACATACACATCTCCTTGACAAAAGTCTAATCAATTATCTAGCAAAATTCCGTAGATAACAAAAAATGAGGTCAGGATTTTCGTCCCGACCTCTTACCTGGTTAGCTAATCACTAGCAACTATGAATATTAACTTGGGCTAAAAACATCCACTGGATGTTCCAACTCTTTCCAGTTTCTAGGAGTTGGGCTGATACAGTCTCCCAGACTTACTTATGGTCTTTATTTTTAGCGTCAGGCTAAAAACGTCCCCCGGACGTTCCAACTCTTCCAATTTCTAGGAGTTGGGGTAAATATATCCCCCGGACTTACCAGTTCTCTCTTATTTAAAGGAACTGGGGTAAAAATGTTCACTGAACATTTTTACTCCTCCATAAAACTATTGAAGACTTCTTCAATCATGTTCCATTCGTCTTCTGAGTCTTCGGGGATTGGTTGCAATTCGCCTTCTGTTCCATCTTCGTTTTCGATGAATGAGTAAGCTTGGATTTCAACTTGTCCGTCTTCGTCTTCTTCTGCGTTAACTGGTACTAGAAGAACATAGTTTTTACCAAATTCTTCTTTTCCATCAATCGTCAAAAGGATTTCAAACAAGGTTTCATTTCCTTGTTCATCTACTAGTGTAATTAATTCACGTTCTTCGTGGTCGTGGTTATGATCGTGTGACATAGCCTCTCCTTTATATTAAAATTTTCTATCTAAATAATTTTGTAAAATCAGCTGAGCTGCTAATTTATCAATGACTTTCTTACGCTTGTTACGGCTAATATCTGCTTGTTCAATCAACATGCGCTCTGCGGCAACTGTTGTCAAGCGTTCATCTTGATAGTCTACTGGTAAACCAAAAAGCTCTTCTAGCTTTGCTCCGTATGCTTGACTAGCTTCCACGCGCGGTCCGCTTGTATTGTTCATGTTTTTAGGCAAGCCCACTACAAATCGTTCCACCTTGTAAGTATCAACCAACTCCTTAACGCGGTCAAAACCAAATTGGCCTTGCTCCTCGTTGATTTGGATGATTTCAAGTCCTTGAGCTGTAAAACCGAGCGGATCGCTAATAGCCACCCCTACCGTTTTTGAACCGACGTCCAATCCCATAATTCTCATAGGTTACAGATCGACTCCTTGTCCTTTGAGGTAGTAGCGGACCAATTCCTCAACGATTTCATCACGTTCATACTTACGGATTTGATTTCGTGCATTATTATAACGAGGAACATAGGCAGGGTCTCCACTCAATACGTAACCTACGATTTGGTTAATTGGGTTGTAGCCCTTATCGTTCAACGAAGCATAGACATCAGTCAAAGTTTCGCTAATTTCTTTTTTATTGGAATCGTCCAATTTAAAACGTACTGTTTCTTCAGTAAATCCCATTCTAACACCCTCTTTCCTTAGAATAGTACCATTATAGCATAATTCCTTACGTTCTACAATTCAGGCAGTCTATTTATTTGGATTTTCTACTGTTCTGTCGCACCATTTGCCAATCTGTCTGAAATATATTTGCTTGGTTCATTCTTCAAAAGATTTTCCAAGCCAATGTTCTTCAAATATTCTAACTGAGAAGCCTTCTTGACATCCAGAACTTGAAAATCAAAACTAGTCGTTGTTTGAAGTTCTGTTGCGCTCAATAGTTTTGTTTCAAGCTTAAATCCTGCTAATTTGCGAGCTTCTATGATAGACTTATCCTTCTCCTCCGCCTCAAGGAGAGCTTTTTGAGTTTCCTCCACTCCATGTTGGTCGATATAAGTTTTCAACTCATCAGAAACTGGACGTTTTTGTTGAATCGTTAAGCTCAAAAAAGTCTTGTCCTTGTATGTAATGGTTTGTGTCTGCTGGCTACCATCATCTGACTTGGGCAAGACCAAAGTCTTGGTTACAACTGTATTCTTCTCAGCATTTTCAATAACTGGCAATGCCGACTGAAGCGTATCTTTTTCTGTTTTTGTAGCTGGCCCAGTTTCTTTTTTCTGTCCGCAACCAACCAGGAAAAAAAGGAAAGCTAGACTAACAAGAACTATTTTTTTCATTTCTTTCTTCTTTCTTTTTGAAATTAAAATAGAATAAGACTGGGAATTGCTCCCAGCCTTGATGTTTATAGAGCTGCACGCAAACGTGCTTCTGCATTTTCTACATTACGGACAGAGCGTGGTAGGAAGGCACGAATATCGTCTTCCTTGTAGCCAACTTGCAGGCGTTTTTCATCTACAAGGATTGGGCTCTTTAAAATTCTCGGTGTTTCCATAATCAGATTGAGGACTTCGTTGACACTCAAATCTTCAATATCCACTCCAAGGGCTTTGGCATAGCGATTTTTAGACGAAACGATGCTGGCTATTCCGTTATCTGTTTTGGTTAGAATATCCAGTAATTCTTCTCTCGTAATTCCTTCTTTACCAAGGTTTTGTTCTTTATAACTTAACTGGTGGGCATTGAGCCAGGTTTTCGCTTTTTTACAGCTAGTACAACTTGAGACTGTATAAATTTTAATCATGTACCTACCCCTTTCGCTACATGTTACTATCAGTTTAGTCTATTATACCATAAAAAACATCCGACTTGCGACCTATTTTTAAATTTTTTTAACTTTTTTCGTCATTTTCGTACTTTTTTCTTGACAAAATGAAATTCACAGCCATTCTTGATATTTCTTGATATAGATTTTTTTCACAGTTGTCACGCTAATCATATACAAAATAATGATGAAAAGTAAAAAGATGAAATAAATCGGTTTTAAAGGAGTTAGATGGAGAAGGCTAGCTAGTGGACTGTAGGGAAGGAAGGTCACAAAGGCTGCAGCCAATAAGGTTGTCACAAGGACTAGCCAAGCTGGACGACTTTGTAAAAAGGGAATTTTGGCTGAACGCAGCATATGGATAACCATGGTCTGTGACCACATGGACTCGATAAACCAACCTGTCTGAAACAAGACAATAAATCCTACGGCAGACTCTGCCCCATGAACATAGGCTTGACCTGTTGTCATGGGTACAATGATAAAATAGAGCAAAATAAAGGTCAAAATATCAAAGGCAGAAGAGATAGGCCCCATCCAAACCATGAAACGTGTGATGGACTTGGCTTCCCAGGTATGCGGATTTCTCAAAAAATCTTTATCCACCTTGTCAAAAGGCAAGGCAATACAAGACAAATCATAGACTAGATTTAGGATAATCAAATGGACTGGTGCCATTGGTAAAAAGGGCAAAAAGATTCCAGAGACCAATAGGGATAAGATATTTCCAAAATTAGAACTCACTGTCATTTTGATATATTTAGTCATATTGGCATAGACTTTACGACCTTCAACAAGTCCTTTTTCAAGCACCATGAGATCCTTATCAAGTAGGATAACATCAGCTGTTTCTTTGGCAATATCTACTGCTGTATCAACAGAAATTCCCACATCTGCAACTTTCATAGAAGGAGCATCATTGATCCCATCTCCCATATAGCCAACAGCATGACCATTAGCCTTAAATTGCAAAATAATCCTTGCTTTTTGGTCAGGTGAAAGTTTGGCGAAGACGGTTGCCTCCTCCACGGCTTGGGCCAATTCTTGATCACTCATCTGATCAATTTCAGACCCTAACAGCATCTGATTGATATCCAAACCAACCTTTTCACAAACTGCTTGGGTAACTTTTTCGTTGTCTCCCGTCAAAATTTTTGTTTGAACCCCATGTTCTAACAGAGCCTTAATTGCTGGTGCTGCAGATGGTTTAGGAGGATCTAAGAAGGCTAAATAACCAGTTAGAATCATATCCCCTTCATCATCAACTGTATAGGCATGATTTTCCCTCAAATCTGACTTATAGGCCACTCCCAAGACACGCAAACCTTGTTGATTTAGTTGTCTGACTTCTGCTAAAATTTCTTCTCTAATGACATCTGTCAAGGGAGTAATCACTCCTTGGTATTCCGCATAACTGGAAATCGTCAACATTTCCTCTAGGGCACCCTTGGTTACCAAACTAACAACTTCGTGTTCATCCTTAACGATAACACTCATCCGTCTACGTTCAAAATCAAAGGGAAGCTCATCTATTTTTTGAAAAGTTTGAGCCAGATTTTGCAAGAGGGCGTGTTCTTTGGCTTCCTTTTCAGTCCGTTTGATGATGGCTCTGTCCATCAAATTTTTCAAGCCCGTTTGAAAATAAGAATTGAGATAAGCTCGTCTCAAGACGGTCAAATCCAAGCGTCCGTGGATGTCCAAGGGATATTCAAGGACAATTTCGTCTTGGGTTAGAGTTCCTGTCTTATCTGTACACAAAATATCAATCGCCCCTAAGTCCTGTATGGCATTGAGTTTCTTGATAACCACTTTTTCCTTGGCCATAATGATGGAGCCTTTTGCTAGACTGGCCGTGATAATCATAGGAAGCATCTCAGGTGTCAATCCAACACCAACACTCAAAGCAAATACGCCAGCTTCTAACCAGTCGCCATCTGTTAAACCATTGGACAAGAAAACGATGGGCACCATGACCAGCATCAAACGAATCAAGAGCCACGAAATACTATTCATCTCCCGTTCAAACGAAGTAGGCTCATCATAGGTGTTCAAAGTCTGCTCAATGGCCCCCATCATGGTATCATCACCAACTGCTAAAACCACGGCCTTGGCACTACCAGACAAGACATTGGTTCCCATAAAGGCGAGCGCTTCTGCTTCTAGCAGACTATCAGATTGTTGAACTATTGCCTTGGTCAAGGCCAATTTTTCAACCGATTCACTTTCACCTGTCAAGCCCGACTGTTGTACAAAGAAATCGCGCGACTCAAATAAAAGAAGATCTGCTGGAATCATGTCTCCAGCGCTTAATTTAACCACGTCACCCACTACTAAATCATCGATAGGTACTTCTTGGATTTCTCCTTGACGAATGACAGTCGCTGTGTTGACAATCATTTTTGAAAGATTGGTGGCTGCCTTATCACTGCGGAGTTCTTGTACAAAGCGAATGCCTCCAGAAATGAGGACTAGGACAACGATGATAATGGAAGTCGTCGGATCTTCTTGACCTGGTTTTGCCAACCAGACATTGGTCACTAAGGAAATCACGGCGATAACCAGCAAGATGATTGTAAAAGGATTGATAATCGATTCGTAAATCTTTTTGAGAATACTGTCTTCTTGGCCTTTGGTAATGGTGTTTTCGCCATAGAGGTTACGATTTTGTTCGACCTGTTCCTCTGTCAAACCGTTTAAACTGGTATGATAAAAAGTTAGACTCTCGTCTAAAGGAACTTGAATAGCTGTTGCTAATCTTTCTTTTGTAGTTTTCATTGGTTTCTCCTATCTGTATGAATGATGTGTTTCATACACAGAGACCAATCACTTTATAAGGGCAGAACGACACAAATCAGCGATTGGCTGTGTATGTGCGGTTCCGGATGGTCGTCAATTTGCATCGTCTGTCTCCTTTCTTTGTTTTAAAACAGTAGAAAATCCCACCATAAAATGGCAGGATTAAAAAACTAAATATCTGTTTTTTCGTTCAAGCTTTAACTCCATAGGGCAATGTAATGAGCTTAGTCTTGGCCTTCGCGACCAGAACTGTTGACCAACGAGTAGTGTCTCCACTGCTTTGCGGTAGTCATCCGTATCCCTATGGTAGCCTCACCTACCGTCTTCTTTTTCAGTATAAACCTTTAAAATTTAAAAGTCAATCATTTGAGTTGTTTGACTCTTAAATAACTATCAACTCTTTTGGAGCAAGGGTCAATAATTCACAACCTGTCTCTGTAATCAGGATATCATCCTCGATACGAACACCATATTTGCCTTCGATATAGATACCTGGCTCGTCTGTCAAGGCCATACCTGCCTTAATAGTTTCTGTAGAAGTCTGGCTAAAGTATGGTTCCTCATGGATATCCAGTCCAATACCGTGTCCGATACCGTGGGTAAAGTAGTCGCCATAGCCTGCCTCAATGATAATATCACGAGGGATTTTGTCAAAGTCACGGAAACCTAAGCCAGCCTTAGCCTGGTCAATCAAGGCTTGGTTGGCTTTCAAAACCGTATTGTAAATCTCTGCCTGCTCGTCGCTAACATGTCCCAGATAGATAGTCCGTGTCATATCACTGACATAGTGGTCATAAAGGCAACCGAAGTCCATGGTAATGGCTTCTCCTAGCTCAACTGGTTTGTGCATAGGATGAGCATGAGGTTTGGAAGAATTGATACCGCTAGCTAGGATCGTATCAAAAGACAAGCCAGATGCTCCCAACTCACGCATACGGAAGTCAAGGAAGTTGGCAATCTCAATTTCAGTCTTTCCTGGCTTGATAAAGTCAAGCGCATCGCGGAAAGCTTGGTCTGAGATAGAACAAGCCTTGCGAATAGCTGCAATCTCCGCTTCATCCTTAATCATTCGAAGACCTTCAACAAACTGAGTTTGTGGAAGCAAGTCAATTCCTTCAAAGGCTGCCTGCATACGGTGATAATAAGAGACCGAAATCTCATCTTCAAAACCGATGCGAGACAAGCCCATATCCTTGACAATACCTGCAATGACAGCCAATTCATCGCGATCAGCCACAATCTCAAAACCACTGGTTTCTTGTTTAGCTGCAATGATATAGCGAGAATCTGTCACCAAAACCTGACGGTCACGGCTGATAAAGACTGTTCCATTTGAACCCCAAAAACCAGTCAGATAATAGACATTTTTAAGGTTATTGATGATGATGCCATCTAGTTCTTTTTCTTGCATTTTAGCGAGAAATGCTTGTACACGTTTATTCATGATGTAACTTTCCTTTCAAATAGTGTCCTGTGTAGCTGGCTTCATTGGCCGCTACTTCTTCTGGGGTTCCTGTTGCGATGATGGTTCCACCACCGACACCGCCCTCAGGACCCAAATCAATAATATGGTCTGCTGTCTTGATAACATCCAGATTGTGCTCAATAACGAGGACTGTATTGCCATCGTCAACAAAGCGTGCTAAAACCTTGAGCAGGCGAGCAATATCCTCTGTATGAAGCCCTGTCGTCGGTTCATCCAGAATGTAGAATGACTTACCGGTCGAGCGTTTGTGGAGTTCGCTAGCCAGCTTCATACGCTGGGCTTCTCCCCCAGAAAGGGTGGTAGCTGGTTGACCTAGCGTCACATAGCCCAGTCCCACATCCTTGATAGTCTGGAGTTTGCGTTGAATCTTAGGAATGTGTTGGAAGAACTCTACCGCATCGTTGACCGTCATGTCCAAGACCTGCGAGATATTCTTTTCCTTGTAGTGAACTTCTAGGGTTTCACTGTTATAGCGAGTCCCGTGGCAAACTTCACAAGCCACGTAAACATCTGGCAAGAAGTGCATCTCGATCTTGATAATCCCATCACCTGAGCAGGCTTCACAACGACCTCCCTTGACGTTAAAACTGAAACGACCCTTCTTGTAGCCTCGAATCTTGGCTTCGTTTGTCTGGGCAAAAAGGTCACGTATATCGTCAAAAACTCCTGTATAAGTAGCCGGGTTAGACCTTGGCGTTCGTCCGATTGGACTCTGGTCAATGTCAATCAAGCGGTCTACGTGTTCAATCCCTGTGATGGTCTTGAATTTACCAGGTTTGTCTGAATTGCGGTTGAGCTTCTGGGCAATAGCTTTTTTGAGGATGCTGTTGATTAAGGTCGATTTCCCTGAACCTGAAACACCTGTCACCGCAATGAATTTCCCTAGTGGGAAGCGAGCAGTAACATTTTGCAAGTTGTTCTCACGCGCTCCTGTCACTTCGATAAAACGGCCATTTCCCACACGACGCTCTTCGGGTACTGGAATAGCACGTTTGCCTGACAAGTACTGGCCTGTGATGGACTTGCTGTTGCGAGCAACCTGTTTTGGCGTACCTGCGGCAACAATCTCCCCACCAAACACACCGGCACCAGGACCAACGTCAATCAGATAATCCGCCTCACGCATGGTATCTTCGTCGTGTTCTACCACGATAAGAGTATTGCCCAAGTCACGCATCTTTTTCAGACTGGCAATCAGGCGGTCATTATCCCTCTGGTGAAGACCGATTGAAGGCTCATCTAGGATATAAAGGACACCTGATAGGTTAGACCCAATCTGAGTCGCCAAGCGAATACGTTGACTCTCTCCACCTGATAGGGTTCCTGCTGAACGTGACAGGGTCAGATAGTTGAGCCCCACGTTATTGAGGAAGGTCAAGCGATCCTTGATTTCCTTGAGAATCGGACGAGCAATGATTGCTTCATTTTCAGACAGGGTCAACTGGCTCACCAACTCCAAGTGGTCTGCGATAGACAGGTCTGAAATTTCTCCGATATGTGGTCCTTGCTCACCACCAACACGGACAGACAAGGCCTGATCATTAAGACGATAGCCGTGACAGGTTCCGCAGGTCAGCTCATTCATGTAGAGGCGCATCTGGGTGCGGGTGTAATCACTGTTGGTCTCGTGATAGCGACGCTTGATATTATTGACAACTCCCTCAAATGGAATGTCGATATCGCGCACACCGCCAAATTCATTCTCATAGTGGAAATGGAATTCCTTGCCATCTGAGCCGTAGAGAATCAAGTTCTTATCCTCTTCTGACAAGTCCTCAAAAGGCTTATCCATATCCACTCCAAAGGCCGTCATGGCCTGCTCTAGCATATTTGGATAATAGTTAGATGAGATAGGATTCCAAGGGGCCAAGGCTCCCTCACGTAGCGTTTTGCTGGCATCTGGCACTACCAAATCAGTGTCCACCTCCAGCTTAATACCCAAGCCGTCACACTCACTACATGAGCCAAAAGGAGCATTGAAGGAGAAGAGTCGAGGCTCTAACTCTGGAACAGTAAATCCACAAACTGGGCAGGCATAATGCTCAGAGAAGAGCAACTCCGAATCGTCCATAGTATCGATAATGACATAACCTTCTGCAATACGAAGGGCAGCCTCAATGGAATCAAAGAGACGGCTTCGGATACCCTCCTTGATGACAATACGGTCAACCACGACATCGATATTGTGTTGCTTGCTCTTGGACAACTCTGGTACTTCGGTCACATCATAGACTTCCCCATCCACACGGACACGAACATACCCATCTTTCTGAATCTTTTCAATAACGCTCTTATGCTGTCCTTTTTTCTTACGGATAACTGGTGCTAAGATTTGCAGGCGCTGGCGTTCTGGCAACTCTAAGACCTTATCCACAATTTGCTCCACAGAAGAGGCCTTGATAGCTCCATGTCCGTTGATACAGTAAGGCGTCCCCACACGTGCGTAGAGGAGACGCAGATAGTCATTGATTTCAGTCGTTGTTCCCACCGTCGAACGAGGGTTTTTGCTAGTCGTTTTCTGGTCAATGGAAATAGCTGGGCTGAGACCATCAATGGCATCTACATCTGGCTTCTCCATATTCCCCAAGAATTGACGAGCGTAGGCTGACAAACTCTCCACATAACGACGTTGTCCCTCCGCATAGAGGGTGTCAAAGGCCAGACTGGATTTCCCTGAACCTGACAAACCAGTCACGACAACCAACTTGTCTCGTGGAATCTCCACATCAATATTTTTTAAATTATGGGCACGCGCCCCATGAATGACAATTTTATCTTGCATCTTTGTTCTTTCTAGTCCATTATTGCTTACCATTATACCAAAAAAAGTGAGATTCTATTACCCAAAAGGCCAATTTTATAGTATAATAGTACGGTGTGAAAAAATCTGAAAAATGAGAAAGGATAAGGGATATGAAACAAGTTTTTCTCTCTACAACAACTGAATTTAAAGAGATCGATACGCTTGAACCGGGTACTTGGATCAATCTCGTTAATCCGACTCAAAATGAATCACTGGAAATCGCTAATGCCTTCGATATTGATATTGCCGACCTTAGAGCACCGCTCGATGCGGAAGAAATGTCTCGTATTACGATTGAAGACGAGTATACCCTGATTATCGTAGACGTTCCGGTCACAGAGGAAAGAAATAACCGCACCTACTACGTAACCATCCCGCTTGGTATTATCATCACCGAGGAAACCATTATCACTACGTGTTTGGAACCTCTACCAGTCCTCGATGTCTTTATCAACCGTCGCTTGCGTAATTTCTACACCTTCATGCGTTCACGTTTTATTTTCCAGATTCTCTATCGCAATGCAGAGCTTTACCTAACAGCCCTTCGTTCGATTGACCGTAAGAGTGAACAAATCGAAAGTCAACTACATCAATCAACTCGTAATGAAGAATTGATTGAGCTCATGGAATTGGAAAAAACCATCGTCTATTTCAAGGCCTCACTCAAAACAAATGAGCGTGTGATTAAGAAATTGACCAGCTCAACCAGCAATATCAAGAAATACCTTGAGGACGAAGACCTGCTTGAAGATACCTTGATTGAAACCCAACAGGCCATCGAGATGGCAGACATTTACGGAAATGTCCTTCATTCCATGACAGAAACCTTTGCCTCTATCATTTCCAATAACCAGAACAACATCATGAAAACCTTGGCCCTTGTGACCATCGTCATGTCCATCCCAACCATGGTCTTTTCTGCCTACGGGATGAACTTTAAGGATAATGAAATCCCCCTAAACGGCGAGCCAAATGCCTTCTGGTTAATCGTCTTTATCGCCTTTGCTATGAGTGTCTCGCTCACTCTCTATCTCATCCATAAAAAATGGTTCTAAGAGGAGTTCCTATGTCTCAGATTGATCTACAAAAATTAACCAAGAAAAACCAAGAGTTTGTCCACATCGCTACCCAACAATTCATTAAAGATGGGAAAACAGATGCTGAAATTAAGGCTATTTTTGAGGAAGTTATTCCCCAAATCCTTGAGGAGCAAGCCAAGGGTACGACTGCTCGTTCCCTCTACGGCGCACCTACCCACTGGGCTCATAGCTTCACTGTCAATGAGCAATATGAAAAAGAGCATCCAAAGGAAAATGATGATCCAAAACTCATGATTATGGACTCAGCCCTTTTCATCACTAGCCTCTTTGCCCTCGTCAGCGCCCTTACAACCTTCTTCTCAGCAGATCAGGCTATCGGTTACGGTTTGATTACTCTTCTGCTAGTTGGACTGGTTGGTGGATTTGCCTTCTACTTGATGTACTACTTTGTTTACCAATACTATGGTCCAGATATGGACCGCAGTCAACGTCCACCTTTCTGGAAATCTGTACTGGTTATCCTAGCCTCTATGTTCCTTTGGTTACTTGTCTTCTTTGCAACAAGCTTCCTACCAGCTAACCTTAACCCAGTACTTGCTCCATTGCCACTAGCTATTATCGGAGCAGTTCTCCTAGCCCTTCGCTTCTATCTCAAGAAACGCTTGAACATTCGCAGCGCAAGTGCAGGACCAACACGTTATTAAGAGAATGATAAAAGCAACTGCAGGTGCGGTTGCTTTTTACTACTTTCTTGATTTAAAAGCATTCTTCTGAAATTCCACATAGCTTTCTCTTATCTTTTGTGATAAAATAGGCTCAATCTATTTCTAGGAGGACGAGATATGGTTTCTACTATTGGTATTGTTAGTTTGTCTAGTGGCATTATCGGAGAAGACTTTGTCAAACACGAAGTGGACTTGGGTGTCCAACGTCTCAAGGACTTAGGACTTAATCCTATCTTTTTGCCCCATTCGTTAAAAGGATTAGACTTTATCAAGAACCATCCTGAAACCCGTGCAGAGGATTTGATGCAAGCCTTTTCTGATGATAGCATCGACATGATCCTATGCGCCATCGGTGGAGATGATACCTATCGTTTGTTGCCCTACCTTTTTGAAAATGGCCAACTAGAAAAGGTTATTCGACAAAAGATTTTTCTTGGCTTCTCAGATACAACCATGAACCATCTCATGTTGCATAAACTAGGAATCAAGACCTTTTATGGTCAATCCTTCTTAGCAGACATTTGTGAATTGGACAAGGAAATGCTGACCTATAGTCTCCACTACTTTAAAGAATTGATAGAGACAGGAAAAATCTCAGAAATCCGCCCTAGTGACGTTTGGTATGAGGAACGAACTGATTTTAGTCCCAAGGCTCTGGGAACACCTCGTGTCAGTCATACAAATACTGGTTTTGACTTGTTACAAGGAAATGCCCAGTTCGAGGGAGAAATCCTCGGTGGTTGCCTCGAATCTCTCTACGATATCTTTGACAACTCTCGATACGCAGACAGCACAGAGCTCTGCCAAAAATACAAACTTTTCCCTGACTTGTCCGACTGGGAAGGAAAAATCCTCTTTCTAGAAACAAGCGAAGAAAAGCCTGAGCCGGAATATTTCAAAAAGGTGCTGCAGACTTTAAAGGACACTGGGATATTCGAGGTCATCAGCGGACTCTTGGTCGGGAAACCTATGGATGAAACTTTCTATGACGACTATAAAGACGCACTATTGGATATCATTGACAGCAATGTCCCGATTGTCTATAATTTGAATGTCGGCCACGCAACTCCAAGAGCCATTGTTCCCTTTGGCGTTCACGCCTCTGTAGATGCAAAGGAGCAAATCATTCGCTTTGACTATAACAACTAAAGCTGGGAAAAATTTCTCAGCTTTTTTCTATATTCTCAGATATTCTAGTTACCTATACTCACTAATTGCTGCTTTTCCACGCACAATCATTCTCATGGTCATCGACTAGGCCTGCTGCTTGTAGAAAAGACAAGACGGCGACTGGGCCTGTGAACTTGAAACCTCGTTTTTTGAGTTCTTTAGCTAATTTCTCAGACAAAGGTGTTTTAGCTGGGGCTTGGCGGTAATCGGGAACATCATTAACAATAGTTTTCCCCTCAACAAAAGACCAAAGATAGGCATCAAAGGAGCCATAGGTTTTCTGTACTTGTAAAAATGCTTGGGCATTAGAGCGTGTAGCAAAAATCTTAGCTCTATTTCTGATGATGGCTGGATTCTCCAACAAGGCTTCCAATTCGGAGTCAGTCATTTCTGCGACTGCTTGAATTTGATAACCATGAAAGGCTTCTCGGAAAGCTTGGCGTTTGTTGAGCACCGTTTCCCAAGACAGGCCTGCCTGATAGGTTTCCATGCACAATAACTCAAACAATGCTTGGTCATCATGGAGGGGCTTGCCCCACTCCTCATCATGATAGGCGATATAGATAGGATTGGTCATCTTGACCCACGAACAACGTTTTGTCATGCTCTGCTCCTATTTGACCAACATTTTAAGGGCCGACTTGATATAGTTCTCAGCTGTATCTGTCGTTCCTTCAAAGAATTTCTTGATTTTCTTGAGCTCCGTCGCCTTGTAGCCCAGTGCCAGCATGGCTTCCATAGCTTCTTCCAATTCTTGATTTTCAGCGCTAGCTTGCACTGCCACCTTAGCAGGAATGTCATCACTAGCCACGACTACCTTGCCTTCCAAGTCCAGCACCATCTGCTGGGCTGTTTTCTTGCCAATTTTAGGGAACTTGGTCAAGTAGGTAATATTCTTGGTTTCGATGGCTTGAACCAAGCCAGCATTGTCATCGGCAGCGATAATAGCCAGAGCTGATACAGGACCAATCCCAGAAACCGAAATCAGACTGAGAAAGAGTTTCTTCTCGTCCTCTGAACGAAATCCATAAAGCAGCTGAGCATCCTCACGCACGACCTGATGCACATAAATTTGGGCTTCTTGATTGAACTGACCTGAGTAGGCATAGGGATTGGCCACATGTAGGATATAGCCGATACCATTGGTTTCAAGAACAATGTATTTAGCCGTGATTTTGGTAATGATTCCTTTTAAATATTCGTACATAATTTTCCTTTTATGCTCAATGAAAATCAAACAGCAAACTAGAAAGCTAGTCACAGGTTTCTCAAAGCACAGCTTTGATATTGCAGATAAAGCTGATCTGGTTTGAAGAGATTTTCGAAGAGTATGAATTTAATATTTCCCCAACTCACGGAGACTGGTGTGATTTTCCTGAATGCGTCGGAACATCTTTTCCATATCCGACTTGGTAAAATGCACCAAAACAGGACGTCCGTGGGGACAGTTATAGGGATTGTCACATTGAGAAAGTTGATAAAGCAGCTGTCTAGCTGAGTGGTCGTCGATACGATGGTTGGCCTTGATAGACCGCTTGCAGGACATCATGATAGCCAGCTCTGCTCGGTATTTCTTGATAGAAACTTCCTTAGTCAAGAGCAGCATATCACACATTTCATAGATACCAGACTCAATCTCCTCCTCTGCCATCCAAATAGGATGTTCACGTAGGATAAATTGATTTTCTCCGTACTCTGCTAGAAAGACGCCCACTTCCTCTAAAAGTGCCATTCTTTCCTTGAGACGAAGAGCATCATCCGCAGGAAATTCAAAGATATAGGGCACTAGGAGTTGCTGCTGGCTCTGGTCAACATCGCCAATGCTCTCACGATATTCCTCATATTTAACTCGTTCCTGAGCCGCATGCTGATCTATGATGTAAAGCCCATCTCGCCCCTGGGCAAAGAGATAAGTCCCGTGCATTTGTCCGAAAAACTCCAACTCTGGGAAACTTGAAGATTCTTCTCGCTCCAGCTTGTCATAGGCCTTATCGAGACTCGCAAGGTCCAACTCAGGATGATCTAGTTGGTCATAGTTAGCAGGCTTTCTCTCCGCAAAATGCAGTTTTGCTGGCTTGGTCAACTGGTCCAAGGTTTCTTTGGCAAATAAAGTCAAATCCTGTCCTTCATCAGTCAATTCTACCTGATAATCAGCCACCTCAGCTTGACTAGGTCTTGACAGCTCAGTTTGCTCATAGTAGAGCGTATTTTCTTTGAGTGGGAGAATGGTCTGCTCCACCTTCTCACGATTGCGCACGGTCGATTTGGCAAGGTTTTCCAAGGCATCTGGTATCAAGGTTTGTTCCTTGAGACTATTTGCAATAGCTTCTGAAACTAGCGTCATTAGTTCTTTTTCCTTGGAAATCCGCACCTCTTGCTTGGTCGGATGAACATTGACATCCGCTAGATAAGGGTCGATATGGATGTGAATGACAGCCAGTGGAAAACGCCCCACCATGAGTTTACTGCCATAACCATCCAAAATAGCACGATTAAGCAGGAAGTTCTTGATATAACGGCCATTGATGAAGAGGCTGATATAGTTGCGATTAGCCCGAGTCAACTCAGGCAGAGACACAAAACCTGTAATTTCGAAATCTAAGTCAGAGTTCTCAATTTCAATCATCTTCTTAGCACTCGCCAAACCATAAATCCCTGCGATTGCTTGGCGCAGTTGCCCAGTCCCAGCTGTCCGTGTCATTTCCTTGCCATCACTGATCAAACTAAAAGAAATCTCAGGATGGGCCAAGCCCAGACGGTTGACAATATCAATGATATGAGACAACTCCGCTTGCTGACTCTTCATATACTTGAGGCGGGCAGGCGTGTTGAAAAAGAGGTCCTCCACACAAACCTTGGTCCCCACAGGACTAGTCGCTGGGATGACTTCTTCTACTTCTCCCCCACGCGCTACTAATTTAGTCCCGTGGCTTGCGCCATCCATTGCCGTCAACAAAGTCAAGACACTAACAGATGCTATAGAGGGCAAGGCTTCACCACGAAAACCAAGCGTCCGAATCCGAAAGAGGTCTGCTTGATTTTTTATCTTACTGGTCGCATGGCGACGCAGGGCCAATTCCACCTCATCATGGGCAATTCCATGACCATTATCGGTGATTTGAATCTTCTTGAGACCAGCTTCCTCAATCTCAATGATAATCTGGCTAGAGCCAGCATCAATGGCATTTTCTACCAACTCTTTAACAACACTGGCAGGACGTTCGATAACCTCTCCTGCCGCGATCTGGTTTGCCAACACCTCTGGCAATTCAATAATATGAGACATCTTTCAGCCCCTTTCCGTATCTATTTTCCTAGCAATTGATTAGTGCTATTATACCATATTTCAGATAGGACAGAAAAGCTCCACCACATAGGAGCCAAATCCCTCCACATAAACAAAGTCCCTTGCCAGGTGTCGTAAAATAGTGTTTAATAAAGGTGTACAAGAAGTGATCACAATTTTGTATGAAAAACAAGGAGAGAAATTTATGAAAGTAGAACTACAGATTAGTGAGACTTACAAGGAGGAAAAACTGATTGTCCAAGCACCTCAGCCGACAGATAAAGTCCAGAAAGTCATCGAGTTCGCAGAAAATCTGGATCAAAAAGAAAAAATCAAAGGGAAAATCGATGATCAGGTCTATCTAGTTAAGATTGGTAAGATACAACGCTTCTATATCGAGAATCGGAAGGTTCTAGCAGAAACAGCAAGTCAGACCTACAACATTGATTTACGGCTCTATCAAGTCCTTGAAATTCTGCCAACCAATTTTATCCAAATTTCTCAATCAGAAATCATCAATATCGACTCCATCTCTCACCTCAAGCTCACTCCCAACGGTCTAGTTGAAATTTTCTTGAAGAATGAAAGCTTCACCTACTCTTCACGCCGTTACCTAAAAACCATCAAGGAGAAATTAGAACTATGAAAAAACAAATCTTTCACGACGCAGCTGCTGGCGTCCTCATCGGCCTCATCCTCTCTATCCTCTTTTCACTCATTTATGCACCGAGTACTTATGCCCCACTAAATCCCTACTCTCTCATCGGCCAAGTGATGGCTCAGCATCAGGTTCACGGTGCCCTGGTCTTGCTCTACTGCACACTTATCTGGGCAGCTATAGGTATTCTCTTCAACTTTGGCAACCGCTTATTCAGCCGTGACTGGAGCATGCTTCGTGCCACTCTGACTCATTTCTTCCTTATGCTGGCTGGCTTTGTTCCACTAGCAACTCTGGCTGGTTGGTTCCCCTTCCACTGGATCTTCTATCTCCAGCTCATTATCGAGTTTGCGATTATCTACCTCATCATTTGGGCTATTCTCTATAAAAGAGAAGCTAGAAAAGTAGACCACATCAATCAACTCTTAGAGCATAGAAAGTAAGAGTTCTGATAAAACTTCTTGGAATAATAAAAAAGCCAAGCCTAAGCTCAACTTTCCAACTCATACAAATCCGCAATAATTGCAGCCACATGCTTGATATCTCCCAGCATGCCTCGCATTTCAAAGTCAGCCAATACAGGGAAACCAAAACGTTGACTGTATTGCTTAGCTGTCAGGCAGTATTGGTTATTAAAGTTACGATTTCCTGAACCAACCACGCCAAAACACTTACTAGCATTGCCACCATAGGCGATAAAATCCCCAACGGGTGTCGTCAAAATCTCAACGTCTCCGTTATCCACGCCATTCCCACCTTCTAGGTAGGTCGGCAAAAAAGTGACATAGGGATGGTCCATTTCATAAAAATCTTGGCCTTCCTTGACCAAATCCTTAATATGAATCTTTTGAACCTCAATTCCCTCGTACTGGGACAAGAGATAGTCTTTCAAGCGTGTCACAAAACTCTCAGTATTCCCACTCAGACTGATATAAACTAAAGAAATTGTCTTCATATTTACCTCCATAATTTTATGTATAATCGAAAAATAACTACCAAGATTGTAACTTGATAGTTATTTTTTGTCAATACTTAGGCAAGTTCTTCTGTTTCTTCTTCAGCCAAGGCTTTTTGTTGTCGCCATATCTTGTAGAAGACAAGAGCTAGGAAGAGAACATTGATGACGATATAGAAAATGCTAACGGCTTGTGAAATAACACTTATCCCTAAACGCATGGTCTCATCGTGAACTAACTGCACAGCGTCTTGTAAAGTCACATAGCTATAAATCGAACCAATAATGGCTAACAAAACATAGCCAACATAAGTATAATTTGCATACTGCAAATTCTTACGGACAAGGAACACAATCGCTACTGCAACTAAAATAGCAGATAGCACAATCAAGGCCATATTAAAAATAGAATGAGTTGATTCTGCTACTGTATAGGTGTAATTGATGTTGTCTTCTAATTGCTGGGCACTAAGTCCCGCAACATGTGACTGCCTAACACGAAGGACTTCTTTGCTAGGTATGGGACTCAACATTCCAAACAGAGACGTAGCTGAAATAAGGGCAGACAAGATTAGCAAGACCCATAGATAAATCGGTTTCTTTTTCATGATAGAACCTCCTGATGTTATTATTGATATTATAGCACTTTTTGTAAAGGGATACAAATTTTATAGTATCGTTTCTACCTGTTTTCGGTAGGCTTTTGGTGATTTTCCGCACAATTTTCGGAAAACTTTATAGAAATATCCAACGTTACTGTAGCCAACAGCATAACAAATATCTTCGATACTGTCACTAGTTGAAAGTAAGAGTTGCTGGGCGGCCTTAATGCGTTGTTTGTTTAGTAATTCTGCGAAGGTCGAATTGGTTTCTCGCTTAATCAACTGACCTAGATAGACAGGATTGATAAAAAGATCCTTACTGATATCCTTGAGGGAAAGTTCTTTTTGATAATCACGCCCAATCACTTCCAGCACACTGACCACATTTTCATTCATGCGATATTGCCCAAAGAAGCGAGTCAGAGTTTCCTTGATATAAGGAACCAATTCATCGAAGCTTTGAATAGCATGAATGGTTTTGACAATGTCCGTCATATCATCAGCTTTGAGATGTTCAAACAAGTGAAAAACATCCATGACAAACTGGATAAAAAGCTGTTTGGTAATCGGAACACGGGGTGTATTTTCAAGAACCACTTTCTCCAAGAGGTTCAACTCTTCTACAATTTGATTGAGATTTCCCTGAATGATAACCCTATAAATCGGTTCGTAATAGGCGAAGAGGCTCTCCGACTGCTGCAGATTTACAGAGCCGTAAAAGAGGGCTTTCTCAGCATTCAGCTTCCAACGTTCAAAATGTTCTTGATAAGGGGCTTCAAAGGGAGTAACGACTAAACCATCTAGGGGTTGGTCAGAAATGAAAATCTGCCAGTCTTGACCCAAGACATAGTAGGGAATGGTGAAGGAACCTTGTTTTTCCTTGGATAGACCTATCCACCAATTCTCCTTACCTCCTAAATAACTGACAAACCCCGCCTCATCTAAATCTTGACTAAGAGTCTGACTTTTCTTTCCTCTCTCGCTAAGCTGACCTGCAATCTTCTCCAGCAGATTTCCCAACTCTACCTTATCAACAGGCTTGACCAGATAGTCCACAACACTAAGGTTCATGGCTTTTTTTACGTAATCAAACTCCTGATAACCTGAGAGCAAGATATAGGCAGCATCTGGTAAGATCTCTTTCATTTCCTTGATCATCTCAAGTCCTGTTTTATCTGGCATATTGACATCGGAAATGACCACATCAACAGGATTTTCCTGAACGTATTCTAGGGCTTCATCGGCATGACTGGCTGTTGCGACGACCTCCATATTCCACTTATCAAAGGGAATCAAACGTTTCAGACCTTCTGTCACCATGTACTCATCATCTACTAATAATACTTTATACATTTTCTCCCTTTCTACTCATCTTGAATTGTAATACGATACTGAACACCTGCTTGCTCCGCAGACTCTACACTAATAGCATAGCGGTCCCCAAAATAGAGTACAAAACGCTCATGTACATTGACAATCCCGATAGACTGCCTTTGGGCACTGTAGCTAGCTTGGTGTTCAAAATGTCTCTGACTTAGTTTTTCTCGGAGATTTGCCAGTTTTTCTGCCGTCATTCCACGGCCATTATCGACCACCAAAATTTCTACAAAGCCATCCTGTTTGAGAGCCTTGATGCTAATCACATTATCTGTCCGTCTGTGGTCAACACCATGCGCGAAATAGTTTTCTACCAGCGGTTGCAAGGTAAATTTAGGAATCTTCATATTCTCTAACTCTGGGTCTATCTTGAAACCATAGGCAATGGACTTGGGATAGCGAACCATGCAGAGATAGCTGTATTTACGGCAAAATTCTAATTCCTGTTTGAGAAGGGTTTCTCTTTCGTCAGAAATATTGTTCCGCAAGAGACTGCTAAACTCATAAATGATATCCGCCAACTCATCTTGGCTCTGCATAACTGCGTACATGCGCAAGAATTCCAGCGTATTATACATAAAATGAGGATTGATTTGCGCCTGCAAGGCTCGCATATTAGCATCTTTTTGACTAAGCTCTAGCTGATAAATATCATGGATATTCTTTTCTAATCGATCCAACATATCATTGGTCGTCTCTGCGATTAGGAGCAATTCCTGGTCCTTTTCAAGAGTATCAATGCGAAGACCTTCCTCCCCTTGAGCAATAGCTTGGATAGAATCCACCAAATCCACTACCTGCTTTTGATAATTGGCAAAAGTCTGCCTCAAAGTCAGATAGAGAATGACAATAAAGAGAAGGCTCAAGCCTACAATCAAAGCAGAGCTGGTTACTGTTCCTTGCAAAACAAAGTTTTTGGGAACTGCCACCTGAACCTGATAGCCATGAGAGGTCACACCAACAAACCAGTTCTCATGCTCCCTATTGACCCTCTCACCAATATGAAAAATCTCCGTATCAAAAGGCGATGTTACAGTCACAGCCATCGGGATATGACCTCGGGTATTGTCCACAGCATGGTATAAGATTTCTGGATCCAAGGAGATATAAACAACCCCTATGGATTGATCCGTCGCTGGGTCTAAAATAGGAACTCCAAAACTATTGGCCTCCGGTTTAAAGCCTTCCGCAAGTACCGTATGACCACCTCTCTCGTTTCTGCTCGAAACATACACTTCTTTAAAATCTTGTAAGACGATTGCGACGCCCGTTATATAGTCATTTTGGACATACAGGTCATCGATATTTTCATACAGAGAAATAGACGTCGACGAAGCAGCTTGATGCTCCAACAGCCAATAAAAATACTCAGAAGTTGACAGGCTAAAGTACTTATAAACCCCTTGTAGGCGGGCTTGATTGTCTACTAAATCTTGTGCTAGTTGGGCTGACTCCCGATAATAATACTCCACCTCTTCGACTGTTCGAGTAGTTACACGCTGGGCTACTCTCTGAGCTTCCTTTTCCCGTGAATCCCAGTCAGCGTAGGAGAGTAAGATTGCAAAACTCGCAATAATAATGATCATAACTGAACTGTAGGTTCGCAGAAGCGTATGTAGCCAAAACTGCTTCATCCTACTTTGTCGCCAATTTTTCATGGATACTTTCATAGACCGGTTCCAACATATCACTGATAAAGAAATGCCACATCCCGATTCCTACAAAGAAAAGCAGAGCAGGCATATAGTAACCAATTGCCACAAGTAGCACAGTTCCAAGGAGAACCTTGGCCACAGCTGCTAGACTCATAAAGATGCCAATCAAGGATAGTTTGAGACTATTTCGATAGGACAAATCAAAATAAACTTGTAGTTTCAAAGACACTGTGTAGGCCAAAAAGAGCAGGGCAACTACTAGGACATTCAAAAAAGTCGCAATCAAATGAATAATAGTCTGATGAGGCAATTGCACCAAGAGATACAAGCCATAGACCAAAACTAAATCCACCCCTAAAAAGCTATAAAAAATCAGGTTGCTGGAGACAAAATTTTGCTTGTAAAGAGACCAGGCCTCCTTCAAACTATATTCCCGAAAGCTATAACCATGTTCTGCATATAAGCTCATCAAGGTGGCACTAGCCGGCGCTAGACCAAGGATAATCCCTCCTGCCAATGTTAATAGCCAAAAGAAGGCTGTCGCAATCATCCCTAAAAAGAAACGATTAAAGACAAAGTCTAAAAATCTACCCATGATATCCTCCTAAAAATAACTATGAAACTATTATATCATATTTCAAGCGTTTTCAAAAAATTCTAGTGCCCATTTACAATCCCATCAAACCGTGGTACAATGAGAATTGTGAAAAAATTATCAGGAGACAATTCATGAAGAAATCTATCTTAACTACACTGCTCTTTGCAGTTCTTTACTTCCTCTGCATGGGGATTGGTGTCCTTTTGGGCAATCTCTTTGACCAAACTGGAAACATGTTTTATGCGCCTGCCTTTACTGCCCTTGTCGGCGGTAGCGTCTATATGATTCTAATCGCAAAAGTTCCGCGTTTTGGAGCCATTACCACTATCGGACTTGTCATTGCCCTCTTTTTCTTGGGAACTAAACACGGTGCCGGTGCCTTCCTTCCTGGAATTATCTGTGGTCTCCTAGCAGATGCAGTAGCTAGCCTAGGAAAATACAAGGACCAAACAAAGAACTTCCTTTCTTTCGTTATTTTTGCCTTTAGTTCAACAGGTCCAATCTTGCTTATGTGGATTGCGCCCAAAGCCTATATGGCTACCCTTCTGGCAAGAGGAAAATCCCAAGAATATATCGACCGTATCATGGTTGCTCCAAATCCTGGAACCATCCTTCTATTTATCGCAAGTGTAGTCATCGGAGCCCTATTGGGTGCCATGATTGGACAAACCTTGAGTAAAAAATTTGCGCAGAAAATCTAGTCAATAAAAAGAGCCAGACGGCTCTTTTTTATTTATGACTCAAGACTTAGTCAAGAAATCTCCCAAGAATTGAATTGCAAAGATAATCAAGATGATAATAATGGTTGCCAAAATAGTCACATCGTGATTGTAGCGGTTAAATCCATAGGCGATGGCTACGTTACCAATCCCTCCAGCGCCAACTGCCCCCGCCATAGCTGTTTCCCTAGGTTAAAATTTTTTACCTGAAAAACTTCTTTTTTCTAGGGATAAAATGAGCCCTATCACACTCACTACCAAAAACACCCATCAACAAAGCCTGATATCTTGTAAAGCTAAGAAGGAAAATACAGACATTCCCAAGGGTAATGTTAGGGAAAAAATCATACTCAAGAGATTATTACTTCTAGCTAATACATCCGCGCTCAAATTAGACAGTAACAGAGTATCTAATTTAGGCATTGATTTCGACATCAAATACATGACAAAGGCTAAGCAGGCAACACCTACTAGAGGAGAAAAATCTAAAATATTAGCAGTAGCCAACAAGACAAACAGAATTGCATTAAGCGATAACAAGCTTGAAAAAGACAATTTACCAAAATAATCATTTGGGGTTAAGCTACCAAGAATAGCTCCTCCCAAGCTAACACATTCAATTAAAAATAGGGCTTGAGCATAGCTGAGATGATAGATAGTATGGTCTAATAAGTAAAAGTGATAAATACCTCCAACAGCTCCTCCCAAAGTATTCATTACCAAAATGACAAGGATCATTTTAAGCAATGATTTACTTTCTCTCTGTCTAAAGATAGCATCCATATCCGCATAGATCGCCTTAACTTGTTGAAGTAAACTAATCGACTTATTCTCTACACTTACAGACAAACGAGTCAATTCTCTTCTATTTTTGAACAAAATGAGAGAAGATAGTAAAAAGAAACCAGCATTCACAATTGCAACAAAAGAAAAATTTTGATGACTGGTTGTGAGTAACCATACTCCTAAGGCCTGACCTCCTAGATTTGATAAATAGGAAACAAACTGAGTAAAGGAATAAGCTTCATAGAGCCTATCTTCTGAAATATTATGCTGGATAATCGGCATACGCAGGCCTGCTGTATAATCTGATAAAATATCCGAACAGATATTAACCATACAGATAAAAGCAAACGTTACGAAGTTCTGGTCATGAATTACACTAGCAATCAAAAGAAATAGCAGACTTTGCACACAACCAACCCAGATAATTGTCCTTGCTTTATTCCAAGTATGATCAGCCTTCACCCCAACATAAAAAGTAAATAGGAAAGGTAAAATCGTAATCATATTCGCCATAAATACTGCTATATTTTTAAAGGGTAGACTCGCAGCATAAACGATAAATACCAGATTATAAATATAAGCTCCACTTGAGCTCAAAAACCTTGATAAGGTAAGTATTCTAAATAAATGATGTCTTAAGAATAGTTTCATAACAGGCCTTTCTCCATATTTCAAAGAGTATTCTATTGAAACCAGTCTAACAAAAAAAGTGGGACTCCCCACTTTTTTGTAATATATTTTGGCTCTATAATATTTGTAGTGGGTAAATCCCCTGTAGATATTATGGAGCCTATTTTTGTGTAAAAAAAAGTCCCATATAACCTATAATGAAAAGCGATCAAACAACTCATTAGAAAGAATCATATGGAACAATTACATTTTATCACAAAACTACTCGATATCAAAGACCCTAATGTCCAAATTATGGATGTTGTTAATAGAGATACCCACAAGGAAATCATCGCCAAACTGGATTATGAGCCCCCATCTTGTCCTGAATGTGGAAGTCAAATGAAGAAATATGACTTCCAAAAACCATCGAA